>JBBRBI010000019.1:0-72775 GCA_038206015.1 Bryobacterales bacterium | reverse complement strand
CATCCTTCACCCCGAACGCTTCGTCAACCGTCCCCCACAGTCCCATCCAGCACCCAACCAGGTCTGGATCAACAAACCACCTCTAAAAAATACTCAGTAAACTCCCATGTAAACTGTCTCAAAGTTGTTGACACGCACCGTCCCGCCAAATTCGTTAAATGCGAGTTCTGCAGCGCGTCACTAATAAAATCGAAAATGGCGAAGCACCTCAAGAAAAAGCACAAAGATACTTGCCGCAGCACTGATCGCATAAAGGTTCAAGTCGCGGCGCGTCCGACACCGGCAAGGACAATAGTACCCATCCCAAAATCCAAATCGGGTGTCCCAACTCCCCGGAACTCACCTCCGACGATACACAATTCCAAGCCTAAACTGGGTGCACCGAAACTCCGTGACGCATTTTCGATGAGTCAACCCGTAACTAAACTACCCAGAACGGCGAGCGCGCCATCAGCCAAAGTCATCGCGGCATCTTTAGAGGAATACTTGGCACGGAATCAGGTAGTGAGTTCTCTATCTATCAACCGTTCAGGCGCTTCGAAGTCAAAGGCTACCGCGCTCAACCCGGCGGTTGAACCTCAGCCTGAGAGTACGTTGCCTAAACGCGAGCCTAAAGTTTGGACTTTGTTAATAAAGGGGAAACGGTCGGTTTCCGGAATTAGGACCGCAAATGCGAACAAAATGACCGCATCGAAGCCCCGAGGATCATCACAAGTTAAGACCAGGACCAAAGGCTCAGGTCAACTGGATCGTCATTTAGACGGATCGATCGGATACAGCGTCGCCAGAGAGAATGGAAAATTCGGCAGCTTGTCCAGCTTTGACCGTTATGATGGCGAGAGCGAATCATAAGCCTCCTGCGAGGCTCGGATCAAACTGATCCATTCAATCATCGACGTCGAACATTCTTAAGTAGGCGAGTCCGCTTCGAGGGAAGTTCCGCTTAGCTCCCTACCGCTGACATCCGCCACAAAAAAACGTACTCCGCCCCGCCTGCACGATCCGCAAAACCTCCTTCCCACAGCGCAAACATGCTTCACGCTTCCGCCCGTAAACAGCCACGCCAAAGCTCTCGCTTTCAGCGACAGTCCCCGGCATCGAGTACTCCGTGTACGCGCTCGCCGCCGCCTCCGTTAAAACCCTCACAATGGCGGAATGCAGCGCCGTTACCTTACGCGCGGACACGGCCCCCGCCGCCACGCGCGGGTCAATCTTCGCATGCCACAGCGCCTCGCTTGCGTAGATATTCCCAATCCCAGCGACGCGTTTCTGGTCCATGATCGCGGGCTTCACCGGCCCTCGCAGTCCCTTCAGAATCGCCTTCAACACGACGGGCGTAAAAGCGGCCTCAAGCGGCTCCGGCCCAAGACTCGCTTCGAGGACAATAACCTCCCCAGCAGAAACCATGTGCACCTTCCCCAGGGCCCGCCCGTCGGCAAACACAATCGCACGCCCGTCCTTCAAGCGCATCCACACCCGCACACTGGCTGGCAGAAAGCGATAGTCCGGCAGCACATACAGATTCCCCGTCATCCGCAAGTGCACCTGCACACACAAGCCCCCACTCAACTCGATGAAAATGTACTTCGCCCGTCGCCGCACAGCCAGCACAGTCTCCCCCACAAGCACCGAAAAGTCTTCCGGGTGTTGCGGCGCAATCGTCCCCCTGCGCTCCACGTGCACGCTATGAATCCGCGCGCCCACACTCGACTTGCGCAAGCGTCGCACTACCGCCTCAACCTCTGGCAATTCCGGCATCGAAAGTCCCCTAAATCAACTTCAATTCGATTACAGCACCTGCGGCCAGACCCGTTCGCGCAGCCGCACTGCCTTCCTTCATCGAGATCTCATAATAGCCGCTCGATCCAGGGATCAGGCACAACACTCCGTCAGGGCAAGCTGCATATGTCCTCGCCCAGGTCTCTGTGCGCCTCGCTCCCCCGGCCATCTCAAAACTTCGCTCACTTAAATCAGGAAATTGCGTAACAGAGAAGTTCGTAATCACGTTTCCAAATCGATCCACATGCAGCACCACTCCGCACCATATGCCGGGCGAGACTGACGTCGGCACCAAACCCGTCAATCGGTGCGCATCCAGAATCCGCCCCCCCATCCTCGCCGGCTTCACGCCTGTCGACAGGTGCGCCGCCACTGGTGCAAACACATCGCGGCCATGAAAGGTCGCACTCACTATCGGCAGCCAGAATGCCGGCTTGTCCAGCACACGCGCTCGGTCACCCAGGACAAACGAGAAGATCCCATTGTCAGGACCCACAAACAAATGCCCTTCAGCCTCAACGAGGATTCCCCGGCGCACGCTACCCACACCCGGGTCGACAACGGCAACATGAACGGTCCCCTTCGGAAAATAGCGCCAGCTCTGCTCCAGCAGGAATGCCCCCGCCATCACGTCATATGCGGGCACCTCATGCGACAGGTCCACAACAGGCACCCCTGGCGCAATCCCAGCAATCACGCCCTTCATCACACCCACAAAGTGATCCGCCGTCCCAAAGTCCGTCAGGAGAGTAATCATCTCATTCGTTAGAATAAAGGATTAACATGCACATTCGCGATATTTTCGCCGCCGACTCGACCACACTCTCTTTCGAGTTCTTTCCGCCAAAGACCGAAGCCGATTCGCTGGTCCTTTATGAGAACATCGCATCACTTGAAACGCTTCACCCATCCTTTGTCTCGGTGACATACGGCGCGGGCGGCTCCACGCGCGAACTCACCCATAATCTCGTCGTCCGTCTCAAACGCACAACTGCTCTCGATCCCACGCCACACCTCACCTGCGTCTGCCATCAAGCCTCCGACATCCAATCGATCCTCGAGAAATATGCAGAGGCCGGTGTCTCCAACATCCTCGCCCTCGGCGGCGATCCACCCCGCGACCTTGCCAACTACATCAAGGCCAACGACGCCTTCCAACAGGCCGGCGACCTGGTTCGCTTCATTCGCAAATTCAACGATAGCGGCCTGCATCCCGATAAGCGCGGCTTCGGCATCGGCGTTGCCGGCTTCCCGGAAGGTCACCCTGGCACGCCCAATCGCCTGGACGAACTGGATCATCTAAAAGCCAAAGTCGACGAAGGCGCCGATTACATCTGCACCCAACTTTTCTTCGACAATCGCGATTTCTATGACTTCCGTGAGCGCTGCGAACTCGCCGGTATCAGGGTGCCCATCATCGCCGGCATCATGCCCGTCACGTCGCTCTCAGGCATGAAGCGCATGGCGCAGCTCGCCCTTGGCGCACACTTCCCCGCCCGGCTCTCCAAAGCTCTCCAGCGCGCTCAGGACGACCCCGCCGCCGTCCGCAACGTCGGCATCCATTGGGCGACAGAACAGTGTCGCGACCTGCTCGACCACGATGTTCGCGGCATCCATATGTACACGCTCAACCGCTCGGACGCGACTCGTCAGATTTACCAGAGCCTCGGCCTGCGTGACTCGATCCCCGTGCGCCGGGGATAATGGAAATATGCGCGGCTACTTCGATCACAACGCAACCTCGCCGCTCAGCCAGACTGTGCTCGATGCAATGTTGCCGGTCTACACAGACGTCTACGGCAACGCATCCAGCATCCATCAATACGGCCAAAGCGCCCGCCGCCACCTAGAGAATGCCCGCCGCCAGGTGGCAGCCCTGATCCACGCCCTGCCCGAGGAAATCGTCTTCACCTCTGGCGGCACCGAAAGCAACAACCTAGCCCTCTTCGGCATCATCGGCGACACTCCGGCTCACCTGATCGTCAGCGCGATTGAGCACCCGGCCGTCCTCAACGTCGCCCAGGAGCTGCAACGCCTCGGCCACGCTCTCACCATCGTGCCGGTGGACTCAAGCGCCTGCGTTGATCCCGACGACATCCGCCGCGCCATCCGTCCCGATACCCGCGCCATCTCGCTGATGGCCATCAATAACGAGACCGGCACGCTCCAGCCCATCGCCCAGATCGGTGCCATCGCCCGAGAACACAATGTCCTGTTTCACTGCGACGCAGTGCAGGCCCCAGGGCGCATCCCGATCGATGTGAACCAGTTACAGGTCGATCTGCTTACCCTCAGCGCGCATAAGCTCAACGGGCCCAAAGGCATCGGCGCTCTCTACTCCCGCAAAGGCACCCCCTTGCACAAGTGCTCCTTCGGTGGCCATCACGAGCGAGACCGCCGGCCCGGCACAGAGAACGTCCCCGCCGCCGTCGGTTTCGGCGCGGCCTGCGCCAGCGTAATGCAAATCGACCCCGCGCTCCGCGATCACCTCGAAGGCACAATCCTCGCCACGGTTCCTGATGTTCGCGTCAACGGCGATCCGGCCCATCGAGCACCCAACACGAGCAATCTCTGCTTCCCCGGCATCGAAGGCGAAAGCCTCGTCATTGCGCTCGACCTTAAAGGCTTCGCCGTCTCCAGCGGTGCCGCCTGTTCCTCCGGCGCAGTCGAGCCATCACACGTCCTGTTAGCCCTTGGCCTCAGTCCATCTGACGCTCGGTCCTCCATCCGCTTCTCACTCGGCTCATCCAATTCGAAAGAGCAAGTCGACGCGCTTGCCATCGCCGTAAGCGATTGTGTCGCCCGCCTCCGAAAGTTGTCTCCGTCTTATGTCTGATCGTTTACCAATCGCCGTCGCCATGTCGGGCGGAGTGGATTCCTCTGTCGTCGCCGGCCTGCTCAAGCGCCAGGGCGAGCCCATCGTCGGCCTAACCATGCAGCTCTGGAACCAACGCCGTTTGCCTGAGGTGGCCACTGATGCCGCCAGCGGTCGTTGCTGTTCGATCGACGATGTCTATGACGCTCGCTACGTCGCACAGACCCTCGACATTCCTTACTACGTCGTCAACTTTGAAGACCGCTTTGAGCAGCACGTCGTCAAGCCTTTTGTCGCCGACTACATCGCCGGTAAGACTCCAATCCCTTGCACGCTCTGCAACAACTTCATCAAGTTCGATCAGTTCCTTGAGATGGCCGATGGCGTCGGCGCACACATCATCGCTACCGGCCACTACGCCCAAATCCGCTTCGACGAGCCCACGGGCCGCTGGCAAATGCTTCGTTCAGCAGACAGAACCAAGGATCAGACCTACTTCCTCTGGGGACTCACCCAGGCCCAGCTCGCACGAACCATGTTCCCCCTGGGGGCAATGATCAAGACGCAGGTCCGCCAGCTAGCCATCGACCTTGGCCTGCCAGTGGCTGAGAAGCCCGACAGCCAGGAAATCTGCTTCGTCCCCAACGGTGACTACGCCGCCTTCATCGAGGCATACACAAAGGAACAGGGCATGGCCCCGGCGCCCGCCGCTGGCAATATCGTACATAGCGATGGGCGAACCCTTGGCGAGCACGAAGGCATCCACAACTTCACCGTCGGCCAGCGCCGAGGCCTGAACGTGGCCGTGGGCGAGCCGCTATACGTAATCCAAACGAACCCAACTACGCGAGAGATCACCGTCGGCCAGAGCGAAGACCTCCTGCGCACTAGCTTCCGCGTCGGCCAGATCAACTGGATCTCGATTGCCGAACCGAACGAACCCATTCGCGCCGACGTCCGCATCCGCAACCGCCACACGCCATCGCCCGCCACCATCACTCCCGACGGGCACATCACCTTCGACACCCCGCAGCGCGCCATCACTCCCGGTCAGGCCGCCGTCTTCTACCAAGGCGAAGTCGTCGTCGGAGGAGGCTGGATCGAGCGCGACGATCTGATCGAGCACGATGGGCCGTGAGCAAAGCCCGTTCTGCCTTTCGCAATCAACTCGAAGCCGCCCTGGTGCGCTCCCTGATTGCCACCGCCGCTCACGCCCCTTTCTCGTTCTCGCTCGCCATCGCGAGGCTGCTCGATAGGGTTGCCCCCCGCATGCGTGCCAGCGCCGCACGCAACCTCCAACTCGCTCTCCCCCATCTCGACGCCAAGCTCAGCACCGACGCCGTCTACGAGAACCTCGCCCGCCTCCTCTACTATTTCTCGCGATTCTCGACGCGCAACGCCTCTAACATCCGCGATTGGATGGACTGCGAGGGCGCAGAGCACTATGCCGCAGCCAAAGCTCTCGGCAAGGGAGTCCTCTTCGCCACCGGCCACCTCGGCAATTGGGAGCTGAGCGCCTTCGCCCACGCCTATCTCACTGAGCCAATGAACGTCGTCGTCAGGCCTCTCGATAATCCCGTCCTTGATGCCTTCATCAAACGCAACCGGATGCTCTCCGGCAATCGCATCCTCGACAAGCAGGACTTCCTCAGGGCAATTCTCAAGGCCCTCGCCAACAACGAGGCTGTCGGCATCCTGATCGATCAAAACACGCTGCCTGAGAACGGAGCTTTCGTCGACTTCTTCGGCCACCCCGCCTGCACCGGAACCACCTTCGCAAAACTCGCGCACAAGACAGGTGCGGCAGTGCTCCCTGGCTACGCGCTCTGGAGCGAACAGCGCCAAAAATTCATCCTTAAGTTCGACCCCGTTTTCACCATGACCGGCGACGTTGTTACAGACACCGCCAATCTGACCAAACACTTCGAACAGGTGATCCGCGAGAACCCCACGCAGTGGCTATGGCTGCATCGCCGGTGGAAGACTCGCCCCCCCGGCCAACCGGATCTCTACGCAAAATGACCAGAGCCGCCCAGGTCCGTCTCGCCCTGGCCTCCGTTAGCAATCCGGCCCGCGCCCTTCATTCTGCCTCTTTCTTCAAGACCGGCCCCGGCCAATATGGGGAGGGGGACCTCTTCCTCGGTGCCACCGTGCCGGCCCAGCGCAAAGTGGCGCGCGAGGCAAAACCCCTGCCGCTCGACGAGGTCTCCGCATTGCTTGAATCGGAAATCCACGAGCACCGATTGACCGCGCTGTTCATCCTGGTTGCCCAATTCAACACAGCCGACCCGCCTCTCCGCAAACAAATATTCAGCTTCTACCTGGCCAATCTGCGGCATATTAACAACTGGGACCTCGTCGATTCCTCAGCACCGCAAATCGTCGGTGCCCACCTGCTCAATAGCCCACGCAAGCTCCTCTACAAGCTGGCAAAGTCCAAAGACCTCTGGGAGCGCCGTGTCGCTATCGTCGCAACACAAGCCCTCATCCGCGCGGGAAAAACCGACGACACCTACGCCATAGCCGCGCTGCTGCTGGCAGACCAACACCACCTCATTCACAAAGCCACGGGCTGGATGCTGCGCGAAGCAGGCCGCCACTCCCGCGCAACCCTACTGGATTTTCTGAAGCAGCACTATAGCGCCCTCCCCCGCACCGCGCTGCGCTACGCCATCGAGCATCTGCCGCCCCAACAGCGCAAACAAATCCTTTCAGGCCACTTCTCGCCCCACTAGTACCGACTAAGACCTTAGGCAGTACCCTATGCACTTCCCTAAGGTGTAAACCTTAGCGACAATGAGTCGTGACCATGGCATTTCAAGACATCCAGCTCGTCATTCGCTTCACAAGGCATTGGATTCATTACGGTTGGATCGCACATGTCCTGATTTGCACCTTAGCCGCCGGTCTTCAAGGTCTCGTGCGGCAAAGCTAGCCTGCCTGCTGATTCCGCACGAAAACTCTAAAGGACCTAAGGTCTTCCGCCGATAACACATTGAGAATGGCGGAAGTGATCGAAGTAGATCGGCTCAAGCGGCAGTTCCTCGCGGCACTCAATCATGAAGTGCGCACGCCTCTCAGCGGCATCCTCGGCATGACCAGTCTCCTCGAGCAATCTAATTTAACGAGCGAACAGCGCGAATATGTCAGCCTCACAAAGGCCTGCGCAGAAGAGCTTTATGCTGCGCTGTCTTCCACACTCGAACTCACAGCTCTCTCAGCAGGCGACAAAACGCTCGACAATAGCGATTTCCTGCTTCAGGAAGCCATCGAATCCCTCGCCGCACAGTGGCTTGTAAAGGCACGTCAGAAGGGCGTCCATTTTTACCTCAAGATCTCCGATGAGCTACCGGAGACAGCTCGCGGCGACGAACTCCGCTTCCGCAAGCTGTTGCAGCACCTGTTATCGAACGCTGTCAAGTTCACCGAACAAGGTCAGATTCAGCTCAACGTCGATTTCGCTCCGCACGCCAGCGACCCGACCTCATTTATCCTTAAAGTCGATATCGAGGATAGCGGCATCGGCATGAATGAAGATGAAATCAAGCGTGTTTTCGAGTCATTTGAACAGTTGGAAAATGGGCTGGCCCGACGCTTCCCCGGCCTCGGCCTCGGTCTGACCCTCGCCCAGGGACTTGCCGCAGTCCTTGGTGGCGAGCTCACCGTCAAGAGTGTGCCGGGCCAAGGCAGCATATTCTCCTTCGCGATTCCGCTTGGCTACTCATCGCTCGAAACGACTTTCCAAACTCCGGCCGATATTCGGATTCTCGTCGTTGACGATAACGAGGCCGCACGTAAAGTTGCCGAAGCCTACCTCAAACGAGGAGGCTATAAAATAACCCTTGCCACCAGCGGCCAGAATGCTTTGGATCTTGCCTCAAAAACTCACTTCCAGCTTATCGTCATGGACCTGCAAATGCCTGGGATGGACGGCATCGAGACGACGACCCGCCTGCGCGACATCTCCGGCTATGAGCGCACTCCCATCATCGCCCTAACGGCGAACGCTGGCGACGAATATCGTATTCTTTGCCTCTCGCAAGGCATGCAAGGCTATCTCCCCAAGCCCGTCGATAGCGAAACCCTCCTGCGCACCGTCCGCCAACACCTCTAGGGAAAGCTCGGGTTCCTGCGATGGGTTGGGTAACTTTCCTATGATAGTGAAAGTCTCTCTATTTTAGCCCTTTACTCACATTACCCATGCGATCCTCGTCTTCACCCAAAACCCTTGCCATTGCTGTCATTCTGGCTGTTCTTCTCAGCGCCTGCGCTCAACCAAACGCAACGACTGCGCCCAAAGGTCCCGGAGGCAGAAAAGGCGGCGGAGATGTTCCCGTTGTGATCGCCAAAGCCACGACCAAGGACGTTCCAGTCGATCTCGACGTCATTGGTAACGTCGAAGCCAGTTCCACCGTCACGATCAAGCCCCAAGTCAGCGGAGAGCTCAAGACCGCGCTCTTTAAAGAAGGCGAGTTTGTTAAAGCGGGCGACCCGATGTTTGAGATCGACAATCGTGGGTTGACTGCACAAATTGCCCAGGCCACAGCCAATCTCGCTCGCAGCGAGGCTCAATTCCGCCAGGCCACCTCCACTCTGGCCAAAGACACCGCCCAGGCCGAATACTTCAAGTCCGTAGCTGCCCGCAATGCACAGCTGGCGGTTGAAGGCATCGTCTCAAAAGAACAGAATCTGCAGTCCATCTCGCAGGCCGAGGCACAGAAAGAGCTCGCTTCTGCCGACCGCGCCGCCATTGAGAGTACCCGTGCCGACATTGCCGCCAACAAGGCCACAATCGACAATCTGAAAGTCCAGCTCGGCTTCACGATCATTCGCGCACCCATCACCGGGCGAACTGGCACTCTGATGGTCAAGCCCGGCAACATCATCTCTGCCAACAGTAGTGATCTGGTCACGATCGTCCAGATCCAACCCGTAAACGTAACCTTCGCTGTCCCTGAATCACAATTCCAGAAAATCGCCAACCGCTTTGGCAAGGAGAAGATCCCGGTCATGGCCACATCGCAGGATACGCCGGATACCCCGCACCAGGGCCTTCTCAACTTCATCGAGAATACCGTGGACGCGAGCACAGGTACGCTTCGCTTGAGAGCCAGCTTCCCCAACGCCGACCGCAAAATGTGGCCCGGCCAATTTGTGCGCGTCCGCATGAGACTCGGTGTCCTGGAGAACGCGATCGTTGTCCCCAACCAGGCAGTCCAGACAGGCCAGGACGGCAACTTCATTTACGTGGTCAAAGAGGACCGCTCCGTTGAGAGTCGCCCAGTCACGACAGGCGCTCGCAACGGGCAGGAACTGGTCATTACCAAGGGCCTGAAGGTCGGTGAAACCGTTGTCACCGAGGGTCAACTTCGAATTGCTCCTGGCATCAAAGTCACGCCGCGTGTTCCCGGTGCACGTGGTCGTAAAGGTGAGGGCAAAGGCCCAGCTAGTGACGGCAAGGGCCCAGGCGGCGAAACGAAAGCTCCTGCTGGCGAGGGCATGGCCCCCGACGGTGGAGAACGCAAAGGCGGCGGCGAAGGCAAAGGTCCCCGCGGCGACCGCAAGAAATCGGAGTAGTCTCGTATGAATTTCTCGGCTATTTTCATCCGCCGGCCCGTGGCAACCACTCTGCTGATGGTCGGCATCGCACTGTTCGGCGTAATCGCGTATTTCGCGCTTCCCGTAAGCGACCTTCCCAACGTCGACTTCCCTACGCTTAATGTCTCAGCCAGCCTACCTGGTGCTGACCCGACGACAATGGCCTCCGCCGTCGCCACGCCGCTTGAGCGCCAGTTCACCACGATCGCCGGCATCGATTCGATGACCTCGTCCAATTCACTCGGTTCCTCAAGCATCACGATGCAATTCGATCTCACTCGCGATATCGACGGAGCCGCAGTCGACGTCCAGACCGCTATCAGCGCGGCCATGCCCCTCCTCCCGCCCGGCATGCCCAATCCCCCCTCCTTCCGCAAGTCCAATCCCTCCGATGGCCCGATCATGTTTTTTGCGCTCACCACTAACGCCATGCCGAAGTGGAAGCTGGATGAGTATGCACAGACCGTTATCGGCCAGCGTATTTCGTCGATCAACGGCGTCGCGCAGGTCAGCATCATGGGCTCGCAAAAGTACGCCGTTCGTGTCCAGGTCGATCCCGAAAAACTAGCCACCCGCGGCGTAGGCATCAACGAAGTCGCCGACGCAATCCGCAACTGGAATGCAAATGTCCCCACCGGCACTCTCTGGGGTCCCACCCGCACCTACGCAATCCAGACTAACGGCCAACTCCCCACGGCCGCCGATTATCAGGATCTGGTCGTCTCCTGGCGCAACGGCGCGCCCATCCGGCTCTCAGAGCTTGGCACCATCCGGGACGGCGCAGAAGATGAACGCACCATGGCCTGGAACTATGAGAACGGCGGCTTTATGCAGGGCATCAATCTCATGGTCATGCGCCAGCCCGGCAGCAATATCATCGAGGTCAATGATGCGGTTCGAAAGATGCTTCCGGAGATCCGCAAACAGCTTCCGCCGACGGTCAACCTAAGCATCCGTTCTGACCGATCCAAGAATATTCGCGAAGCCTTTGCCGATATACAGGCCACCCTCCTGCTAACACTGTTTCTCGTGATCATGGTCATCTTCCTCTTCCTGCGCAAGGCGAGCGCCACCATCATCCCAACCCTGGCTCTTCCGGTTTCCCTCGTCGGCACCTTCGCCGTGATGTATGTTCTCGATTACTCGCTCGACAACCTCTCGATGATGGCCATCATCCTGTCGGTCGGCTTCGTCGTCGACGACGCCATCGTCATGCTGGAGAATATCGTCCGCCATATCGAAATGGGCGAAACACCCCTGGAGGCTGCCTTGAAAGGCTCTCGCGAAATCTGGTTCACGCTTGTTTCGATGACTATCTCGCTTGCCGCCGTCTTCATCCCGATCCTCTTTATGGGCGGCGTCCTTGGCCGCCTGTTCCGCGAGTTCGCCGTTACAATCACCGCCGCTGTGCTCATCTCGGGCTTTGTCTCGGTCACGCTTACACCGATGCTTGCCAGCCGCATCCTCAAGCCGCATACGAAGACTCGTCCCAATCTCTTCGCCCGTATCATCGAAGCTCCGCTTACTTTTGCCACGCGGATGTACGAGATCAGTCTAGGCTGGATCGTCCGCCATCACTACGTCATGGCTGTCATCTTTGTGGCAATGCTTGTGGCGACCTTTAAGCTCGCAGACATCGTACCCAAAGGTTTCATCCCGGACGTGGACACCGACCAAATCTACGTAAACACCGAGATGGCTCAAGGCACCAGCTACGAGGCCATGCGCGTGTACCAGCAGCGCATCAACCAGATCGTCGTTCAGGACCCGGACGTCGAAGGCTTTCTCTCCAGCGTCGGCGGCGGCATGATGGGTGGTGGTGGCAATACCGGTCGGCTCTTCGTCGGCTTAAAGCCGTTAAAGCAACGCAAAGCCTCCGCTGCTGACATCGCAAATCGCCTCCGTCCCAAGCTTGCTGCGATTGTCGGAGTCCGTGCCGTCCCAACGCTTCCTCCCGCGCTGCGCCTTGGCGGGCGCGGCTCCAGTTCCAGCTACCAGGTCACTCTTCAGGCAGCCGATACCGCTTCGCTCTATCGCGAGGGCCAGCTCTTTGAACGCGAAGTCGCCAAGCTCCCTAGCGTCCTCGATATCAACAGCGACATTCAAATGCGCAGTCCCCGTGTCCGCATCGAGATTGATCGCGACAAAGCTGCTACTTTCAATCTCGATGCCCAGGTCATCGAGCAGGCCATCTATAACGGTTACGGCACCAGCTTCGCCTCCACGATCTATGCGCCCACCAACCAGTTCCGCGTCATGCTCGAGGTTACGCCCCGCTACCAGGCCTATGCCGACATGATCTCCAAGCTTTATCTAAAGTCCGCCGACGGTCGCCTCATCCCACTCGAAGCCGTCACCCACCGCGTCGAGGACGCAGGCCCCCAGTCGATCAATCACTCCGGCCAACTCCCCAGCGTCACTGTCTCGTTCAACCTCAAACCCGGAGTCGCCCTCGGCCAGGCTGTTGAAGAAATTACGGAGATGGCCAAAGAGAAGCTTCCCTCAAACATCAACCTCGGGTTTGCCGGCACAGCCAAGGTCTTCCAGGATTCGCTCTCCAACATGACCACGCTGCTCATCGTAGCCCTGCTGGTGGTCTACATCACGCTCGGTGTACTTTATGAGAGCTTCATTCATCCGCTCACGATTCTCTCCGGCATACCCTCCGCCGCATTCGGTGCGCTCTTCACGTTGATGATCACCGGCGTCGAGCTCAACCTCTACGCCTTTGTCGGCCTGATCCTCCTGATCGGCCTCGTCAAGAAGAACGCCATTATGCAGATCGATTTTGCACTCGCCGCGCAACGCAACGAGAATCTGCCAGCCTCTCAAGCCATATTCAAAGGCTGCGTCACGCGCTTCCGCCCGATCATGATGACAACGGCCGCGTCGCTGCTGGGCGCAATCCCGATCGCCTCCGGCTATGGCGCAGGTGGAGAGGCGCGCAGGCCCCTCGGCATGGTCATCATCGGTGGTCTCATCTTCTCTCAGGCGATTACGCTTTACCTCACGCCCGTCGTCTACGTCTACCTCGACCAAATCCAGAATTTCTTCAACAGGAAGCGTGGCACCAACCCGGCTGTAGCAGCCTCCACTCCTCCTTCTCTACCTCCTTCCCTCGGTGAAGCCCACTCATGAACGTCTCTAAAATTTTTATCGAACGCCCAATTGCCACCACGCTCCTGATGGTGGCAATTGGCCTCTTCGGTGTCATCGCCTACCGCGCCCTTCCCGTAAGCGATTTGCCCAACGTCGATCTCCCCACGCTACTGGTAACAGCGCAACTGCCGGGTGCCAGTCCAGAGACGATGGCCTCGGCCGTTGCCACACCGCTTGAAGCGCAGTTCTCCACCATCGCCGGCCTTGCCTCGATGACCAGCATCAACACCCTGGGTTCAACACAGATCACGCTCGAGTTCGACCTCAATCGAGGCCTTGACGGCGCAGCTGTCGACGTCCAGGCCGCCATCACACAGTCCTCACGCATGCTGCCTCCGGGTATGCCAACGCCGCCTACCTTCGCCAAGGTCAATCCAGCCGACCAGCCTGTGCTCTACCTCGCGTTGTCCTCCTCAGCCATGCCGCTTTACGCGCTCAACGAGTTCGCCGAGACCCGCATCGCACAACGCATTTCTCAAGTCAGCGGTGTTGCCCAGGTCGCCATCCTCGGCGCACAACGCTATGCAGTCCACGCTCAAATGGACCCCTACGCCATGGCCGCACGCGGCGTCGGCATCAACGAGATTGAGACAGCCCTCAAGGCCTGGAACGTAAACCTACCCACCGGCACAATCAATGGCCCTCAGCGCGCCTTCACTCTCCAGGCCAGCGGCCAGTTGATGAATGCGGAAGCCTACAAATCCATCGTCGTCAGCTACCGCCGCGGCTCACCCGTCCGGCTCCAGGAGCTTGGTCGCGTCGTCGACGGCGTCGAGGATGAGCGCACAGCATCATCCTTCTGCGATGACAGTGGCTGCCGCCGCGCCATTGTCCTCGGTATCCAGCGCCAGCCCGGCACCAACACCATCGCCGTCACCGATGGCATCAAGAAATTGATGCCTCAGTTCAAGCAAGACCTACCGCCGTCGGTTGAAATGAAGGTCTTCTACGATCGCTCTGACACCATCCGCGAGTCCTACAAAGACGTGCAGTACACCATGCTGCTCACCCTCTTTCTGATCATCGCCGTCATCTACATCTTCCTGCGCAACTTCTCGGCCACGCTCATCCCCAGCCTTGCCCTGCCCTTCTCGATCATCGGCACCTTCGCCGTGATGTACCTCTGCCATTACTCCCTCGACAACCTCTCGATGATGGCACTCATCCTTGCCATCGGCTTCGTCGTTGACGACGCCATTGTGATGCTCGAAAATATCGTGCGCCACATGGAAATGGGTAAGACCCCCATGCAGGCCGCTCTCGATGGCTCAAAGGAAATCGGCTTCACCATCGTTTCGATGACCATATCGCTGGCCGCCGTATTCATCCCAATCCTCTTCATGGGCGGCGTCCTCGGCCGCCTCTTCCAGGAATTTTCGGTCACCATCTGCGTCGCGATTTTGATCTCAGGCGTCGTCTCGGTCACGCTCACGCCGATGCTCTCCAGCCGCTTCCTGCGCGTCTCGCACAATAAATCGAAATTCTATCTGACTACCGAACGGGCCTTTGAAGCCTGGCTCCACGCTTACGACCGCAGTCTGCAGTTCGTCCTGCGCCACCGCTTTGCCACGCTCATGCTCTCCTTCGTCATCCTCGCCGCGACGGGTTGGCTCTTTGTCGAAGTGCCCAAGGGCTTCATCCCCGATCAGGACACCGATCAGATGACGGTCATCACCGAGGCCCAGGAGGGAACCTCCTTCCTGCAGATGGTGCAGTACCAGAATCAAATTGCCGAGCAGCTTCGTCAGGACCCCGCCATTGAATCGCTGGTTTCCAACATTGGCGGCGCCGCATCGACAACGCTCGGCGGCAATAACTACGGCCAGATTGTTGTACACCTAAAGCCCCGTCATGAGCGCACTGAGCTTGTCAATGACATCATCAAACGCATGCGGCCCGGATTGAGCCAATTTCCCGGCATGAAGGTGTACCCGCAAAATCCTCCCGTCGTCCGCATCGGCGGACTGGTTTCGAAAAGCCTTTACCAGTACACGCTGTATTCACCAGACAAGCCAACGTTATACGAAACGGCTGCCACCCTCACTGCGGAGCTGGCGAAGCTTCCCGAACTCGAAGACGTCACCAGCGACTTGATGATCAAGTCTCCTCAGGTCAGCATTGAAGTGGATCGCGACAAAGCCGCCGCCATTCAGGTCAACGTCAACCAGATCGAAAACGCTTTATA
Organism: Bryobacterales bacterium; assembly: GCA_038206015.1. Lineage (GTDB taxonomy): Bacteria > Acidobacteriota > Terriglobia > Bryobacterales > Bryobacteraceae > Bryobacter. The sequence goes on along the minus strand of JBBRBI010000019.1, from coordinate 57,239 downwards.
CGATGCCTATGGGCCGCGCTGGGCGTCGACGATCTATTCCCCCGTCAACGAATACAAAGTCCTGCTGGAACTGATGCCGGAATATCAATCCGACCCCAAGCTTCTCTCGATGCTTTACTTCAAAGCGGGCAACAACAACCTCATTCCACTGGAGGCGCTAGCCAAGGTTTCGCTGACTTCCGGCCCCCTCGCAATTAGCCACTACGGTCAGCTTCCCGCCATCACGGTGTCCTTCGGCGTCAAGCCCGGCACGGCTCTCAGCATCGCGCTGGATGCGGTCGCCAAAGTCGCTGAAGAGAACGTCCCCCCGTCCGTCTCAGCTAGCTTTCAGGGTGCGGCCGGTGCCTTCCAAGGCTCGCTTGGCAATCTCTGGGTGCTGCTCTGCGTCGCCATCGCAGTCGTCTACATTGTGCTGGGTATCTTGTATGAGAGTTTCGTCCACCCCATCACAATCCTCTCCGGCTTGCCATCAGCAGGCTTTGGCGCGCTTCTCACACTTTATTTATTTAAGATGGACCTGAGCATCTACGCCTTCGTCGGTCTGATCATGTTGATCGGTATCGTCAAGAAGAATGCGATCATGCAAATCGACTTTGCGCTCGACGCGGAGCGCGAAGGAATGTCGCCTCAGGAAGCCGTCTATCAGGGCTGCCTGGTGCGTTTCCGTCCCATCATGATGACGACCATGTGCGCACTGCTCGGCGCGGTCCCCATCGCGATTGGTTATGGAGCCGGTGGCGAAGCCCGCCAGCCCCTCGGCCTTGTGGTCGTCGGCGGGCTCCTCTTCTCGCAGTTGGTCACTCTGTACCTGACGCCAGTCGTCTATACCTACATGGCCAAGCTCTCCACCAAACGCGAGCCCGCAGCGGCCACCCCAGAGCCGCTTACGGCTTAACGAATACCGTCAAACCGCCTGGCCCCTCTTTGTCGCCAACCCGCAGCGTGATCGGAAGTTCGCCCGTCTTGCCGGCGGGTAAGCGAGCATTCACTTGCAATAGACCAATGGTTCCCGGCGCAGCTGCAGCATAGAGGAGCTCCGCATCCGCCCCGCCGATCCTGAGCGCAACCGGCAGAGTGAGTGGAACCCCGGCGCCAGTGCCAAAAACAACCACGATGCTGCGAGCTGTTGCCGCGTTCGCCGCCGAATTCAAGCCTCCATCCTGGTTCAACACCACAGGGAACAAAGACGGACGCACCGCCACCACCGGTACCTTCAAGACATTGCTCCGCGCACCGTCGACAATGACGCTGATACTCAACTCCTGCGCGCCGGCCAGGTCAACAGGCACCTGTGTGTTCACCTGCCCGGCCCCGGCATAGAAGATGGGTGTGGCGACGCTGTTTATCTCGACGCGCAGCTCGCCTGGTGCCAGCGCGCTTCCATAGAGCGAGACGATCTCGCCCGGCGACAGCGCCTCAGCCGACGCCGCCAATCGCGGCAGGGCACTCAGCCCCGTCTGCAACTCCCAAAGCTCATTGGTGTACCCAGCGTCGGTATTGCCACCAAAAAAGAACACGCTGCTGCGATCTGCGGCGTAAACGGCCTCATGGCGATCGCGAGCAGTGGGCGAAACCGGGCCCGGCGCCGTCTGGCTCCAAACCCTGGCGCTGGGATCAAACTCCCAACTGTCCATCAGCCGCCCCGCGCCCTGTCCGCCGAATAACACCAAACGGCCGCGCCGAGTGTCGAAGGCCATGCCATAGTGCGTCCGTGGCGCGGGCATGGTGCCGCCGCTCAGTTCCGTCCATCTGCCGGTCTTCAGACTCAATGACCAAAGATCGCCCAGCGGGCAAGGCCCAAATCCGCTGGCACAGCCGCCATAAAGGTACATCTGTAGCGTCGCCGGATCGAATGCCGCGTGGTGCAGGCAACGTTTGAGCGGCCGAGGCCCGCTGGGGCTGACGTCCCGCCAGACGTTGGTGCGGAAGTCGTAGCTCCAGGTATCGTCAAAGCGCCCGGAATCTGTGAAGCCATGCGAGATGATCATTCGGTCCTCCACAGGATCGAGCACGGCGGAGTGGCCATAGCGGCGCTTCGGTCCAGCCTCGTCAAATGCCAGTTGAGACCACTTTTTAGTGGCGATATCAAAGGCCCAGACATCGCTAAAGAATCCGCGACCCTGGCCACCGAACATCACCAGGCGCCGCCGCTTGGCGTCAAAAAGCAGGGTGTGGCCTAAGCGCGCCAGCGGCGTGCGGTCGCCGGGCTCAACCAGACTCCAGGTCTTTTGCGCAAGCGAAAAGCGCCAAAGGTCGTTCAGGGTCTGATTGTCCTGGCCACCGAATACATAGAGGTCGCCAGCATCGGCGTCGTAAGCGATCGTGCCGTCGATTCGTGCGGTCGGGGCCGGACCCACCGGGGTCACCTTCGTATACGTCTGCGCCATCAATACCATCAGCAACAGGGGAGTCATGCCAACCACTTCGCATGAAGCTGCGCTCAAGTTACGGACAAGCTTCTAATTTTCGAAAGCAGAGAAAATCGTTTGGAGCGAGACGCCACGATCGAAGCGTCGCCCAGGAGTTGAAGCCCAATGGGAAATCATCATCCGGTGGGCCTTGACGGGCGCAAACGGTGGCGCAGGCCTAACTGAACGTACAATTTAACAACTACGTCGTCTTCTTTCAGCATGTTCATGACGAAGCCTTTGGGAACTGTGATGTTGCCGGAGACGAGGGTATAGCGGCTCAGGGCAGCATTGGCCGGAGCGCCAAGAGAGCCTTGCTGGTTGAGTTCGCCGCCACGAAAGACGAAGTCGTTGCCAGGGCCAGAGGCATTTGGAGCCGCCCAGATTACGCGGATCTGGCTTTTCTCGGCGCGCTCTTGAGTGAATTGCTTCTGGCAGGTTTTTGGGTAGTTGGCCGGAAATCCGATGTTATCTATTGAGCGAGCTGATTTCTGAGCGGAAAAGAAAAGGATCAGCAGACAAAAACAGCACCCTTATCGTAGAGCCCACCGTTCTCGTCTGAATGGTGGGCGCGCAGGGACTCGAACCCCGGGCCTCCTGCGTGTGAAGCAGGCGCTCTAACCAACTGAGCTACGCGCCCCGAAATCGTCGGGCAGACTTTCAGTATACCCGCTATTCCACTTTGCCCGGAAGCGGCTTGCGCTGATACCAGGAACGCCTGTCGTATCGGGCATCCACAGCAATATCGAAGAAGCCATAAGCCATCTCTTCCCAGCTCTGTTCGCCCCAACGGACCTCTGCCGTCGGATCAGGGTTGTAGCGATTATTGGGTGAGTTATCGAATGTAGCCGTGATCTCGATCTTCTCGCCACCCTTGAGTTCAATAGGCTTAGCTAGGTGATACGTCAATTGCCAATTGAAGTCGTACTTGTTAACTTTCAACAGCGGCTCACGCTTGTCACCATCGACTAAGTTGTATTCAAATGACTTACCGCGAACGTGCATGTGCGGGAAGAAGTTCAGTAAGGTGCCGCCGTTGGGCAGAGTAAGGGTTCCGACTGCCTTGTAGGCGGGGTCGCCAGGCGGAATGACAAAGTTGTCATTGCCAGCGATCAGCGTCATAATGCGTTGCTCAGGAGGCTGCTTCGCAAAGACCATACCAATTCTGGTCAAATCGGCGGTGTCAGTCTTATTCGACGTGTAGTGCATCTGCATTACGAGATCGGCACCAGCAGGAATAAGTTTGGCCTGATTAGGCTTCCACATGTCGGGCAGGTTGCCGGGAGTGTAAGTGTGCAGGATCTCGTTGCCGCCGCCACCGACGTCGAGACGTCGATCTTTGCCTGTCCGACCGGGGACAAAAGGAACGAGCGCTTCGGCTTCGCGCAGCCACTTCGATTTGGGGTCGCGAATGAAGATAACAGCATGGTGAACGACGCTGCGATCGGAAGGACGAGCCTCAACCATGTTGACCCACTTGTCTTCTGTAAAGCCGGTGGGGATGATGATGTATTGATAGTCGATCTTGGAGCCAGCAGGAATGGGGAAGGGCTTGGCCATACCGATGACCGCGTCCGGCTTGGGGATGTTCCAGCCTTCGACGAAAGCTTTTGCGGCCGTCTTTGTTTTGGGGTCACCGGCAGGGGAACCAGCATCGGCCCAGGCGGTGATCTTTTCGATCTCCACTTCAGACAAGGAACGGTCATTGGCGAAATGCCCGATGGATGCATCGGCAAACCAGGGCGGCATTCTGCGAGTTGCGACACTCGCCTTCATTGCCTTGGCATATGGCTTGGCCTGCTCGAAAGTCATGAGCGGCATGGGACCAATTTCGCCAGCGCGGTGGCAGCTTTGGCAGTGATCCTGGAGGATGGGCTCAATGTCTTTGTAATAGTTCACCGTGGCCTTGGGGGCCGCAGCAAGGATCGAAGAAAGGATGAAGGAAGCAACTAAGAATTTCATACTGGACAATACTCTTTTTATCTTAACTGGAATTCGGGATTAACGTGGCGATCCGCGCCATCAATAACGCCGCAGGATCGTCTGAGCCTACTAACTCGGTGGGCTGAACCGGCGCGCCGAAACGAATAACGAAGCGGCCATCCTCGGAGACTCCGACGGGGACGGCTGGCCAGCCGCGTTTTGCCATCAATGCGACAAAGCGGTCCACCCCTGGAAGGGCCGGATGCAGCTGGCCGGCGCTACCCGCGACGCCCTCTGGAAAGATACCAACGGGTCGCTGAAGGGTGGGAAGGGCCTTCAGAATTTTTTTGATCGTAATAGCCGTGTAAGCGGGGTTAGCGCCAGCGAAGCTTACCGGGAAGCAACTCAAAGCGTGCGCAACTTTCGGAAGCAGAATATCGCCAGGGGAGGCCATACTCCAGGGACCGAGTTGGATTCGAGGCCAGTTTGCGGTAGCCATCCAATGCACCGGGGGGTCGATGTGGCGACCATAATGATTAGCGATGGCTTGAGTGAGAGCGCTGGCGACGTGGAGAATCCAAAGGCCTTTGCGCTGGTAATGATTGGCCACCAGCAAAAAGCGCGGGCTTTCGGGCAGATGCGCCAATCCTTCAAAGACTGGACCAGGAATCATCTTGGCAACGATTTTTGCCGAGAAGTCATCAAGGTTACGGCGGGTGCCGTTGACGATGTGCGGCCAGAGACTATAGACCTGATCCCAGGGGACCGGATATTGGATCATGCGAGTTTCTTTCGCGTGGGACCGGAGACGCCATCAGGGAAGAGCGGATGTTCGATATCGGATTGCCACTTGCCTGCCCCGTCGAGGGCGCGAGCCTCGATCCACTCGGCACCGTTGGGAATGACGATCTCGCCTTTCCAGCGGGTGAGAGCGAAGGGCGAGATGGGGGCTTCCAATTCGACGGGAGTCCAGAGCCCGTTGTTGGGACGGATCTCGACGCGCTGAATGCCACGCACGCCAGCGAAACTGACGCCACCGACTTTGACGCGATCGCTCTCGCGCAGAATGCGATCAATGAAGCTGGCGGTATGGATGAGCGGCTCCTTGGTGTAGCCCTGCTTGGGCCAGGTGCCAATATAGGGCGTGCGCGTAAATCGAATTTCATTGAGCCACTTGATGCTTTTGAAGCCGAAGTAGCGCGGGGTGAGAAGACGGATCGGGTAGCCGTGGTTGCGGCTGAGAGTGTCACCGTTCATCCCGAGGGCAAGCATCGGCTCATTGGTGAAGGCATAATCCAGCTTGTAACTGTCGCCATGACCATCGAGGCCGATGACGGCCATTTCGATGCTTGTATCGCTCAATTCTGTGCGGCGCACGAGTTGGCTGATTTCGATGCCAGACCAGGCGGCGGTGCCCATCAAGTCGCTCTTTAGCGTGTTACTGATGCAGCGCATGGTGACGAAGCGCTCCTGGCGGGGGAGACTGAGTAGTTCGGCGTAGGAGAACTCTCGCAACAGTTTGTCGTTGTCGTAAATCTTGAGACGCCAAAGCTTGGGATCGACCAATGGATCGACTGTGTTCTTGCTCATCACGTAGAATTCGCGCGTGCTGGTGACAGGCTTGCGAACGAGGCCTTTGCCCCAGTTGATGCGCTCTGTTGGGACGGACCAACGGAAGAGCGGGACGGGTTCTGTTGCCTGGGCGGCGAAGCGATCCGCGCGAACGCGGGCTTCTACGGCTACTAGCGCGGTGCCGGAGAGCATCGCGGCAGAGGTGAGAAACTCTCTGCGGCCGGAGACCACTACATCGCGAGTTGGCGAGAGGAGAACCAGGACGGCGGGGGCGAGGAACGAGATCGCACCCGGAAGACTGGTGTAGTCGAGGATCCAACAGAGGCCACTGAAAGTGGCGGCGGCGGCGAGCGCCTGCACCAGCCGCGGCTTGAGCAAAAGTGGCAGCCAAAGGAGGAATCCGAGCGTGGCTAAGCCACCGGTAGCAGCAAAGGGTTTGGCCCACGAGCCCATCGTTTCCAGTAATGGCACGGCCCAGGCCGAGGGTGTGCGCGCCATAATCCACTCAGCGATTGCGTCTGTGAGAATCGGATAGCCCCGGGCATAGCTGGCGAGATAGTGGATCGCGATGCCAGCCAGGGCAGCGAGTGAGGAACGCGAGATCGTCTGCTTTAGCGTCATGCGCTGGCCCCCTTCATTCTGTCCAGCCAGCTTGCCCCAATGGCCTTCCCGGTGATCCAGTATTTCTCCCAGCTTGGGACGACGGCACGGTGATTGAACACATTGTAGTCGGCGTTCTCGATCTCACGGAGGATGCCCTCATAGACCCTGGCGGCGATCTCGACGGCGAAGCGTCCCTCAGGACGGAGAAGCGCAATGCCGGGTTTTGCACTGGAGTAATAGGCGCGGGCGCGTTGGGCCTCATGCTTCATGAGGTAGCGGAAAGTGTCGTTGTGCGTGTGTGCAGCCAAGTCTGCTTCACTGTAACCAAAGGAGCGAAGATCTTCACCCGGGAAATAGATGCGACCGAGCCTGAGGTCTGCGCCAACATCGCGGAGAATATTGGTGAGTTGCATGGCGATGCCAAGATGCGTCGCATATTTCTTGCCCGCCTCTTCGTCCTCAGGTCGCGTGAAGCCGATTACATGACACATCATCAAACCGACGATGGAGGCGACGCGGTAACAGAAGACGCGAAGCTCAGCGAAGGTATCGTAGCGCTGTTGCTCCAGATCCATGCGGCAGCCGGCAATCAATTCCAGGGGGTACTCCGCCGGGATCTGACACTGCTTTTGGACGTACAAAAACAGATTGAGGATTTGGTTATCGACGGGCTCTCCAGCGAGGCCCGCGCGGAGCTGGGACTCCCATGCATTGAGAGCTAAGGTGCCCGATTCGAGTGACTCGGCTTCGTCAACGATGTCGTCCGTGGTGCGGCAGAACCAATAAACGGCGTGGGCATGTTTTGCCATATCTGGCGGGAAGAAACGCGTAGCAAAATAGAAGCTCTTGGAGCCGATGGCCGTGGCCTGCGCCGCTAGCGCAAAGGAAGACTCTGACATAGGAGATCCTCAACGATTTTCGCAGAGCACAGCACTCCGGGCACGCCTGCGCCAGGGTGTGTACCCGCACCGGCGAAGTAGAGATTCTTCACATCTTCGCTTTCATTGTGTGGGCGGAACCACGCGCTTTGGGTGAAGATCGGTTCCAGGCTAAATGCGGCGCCAGCGTAGCTGTCGAGCGTAGTTTCAAAGTCAAGCGGCGTGAAGTGACGCTCGGTGGCTAGATTTTCTTTGAGCCCCGGCAGATAGTTGGCATCAAGCCAATTGACAACACGGTCGCGGAAAAGCGGCCCTTCTGTGTTCCAATCAATTCCACTTTGCTGGTTGGGAACTGGCACCAGGACATAGAAACAGTCTGAACCCTCGGGGGCCATTGAGGGATCGGTGGCCGAAGGGCGATGTAAATACATCGAGAAGTCTGCAGGGAGTTCCTTTTTAATGAAGATGTCAGCAAGTAATTCACGATAGCGTTCACACATCAGAATCGTGTGGTGAGCGACGTCGGGGTATTGTTTGCGTGTGCCGAAATAGAGGACAAAAAGTGACATCGAGTAACGCATGCCAGCGAGCTTTTTATCCGTCCAACGGCGGCGGTGCTGTGGCGCAACCATCTTGCGATAGGTGTTGGCGACGTCGGCATTGGAGACAACCGCATCGCAAAGAATTGTTTCGCCGTGGGCTGTTTCAACGCCCGCGACTGCGCCGTTTTCAATTAGGATGCGCTTGGCAGCCGTGCCCAGACGGATTTTGCCGCCGAGTTCGGCGAAGAGTTTACCTAAAGCTGAAATGACCGCACCAGTGCCTCCCAATGCGTAGTGCACCCCCCACTCGCGTTCGAGGTGATGGATGAGGGCATAAATGGAAGTGGTTTGGAAGGGGTTGCCACCAACCAGAAGCGGATGAAAACTGAAGACGCGTCGGAGCCGATCATCCTTCACAAAGCGTGCGGCAAATTGGTAGACCGTCTCGTAGTTGCGCAGACGCAAGAGGTCTGGCGCGACGCGGAGCATATCGGTGAAATTGAGGAAGGGTTTGGTTGAGAGTTCGGTGAAGCCTTTGGCGAAAATCGCTTTAGCCGCAACGATCATGCGCCGATAGCCATCGACGTCGTCGGGAGCAAAATGACGGATGCGTTCCTCCGTGGCGGCTTCGTCGGCATTGTATTCAAAGCGGGTGCCATCGTGGAACTCGATGCGATAGAAAGGATCTACCGGGACGATTTTGACATAGTCAGCAATGTTGCGGCCAGCGCCACTAAAGAGTTCTTCGAGGAGGAAGGGCGCGGTAATAACAGTAGGCCCGGCGTCGAAAGTGAAGCCATCCTGGCGGTAGACATAAGCGCGGCCTCCAAGCATGTCACGTGCTTCTAGCAGGGTAACATCATACCCGCGACTGGCAAGCCGAACGGCGGAGGCGAGGCCTCCGAAGCCGCTACCGATTACTGAGACTTTGTTGCGCGGCACGGTGGGCGAGGTAATGGACAAGTTCGTGTAGGGGCTCTGCTGCTGCCCCATATTCATGGAGGCAAGCGTGGCAGTGTTGGAATTGAGAATCGAGCAATTCGCGGCTGGAGACTTCACCGTCGATGTAGTCATCTGTGAGTTGGAAGGCTAGACCGAAGTGTCGACCGAAATCGGCGAGGGTCTGGGGCACGCCGGAGAGGTGAGAGACGCAACCTGCTTCAACTGCCAGTTGAAAAAGTGGGACCGTCTTAAGATCGTTCACCGTCTCGCGCAACTCATCGCGGCGCGTGCCTTCGAGAGCAAGATCGAGGCTTTGGCCGCCGATGAGCGAAGCGCTATCTAGAGTGCGCAAGAGAGCGAGCTGGAAGCGGCGCAGACGCGCGTATTCACGATCAGTGGCCTGGAGTTCGATAACCATCCGAGCCGCGAGGGCGACCATCGAGAAGGCTGCCAGAAGGGCGGTGGATTCCCCGAACTGGATGTGCAGGGCGGGACGGCCCCGGCGCATCAATTCATTGTCCATACAAGGAAGATCGTCGACGATCAGCGAGGCGCTGTGAAGGACCTCAACTGCGGCAGCAGCGCGGAGGCTGTGCTCCGTTTCGACCCCAAGCATGCGCGCGACACGGATCGCCAGAATGGGACGAATTCGTTGGGCATCGCCAAGGATGGAATGTTCCATTGCGACGGGAACTGGGCAGGGGGTGGGGACCCGAGCCGAGTGCATGAGGCGGGCCAGAAAAGACTCTACGGTGCAACGATCTTCAAGCATCGCGTCGGCAGCCAAAGGCGGCGTTACGTTCCAGGCAAGCGTGGGTTGAAGGGCAGCTTTTGGCATAGGCGCTGTAGTAGAGATTCGGTCTTCTGCAATCAGTTGCAGAACTTTACCAAGTTTACTGAGATTTTTTGTTACCCGGGGGGACTATGCCTTGAGATGGCTCTATATCGCACGCGGAGCGCCGCCGTTTACGGGATCGATGCGCACTTGATCGACGTTGAAGTGGACATGGCTCAGGCGGGCAGTTCGCGCGATTTTGTGACAGTAGGGATGCCGGATACGGCGATTCGGGAAAGCCGTGAACGCATCAAGAGCGCGCTGCTGAACTCGGGGTTTGGGTATCCGACGAGATCGGTGACGATCAACCTTGCGCCGGCAAATGTACGCAAGGAGGGGGCGGGCTTCGATTTGCCGATGGCGATGGGGATCTTAGGAGCGATGGGCGTTTTTCAGGGGAGCGAGCAGCATTTGCTGGTGGGCGAACTGAGCCTGGATGGGATGATTCGACCGGTGCGCGGGGCGCTGTCGATGGCGGTATGTGCGCGCAAGATGGGGATCGCAAATGTTGTTGTGCCAGAGGACAATGCGGCGGAGGCGGCGGTGGTGGAGGGCGTAAATGTTTATGGTGTGCGGCATCTGGGCGAGGCGGTGAGCCTGTTTACGCAGCCAGACCGGAAGGCCCCGGCGCGTCCCCTTGCTCCTCTGGCGATTGATCCTGCCTCGTATGTGAATCTCGATTTTGCCGATGTGCGCGGTCAGACGATTGCCAAGCGCGCGCTGGAAGTGGCGGCGGCGGGGGCACATAATCTTCTGATGATTGGACCGCCGGGGTCGGGCAAGACGATGTTGGCGAGAAGGCTGCCCGGGATCTTGCCGCCGTTGAGCTTTGTCGAAGCGCTCGAGACGACGCAGATCCACAGCGTAGCGGGAGTGCTGGCCAAGGGGGCCGGGCTGCTGGCGGCACGGCCCTTTCGATCCCCACATCATACGGTGAGCGACGCGGGGCTGATTGGCGGGGGAAGCGGCACGCCAAGGCCGGGGGAGGTGAGTCTCGCCCATAATGGCGTTTTGTTTCTGGACGAGTTACCGGAGTTTGCGCGGAACGTCTTGGAGTTACTGCGGCAACCGCTGGAGGAGGGCAGCGTATCGCTGGCGCGGACGAATATGTCACTTACCTTCCCGGCTAACCTGATGTTACTGGGTGCGATGAATCCCTGTCCGTGTGGTTACTATGGAGACCGGACCAAGGAGTGCCGCTGCACGGGCATGCAGATTCAACGCTATATCGGCAAAATCTCAGGCCCGTTGCTGGATCGGATTGACATTCATATTGAAGTTCCAGCGGTGCAATATAAAGAGCTGCGTGGGGAGGGTGATGGGGTGTCCAGTGCAGCCATGCGGGACCGGGTGAATCGGGCGCGGGAGGTGCAGAATGCGAGAGGCTTTTGGAACTCGCGGATTCCTTCGGCGGCGCTGCGGCGCGTCTGCGAGCTCGATGCCAGTGGCGAGAGAACTCTTGAGATGGCGGTGCGTAAGTTGAGCCTGTCGGCGAGATCGCATGATCGTTTATTGAAGGTGGCGCGGACGGTCGCGGACTTGGCGGGGGATTCGCAGGTGGCGGCCAAGCATATCGCCGAGGCGGTGCAGTATCGGAGCCTGGACCGGGAGTATTGGGCGGCCTAGACTTCGATCAAAAGCTTGCATTGAGGCCACTGTTCTGCTGACATGGTTTCACACAATGCGACGCAGAGATTTTTTCGGGTGTGGGGCGATGAGCCTCCTGGCAACTGGAGCAACTGAGGCGCGACCGAATATCGTGCTTCTGTATGCCGACGATCTCGGCTACGGCGACCTTGGTTGTTATGGCGCGACGAGCGTAAAGACGCCGAATATCGACCGCCTTGCCACGAACGGTTTGCGCTTCACCGACGCCCACTGCACGGGAGCCACGTGCACGCCGTCGCGCTATTCACTCATGACGGGTGAGTACGCCTTTCGCGTACCGGCGGCCAAAATTCTTCCCGGTGATGCGCCGGCCTTGATCCAGCCAGAGCGAACGACGCTGGCATCGATGCTGAAGCAACGCGGCTATCGAACTGGAGTTGTTGGCAAGTGGCACCTCGGCCTGGGGAATGGGAATCTGGACTGGAACAAAGACATCCAGCCGGGACCGCTCGATATCGGCTTTGATGAGTGCTTCATTATCCCGGCCACTGGTGATCGTGTGCCATGCGTTTTTGTCGAGAACCGGCGAGTGGCGGGGCTGGACCCGAAGGACCCGATTGTGGTGAGCTACAAAGGGCCGCTCGATGATGCGCCGACGGGCAAATCCCATCCCGAAATGCTGACGATGAAGCCGAGCCATGGGCACGACATGACGATCGTGAACGGCATCAGCCGCATTGGGTATATGACTGGCGGTAAAGCGGCGCTTTGGAACGATGAGACTATTGCCGATACCCTTACCAATCGGGCGGCATCGTTTATCGAGCGCAGTGGAAAGGAGCCGTTCTTCCTGTACTTTGCCACGCACGATATCCATGTCCCTCGGGTTCCGAACAAGCGTTTCAGCAAGGCGACAAAGATGGGCGCTCGCGGAAACGCGATCGCGGAATTGGACTGGTGTTTTGGAAAGCTCGTGGGTGTGCTAGAGAAACGCGGGTTGCTCAAGAATACGCTGATCATTGTTTCCAGCGATAACGGTGGCGTGGTTGACGACGGTTACCAGGATGAGGCCGTCGCGAAACTCGGCAAGCATCGTCCCAATGGAGCACTGCGCGGTGGCAAGGGCTCAAAGTTTGAGGGCGGCACTCGGGTCCCTTTTGTAGTGCATTGGCCGGCACGAGTGAAGCCGGGTGTTACGGACGCGATGGTTTCGCAAGTGGATCTGATGCGGTCGTTTGCGAGCTTGACCGGTGCCAAGATGGCGCAGGGAGCGGGACCGGATAGCGAGGATGTTCTGGGCGCGTTGCTGGGCGAGGCAAAGAAGGGGCGGCAGTTGTTAGTGGAACAAGCCAATGGACTGTCTCTTCGCGATGGGACGTGGAAGTACATCGAGCCGGCCAAGGGCGAGAAGTTGGCTCTGAATACGAATACAGAGACAGGCGTCGACCCGGAACCGCAACTCTATGACCTGGCGGCAGACCTGAGGGAGACTAAGAACCTGGCTACAGCGCAAGCCGGACGCGTCAAGCAAATGGCTGAGGCGCTGCAGAAGATCCGCACTGCGCGGCCCCAATGAAAATCGAAATTCTTTACTTTGAGGGATGCCCGAATCACCCGCCCGCAGTCTCGCGCGTGCGAGGGGTGATCGAGGAGCTTGGCGTTGACGAGGGTGTGACTGAGGTTGAGATCACAGGGCCGGAGATGGCCAGGGTTATCGGCTTCCTGGGATCGCCGAGTGTGCGGGTGAATGGCTTGGATGTCGAGCTGAGTGCACGGAACTCGGATCAGGTTGGGTTTGGGTGCAGGACTTACTGGGATGGAACAAGCCGCAGTGGACTGCCGCCAGTTGAGATGATCAGGCGGGCAATTGAAGAAGGGGGGCCCGGGATCGAGCCCCCCTCACTTGAGACTAGTCAGGGATTACGAGAACGTCACCGGGGTGGATGACGCTCTTTTCGTCCACCAAACTATCGGGGTTGCCCTCGATGATTTTGGGGAACTTCGAACCATTGCCATAAAAGTGAGCGGCGATCTTCCACAAGCTGTCGCCGCCGACGACGGTGTAGGTGCGAACGGGCTGCGGAAGCGACGTGTCGACGCTGAGGTCACAAGTGACTTCGCTTGCCCAGTTACTGTCCGTCGCCTTGATGGCATTCCAGACATCATTCAACGCATTCTCATTAGGTGCGGCACCCTGCATGAATAGCTTGTCGCCATCAACGTGCAGGTGGGCCAGAACGACGCCTTTTTCTTTTACGACGTCCAGGGCGGCCTGGTACTTGAGCTTCAATCCTTCTAGTAAATCCATTTGGTGAATCCTCTCCGTTTACTTCAATGCCCTAGGGCATCAACATTCTCTCATTCATCGAGGCCGAGCGTTCGAATGTCCGGTTCTGTGTCGTCACCAAACCGCAGTGGTACAGCCTGCCAACGGAAGATGCGGAGCATCACGAGGCGCGACCACAGGGCGAGAAGAATTCCACCCGAGATCAGAGTGGAGCATCAGATCGGAATTGCGACAACCTTCGTTTTGCGCGCAGCCTGATGGACTGGCTCAGTGACGGTTCTCTTTAGACCGTGTGTTAACTTGAGGGTCAACAGCATGAAGCAGTTGGCCCATATCGGTGTGCTGGCGGACTTGAAGGGTGCGCTATCGCAAGTTCTTCTCGGCAAGGAAGAGGCAGTTCGACTTACGCTCGTTTGCCTGATCGCCCGTGGACATCTTCTAATCGAAGACGTGCCGGGCGTCGGGAAGACAACCCTGGCCGAGGCGCTGGCTCGCCTGGTGGATGGCAGCTTTCGGCGATTGCAATGCACCTCCGACCTGCTTCCCGGAGACATCACCGGCGTCTCGATCTACCGCCCGCAGCATCAAGATTTCGAATTTCGCCCAGGGCCCGTGTTTGCAAATTTTCTGCTGGCCGACGAAATCAATCGCGCCACGCCCAAGACACAAAGTGCGCTGCTGGAAGCAATGAGCGAGGGCCAGGTATCGATGGATGGGCAGACGATGCCGCTGCCCGATCCCTTCATGGTAATTGCCACGCAGAATCCGACTGAACAACAGGGGACCTACGCTCTGCCCGAGAGCCAACTGGATCGCTTCCTGATGCGAATCGAAATTGGATATCCAAGTTCTGATCAGGAGCGGGCGATCCTGCGCGGAGAAAGTCGCAAATTGCAGTCGCTCAAACCATTGCTGTCCAGCGCCGACCTGAGCACCGTGCAGCAGGAAGTGGAACGTGTCCACGTCGATGCAGATCTTGAGACCTATCTATTAAGCCTGGTCGAGAAGACACGCCATCATGAAGGCGTCACATTGGGCGTCAGCCCGCGCGGCGGACAAGCCCTCTATCGCGCGGCTCAAGCAAGCGCGTTGCTGGATGGGCGGGATTTCCTGGTTCCGGATGACATCAAACAGCTGGCGGTGCCGGTGTTCTCGCATCGGCTGCGACTATCGGCGCAAGCAAGCTTTGGACAGCGACAGGCAGAGAGTGCACGGCGGGTGATCGAACAACTTTTGGCGTTGGCGGAAGTTCCGTTCTAGCGTTATGCTGGTGGCAACATGGAACGCAAGAAAGCATCCGACTATCCCCAAGAGCTTCTCAATCTTTTTGACAAATACGTGCACGGCGACATTGAGCGTCGTGACTTCTTAGAGGGCGCGCAAAAGTTCGCCGTTGGTGGCGTCACCGCAACGATGCTCTACGAGAGCCTGAAACCGAACTACGCCTGGGCGCAGCAAGTACCCAAGGACGATGCCCGCATCAAGAGCGAATATGTGACGGTGGAATCTCCATTAGGCAACGGCAGTATCAAGGGATATCTGTCACGACCGGCTAAGTCAAACGGAAAGCTACCTACAGTTTTGGTGATCCATGAAAATCGTGGACTGAACCCTTACATCGAAGACGTCGCGCGCCGCTTTGCCACCTTGAACTTCATCGCGTTTGCTCCCGATGGGCTGACGAGCGTTGGCGGCTACCCAGGAGATGATGAGAAGGGTGGAAAACTCTTCGGCACCGTGGATCGCCCCAAGATGACTGAGGACTTTATCGCATCGGCCAAGTGGCTCAAAACTCGCCCCGATGGAAACGGCAAGGTGGGATCTGTCGGCTTTTGCTTCGGAGGCGGAATTTCCAATACGCTCGCGGTCCGCATGGTCAACGAACTGTCTGCGGCCGTGCCGTTCTACGGCGGCCAGCCGAAGGCCGAAGACGTGCCTAAGATTACGGCGCCATTATTGCTGCACTATGGCAGTCTCGACACGCGCCTGAATATGGGCTGGCCGGCTTATGAAGAGGCGTTGAAGGCAAATAAGAAGACTTACACTGGCTTCATATATGAGGGCGCCAACCACGGCTTCCACAACGATACGACTCCACGTTATGACGAGGCTGCAGCGAAGCTTGCCTGGTCTCGAACTGTAGATTTCTTCAATAAGTATTTGCGCGGCTAGGAGCGGCGAAAGATTTAAGTTCGACGGGCCTTCGGCAGGAATATACTCAAGCCGGAGGCCTTTTCATGTTCAAGCTACGGTTGGTGTTGTTGATCGGAATCGCGATTGTAAGTACTGCCCAGACGAAGTCACCACGAAGGCCGCCTGCAACTCTCGATGGCAAAGAGTTATACGTTGCGTATTGCGCTTCGTGCCATGGAATGGATGCCAAGGGCAAGGGACCCGTGGCAACGGCGCTGAAAAACCCGGTGCCTGATCTGACTTTGATTTCCACGCGGAGGAACGGCAAGTTTCCAGTGTCGGATCTTGAAAAGATGATTCTCGGCGAGACTTCCATCAAGCCCATCCACGGGACCAACGAGATGCCGGTCTGGGGCCCGGTATTTCAAAAAGTAGAAAACGATCAGGACCTGGGGCTGGTGCGGGTACGGCGCGTCGTTGATTACCTGAAATCGATCCAGGCGCGCTAGTCCGCGCTGCGGGCTTTGATTGCCAACACATGTCGAAGCCAGGCCATTCGATCCTTTATAGCGTCGGCGTTGAGCCCATGCCCTGCGTCGTAATAGAGAATTCGTTTTGAGCCTATAGCTGCGTTAGCTAGCGCCTCCGCCTTGGGCATGGGGACGTGTATGTCTGAGTTGCCAAACTGCAGCAGCAACGGGGCACCAAGTCCTCCAATGAAGCGCAGCGGAGCAATTGGCTGCAAGCGATCGCGAACTTTTTGTTTTTGATCCTCAGGCAGTGACCTCCGCCCGTATAGATACCAATCCTCGAAGCCCGAAGTGCCGGCCTGCAGCGCCCAGGCGCGAGGGCGCTTGTCGGTCTTACTCATCAAAAGACCGTACATCATGCCAAAGTCGTGGCCCACGTAGGCGACCCGGGTCTTGTCAATGCCGGGTTGACTGAGAAGGAAGTCGAAGGCCTTGGAAAGGTCTGCGGCCTGTTCCAGGCCCTTGTCGTAATCCTGGGCGGGATTGCGCTTATTGAACCATTCCGGATCAGACCACATGGTTTCCGGAAGGAGGCTTACCACGCCGTCGCGCGCCAGATCTACTGCCTGTGCCAGAAACTGAGAGCGGTTAGAATCGGGGCTCTGTGGCTCAAGCCAGTGGACAAAGAGAATTGCGGGCGCACTTACAACTTGCGACCCCGGTTTGACAAGATAGGCCTTGAGCGTTTTGCCGTTAGTAGCTGGAAAGCTGAGATCAACGATGACCGGTTCCGCAGCGCGAATCAGAGGTGCAATCGCAGTCAGGCAGACCAAAAGGATGGGAAGCATGTCGGCACCATTTTGGCAGAACCCAACAAAATATTCTTCCTGTCTGACACAATATCGCCCCTTCAATTTTCTCGAGCATAGTCGATGGATGGCAGGCCGAGCCCGAGCGGCGGAATCCAATCGCGACATAATCATTGCATGTCTGCCATGGACCCCCACGAATGGGAACTGCGCGTGCAACTTGCCGCCGCCTATCGCATCATCGATCACTTAGGTTGGTCGGAACTGATCTGGACGCACACGACGGTGCGCGTGCCTGGCCCCGAACACCACTTCCTGATCAACCCCTACGGCCTTCGCTTTGATGAGGTGACCGCATCGAATCTCGTAAAGGTGGACATGGACGGCAAGATCCTCGGCGACCCCAATCAGGAAATCAACCCGGCTGGCTTTGTGATTCATAGCGCGATCCACATGCTGCGTCGCGACGTCGGTTGTGTGATGCACACACACACGACGGCTGGGATGGCGGTGGCTGCACTGGAATGTGGGTTGCTGCCAATCAGCATGTACGGGCTGGGCTACTACGGCCAAATCGGCTATCACGATTTCGAAGGGCCCAGCCTGGAGTTGGACGAGCGCGAGCGACTGGCAGAGAACCTGGGCAATCGCAATGTGATGGTGATGAAGACGCATGGCCTGCTGACTTGCGGTGCAACGGTTGGCCAGGCATTTGTACGAATGTTCCGATTGCAGCGCGCCTGCGAAGTGCAGCTTGCAGCGCAGGCCACCGGGGCCAAACTCATCGTGCCGCCGGAACCTGTCCAAGCGCTTACTCTGAAGCTGAACAACAATTTTGAATCTGTCGAAGGTGGCGATGGATACAGCCGTGTGGCCAACCCGGAGTTCGATGCAATGGTACGACTGATGGATCGCAAAGATCCGTCATTTCGTGATTAGGCTGCGGTCAGACGGGAACCCGTAGCATCGCTGAAGCATCACATAGTGCAGAAACCCTGACACGGGACGATAAGACTAAATGGAAGCAATGCTTCCTATCTCTAGCGAGGTTGATATGGACATTTTTGGCGAACGCAGATTCGTGGAAATCCCAGGCGACCGGACGCATGAGCTACCCCCGTTGTTAGTCCGTTCGACACCGGTGAAGAGCATAGACAAGATGCTCCAAATGGCGGGCAACATCTTAGTCACCGAGGACCTGATCTCCAGCATGCCTGTGTTAGACCCCAAGCTCGCGATGGAGTTTGAGATGCGCCGCATGGACATGGCGCTCAATCTGGTGGACCAGTACCAAAACTTCATCCAGAGCTGGTCTTGGGGCGATTCGATTCTTAAATGGATTCGCCACTGCGAAAACGCCTTTGAGTTGCGCCCGGACCTGCGGCCATTGCTACGGGCAGACGTTTGGCCGCACGCCGGACGTAAGAGTTTTGTGATTCTACTTGAGGACAAGGCCCATAAAGTACCCGTAAACCTGGAAGGGGCTGTCGGCCTCCGCCTCACCTTTCGCCAGCCCCCGCCGATCGGATATTTCAGTGATCAGTTTCTGTTCTATCTCAATGGAAGCCTGGCGCAATCGGCGTTTCAAACCTGGGCTTGGTTGAGCGGCGACCCAGTGTCCGATCTCCCACCAGAGCGCTTTCACTTTGACGTCCTGACGATGTAAGAGCAGTCGAAAATCATGTAGGAGCAGTCTAGAATATAGTCATGCCTGCGGTACGTCGCGGGTTTAATACATGACACTTGCAATTGTCGGACTTGGCTTCATGGGAGCCACACACCTCAAGGCCGCAATGGCCATACCGGGCCTGAAACTTGCCGTCGTCTCGCGTGATGACAAGAAACTCAGCGGCGATCTATCTTCCGTCGCTGGCAACATGTCTGGCTTCGAGAACCAGATGGATTTCAATGCGCTTCGTGCGTTCCGCAGCTTCCCCGAAGCCCTACTCGACTCGGAGGTCGATGCCGTAGATCTCTGCCTGCCCACCGCTCTGCACGAGTCTTTCGCGATCCAAGCATTGCGCGCTGGCAAACACGTCCTGGTCGAGAAGCCAATGGGCCTGGACCGTGCCTCCTGCGAGCGCATGATTGAAGAGGCGGAGAAGGCAGGCAAGGTACTGATGTCGGCACAGGTACTGCGCTTTTTTCCTGCCTACGCGGCGTTGAAAGATTGGGTGGAAACGGGGCGCTCGGGCCAAATCCACGCGGCGACGCTGCGCCGCCGTTGCGCGGCACCAGGCTGGGGACCGTGGCTGAAAGATAAGGCGCAATCGGGCGGTGGAGTCTTCGATCTTCTGATCCACGACATCGACATGGCGCAATTCCTGTTTGGCATGCCCCACAGTGTCAGTGCTACTGGCCATGAGGACCTGGCCAATCAGATCGACGTGATCATCGCGCAATTGTTCTATCCAACGTTTACGGTCAACATCAGCGGTGGCTGGCACCATGAGGGCTTCCCGTTCTCAATGGAGTTTAGCGTCGTGGGCGAGACCGGCACGATGGAATATCACGTGCGAGATCCGCACCCGACATTGTTCCAGGCAGGGCAGGCCGCTCAGGAAATTGCACCCGCCGAAGTCATTGATGGATACAGGGCCGAGATCGAATACTTTGTCGAGTGCGCCGCAAAGAATCAGCAGCCGGCTCGCTGCCTGCCGCAGGATTCGGCGCGCGCCGTCGCCCTCGCGCAATTGTTACTGGAATCACGATCCCGTCAAGGAGAAAAACTACTATGTCAAATCTAAAACCGCTCGAACTGGGCGTGATTTTCTGGGCCACAAATGCAAAGCCCGCCCTCGAACAGATCCAGGGCTTAAAGGCATTGGGCGTGCGTTGCGCGCAGATGGGAATTGCGGGCGATTTCGATCCTGCCGCCAAGGCCGCCGAATGGAAGGCCGCTTGTGAAACAGAGGGCTTTACGCTGTTGACCGTAACAGCGGCCTACAACGGTGAGGACTACGCTGACATTCCAACGGTCGTGCGCACGGTCGGCTTCATTCCGCCTGAAACACGTGTCGAGCGCGAGGCCCGAACGATCGCACTGTGTGACTTTGCCCACGCCGTGGGTATTCCGGTTTTCGCCTGCCACATCGGCTTCGTTCCGCACGACAAGCAGGACGCCGATTACCTGGCAGTGCAGGCGATGGTGAAGCGAATCTGCGATCACTGCGCCAGCCAGGGACAGAGCTTTCACCTCGAGACAGGCCAGGAGCCGGGCGATGTATTGCTCGACTTCCTTGTCGACACAGCCAAGTCGAATTTGTGGATCAACTTCGATCCCGCCAACATGATTCTCTACGGCACGGGCGACCCGCTTGAGGCCATGGAAGTTCTCAAAGATTACATTCGCAGCGTACATGCAAAGGACGGCGATTGGCCGGACGCGGGCAAGCCGGGCTCGCTTGGCAGCGAGAAGCCGCTGGGTTCTGGCAGCGTTGGCATTGCGCGCTTTGCCGCCAAACTTAAAGAGATCGGCTACACAGGTACGCTCGTGATCGAACGCGAGGGCACCTCACCCGAACAATGGAGCAGCGACATGCGTGCTGCTATGGAACTTCTGAAGTCCCTTGCCTGACCAGTGCAAACCGGACAAACCGCTATGCGGGCCGGCAACGGAGCATAGCCGAGAGGCTTCGTTCCACATCGTTTTTCGTAGTCATCCACGAGGACACACTGATCCGCATTGCTTTGCGCCCGTGCCAGACCGTGCCGCCACACCAGCATGTACCTTCAGCCTGAATCGCGTCGATCCAGGCTGAAGTGCGCTCATCTGTCTCAAGCGCAACCAGCACTTGATTGAGCACGACGTCATTGAGAATCATGCAACCCGGAACCGAACCCAACGCCGCAGCAAAGTGGCGGGCATGCGCGCAACAGCCATCAATCAATGCAGCCACGCCATCACTGCCGAGAGACAACATAGCCGCCCAGGCGTCGATCGCTCGCGCACGACGAGAAGACTCAGGCCCACGATGCATCGCTTCAATGCTTGCGCCATCGGGCAGGTAGCTGGCCTGCGTGGCGAGTGCGCCAGTCAGATCAGCAGGGTTGCGGATAAAGGCAAGGCCGCTATCGTATGGCACATTCAGCCATTTGTGACAATCCGTAGCCCACGAGTCAGCATCTCCATAGCCAACCGCCAGACCCGCAAACGTCGGTGAGGCCTGTGCCCAAAGACCGAATGCACCATCGACATGCACCCAGGATCCTGACTCACGCGCGAGCGCAATGAGTTCCACCGCCGGGTCGAATGCGCCAGTATTCACATTGCCAGCCTGGAGGCAAACGATGGCAGGAGCCCGGAGCTTGGGAAACGCGTCGACACGCATCCGGCCCTGGCCATCGGTCAGAACCCGCGTGACGCGCTCACGCCCAAGGCCCAGCATGCCAAGCGCTTTGATAAGCGAGACATGCACCTCGTCGCCAACCACCACTTCGATCGCCGGAGCACCAAACAGGCCGCGTGCTTCAACATCCCAGCCAAGGCCCATGAGCAGCGCATGACGAGCCGCAGCCAGGCCAGTAAAATTGGCCATAGTCGCACCGGTGACAAAGCTCCCAATGGCCGTTTCCGGAATCCCCAGCAGCCCGCGCAGCCAGCCGAGAGTCACCATCTCGATCTCGGCACTTACTGGCGACATCGCCGCCAGGGCGGTGTTCTGGTCCCAGGCCGTAGCCAGGTTATGGGCCGCCCCTGCGACAGGCAGGACTGCCCCAGTGACAAAGCCAAAAAAACGCGGCCCGTTGGTCGCAACTGTAGCCGGAGAACCGACCCGATCCAGTCGCCCGATGATCTCGCCAGGAGAGATGCCGACGGCAGGCAGAGTGTGGCGAAAGGCGGACAATCCCGCCAGCGCCGCCGCCGTTGGAGCCACTCCCCGCCCGTCCAGCGCCGCAGCATAACGGCGGCTTGCCGCAAGCACCTCCTCATCAAGATCCATCTAGACCTCGACCATGTCCTCTCCCGATGTCGCAGTGAAATAAGCTGCATCGGGATGATGAAATACAAGGGCACTGACGCACGCCTCAGGCTCCATCATGAAACCGTCGGTGAGCTCAATCCCAATCTCCTGCGGCTTCAACAGATGGAACAACGCCACTTGATCTTCCATGTTCGGGCAGGCACCATAGCCAAAGCTGTAACGCTTGCCGTGGTAACGACTCGTCCAACGCTCCTGCATCGTCATCGTCGGCGGATCGGCAATCCCCCAGTCCTCTCGGATGCGTCGATGGAGCCATTCAGCAGTAGCCTCGGCGGTCTCCGTAGACAGGGCCGACAGGGCCACGCTCCTGAAATACTCGCCCTTCAACTTGCACTCTTCCGCGATCTCGCGAATGCCGCCACCAGCCGTCACCGCGAACATACAGATCGCGTCGCGTCGGCCATTCACAGGTGGCAGAATGTAGTCGCTCAGACACAAGCCGTTCTCCTTCGGCTGTCGGTTGAAGTGGTAAGTATGGACCGGCGATGCCGCGCCGTGCTGAAACAAATGAACCGAATTTCCATCGCGCTCGGCTTCAAAAAACTGCCAGACCGCCTTGGGTTTCATGAATGGCATCGACCAGGCTTTCACCTCTTCGACGTTGTGCAGCATGTCGAGCGCCTTGCTGTCGCGCTCGGCAAGACACTTTTCAAAATTTCCCTTGAAGCCCAGGTTCTTGCCGTACAGCATGAATGGGTTGATGTACTCCCAAAGTTCTTTGAGCTGCGGCACGTCGCGCACCTTGCGTTCCCAGTACGGCACCTCTGGCAAACTGACATCAAGACGTACTTTTGTGCTGCGTTGCGTAGAATGGCGCGCAGCTGCATCAGCGGCGGTCTCCTGCACCGGCGGAACATCAACCGCGACATTGAGACTGGCGCTCAACATTGCCTCTCGACCAGCCGGGTCCATCAGTTCCTGCATCAGGCGAAGACCGGTCATCGCGTCTTTCGAGTAGAGCGTAAGCGATTCGTAAGCAGGTCCGATTTTGGTTCGTGTAAACTTCTCGCTCAATGCGGCACCGCCAACCAGCAGCGGCACTTGGATCCCGGCATCGCGCAAATCGGTTCCCGTAATCACCATCTGCTGCGCACTCTTCACCAACAGCCCTGAGAGTCCAATCGCATCCGGCTGATGCTTGTGATAGCCCTTGATCAACTCCTCTGGAGGAACCTTGATCCCCAGATTGATCACTTCAAAACCGTTATTGGACAGGATGATCTCGACAAGATTCTTGCCGATGTCATGCACGTCGCCCTTCACCGTTGCCAGCAATAATTTGCCTTTACTGGCGGTATCGCTCTTCTCCATGTACTGTTCCAGATAGGAGACAGACGCCTTCATCGCCTCTGCGCTTTGCAGCACCTCGGCGACGATCAGTTCATTTGCGTTGAACAGTCGGCCTACTTCATCCATACCCTTCATCAAGGGTCCATTTACGATTTCGAGCGGCGTGGCTCCTTCGGCCCGTTTCAAATCGAGATCGGCAATCAATCCGTCTTTGGTGCCCTCAATGATGTAAGCCGCCAGTCGCTCATCAAGTGGTAGTAACTTGGCACTTATTTTTTCCTTCTTTACCGCACCGCGAAAGTGCGCCGCGATCGCATCAATATGGATCTTATTGAGCGCCGCTTTCTGCTGCTTGGTCTGTTCACGCCAGTCCTCAGGCTCGCCGTTCACCGGGGAATTGAAAAGCAGGTTTTCAGCGAGTTTGCGCTCCTCGGGAGGCAGCGAAGCAAAGCGCTCCAGCTTCTCGGTATTCACGATGGCCAGGTCCAGCCCCGCCTTAGTGCAGTAATACAAGAAGACGCTGTTCACCACTTCGCGGGCATTTGCAGGGAGGCCAAAGCTGATATTTGAGATCCCCAGAATCGTCTTGACAAAAGGAACTTCAGCCTTGATCAGCCGCAGCGCTTCGATCGTTTCAACTGCGCCACCGATGTAGTTTTCATCGCCAGTGGCACAAGGGAAAACCAGCGGGTCGATGATGATGTCTTCCGGCTGCAGACCGTACTTGGTCGTAAGTATGTCGACGCTACGCTGAGCGATTCCCAGCTTCCGCTCGCGGGTAAATGCCTGTGCTTGCACAGGGTCTTCGTCGATCGTACCGACAACAACTGCGGCACCATACTCGCGAATCATCGGACAGATCAATTCGAATTTTTCTTCGCCATCCTCAAGATTGATCGAGTTGATGATCGACTTACCCTGGCAGTAACTCAACGACAGCTCGATCGACTTAGGATCCGTCGTGTCAATCATCACCGGAGCCTTGATCTTGCGGATCAGCTTTTCGTAAAAGGGCGGAATGTCCTTGATCTCATCGCGCTCACTGGTCTGCAGGCAGATGTCGATGATGTGCGCGCCGCCGCGCACCTGTCGGCGGGCAATCTCAGTTGCTTCTTCCCACATCTCTTCGTTGATCAGGTTCTTGAACAGGCGGCTGCCAATGACGTTGGTTCGCTCGCCAACCAGCAAGGGGCGATTGGTCTCATCCGCTTCGACAAGCTCAATGCCTGAGTAGTATGCGCGGTGCGAGAGAGCCTTTGGCTTGCGCGGAGCGCGCCCCTGGGCCAACTGCCAAATTGCGCGGATGTGGTCGGGCGTAGTGCCGCAGCAACCACCAACGATGTTGAGCCAACCTTGATCGATAAACTTTGCGATCTGCGCGGCAAGCGTCTCCGGCGTCTCGCTGTACTTCAGTTCCTCGTTCGGTAGCCCGGCGTTTGGATAGCAGGAGATGTGATGATGGCTCATCTCATGGAGGCTGCGGATATGGTCGGTCATGAACTCAGGCCCTGTGGCGCAGTTGAGCCCAATGCTCAAGATGTTGGCATGAGAAAGCGATGTATATAGCGCTTCGGCATCCTGTCCGGCAAGCATCGTGCCAGTATTCTCGATCGTGCCGCTCACCATCACCGGTATGATTTCACCCAGTTCGCGTCCAAGCTGATTGATACCAAGCAGCGCACCCTTGATGTTGCGGGTGTCCTGGCAGGTCTCGATCAGCAGGATGTCCGCGCCACCTTCCACCAGCCCCTTGGCCTGCTTGTAGTAGCCATCGCGCAAGGCGTCCATCGTGGTCCCGCCAGTAACCGTAATCGCCTTCGTCGTCGGTCCCATACTGCCCGCTACAAAGCGCGGTCGCCCGTCTTTGGCTTCAAACTCAGCTGCTGCCTCTCGGGCAATCGACGAAGACATCGCGTTCACTTCATGGATTTTGTCTTCTAAACCAAACTCCGCAAGCGTAATCGTGTGTCCACCAAAACTATCCGTCTCAACAATGTCCGCACCCGCCGCATAGTATTCGCGATGAATGTCGCGAATCCAATCAGGGCGCGTGTACAAGAGATTTTCTGAACAGTTTTCAAATGCCGGCCCGCCCCAATCCTCGGTGGTCGGATTGCGCTGCTGCAACATGGTGCCCATCGCCCCGTCGAGAATCAGGATTCGGCTCTGAAGCGATTCGGCAAGCGCCTCACGGCGCTCCTTACGACTGAATTTCATGAATCCTACTATTTTAGCGGCTTTGTGCGAGATCCTAGGCCTATGCGCACCTGGATTAATGTTTTTTTAGTATTTAGCGCGCCGCTGTGGGCTGACGAAGTCAACCTCAAGAATGGCAATCATCTAAGCGGTCGGATTGCCCGGCTTGACGACAAGGAACTGACGCTCAAAACGGACTTTGCGGGTGACATCAAAATCAGGCGTGACGCCCTGGTTTCGATTGCCACAGCAGAGCCGGTCAATGTCACCCTCAAGGACGGGCAGAATCTCTTCGGTCACCTCCGACTATCCGATGCCACGCTCGAGGTGGCCACCGAGACCGATGGCACGATCAAAGCTACGGAAGGTGCCGTCGTGGTATTCCGCAGCAAGCCAGACCAGGACAGCTACTTGAGAGAAATCGAACGCCAACGAAACCCTCGCTTGACCGATCTATGGACCGCCAACATCGCCCTTGGCTACGCGCAGGCGCGGGGCAACGCCAGCACCAACACGAGCACTACGTCCGGCAAATTGCTCCGAAAAACAGCGCGTGATTTGATCGATGTCCACTTCAATTCGCTTTATTCAAACAACCGTGCAAATGGGCAAACGGTACTCGCCGCAAATGCAATCCGAGGCGGCGTCAAATACGACTTCAACATCTCGACCACACACTACGCTTTCGGCTCCACGGATCTTGAATTCGACCAGTTTCAGAATCTTGATCTGCGCATCGTCCCTGCCGGTGGAGTGGGCAGACACTGGATCAAGAATAGGTCGACGGTCTTCGACACGCTGGGCGGTTTCTCGCTCAACCGCGAATCCTTTAGCACCGGCCTGACACGCGATTCGACGGAATTCCTGGCCGGTAATGAGCTTCAGCGAAAGCTCGGCTCAATCTTCAGCCTGACCGAGAAAGCCACGGCCTATGTGGGAGTTTCCGGTGGAGGAGCCATCCGCATCAATGGCGATCTCACCTTGTCAGCGCGCCTGTTGAAATGGCTAAGCTGGCAGATCCTCGCAAGCGATCGCTACATCTCCAACCCCCTGCCAGGCCGCAGGACCAATGACACGCTGGTCACCACCGGCCTTAGAATTGTATTCACTAGATGACGGGACGCATTCTTTCGCTCGATCAGTTCCGCGGCTACACGGTGGCCGGGGTGTTTCTGGTGAACTTCATTGGCGGTTTTGCTGCGGTGCATGACGTCTTCAAGCACCACAACACCTATAACAGCTACGCCGACACAATCATGCCGCATTTCTTTTTCGCGGTTGGCTTTGCGATGCGACTGGGCATGCTCAAAGGCACGCCGAGTAGCACGATGATCTGGCGCTCGCTGGGTCTGATCCTGCTAGGGCTGGTTGTCTATGGCCTCGACGGAAACTATAAGTCCTGGAGCGATATCTCGGCACTTGGCTGGCTTGGATTTATCGAGAAGAGCTTTCTCCGCAATCCTTTTCAAGCCCTCGTACACATCGGCGTGACTACACTTTGGATACTGCCCGTGATGCGCCGCCGCAGTCGCGAGCTGGCAATCTTCGGCATCTTCAGCGGACTGCTGCACTTAGCACTCAGCTCCGCCTTCTGGTTTGAATTTCTGATGCGTGCGCGTGTCATTGATGGTGGGCCACTCGGCTTCCTGAGCTGGACCTTGCCCACAATTACCGGGGCGCTTGCCTACGACGCCGTCCTCAAATTTGGCCCCGCCCGCGCGACAAAGGTGTTGAGCGGATGGGGCATCTCGATCGCGATTCTCGGCTATACAATCTCATGCGTGCCCGGCTGGCAAGCGCCCCCCTTCTGGCCGCCGTGGCAAACGCTCGACCTGTGGACGATGTCGCAGCGGGCGGGCAGCCTGTCGTATCAGACCTTCAGCGCCGGTTTCTCGCTCCTGGTTTACTCCGGCTTCCTGTGGCTGTGTGATGTGCGTAAACCAGCCTTTTCCTGGTCAGTGTTTGGCAGCTTCGGAACCAACGCCCTGGCGGCCTATCTCATCCACATGCCAGTCGAAAGACTGGTCATCCAATTCGCGCCCAAAGACTCACCGCTGTCCTGGGTGATCCTGCTTTGCGCCCTCTACTTTACGATCATCTGGGCCTTTGTCCGGAGCCTGGAGCGTCGGCAGATTTACCTGCGTCTCTGAGCAATCGGGAAGCTCCCGACCTGCGTAATACGACAGGCTGTAGCGAAAGCCGCGCGACTCGCCGTCGGGGACACAGCGAGGCTGCTGCGCCCGCCAAACCTCCCTCGCTGAAACCTTTAGCGCAAGTGCCGGGTAGAGTTGCCACTTGAGGCAACAGATGGACACGATCAGGGCAGCGACTAGTCCTCGTTTCGGAAAACGCCAAGCCGCATAGGCCGCAACTGGGGAAGCGATAAACCAGGCCCAGGCACTAGTCGCGAAGGGGGCCTTGGAGAGGCCTTCCTCCAGCGCATTGGGCAACCACGGCGCGGCCACCGGTAGCGCCACCAACATACTGGCTGCAACGGCGTAATGCCAGCGCAATAGACGAGTCGAAATCAGGATCGCAAACGATGGCAGCAGGGGTAGCAAATACCCGGGCAGCTTATTGCGCGAAACGCTAAAAAATACCAAGCCCCAAAGCGCAGTCAGCAGATAGGGCTTGTCATTTGCCTGAATGCGAACTAACGCCGGAGTCCAGGGAAAGAGTAGTCCCGCCAGCACTGGCAAATAAAACCACCAGGGCTGCACGTGTTGCAAATCTGGCGAGATAAATCGCTGAATGTGATGCCGAACGATGAATTCCTCAAAGAAGACCTTTCCGTTTACGACGTAGCAAGCGACATACCAGGGCGCTGCAACTGCAATACACGACACCCAATGCCGCCACTCGCGTCGATACAGAAAGGCAACCGGCAGACACAGCACCAACGGCACAAACCCCTTGGCCAATACTGCCGCGCCCAACGCCACTCCAGCCAGCCAGGGCCGCCCCCGCAGCATCAGCAGCAACCAGAGATTGAAGCAAACGGCCAGCGGGATATCGGTAACTGCAGCCTGCGACACTGCAAGCCAGCCAATGGAGGTGCCAAGAACTAACGCCGCTTCCAGGCTTGGCATCAAGAACAGAAAACCAAGACCAAGCATCGTAACGGGCAGCCGCGCAGCCCAATCGTGCGGCAACCCCAGTTGATCAAAACTGGCGATCATCCAATAAAGAAGAGGTGGCTTCTCGAACCACGGCTTGCCCCATAGCACCGGCGTAATCCAATCGCCGCTCGCTGCCATTTGTTGGCCAATGGCGGCGTAGCGCGGCTCATCGGCACCGAAAATCCCGCTCGAAGCGAGCAGAAAAATGTATGGAATCGCAAGCGCGGCCACGAGCCAGACAAGGGGCTTTGGCACTTCTCAAGTATAATCATGGCTTCCACCATGGGTCTCCTTGATATTGCCAAATTGCCAACTGCGGAGAATTCCGCGATCCGATTGCATGAAACGGACAACGTCGCCATCGCGCGCGTTCCACTCAGTCCTGGGGCGACCATTGTCGTCGCCGGTAAGAGTGTCACCGTGCTGGAGAGCGTGCCTGCCGGACACAAGGTTTGCCTCCTCGCCGTCAAGGCTGGCGAGAACGTCACGCGCTATGGTCAGGCCATTGGCAGAGCAAAGATGGACATTGCCCCAGGCCAGCACATCCATACCCAAAACCTGGCCTTCCACGATCACGAAGTCGGCTTTGAATTCCCCAGCGTAGAAGTACCTTACCCCCAGCCTCCGATCGTGATGCCAACCTTCCAGGGCTATCTGCGAGAAGATGGCCGCGTCGGCACTCGCAACTACGTCGCAGTGGTTGCCGCTTCCAATTGCGCCGCTTACACGGTGGACTGGATCGCCGATAGTTTCGAGGCTGGCAGCCTCGGCCCCAATGTCGATGGTGTCGTTGCCTTTCCTCACGGCGAAGGCTGTGGCCACGCCATCGGTCCCGACACAGACCAGTTGCGACGCACTCTGGCAGGCGTCCTCAATCACCCCAACGTCGGTGCCGCGCTCATCATTGGCCTCGGCTGCGAAGTCAACCAGATCGACCATTATCTGGGCCCCAATGCCCCTCGGTCCAAGCGCCTCTATGGCCTCACGCTGCAAAGCAGCGGCGGCACGCGCGGCACGGTAGAAGCCGCCCGCACCCGCATTCAGGAGTTCATGGAAGAGATGGCCACGGAGCATCGCGTAACCGTGCCGGCCTCCAAGATCCAGCTCGGCCTCAACTGCGGTGGCAGCGACAGCTTTAGCGGCATCAGCGCCAATCCCGCTCTGGGCGTTTGCAGTGACATGCTCGCCGCCATCGGCGCAAGTGCAGTGCTGGCAGAAACCCCCGAGTGCTTTGGCGCAGAACATCTGTTGGTGAAACGCGCGCGCAATCGCGAAGTCGCTGAGAAATTCCTCGGCTACATTAACGGCTACAAGAAGTATCTGCGCCAGTTTGGTGGCAGCTTCGACGACAACCCAAGCCCCGGCAACAAAGAGGGCGGCCTGTCCAACATTCTGGAAAAAAGCCTGGGCGCAGCGGCTAAGGCCGGCACCAGCGCGATGATGGACGCCGTCGATTACGGGGAGACGGTCACCTCGCCGGGCTTCGTATTCATGAACACTCCCGGCTACGATCCAGTATCGTTATCTGGCCTCGCCGCCGGTGGCGTCAACATGATCGCCTTCACCACTGGACGCGGCAGCGCGATTGGTTTCCCCAACGTGCCGGTGATCAAGATCGCCACCAATACCAGCATGTATAAGCGCATGAAAGACAACATGGACGTCAACGCCGGGCGCATCGTCGACGGCGAAGCCACTGTCGAACAGGTGGGCGGCGAGATCTTCGACATGTGCCTGCGCGTCGCCAGCGGTGAGAAGACCTGCGCAGAACGACTCGGCCATAAAGAGTTCGTCCCGTGGCGCATCGGCCCCGTCCTCTAAGCATTCCGATAAACTGAAATCATGCGAAGTCTGTTCCGCGCGGTGGCACCCCTTGCGCTCACCGCGCTTTGTCTGTTTGCCCAGGATTCCAAGAAGTCGATCAAGATCAAACCCGGCATCGCCACCATCGGCGCGCCAACCGGTGCCACTCTTGACAAAGTGAAGCTGGAAGCCTACCTCCGCCACGTCAATTTGTGGACCCCCGAGATCCAGGTTGAGCTCAAAGACATTCACGCCGTCGCTGAACTCCCGGGCTATCAGGAAGTTACTGCGCGCGCCACGCTCGGCGAGCGTTCCGCCGAACAAAAGTACTTTATTTCTGCTGATGGCAAGACGATCATTCGCGGCGAACTGATCGACGCAAACGCCAACCCCTTCGCCAAAGAGATCAAGCTCATCGATAACGCCGGTCATCCCGCGCTGGGCACTCCCGGTGCGCCCGTCGTGATCGCACTCTATACCGATTTCCAGTGCCCCTACTGCAAGGATCAGGCCAAGGTTCTGCGGGAGAACTTACTTACCGCTTATCCCAAAGAAGTGCGGCTGTATCTCCACGATTTTCCGCTCGAACAAATCCACCCCTGGGCTCGCACCGCCGCCATCGCTGGCCGCTGCGTCGCGCTTCAGGGCGACGACAAGTTCTGGAAGTTCCACGATTGGGCCTTTGACAAGCAGGCCAGCTTGTCGCTCGAAACTTTCCGCACAGAGCTGATGGCCTGGGCCCCTCACAACGGAATCGAAGTCCTGCAACTCACCCGCTGCGTCGACACCAAGGAGACGGCTCCCCTCGTAGATGCCGACATCGCGGCTGCAAAAGTGCTTGGCCTCAACTCAACGCCAACTCTCTACATCAATGGGCGCAAGGTCGCCGGAAGCAACGCTTGGGAACAGATCAAGCGCATCATTGATCTCGAATTGAAATACCAGGCAACGGCCCATAACGCAGGCGACAATTCCTGTTGTAGCGTCACGCTGCCAGTAGCAGGGGCCAAATAAGTGCGCCTGTTTCTGTTATTGATCGCCTCGCTCGGCCTCGGTGCAAGCCTTCCACAAGGCATTGACGGCAAGCGAATGGTGGAAGACGTCCGCCTGCTTTCGAGCGAACGCTACGGCGGTCGCTGGACGGGCAGCAAAGAGCTGGATCAGGTGGCCGCATGGATCGTCAAGGACTTTCAAAAGGACGGCCTGAAGCCTCCCTTCATTGAGGGCGGTCGAAAGCCCAGCTACCTTCAAAAACTGATCGTCAACACCGAATCCAAACTCGGCAAAAAGAACACTCTCTCCATCGCCGGCACCAAACTCATCGTCGCCAAGGACTATCTGCCCCGTGTCATTTCATCGACAGGCCAAGTGGCTGCGCCGCTCGTGTTTGCCGGCTACGGCATCAGCGCCAGCGACTATCACTATGACGATTACGCCGATCTCGACGTCAAGGGCAAAGTGGTTCTGGTACTGCGATACGAGCCCCAGGACACCGACGAAAAGAGCGTCTTTCTAGGCAAAGAGCGCACTCGTTACGCCAGCATCGAAACAAAAGCGATCAATGCCAAGATGCACGGTGCCGCGGCCATGATCCTCATCAACAACAGCGTCACACATCCAGAGGAACTCGACAAGCTGGATAACTTCGGCAACGAGAGCGGCGCGCTGGCGGTCGGTATTCCTGTGCTGCAAGTCAAAGCCAGCATCGCAAACCAGTGGTTCGAAGCTTCAGGCCACGCGCTCCCCCCGATCGTCGCGGCAATCGATAACACCATGAAGCCCCAAAGCTTCCTCTTCCCGACAACTCACGCCGTCAAAATGCACGTCGAGGTTGATCGTGTTATGAAGCCCACCAACAATGTCGCGGCGTTTCTTCCGGGCCTGACGGACGAGTACATCGTCGTCGGCGCGCATTACGATCACCTCGGCCTCGGACGCCAATTTTCGATGGCCCCCAATGAGGCTGGCAAAATCCATCCGGGCGCTGACGACAACGCCAGTGGCACCGCTGCAGTCCTCGAACTGGCGCGCTACTTCTCCACTCAGCCAAAACAGAAACGCGGCATCTTGTTTGCGACTTTCACTGGCGAAGAACTCGGCCTTCTCGGCTCCAGTCACATGGCCTCGCACATGCCCTTCCCTGTCGCCAACTGCATCGCGATGATCAACCTCGACATGGTGGGCAGAATGAAGGACGGCAAGCTCTTCATCGCAGGCATCGGCACCGGTTCCACCTTCAAAGGCATTCTCGACGATGTCCTGGCCAGCGACAGTGTCATCAATCCAGACCTCAGCGAGAACCTAAATATCGGTGGCAGCGACCACACGTCTTTCAGCGCCAAACAAATTCCCACACTATTCTTCTTCAGCGGTTTGCATTCGGACTATCACAAACCGTCCGACACTTTTGACAAGTTCGTTGCGGCAGACTACGCCAAACTGGTGACGCTGGTGGCAGCAACCATTCAAGGAGTCGTCAACGCTCCGGAACGGCCAGAATTTCGCCGCGTCGAACCACCGGTTGCCCCCTCGGGCACCAGCGGTAGCAGCGGCAATTCCAGCGGCTACGGACCCTACTTCGGAAGTATCCCGGATTTCGCAGAACACCCCGACGGCGTCCGTCTGGCAGACATTCGTGCCGGCAGTCCCGCTGAGAAGGGCGGTGTCCTCGCCGGCGATGTCTTGATCGAGTTTGACAGCAAAAAGGTCTCCAACCTTCAGGACTACACCTTCCTACTTAGGTCGAAAAAGCCAGGAGACGTAGTCGAAATTAAGGTAAAGCGCTTAGATAAAACCATTACTTTGAGTGTGGTACTGGAGGCAAGAAAGTAATGTCGAGCATCTGCTGCAAAAATCCGATAATACTTTAAGGTATCCTCAGTCGCCCGCCGATTAGAGTTAGGAAGAACCAAGCCAAGCCCCACATGCCCATCACGACCATGCCCGCCTCCACCGCAAACAAAACTACCAAATCATGGAGACTGCCACCGCTAATCCTCCACCCATTTGCGGAGGCCGCCGGGCCGGATAAGCTGGTAGAAAGTTCGCGTGCCAGCTTGATGCTGCAGGGGCTGCTTCCGAGTGGAGAGATGACTCGTGAAGAGCTGGATCGCAAGTTAATCGATGGGCGCTTTTGCGAGATCCGGATGCTCTTTTATGTCGGTAAAGACCTCCTGCGCTGGATCGAACAATGTATGGACTTGGTCGAGCGCGATGAAGAACTCAAGAAGTCCGGCTTCTGCTACCAATCCTTTGCCGCCATCCTCACAGAAGACCCACCGCGTAACATCCGCGAAAAGCTGAAAAACTGGGGCGTCGCCGATTACAAGAGCATCTTCACCCGTGCCCTCGGCCTCAACGCAGTCTTCAATGATGTGCCGCAGCGCCACCAGGTGACCGACGAGTTCATCCGCCACTACTATCGCTACGCTGACCAGCTCTTCGCCTGCCGCCAGCTTCTCTGGAGTTTTAGCGACATCAAACCCACTCAATTCGAATTCGACCTCTACGCTTCCGGCGAGTACTCACGCATGCTTGAGCGCGAGTGGGGTACTGAATCCGGCGATGGCTTCGACGCCTGATCTGCGCTGTTGTGTCATAGCGCATTCGCTTGCTTTATGATGAGGTCATGCCTCTTCCTCGGATGCTCCGCGTCCGCCAATACTTCCCTGACCGCGCTGTAAAAGACATCCCCGCCACCGTGGCCGCAGAACTGCGACGCGCAAATTTCGCGTCCAGGCTCCAACCTGGTGCCCGCGTCGCCATTGGGGTCGGCAGTCGCGGCATCGCCAACATCGCCACCATCGTTCGCGCAGTTGTCGATTATTGGAAAGCCGTCGGCATGCACCCCTTCATCTTCCCCGCAATGGGCAGTCACGGTGCGGCGACGCCAGAAGGTCAGGCGATGGTCCTCGGCAAGTACAACATCACTGAGGCAGCCATGGGTTGCCCCGTATTGAGCCAGTTGGAAGTCGTCAGCCTCGGCACAACGCCAGAAGGCATCGTCGCCTATCTCGACAAGCTCGCCTACGAGAGCGACGGCGTCATGCTGGTAGGCCGCGTCAAGTGGCATACAGACTTTGAAGGAACACTCGAGAGTGGCCTCTACAAAATGATGGCCATCGGCCTCGGCAAGTTCGCCGGCGCGCAGTACTATCACACCTTCGCCTACAAGATGGGCCTCGGCCAGATGATCCGCAGCGTCGGCCGTAAGGTCCTGGCCAGCGGCAAGATCCTCGGTGGCCTCGCGATTCTTGAAGACGCCAATCACACCACGGCGCAGCTTACGGCCGTCCCTGTAGAAGGGATGGAAGAGCAGGAAGAAAAGCTGCTAGCCCTCGTCAAGACCTGGCAAGGCCATGTGCCCGTCAAAGAGTTAGACATCCTCATCCTTGACGAGATTGGCAAGGACATCTCAGGCGCGGGTATGGACACCAAGGTGGCCAATCGTGGCGTCCTCGGCGAATACAATCTCTGGCATGGAGCGCCAAAGTTCCATCGCATTTTCATTCGCGACTTGAGCAAGAATACATACGGCAGCGCTGTCGGCATGGGCATGGCAGACGTGATCAATAGCCGAATCCTGCCCAAGATCGACTGGGTTCCAACGCAAATCAATTCCCTCACCGCCTCCTCACCACAAGCGATACGAGTGCCCTGCTACTTCCCCACTGATCGCGAGTGCCTGGAGCGCTTCCAGCCCACCGTCGGCAAGCACGACTTGAGCACGGTCACCATTGGCCGCATCAAAAATACACTTTCTCTGATCGACGTCGAACTGAGCGAAAACCTTCGCGCCGAGGTTGAAGCCAACCCCGCGTTGACCATTGTTGACGGGCCCTACGACTTCCCGATTGATGAGGCCGGCAACATGACCCCGCTCGGAGACTCCAGTGGCCACTGAAAAATCGGCTGAGAAGAAGGCGGATAAGGCCCCTTCCGCCGCCAAAACAATCGAGCAGGACCTAGACGATCTCGAAAAGATCGTCGCCCACTTGGAGAAGGACACCATGGGCCTCGAGGAATCGATCAATCTTTTCGAGAAGGGCGTCGCCTTGAGCGAGTCAGCCAAGAAGCGCCTCGAAGAAGCCGAAACTCGTGTCGACATTCTCATGAAGCGCGGCGGCAAAGTGGAAGCGGAGCCCTTTGGCAAATGACTCTAAACGAGTATCTGGCTAGCCGGATCATCACCATTGACCAGGCGCTAAACGATTGGGTCCCAGCTGAATCGGTAGAACCGCCAACCATCCATCGCGCCATGCGCTACAGCCTCTTCGCCGGGGGCAAACGCATCCGCCCCGTGCTCTGCATGGCCGCTTGTGATGTCCTGCGCCCCGATGCCGCAGGTGTCGCCGATGCTGCCATCACGCTGGAGATGATCCACACTTACTCTCTGATCCACGACGATCTGCCAGCCCTCGATAACGATGATCTCCGTCGGGGACAACCCACCAACCATAAAGTATTCGGCGAAGCCATGGCCATCCTCGCAGGCGATTCGCTCCTCACTCTCGCCTTTCAGGTGCTCGCCTCTCTCAGGCACGCCTCGGCCGAGGTCCGCAGTCGCTTGGTCCTCGAACTGGCCTCCGCCAGTGGTACCGTGCGCGGCATGATCGGCGGTCAGGTGCACGACATTGAAGGCGAGGGCATGGCCCCCACCGCCGACCTTTTAGAGAAAATCCATCGCGCCAAAACCGGTGCCCTGCTCAAAGCCAGCGTGCGTATGGGCGCAATCTACGCCGAAGCCAGCGCCCAGGATCTGCAAGCGCTCAGTGACTACGGCGAACACGCCGGTCTCGCCTTCCAGATCGTCGACGACATCCTCGATATCGAAGCCTCCAGCGAAGCCCTCGGCAAGACCGCCGGCAAGGACATCCACCAACAGAAGATCACCTTCCCGGCTGTCTATGGCTTGGCCGAGTCCAAGCGCATGGCTGAGGAAGAGCGCCAGCGCGCCCACGCCGCCCTGGCTGGCTTTGGCTCGCGGGCTGCACGTCTCCTCGAGATTGCCGATCTCATCGTGGACCGCAAATCTTGAAGCCCCGCCTCGACGTACTTTTGGTAGAACGCGGCCTCGTATCCACTAGAGAGCGTGCCAAGTCGCTGATCCTTGCGGGCAAGGTGATGGTGAACGGGCAGAAGGTCGACAAGGCGGGAGCGCCGGTCCCACCGGACGCCGCCGTAGACTTGCTTGAGCAGCTACCCTACGTCAGTCGGGGCGGTCTGAAGATGGAAGAGGCGCTCCGCGAATTTGCGATCAACCCAACCGGTTGGGTATGTATCGACATTGGGACCTCCACCGGCGGCTTCACCGATTGCCTCCTCCAGCACGGTGCCGCACGTGTCCATTGCGTCGACGTCGGCGCAACTCAGATCGACTGGAAGCTCAAGACTGATCCGCGCGTGATCCTCCATGAACACTCGAATGCCCGCCTCATCGAACCAGCAAAAATTGCCGAACCCGCCCGTTTGCTGGTCTGCGATGTCAGCTTCATCAGCGTCACCCTGATGCTCGATCGCTTCCCCGCCCTGCTCACCCCCGATGGCGAGATGGTGATCCTGGTGAAGCCGCAATTCGAGGTTGGCCGCGCCGACGTCGGCAAGGGCGGCATCGTTCGCGAAGAATCTCTACACCAGGCAGCCTGTGACAAGGTAGAATCTGCGTTACGCGCTCTGCACTACGAGACGCGCATTCTTCCCAGTCCAATTCTGGGAGGCAAAGGGAATCGGGAGTTTTTGTTGCATGCCAAACCCAGTAACGGGCCTAGTAGCAATGTCACTGGTTGACATCCAGACTGTCGGAATCATCTCCAAGCCGAATGTCCCCCGCGCCCACAGCGTCGTGCCCGGACTGATCGACTGGCTGGCTGCGCGTAACATCGCAATTCGCGTCGACGAAGATACAGCCCGTTACGGTCGCCTGCGGGAATGGGTGCCTCGCGAACGCGTCCCCGTAGACACACAACTGGTCATCGTCCTCGGCGGCGACGGCACCCTGCTCAGCGCGGCTCGCGCCATCGGCGGCATGGATATTCCCTTGTTGGCCGTCAATCTCGGCGGCTTGGGCTTCCTGACCTCCGTTACAGTCGAGGAGCTTTACCCTGAGTTGGAGGCGACGCTCAAAGGCCAGCAGCGAATCGGGCTGCGCCGCATGTTGCGTTGCGAAATCCACCGCGACGGACATCGTGTATCCTCATACGAGGCGCTCAACGACGCAGTCATCACAAAAACGTCGTTGGCGCGCATGATTGACGTGGCTGTCCATGTAGATTCCCACTTTGTTTCGAGTTACAAAGCGGATGGATTGATTGTTTCGACCCCAACCGGTTCAACCGCTTATTCGTTGAGTGCCGGTGGCCCGATCATCTTTCCCAATGTGGATGCGATCAGCATCACACCCATCTGCCCGCACATGTTGACGCATCGTCCGGTGATTGTGCCGGGGGATAGCGTCATCCGGTTGGAGAATCGCGCGATGGATCGCGATGCCTATCTCACAATCGACGGGCAGGTTGGCGAACCGCTGCTGGCGGGCGACGAAGTCCGCTGCGAACGCAGCCCAAATGCGATCCGGTTGATCCGTCCTCCGCGAATGTTGTTCTTTGATGTACTCCGTGAAAAATTGAAATGGGGCGAACGTTGAAAAAATTATCACTAACAAGTTGGATCTTCATTGCCATGGCTGCGGGCATCGCGCTAGGTGTTGCAGCACCGGATGTGGCCAAAGAAATGGCTCCCGTCTCCAGTGTCTTTCTGCGCCTGATTAAGAGCATCATCGCGCCGCTGGTCTTCGCGACTCTCGTCTACGGCATCGCCGGCACCGGTAGCGCCAAAACCATGGGCCGCATCGGTCTCAAGGCGATCATCTATTTCGAGATCGTCACCACCATCGCTCTCTTCCTTGGCCTCGCCGCTGTCAATCTGGTCAAGCCCGGCGTCGGCGTCAACTTGCCTCATGAAACCGCAACCCTGGCGGCAAACAAGGTCACTCTCGCCGGCACCCTCGAGCACACCTTCCCTACCTCGATCATTGATGCAATGGCCAAAGGAGAGGTCCTCCAGATCGTCATCTTTGCCTTCATCTTCGGAACCGCCTGCACCACCATCGGCACCAAGGCCAAGAACATTGTCGATTGGTGCAAGAGCCTCAGCGACATCATGTTTGAGTACACAAAATACATCATGTACGCGGCACCCTTCGGCGTCGGCGCGGCCATGGCAGTTACAGTCGGGTCCAAAGGCATCGGCGTCCTGTTCAACCTCGGCCAATTGATCGCCACGCTCTTCGTCTCGCTCGTCATCTTTGTAGTCGTCGTATTCGGCGCAGTCATCATCCTCTTCAAGATCCCGATGCGGCGCTTTATCCAAGCCGTCAAAGACCCGTATATCTTGGCCTTCTCGACGGCTTCAAGCGAAGCCGCACTCCCACAAGCGATGGAGAACATGGAGCGCTTTGGCGTCCCCAAGCACATTGTCAGCTTCGTGCTTCCTACCGGCTACAGTTTTAACCTGGACGGCACCACTCTCTACCTCAGCCTCGCCAGCGTCTTCATTGCCCAGGCTGCCGGAGTCGATATGAGCTTCGGTCAGCAGCTTGTGATGATGTTGACGCTTATGCTCACCTCTAAGGGCGTGGCGGCGGTGCCACGGGCCTCCATGGTGGTCCTCAGCGGAACCCTTGCCACCTTCAACTTGCCGCTCGAAGGCGTCGCCTTGCTGCTCGGTGTGGATACGATCATGGACATGGCCCGCACCAGCGTCAACCTGCTCGGCAACTGCCTCGCCACCGCTGCGGTCGCCAAGTGGGAAGGTGTCGAACTACCCACTGGCGACCTCGAGCCGATCCCCGAAGTGGTCATCTGACCACTTTCATGCTAGGCTCAAAATATCAGCACCCGGACTGTCACCGCAACTGAATTCAAGGCCAAATGCCTCGCACTGCTCGATGAAGTGAACGAAAGCGGCGACACGCTTACAGTCACAAAACGTGGCAAGGCCGTGGCAACCGTGAATGCCTTCAGGAAAGCTCCGTTCAAGTCGATGAGCGGGGCATTGGTCGGCATCGTAGATTTCGGCGATCTAACTGAAGAAGACCTCCATCTCCCGTTTACCTTCGACGTCGAGAATTTGGGGGATCTTTGAGTTCAAAGTACTTGCTGGATACAATCATCCTGATATTTAGGATCAGCGATCCACGAAAGCTTTCCAAGGAGCAGACGCGGGTCCTCGATCTCGCCGACGCAGAAGGCCGCGAAGTCTCAATTAGCGGAATGACATTGTCGGAACTCGCTTTCCTAACGGGATCCAAGCGGCTGCGCAAAGTCAATAGCGCGGATGATACCCTCCTCCTGGTCGGACAACATGCTGGGCTGAAAATCCTCCCCATCACTGTCGAGATCGCCCGCGAAGCCGCCGCCCTCCGCCCCATCCTCATCGAGCCCGCCGACTGCATCATCGCGGCCACCGCCCGCGTCCACGGCCTCCGCCTCCTCACCGCCGACCAGCGCATCATCGCCGCCAACGTCGTCTCCACCATCGGATAGACGCAAAAATGCCGCCCCTCTCAGGGCGGCATTTTCAATCAACCAAGTCACCTAAAACGCGAAGCGAACGCCCACCTGAGCCCGTCGCGCGTTGGTTCCGTCCGGGAAGCCCTGCGAGGCGCTACCCGTTCCAAAACCGACGGCTGGCAAGAGTTGTTGCGTGCCCGTAGCCACCGTATATTGCGTGGTCCGTATGCTAGTGTCGTACTGCGAGTTCGATAGATTGAAGGCCTCAAAGTACAGCGACAACCGCTTGCGCTCCGTGAAGGAAAAGGTCTTCGAGAGGCGAGCGTCTGCTCGTAGAACCGGGTCTACCTGCAAACTGTTGATCGGCACAAAAGGTACGCGGTTCGATCCGCCCAGCCCGTTGAGCGAGGCGTTAAACAGCGCACCCGTAAAGCCGGCACCGCTCACAGTGACAAAGGCGGTGGCGGGCTGACCAGTCTGCAAAGTTGTGATCTGCGACAGTTGCCAGCCAGCAAGCACGTACTTGACAAAAGTGCTGGAGGACTTCATGCCCCACTGCGGCTCCCAAAGGAAATTAATCGCAGCCCGATGACGGGTGTCATTCGCCGATGAGCCCTTCTCGTTGTTGTAGTTCCCGTTGTAATAAGACGTCGGGCCACCCGAGAAGAAAATCGTGTTGTTACCGCCACCGGCGAACAGGTCGATCGCATGTGACCACGTGTAAGATACACCGGCCTGGAATCCCCTGCTCATGCGACGGTTGAACTGAACCGCAAGCCCATTGTAATAAGACAGGCCGCCGTTCTCAATCTGATTGACGCGCTGATAGCGCGAATCAGCACGCGGCCCACGATAGGTTGGCGTTGAGTAAGTCCCCGTCACTGCCCTGTTGGCATCCAGAATCTGATAAGTCACATCTGCGCCGAGCGGCCCGACATTGAGGTCGCGAACGGTGTACAGTCGCACACCGCGGCTCCACAAATACGATACGCTCAAGCTCATCTTGGCAGACAGCTGGTGCTCAATCCCCAGGTTCCCCTGATGGGTATAAGGATTCCGCAAGTTGCGATCCGCCAGGGAAACGCTCGTCGTGCCCGGAGGCGGGTTACGATCCAAGGCGACCAGATTGTTCGGGAAGACCGGACCCAACGCCTTATCCGCAGCCGTGGTGGCCTGCAAATTTAGAAAACGCTGATACACATTGTTATTAATGAACAGCGTGTTGATCAGGCCTGTCTGATAGCGCGAGTAGAAAATTCCATATCCCGCACGCAGCACCGTCTTACCGCCAAACATTGTGTAGGCCAGGCCGACTCGGGGCGCAAAGTTCGTCTTCGGCGACGGGATCTTTCCGCTCTGGTCATAGTCTGGGTTTACGATCTTCGGCTGCGGGATCATTGCATAGTCCCAACGCACTCCGTAGTTAAGAATCAGCTTCGGCGTGACGCGATATTGATCCTGTGCATACCACGACAGGTCCTTGACGGTGATGTCAACGATCGGATTGCCAAAGCCCTGGCTATAGGTGTTCCAGTTCTTAGCCTGAAGCGTACCGTTGCCAGTGAAATCAAGGGCAAAGTTCGTAAAGGTTGCGTAGTTGTATGTGCCGTATTGGTTCGATAGCTGATTCTGATAGTCCTGCGTCGAGGCGAAGTCAATTCCAGCTTTCATCGAGTGGCGACCTGCCGTCTTTGAGAACGAATCGGCAAACGAGAAGCGCTGCTCAGAGGGGTTCAGGCGAGGGTATGACGTGGCGTACCCCAGGTTGGCAACGCCATTTATCGTCAATCCCGCACGGCCCAGTTCCGGTCGAAGAAAGTCTGCACTGGCATCGTCGAACAATCGATCCTTGAACCAGCCAAAGCGCGCTTCGTTCAAGCTCGATGAGTTTGGAATGAAGGTCCATACCGCACGTCCGTATCGTGTGCGGACGGTCGAGTCAGCGTTGTTACCAATGCCATTGCCGTTATTCAACACGGCCGGTGTCTGAATTCCATTCGGCGAGATCCAGCGCACATAGTTCATGCTGAAGCTCAAAGAGTTGCGCTCGTTCGGACGATAATCGATCTTCCCGAGAGCCACTTCTGAGTCTGCGGTACGGTTAACTGTTCCAAAATTGCGAGTGGTCACAAAGTTCTTGGCTGCAGCGCACTGCGCTGCGGGAGCGGCGCACTGCGCTTGGCCATTCGGCAGGAAGTCCTGGAAGACGCCGTTGGCATTGAATAGCGGAGCCGCCGTCACGCTGGCAAGCAACGGAAATTTGCGACGAGTCGCTTCAAAGTTCAGGAAGTAAAACAGTTTGTCCTTCTTGATCGGGCCACCAACCGTTCCACCCGCCTGATGTCGAACCTCCGGCGGATTGAAGCTGGCATATCCATCGCGCGCATTTAACGAGCGGTTCCGGAAGAACCAGAACGCAGTGCCGTGGATTTCGTTGCCACCTGAGCGGGTAACCGTGTTCACTACGCCACCCATCGCACGGCCGTACTCAGCCGTCGGGTTGTTGGAGATGACTTGAAACTCCTGAACCGCATCCTGCGAAATCTGGCTCGCTATGCGCGTGCGGCCAGCGTTTTCGTTATAGAACTGATTGGTGGTGTCGTTGCCGTCCGTCAGGAAGGAATTGTGCCCGGAGACGCCTCGAAAGCTGACGAGCCCGAAAGTGCCATCTGGCACAACGGCCGGCGTCAGCAGGACAAAGGCGTCCACGCGGCGACCATTGATCGGAAGTTCCTGGATTTGCCTGGAGTCAATCAGTTGCGAGACATCCGTCTTCGAGGATTCCACCAGCGGCACTTCCGTCGTAACCTCCAGCATCGTTGCGGCAGATGCGACCTGCAACCGAATCGGCAGATTCAGCGACGAACCGACCGTCAGGGCGATCTCGGCTCGTTTGTAGTCCGCAAAGCCAGCTTGGCTCACGCTAACCTTGTAGCCCGCACCCGGAATCAACGCAGGAGCAGAGAAAACGCCAGCAGCATTCGTCGTGAGTTCACGGCGCAAACCGTTTGAGGTGTTCTCGACAAGAACCTTAGCCCCAGCAACGGCTGCCCCGGATTCGTCAACAACAGAGCCAGAGATGCTTGCGGTACCAGCGGTGTTTTGAGCGGCAATGGTAATACACGCCCAGAGACAAAGGAGTAGGAGGGTGGAGAGCCTGAAGGCTTGATTCATATGCCATAAGGTTAGCGCGGGTTCATGAACTTTGTGTGAACGCCACCGGTTCACGGATGCGTCAAAATGGACGCAATGGCCCGCTCACTGATCGTACTTTCCATCGATGGACTCGATTTTCGTTATCTCCGGGACGCCGACAAACTTGGCCTCAATATCCCAGCAATGAGAAAGCTAATGCAGGGGGGTGAGACCACGCAGGGTGTCGTGGGCGCGGTACCCACCGTTACTTGGCCTTCGCACACCACCCTCATCACAGGAGTGCCGCCACGAGAGCACGGCATCCTGGGCAACCGCCGTAGCAAAAATGACACAGGGGACTACTACTGGATGGCGGACATGCTTAAGGTGAAGACCTTATGGCACGCTACTCGAAAAGCCGGTCTGAAGTCTGCGGCAATCACCTGGCCAGTCACCGTCAACGCAAACATCGATTTCAACCTGCCAGAATACTTTCGCGACCGTAAGGGCGGCAGCATGGACTACATCTCTGTCTTTGAGAAGGCAAGCCCCGGCTTAGTCGAGAAGATCGAGCTCTTTGACTCAAGTTTTCGCCAGACCTGGGTCGATGACCGTACACGCAAAGTGGCGGCCCTCTACCTACTTAAGCACGAGCACCCAGACCTCCTCCTATTGCATTTCGTCGAACTCGATTCTGTCGCTCACGAGCATGGCCCCTTCTCAAAAGAAGCAAACCAGGAGCTCGAAAACACCGACGGCTACATCGGCGAGATCCTACAGGCGGCCCCTTCGGATGCAGTCATCTGCCTGACGAGCGATCACGGCTTTGTGCGAGTGGATCGCGATCTCAACATCGAGGCGCTGGCCAAGCAAACGGACAGCGCAGGCACGCTTTTGCTACTCGGCGGCTTGCTCGCCACCGCCGACGCAGCCGCAGCCCAGAAACTGCGTGCCTCGAATCGTCTGGGACGCGAAGTGCCCCGCGCCGAGCTACTGCATTTTGCCCCTGAGGCTGAACAGCGCAGGATCCTCGCCGCCTTTGAACCGAAGGCCAATGAAGGCTTCACTATGAGCAGCAGCCCCGAACTCTATCTCAAGCCTCATGAAGCAGGTAACCACGGTTTCTGGCCAGGCATGGCAGACTATCGCTCGTCCTTGATCTTACGTGGACCTGGCATCGCTCCAGGCAAGAAGCCCGAGGCCCCAATCGAATCCATCGCCCCGCGCCTGGCGTCCATCCTGGGCGTGAAGCTCGAACGCTAAACTAGAGAACGATGCGCAAACCACTGATGGCGGCG
Organism: Bryobacterales bacterium; assembly: GCA_038206015.1. Taxonomy (GTDB): domain Bacteria; phylum Acidobacteriota; class Terriglobia; order Bryobacterales; family Bryobacteraceae; genus Bryobacter. Next base: position 12,894 of record JBBRBI010000019.1, on the reverse strand, counting down.
AACTGGAAGATGTTCAAGACGCCCACCGAAACGACGGCCTTCTTTACGGCCTTTCTCCCCTTGATTGAAGGCGCAACGCAAGCCGACGTCGCAATCTGCGCGCCGTTTATCGATTTGCCCACTGCCCTGACGGCAGCCGCTGGCTCCAATGTCGCCATCGGAGGCCAGAATCTTCACTGGGCCAAAGACGGTGCCTTTACCGGTGAGATCTCAGGCCCGATGCTCAAGGCTCTTGGCTGCACCTGGGTCATTGTGGGCCACTCCGAACGTCGCCAGTTTTTTGGCGAAACGGATGAGACTGTCCTGCGCCGCACCAAGGCCGCAATCGAGGCGGGTCTCAAGGTCATTCTCTGTCTCGGCGAGATGCTCGATGAACGGGAAGCGGGTCAGACCGAAGCGGTATTGCATAAGCAGTTTGGTGCTGGCGTGGCTGGGCTGACGCCCGAAGAATTCTCGCAGATCGTAATTGCCTACGAGCCCGTCTGGGCCATCGGCACAGGTAGAACTGCAACACCAGAGATGGCAGCCGCAGCACATCATGTCATCCGCGGCCTCGCCGCGCACGCCTTTGGCGATGCAGCAAACACCTTACGCATCCTCTACGGCGGCTCAGTCAAACCGGACAATGTCGCCTCCCTAATGGCCCAGGAAGAGATCGACGGCGCCCTCGTCGGCGGGGCCAGCCTCGACCCGACAAGCTTCTCGAAGATCGTAAACTTCTAGCGCCGCTTCGCCTTCATCTCGCGGCCACCCTGTTTCAAGATCAATCCGGTCACCTTGCCTTCATCCCGCGTGAAGGTGATGGTGGCCGGTATCGCTTTTGGAAAGAACAAGTCCTTGGCCTCGGCAAAGATTGGCAACTTGCCCTGGCCCGTTGCCTGTGTGATTATCTGGTCACCCACCCGCGTAACCACAAGACTGAAAGTGGGCGACATTTCATAGGTGCCGACATATTCATCGAGCAGCGCGCTGTCTAACTGGATTTCGGTTCGCACCGTGGGCAACTCGGCTGGTAAGCCATAGACGACCTTCATCAACCCATCTTTGACGGCCCCCACCTGTCCATCTTCAAAGTTGCTCAATACGATAACGGCCACGCCGTCCCCGGGCACACGCTCGATGAAGGTCGAGAACCCATTGATTCCACCTCCGTGCGCTTGCACCGTCTTTCCCTCGCGCGTGAAAACTGACCATCCGTAGGCGTAGTTATTCTTCTCGACAGTCCACATTCGTGCGGCGGTCTCAGGCTTCAGCAACTTACCGGAAGCCAAAGCGCGATCCCACTTATACAAATCGCCCACGGTTGAAATCAGCGCACCTGCCGCCCCGGGGATGCGCATATCGACGAATTGAGCGTTCTGCGGAGTGCCTCCGTTACTGAGGTAGCCATTGGCCCGCTTGGGCATCACGACAGCATTGTCATCCGCCCGCGTGTCCATCATCCCTGCGGGTGCAAAGATCGCCTCACGCGCACAGTCTTCCCAGTTCTTGCCGCTAGCCTTCTCAATGATCTTGCCGAGTATCAGATAGCCGGTGTTCGAGTATTGAAACTTGGTGCCGGGGTCAAAATCCATCGGCTTCTCCCACACGATCTTCACTTGCTCGTCATAGCGCGATGGCCTGAGCTGAATCGCTTTGTACTCCGGAAAGCTTGTAAAATTCGGAATGCCCGAGCTGTGGGTCAGTAGCTGATGGATCGTGATCGACGTCCAGATCTCCGGACAGGCGGGCAAATAGTCGCACGCCTTGTCGCCCCCTTTGAGCTTGCCAGCCTCCTCCAACTGCAACACAGCCATCGCCGCGAACTGCTTGGTGATGCTGCCGAGTCTGAACTTGGTATCGACCGAATTCGGGACATTCCATTCGTAGTTAGCCATGCCGTAGGCCTTCTCGAAAACGATCTTGCCATCTTTGGCGATAAGCACCGCACCACTGAACTTGCCCTGCTTGGCATAAGCGGACACCAGTTCATCGGCCTTGGCCGCAATGTCTTGTCCGGCTGCAAGCGCAGCCAGAACCAGGATCAGGATCGTTTGACGAGTAACCATAAGCTGGCGAGTATTCTACCTACATAGCGCCAGGCGAGCAAACTTAGCAGGGCTTGAGCTACCAGATTCCCGGCACCGAGTGCAACGGCCCCACCCCCGGCGGAGCGGGCCATCACCGCAATCGCAGCACCTTCGATCGCGCCGATCACCGCTGAGACAATCCACTTGCCGCCAGCCTGCGGGAAGAGCCAGCGCTCGGCTGCCAGATACACCAGAGCTAAGCCGGTCGCCATCTGAAAGAAGTCCGGTGGCGCATAGAGCTTGTCTGGCAGGACGACAAAGAAGGCGGCTGCTGCGGCAATCAAATACGCTGGCGGTTTAGCCACCCACCCTACCAACAGCAACAGGAGCAACAACAAGGGCTGATAGGCGATTTGCGCGAAGCCCTGTCGCAGCCCACGCCACCATGCTTCAAGCGCAACTTCCTGATGGAAGTCGATGCGCTCGTGCTCGAAGCTGCGGTCGAAGACGCCCTGCCGGGCAACGTCCATCCGGGTCAACCTCATGATGTGGACATGGTTGGGTACCGTGATCCGCGACAGAGTTACGGTCGCTTTGATCGCTTCGCCTATCGGGGCTGCAAACTCGAAGACCATTTGGCAACTGAGATCCTCGCCCACCGGGCCACAGTCATTGGTCAACAGTCGCGCACCGGCAAACTGAACGGCCGCCGCGATGTCTGCGACTGGAAGCTTCTCCACCTCATAGCGGGGGATCCGCAAGCGCAGGCTGATTTGATTTCCCTTCACTTGCCCCTCGCTTACACTGACACTGATCGCGTGTCCCCAGCAAAGCGATGCGAGGCTCAGACTAAGAATCAGTCGTGTCAAGCCGAACCCCCTGCATATCCAAACGGCGATACAGAATCCGCGCCGTTGCCATCAACGGGATCGACAGAAACATCCCAGGTACGCCAGCCAGCACCTCGCCGCCAATCACCCCAGCCAATACGGCCAGCGGGTGAAGCGCCACGCCCTTCGACATCAGAAAGGGCGTAATGGCGTAATCCTGAACCAGGCGGAACACGAGATAGAAGGCTAACATCCAGCCCCAGTAAGGGTATCCACCGAAGCTGGCGATGCCAATGCTCAGACAGGCCGCCGCGATCCAGCCGATGACGGGGACGACCTCGAAGAGCGCGGCAATTGTCGCCAGGAGCATGGCGTAGGGGACGCCCATGGCCTGATAAAAAATGGAGTAAACGACAAACACGCTCAGGCTCAGCAGCAGCACTGCTCGGATATACTTACTCAAAACCTCATGCACTTCGCCCATGAGTCGATGTAATCCGAAGGCCATTCCAAAGCGATTGGCAAAGGCGATGGCAGCCTGACCGAAGTGCGAGCCTTCCTTCAGAAAATAGAGAGCAAAAATCGGTACGACGAAGAACCAGCCTGCGCTGGCCATTCTCTCCATGATGACCGCCATGGCTTTCTCAGCAAACGAATGAGCGAACTTCAAGATGTCATCGCGGAAGGGCTCCAACTGGGTCGGCAGTTGAATCCGCGTTGCTGCAGCTGGAGAATTGGCAACCTCCGGGAAGCTATCCATCAACACACCGGCTTGGAGACTGACAGAGCTAGCTAGCCAGATCAGCGCGCCACCGAAGACAAGCAGCACCAGAAGGTAGATAACAACGATGGCCGAATTACGGGAGATCGATCTGGGAGCGAGGCGCCGCAGGTAAAGGACGAGCGGTTCGATGGTGTAGGCGAGAAAGAGACCGAGCAGCAGCAGGAAGAACAACTCACGCAAACTGTAGAGCAGCCATACCGTGACGGCGAACAGTGATGCCGTAATCAGCACCCGTAGGGTCTGGCGATCAATATACGTCATAGGTCTTCTCATCTTATAGTTGAATCAGCCGCATGACCCAACGACTCTCCCACCTTCTCGCGGAACTTAAGACCCTGGAGGCGAAGCTGCGCGAGGGCGGAGGGGCCGCCAAGATCGCCAAGCAGCATCAACAGGGCAAACTGACGGCCCGCGAGCGGATCGCTCTCTTGCTCGATGAAGGGGCGCCATCATTCGAGACTGGCTTGTTGATGGCTTACGACCGCCACGAGGGACAGGCTCCGTGCGCTGGGGTTGTAACCGTGATCGGGCGGATCGAGGGACGCCATGCTGTCGTGGTGGCGAATGACGCGACCGTAAAGGCGGGGGCGTGGTGGCCCGAGACGATTGCCAAGATCCTGCGGGCGCAAGAGATCGCTATGCGTGAGCGGTTGCCGATCGTGTATCTAGTGGACAGCGCGGGCGTCAACCTGCCGTTGCAGGATTCGATCTTCCCCGGCCAATACGGCGCAGCGCGGATCTTCCACTATTGCTCGCAGATGCGGCGCAAGCTGCGGATCCCGCAGTTCTCGGCCGTCATGGGCATGTGCATCGCCGGTGGTGCCTACCTTCCTGCACTGAGCGATCTGATCGTGATGGTGGATGGTACCAGCTTCATGGGGCTTGGCGGGCCGAACCTGGTGAAGGGGGCGACTGGGGAGAGTTGTACGGCAGAGGAGTTGGGCGGGTCCATCATGCATACCGCAGTAAGCGGTGTGGCGCACCTTCGCGCGGCCAATGATCAGGTTTGTATCGAGATCCTGCGGGCCCGCTTTCGCGAACTGCCTGCAGGCGCGGCGGCAACGCGTGTCGATCAGGCGCCTTACGAGGCCGACCTGCCGGACGACCATCGCCAGCCCTACGACACCGGCGCAGTGCTGCGCGGACTGCTGGATGAAGGGAGTGTAGAAGAGTTCCAGCCGGAGCACGCCCCGGAGTTGATCTGCGCACGGGCACGCTTGCACGAGCGGTCGATCGGCGTATTAGCCAATCGGCGCGGCTTCCTGAAGACGGCGCTGGGCCCGCGCATCGGCGGCATCATCTATACGGAGTCGGCGCGCAAGGCGGCATTCTTCGTTGAGAGCTGTGAGCGGCACGGGCTGCCGCTGTTGTACCTGCAGGACGTCTCTGGGTTCATGGTGGGTAAGCAGGCGGAAGAAGGCGGCATCATCCGGGCTGGGGCTGAAATGGTGGAGACGATGTCATGTACGACCGTACCCAAGATCGTCCTGACGCTGAACCATTCCTCTGGTGCTGGCTATTACGCGATGGCCGGGCAGGGCTTTGACCCGGACTTCGCACTGGCCTGGCCGACGGCGCGTATCGGAGTGATGGAGGGCGACTCGGCGGTGCAGGCGATTCATGGGCCGGAGCTGGATCGATTGAAGCAGAGCGGCGAGAAGGTGCCTGTGGAATTGGAGGCGAAGATGGCTCAGACGCGCGGCGACTATGAACGCTGGCTGGATGCCAGACATGCTGCAGCGCGCGGCCATGTCGATGCCATCCTCGACCCGGCCGAGACACGCGACACACTGGCCTTTCTGTTTGAGGTCTGCCAGCGATGATCCGCATCGGCTGTGGACAAGGGTTCTGGGGCGACTCGCCAGAGGCACCGGTGCGATTGGTCGAGGACGGGCCGCTCGACTATCTCGTGCTTGACTATCTGGCTGAGGTGACGATGTCGATCCTGCAAAAGCAGAAGCGGGAGAACCCGGCCTTCGGTTATGCGAGGGACTTCCCCGCCCTGATGGAACGCATCCAGCACTCGGGCGTCAAGGTCATCGCCAACGCGGGCGGCGTGAATCCGATGGCTTGCGCGCAAGAGATCCGGCGGCGCTACCCTGGCCTGAGGGTGGCGGTGGTGCTTGGCGACGACATCCTCGACCGGTTGCGCGAGCATGAGCTGTTGAACATGGACACGGGCGCGCCGCTGTCGACGGTGATCGACCAAGTGTTGAGTGCCAACGCCTACATCGGCGCATTCCCTCTGGCTGAGGCACTGGCGACGGGGGCGGACGTCGTGGTGACAGGCCGCTGCTCGGACGCCGCGCTGGTGCTGGCACCGATGGTGCATCGCTTCGGCTGGAGCGAGACGGATTGGCCCCTTCTCGCAGCGGGCATCGTTGCTGGTCACATCGTCGAATGCGGAGCGCAGTGCACGGGCGGCAACTGCCTTGCCGATTGGGAGACAATCCCGGACCTGGCCAACATCGGCTATCCGATCGTCGAGGCGCATGAGGATGGCACTGTGGTGATTACGAAGCACGAGGGCTCGGGCGGGCGGGTGTCGCTGGCTAGCGTCAAGGAGCAACTTGTCTATGAAGTGGGCGACCCCAGCGCCTACTACACGCCCGACGTGATCGCGGACTTTACGACAGTGCAACTGGTCGACGCCGGACCGAACCGCGTCGCCGTGGGCGGGGCGAGCGGGCGACCGAGGCCGGCGCAATTGAAGGCCAGCATCGCCTATCACTGGGGCTGGAAGGCTGCGGGGACTTTGACTTACGGACCGCCCAAAGCGGGCGAGAAGGCGCGGCGGGCGGCGGCGATTGTCGACGCGCGCTGCGCCAAGCTGGGGCTGACTTTTGACAAGCAAGTGACGGAAGTCTTTGGCGAGGAGTGGGCGATGCTGCGGATGGCAGTACGCGATCGGAACAAGGCGGCGGTGGAGCGCTGGACGCGGGAGATGATTCCGCTGGTGCTGAATGGGCCACCAGGCGCGACCGGATATGGCGAGGGGCGACCGAAGGCGCACGAGGTGGTGGCCTATTGGCCGGCGTTGCTACCTCGTGAAGCCGTGACCACGCGCATTGAGGTGTTGGGATGAAGGTCCAGCTTGGTCGGATTGCGCATGCCCGGTCCGGAGACAAAGGCAACCTGGTGAACATCGGCGTCATCGCTTACAGGCCGGAAGCATGGCCGATACTGTTGCGCGAGGTGACTGCCGAACGGGTGAAGGCGCACTTCGCAGATCGCATCGAAGGCACGGTGGTTCGCTACGAACTGCCGCTCATTCAGGCCTTGAACTTTGTCTGTACCGAGGCACTGATGGGGGGCGGGACGCTGAGCCTTTTGAGCGACGCGCAAGGTAAGTCATTCGGCGGCGGCATCCTCAGCATGGAGGTCGAGGTTGATGATACGATGCTCACACTATGCGTTTCGTAGGGGTCATCCTCGCTCTAATATGCGCTGCCTCAGGCATCGCCCAAACAATATCCGGCTCGATCGCCGGCACGGTTCTTGATTCCAGCGGCAATGTCATCCCCGCCGCAAACATCAAACTGCTTAGTGAACGCACGGGCGAAGAGCGGACAGCGGCCACGAACGAGAAGGGCGACTTTGTCTTCCCCGCTCTTCAACCGGGCGCTTATACCGTTATCGTCGAGGTGGCGGGCTTCCGCCCTTATCGCAAGACCGGCAATGCACTAGCCGCAGCCGAGCGCTTGAGCGTCGGCAACCTGATGCTGGCCGTGGGCACGGTGAACGAATCGATCACTGTAGCCGCTCAGGCCGTTACAGTGCAGACCGGTTCGACCGAACACTCGGCGCTGATTGGCGAGCGGCAACTTGAACAGATCTCCATCCGGGGGCGCGACGTGGTTTCGATGTTGCGCATCCTGCCAGGGGTATCACAGCAGGTGGATACGGAGTTCCTGGGTGGGAGCTTCGGTACACAGTCGCCGAACATCCAAGGGACGCGCAGCAATTGGAACAGCCTGCAGGTGGACGGCGTCACGGGCAACGACCTGGGCAGCCCTGGAACCTTTTCGAGTCCCATCAACATGGATGCCATTGGCGAGGTGAAGGTGCTGATGAACAACTACCAAGCCGAGTACGGGCGGAACGGTGCCAGTTCCATCAACGTGGTTACCAAGAGCGGATCACGCGAGTATCACGGAACGGCCTATTGGTTCAAGCGGCACGAGAGCTGGAACGCGAACAACTTCTTCAACAACCGGACAGGGGTGCCGCTGCCGATCTACCGTTACACGACGCTAGGGGCAACCTTGGGCGGGCCAGTGCCGCTGGACAAGATTTGGAACGCGGCCAAGGAGAAGGTGTTCTTCTTCTACTCGTTTGAAAAGTCGAGCGTCAAGAACCCGCAGGCGGTGCGGCAGGTGACGGTGCCGACGGCGCTGGAACGGGTGGGGGATTTCTCGCAGACAGTCGATCTAAGCAACAAGCTGATCGCGATACGAGACCCGCAGACCAACGCGACTTTTCCGGACAACAAGATTCCGGTGAGCCGCCTGGACAAGAACGGCCAGGCGATGCTGAACATCTTCCCGCTGCCGAACATCCTGAACCGAGCAGTGACCGCTGGCAATTACAACTATCAGTTTCAGGAAGCGATCCAGCAGCCCCGGAACCAGCATCTGTTCCGGATCGATATCCGGCCGACGGCGAAAGACAGCTTGAACGTGCGCGGGTCGACTTGGTACGCGGATTCGCTGGGATACGCGGTGGCGGCGGGATCGTCGAACTGGGGTCTGATCAGGCAGCACTACACGTTTACCGATAACGGCATCGTGCTGAACTGGGCGCGCGTCCTGTCGCCCCGAATGGTGAATGAATTTACGGGCGGGGTGCGGCACTCCGTGGAGAAGGGGCCGCCGGAGAGCGACGCGGAATTGAAGAACGTGTTGCGGTCCGAACGGGGATTGAGCACGCTGGGGCAGTTCTATAAGAGCAACAATCCTTTCGGGATTATTCCGCAGGCGAGCTATGGCGGCGTCCCGAGTGCGGCGGCCATCTCTTACGACGGACGCTTCCCGTTGCGCGGGGCGGACACGGCGATCAACTTCAGCGACAACGTGACTTACACGAAGGGGGCGCACACGCTGAAGGCGGGCTTGTCGTTTGAGCGCATCCGCAATTACGAAGGGGAGCAGGGCACTTATGGTGGCAGCTACGCCTTCGCGCGCGACGTTAATAATCCCTTCGATAGTAACTACGCTTACTCGAACGCGGTATTGGGCAACTTTCAGTCCTACCAGGAGTCGGCTTCGCGGCCGTCTAACGAGGGGCGCAAGACGACGATGGGCTGGTTTGTCCAGGACACCTGGAAGATCAGCAAGAAGTTGACGATGGACTACGGCATGCGCTTTGTTTGGTTCAACCAGTGGTTTCACGCAACGCAGACTGCGTCGGCCTGGGCCTTTGAGCGCTACGACACGAAAAAGATTCCGACGCTGTTTGCGCCAATCAGCACGGCGGCTGGGCGGCGGGCGGTGAACCCGTTGACGGGCGAGATCCGGCCGGCGGTGTTCATTGGGGCTTTTGTGCCCAACAGCGGCAATCCGTTCAACGGCTCGGTGACGGCGACCGACGCCACGTATCCGCGAGGCTTCCGGGATCAGGCACCGGTGCTGTACGAGCCGCGAATCGGGCTGGCCTACGATCCTTTCGGAGACGGCAAGACGGCGATCCGGGCGGGCTTTGGGACCTTCCACAACACGGTGGCGCCGGGCGTGCGAGGCTTCTCGCAGAACCCGCCGACACAGCAGACGCCGCAGATTTACTACGGCAATCTGGCGACTTACTTGAACTCGTCGGGTGTGTTGTTCCCGAATAATACTTCCACCTTTGAGAAGAAAGCAGTAACGCCTTCAATGTATAACTTCACACTGAGCGTGCAGCGTGACATTGGGCGCGGGACGGTTCTGGACCTTTCTTATGTCGGCAACGTGGGCCGCCACTTACAAGTGAGCCGGAACATCAACGCAGTGCCGTACGGGGCGCGGTATTTGAGTCAAAACGCGGACCCTTCGAATCCTTCGACACCGCTGAACGATAACTTCTTCAGACCGTATCCGGGCTGGGGATCGATCAGTTACAACGACTTTTCGAGCACGTCGAATTACAACGCGCTGCAGACGACGCTGAACCGGCGCTTTGCCAAGGGGTTGAGCATCAGCATTGCCTACACATACTCGAAGGCGATGGGTTTTGGCGACGACGACGGAAGCGGCGTGGCAAACTATAGGCCGATTCGGGTATGGAATTACGGCAAGTTGGGCTTCGACCAGACGCACATTTTCGTAACGAACTACATCTGGGATCTGCCGGGCGGCAGCAAATTCGTCCCGAACAAGGTTGGCAGATTGCTGCTGGACAAGTGGCAGATTTCGGGGATTACAACGTTCAACAGCGGCACGGTGTCAGGGGTTGGCTTCAGCCTGGTGGACGCGGCGGACCTAAGCGGCGGGGGCGACGGCAACCGCATCATCGTCAACGGCAAGGCGCAGAACGACTTCGGCAATCGCACTTTTTCGCAGTTCTTCAACACAAGCGTGTTTGCGCGGCCGGCCAAGGGCGACCCTGGCAACGCGCCGAAGGACGTCTTCCGAAACCCTGGACAGTCAAACTTCGACATCAGCTTTTTCAAAGTGATTCCGTTGGCGAGCGAAAAAAGAAGCCTGCAGTTGCGGTGGGAGATGTACAACGCCTTCAACCACACCCAATTCAACTCGGTGGACACTACGGCCCGCTTTGACGCGGCAGGCGCGCAGGTCAACACGCGATTCGGTGAAGTCATTGGCGCGCGGAACCCCCGGCGCATGCAGGCTTCTTTGCGTTTTCGCTTCTAGAGCTTAAGCAGTTTTCTGCTTCAGCACATCGACTAGTTCCTGGACTGCGGCAGCGCTGCGGTCCAGTTCTTTTTGCTCAGCAGCTTCGAGCTTCAACTCGTAGACCTTCTCGATGCCGGCAGCGCCCAATTTGCAGGGAACGCCGACGAAGAGACCCTTGATGCCGTACTCGCCTTCAAGAAGAGCGGCGCAGGGGAGAACCTTTTTCTTGTCCTTGATGATGCTTTCGACCATCTCGACCGTCGCGGCGGAGGGCGCATAGAAGGCGCTGCCCGTCTTGAGGTACTTGACGATTTCGGCACCGCCGTCGCGGGTGCGTTGGACAATCGAATCGATGCGATCCTGCGACATCAGTTCGGTGATGGGGATGCCACTGACACTGGTGAGGCGAACGAGCGGCACCATGGTGTCGCCGTGTCCACCGAGGACCATCGCTGTGACGCTCTCCATCGAGACATTGAGTTCCTGAGCGATGAAGGTGCGATAGCGCGCCGTATCGAGAACCCCGGCCATGCCGATGACACGGTGCTTGGGGAACTTTGAGGTGACATGGGCGGTGTAGCACATGGCATCGAGAGGATTGGTCACGACCACGATGATGGCGTTGGGCGAATACCTCACCGCGCCTTCGGTGGCGCTCTTGACGATCTCGTAGTTGGCCATCAGGAGGTCATCGCGGGTCATGCCCGGCTTGCGAGGGAAACCCGCAGTGATGACGACGACGTCGGAGTTCTCTGTCGGGGCATAATCGTTTGCTCCCGTCACCGATACGTCATAGCCCTCGACGGGGCCACTCTCGAGGAGGTCGAGCGCTTTGCCCTGAGGGACGCCCTCCATCACATCAACCATTACGACGTCGGCGAGTTCTTTATTGGCGATCCGAAGGGCGCACGAGGCGCCTACGTTTCCTGCACCGACTACTGTTACTTTCTTACGCATTGCTTCCTTTCCTTTGCGGGGGTGAAACTAAAAGTATATCCGTGGCACTTCTTCCTTTTCGTTGTTGTTTTCATCCCGCCTATGACTTGAGGCTGGGGGACCATGTTTTTCCGTCGAGGAAATTTCAGGCGATCCATGATTGGCTTTGGTCTGCGCGTTTGCTGAGCGACGCCAATTTGATCGTGCCGGAGGCGGCGAGCCGTGACGATTTGCTGCGCGTGCATACTGCGGCCTGGACCGATGGGTTGCTTGGAGGGAAGCTCGCTGCGGGCCAGATCGCGCGATTGGAGATTCCGTACTCGGACGCGATGGTGCGGGGATTTCTGTATCACGCTGGAGGGAGCATGGCTGCTGCGGCGGCGGCACTGGAGGATGGCGCGGCCTTCAATATCGGCGGCGGATTTCATCATGCTTTTACGGGGCATGGTGAGGGATTTTGCGCTGTGCATGATGTCGCGGTGGCGATTCGGTCGATGCAGGATCGCGGGAAGATTGAGACGGCGATGGTTATCGACACGGACGTGCATCAGGGCAATGGGACGGCAGCTATTTTTGCGCGGGATGAGAGCGTGTTTACGCTGTCGATCCATCAGGAGCGCAACTATCCGTATGAGAAGCCGCCGAGTGACTTGGATGTTGCGCTGGAGGACGGCGTTGGGGACGAGGAATACCTTGAGCGGCTGGGGGAGGCTCTGGAGGTGGCATTTGCCCGGATGCGGCCGTCGCTGATTGCGTATGTGGCGGGCAGCGACCCGTACTTTGACGACCAGCTTGGCGGGCTGAAGCTGAGCGCGGCGGGAATGCTGGCGCGAGACCGGTTGGTGGCTTCGTTTGCGCGAAAGTTTGGTGTGCCCATTTTCGCGAGCTTGGCCGGGGGGTATGCGCGGCGGTTTGAGGACACAGTTTTGTTGCATGGAAATACGGCAGTTGCGCTGGGGGGTTAGATACCGGCATCCTTGGCTATTTTGAGAAGCTGCTCGATGCTCATGGCGGCGAAGGGATTGGTGTTGGGGTCGAAATTGGGTTTGCTTTGTTCGTTTGTCAATTTGGCCTCATTGGCTTTGGATTGTGCTTTGGCTTTTGCTTCCTGGAGCATCTCTTTCGCTTTGTCCTTCACTTCCTTGGTTTGATAGAGGAGGAACTGGGCCAGGTAGTTGGGGTTTGTTCGGCCCATGTCGGATTTGCGGATGTCGGCGACGGGGAGGGACTTGGGGATTTGCACGTCTTTGCCCATGACGCAGTGCTCGGCGTATACTTCGTAGGCGGCGAAGCGGTCGCGTTGGAGTTGACGCAGTTCATTCATCGATTTGTCGGCACGGCGCTCGAGGGCGGCGGCCATCTTCTTGACCCGCTCCATTTGGGAAAAGTGCTGGGCGGACTCGGGGTTGTCGATCCAGAGGTCCTCGGTGGCGGTTTCCAGTTTGCGGCTGCGGACGACCTGGAAGGCGGCCCAGGCGTAGCGCTGGAAGGTCTCTTCTTCGAGG
>JBBRBI010000018.1:0-73889 GCA_038206015.1 Bryobacterales bacterium | reverse complement strand
GCCGCTACTGAGCGGCGCCGACTTGATCGCGATGGGTCTGGTTCCCGGGCCTCGCTTTAGCCTGTTGGTTGCAGCGCTTGAGGAGGCTCAGCTGAATGGCTTGGCGAGCACACGTGACGAAGCGATCGTCCAGCTAGGCTTGGCGTAGCGCTGCGGTGACATCCATCGAGAATGCGGTCATTCCGCCGTCCACCGGGATGACCGCGCCAGTTAGGTAGCTGGCGCAGGGCAGGCAGAGGAAAACAATGGCACTGGCGATCTCCTCAGCACGCCCCATGCGGCCAAGCGGTGTTCGAGCCGAAATCGTCTCCATGGCGTGAGCGCTCTGTTGGATTCCCTGAGTGAGTTCCGTCGCCACCCAGCCAGGGGCGATTCCGTTTACGCGAATGCCATCCTTGGCCCATTCGACAGCAAGGTACCTGGACATCTGCGCCACAGCCGCTTTGCTCATGGCGTAAGCGGCGCTGGAGCCTACAGAGACGCTACCAGCCACACTGCCGACGTTTACGATGCTACTGCGGCCGCCAAGTTTCAAGACAGGGTGCAGAAGTCGCGAGAGCTCAAACATACTCGTCGCATTGGTCGCCTGGACGTGTTCAAAGTCCGCGAGAGTGTACTCGACAGTCGGCTTGCGAATGTTCGTGCCGACATTATTGATCAGAAGATCCAAGCCGCCCCAATGACTCATCACCGCCTCAACAATCGATGTCCGGCCAGAGACAGTAGACACGTCAGCCACGATGTCGATAACGCCCACTCGGGACTGCGGCTGATCGAGCGACACGCTCAAAACCTGCGCCCCCATCCCAACCAGTTGCGACGCCACGGCCTCGCCAATTCCTTTTGATCCGCCGGTTACGACGGCGCGGTAGCCGTCCAAATTCCAATCTTTCACTACAGTGATCGCTACAGTCATCGCTCACTAATGTACAAGACTGGGTACCGTCTATTTACCCAGGCTCGCCAGATTCGCTACCAGCCGCGCTGCGCCTGGCACAGCAAAAGGCAGTTGGCGATACCAGGCCAGTGCACAGTAGACATAAGTACCCTTGCCGTAAGGCGCGCTCAACCAGATGCCACGTTGCGGGGCCTGGCCTTGATCGTGTGTCTCAATCAGGGGAGTCCACTCTGGCGCCCAGGTTGTAAAAAACTTCGATCCGCGCTGCTCAACCCAACCAGAAAAATCTGCTGGCACGATGCGATTGGGCGAATGAAAGACGCGATCATCGGGGGCGAGGATCGTGACGCGAGCGTCCTCTTCACTCACCTCCTCGGAACCGCGCCCCTGCGAATAGGCGTAGGGGGCGAAGTTCTTGTCATACTCCTGCGTCTGGTATTGGACGATCAGGTTGCCACCGTTTTTGACATAGTCAAGCAACCGCGCATTGTACTTCTGCAGGTCTTGGCGCGCGGCATAGGCGCGGATACCCAACCAGATCGAAGTGTACTTGGAGAGGTCGCCGTCAGCGAGCGCGGATTCAGTCAGTAACTCGACATCGATACCCAACTGGCGCATGGCTTCGGGCACCACGTCACCGCTGCCCATTAAGTAACCGATGCGTAAGCCTGAAGCCACTTTGACATCAACGACGCGAAGCAAATGACTGGCAGCGTGGCGGAGGTAAATCGCGCCAAAGCCGGGCTGAGTGATCGCGACAAAACTCGACTTGTAAGTTTGAGGGCCAACGCTGGCCTCGACCTCCAACAGCAGTTCGGCTGTTGGAGGCACCCGCACCCGGAAACGCAGCCGTGCTTCCTCGCCCGAGCTGCCAAGATCGAAAACTTGCTGCTCTGCACCCTTCAGCCGGAGTACGCCCTGCTGTCGGAACTCGGACAAATTCTTTACGGAGACCCCGACCTCATAGTCAGCCTTGCCCATTGGCAGCAATCCAAAGTCCGCATCGAATTTGACACTGATCGCCGGACCGACCACCTGGTCCAATTCCCGCAGTAGTGTGACCGTTGCCCCCTGATACTCAAAGGTCGCTGTAACCTGTAAGCGCGCATTTGCGGGCGCGTCTGGTTTCACTCGGGTCGAGAAGCTTCCATCGGCGGCGCGGAGTCCAAGCTCCATCGGCCCACTTATCCCGTAGGTCACTTTTTGCACGCCAGACGGCCCGCGCTCATGCAGTTTCACATTCAATTTTCCCGCTGTGCCTGGCTGGAGGACTTGGCCTCCGATGTAGTTGGCATCCAGTTCCAGGGCCAGAGCCTGGGCGAGAGCAATGCCGATTTCCGTCCTTCTTAGAGGGAGTTTCTTCCAGGCGTGAGCCAACTGCGGTGCCGACGCCTCGGGATGTAGGGCATCGAAGGCTCGCAGCAGGGCAGCTTCGTTTTCGTTATCAAAGCCACCCGGCAGGCGGTCGGAGATGCTGGTCTCTGCGGTTGCCTCGCCGACTCGCGAAGCTTCCAGCTTTAAATAAGACCAGACCGAACCAAGGGGCGTCGTGCGTGCGCTCATCCCCTGGCTTCGATGCATGCGGTAACCCTCGCGCCCGATCTGCGCGTAGCTGCGGCCCAACATCGCATCATATTGACCTGTATCGAGCTTCAACGTAACAGGGTCACCGTCTCGCCAATTGCTTGTATAGAGCTTCAGCACGTCGGGAGAATCGCGAAAGGCAAGCCGGGCCATGCGGCCGGCGGTTTGGTGATGCCCGTGGCCATCGCGCGGACTTTCATTGAAGCGACTGATGATGATTTGCGGCTTCACTTCGCGGGTAATTTGCAATACGTCGGCCAGCAGGTCGGCTTCTTTCCATTGGCGCAGGGCCTCAGCCATGTTCTTTGAGAAGCCGTTGTCGATGGCGCGCGTGTAGCGCACCTGTACGCCGTAATACTGCGCGGCCCGCTGCATCTCCAGCGTGCGCAAGGCACCGAGTGCTTCAAAGAAATCGCCACTGATTACATTGGCTCCGCCCTCGCCGTGGGTGAGGATCAACATCGTCACATTCGCACCCAGGCCTCGGCTCAGGTAGGTCAACAGCGCGGCATCCTCATCATCTGGATGCGCAGTGACATAGAGCACGCGGACGTTGCTATTCAAACGTTTCAGGTTTTGCCATAAACCGGTTGCGCCACGGTCCTCCGGCAACAATTCTGCTGCGCGCGCAATCGCCAGCAGGGAAAGAATCACAAGGATAGCTCGCATGATCTGTCATGTTACCGTTGAATCAACGCTATGCACATCCCGGACGGAATCTTGTCGGCGCCAATACTGCTTGGGTTCGGTGCCGTTAGTGCCGTCAGTGTGGTCTATTCAGCCAAGCGCGCAGAAGCCGCCACCGGTGCCAACCGCATTCCGCTATTGGGCGTATTGGGTGCCTTTGTCTTCGCTGCGCAAATGGTAAATTTCCCGGTCGGCCCCGGCGCGAGCGGCCACCTCCTGGGCGGCGCTCTGCTGGCCGCAACCATCGGACCCTGGGCGGCCACCATAACGATGACAGCGATCCTGCTGGTGCAGTCGCTCGTGTTTCAGGACGGCGGCATACTCGCCTTGGCATGCAATGTTTTCAACATGGCGGTGTTGGGCGTCTGGGCTGCCTGGCTGCCGTTTCGCAGTCTGTCCAAGGCAGGCCATGCGCGTGCTGGGCTTTTTGTCGGCGCGTTGCTATCGGTATTGCTGTCGGCAGTGCTCGCGCTGGCGCAAGTCTCCTGGTCCAGCGGCATCATTGGCGAAAAGTTGTGGGTGTTTTGCCTGGGACTATTCACGATCACCGGGTTGATGGAAGGCGCGATCAGCATCGCCGCGTGGGAAGCAATTGAAAGGCTGGAGGGACGTGGGACAAGCACACCGGTGCGCGGGCGCCGCATGAGGATTCTAGCTGCCAGTCTTTGTGTCGCGCTGGTGGGTGTCTATCTCGCATCCAGCGCGCCGGACGTACTGGAATACTTCCAACACCACAGCGGCATCAGCGCCGCCAATCTAGATCCGCAATGGATGCGAAATACAGTTGCGGGCATGGCCGCCCTGTTGGGACTTTATGCCATCAGTCTATTAGTCGCCAAGCTCATTCCTCGCGGACAGCAGCAGAACTAGTAATGAAGCTGGATTCGCGCTGCGCCCTCATACTTTTGCTGGCATATCTGGTGGCACTGGCTTCGATACAACCCGGGCACAACATGTTACTCAGCCTGTTGTGCTTGCTGCCGCTGTTACTGCTTTTTGTCACCAAGGTACCCAAGGCGGAGTTAGTCGCCCAGGCAGCCTACGTTCTGCCTTTCTCCTTTGCAATCGCCGCAGTCGCGTTGCTGCGCGGCAACCCGGCACAGGCAGTCTTCTTTCTGTTGCGCAGCTATATCTCGATCCTGAGCGTGCTGATCGTGACGCGCCTACTGTCGACTTTAGAGTTACTGCGGGCAATGGAGGCGCTGGGGGCACCACGCTTTCTGATCGTGGTCACGGAGTTTCTGATTCGCTACCTGGATGTACTGCGTCGCGAGGCAGACCTCATGCGCTTGGCTGCACTATGCCGCGGCGCGGCGCACAGCAAACTGATCGCCTCGGCAAGCCTGGGGATGCTCTTTGTCCGCAGCCTGGAAAGGTCTACAGCGATCCATAATGCGATGTTGGCGCGAGGCTTTAACGGGCGGCTGCCGCGTATTTCGCCACTACAGTGGCGAATGATGGACACAGGGGTGCTGACAGTTGGGCTTGCGACGATTGCCACGATGCGGTGGAGCCTATGATCGAAGTTCGCAACCTCCACTATGAGTACTCAGATTCCGGGCCCATCCTGCGCGGCATTGACTACTCGCAGCAGGCTGGAGAAAGTGTTGCGCTGTTGGGGGCCAATGGCTCTGGCAAGACCACTTTTGCGCTGCACCTGAACGGGATCCTGCAAGGGCAGCAAGGCAACATTGAGGTCTGTGGCATTACGGTCGAAGCGGCGACTCTCGAACCCGTTCGCCGCAAAGTCGGATTCGTCTTTCAGTCCTCAGAGAACCAGCTCTTTCTACCGACGGTTCTTGAGGACGTGATGTTTGGTCTGCTGAATCAGGGAATTCCGGCAGTGCAGGCACGTGCACGGGCTGAGGCGATGCTTGAGACGATGCACCTGACACAGCACGCAGAGCGCAATCCCTTTCATTTGAGCGCAGGCGAGAAGCGACGGGCAGCCCTGGCGGGTGTTCTGCTCATGCAGCCGGAAGTATTAATTCTGGACGAGCCGACAACTTTTCTTGATCCTCCCGGAATTCGCGAGCTTGCCGCGATGCTCAACGGGCAAGCAATTGCGAAGCTAATTATTACCCATGACGCCCGCTTTGCACTGCAAACGACAACTCGCGCGGTGTTCTTTGAAAAGGGGCGCATCATTGCGCAAGGAACGACGGCGGAGATTATCGAGCGTTTTGAGTGGCGCTGAGATTTTGGTGAGATCCTAGATACATAGATCACAACGAGCCAGTTTTAATCGTTGGAGCGGGCATGGCGGGCCTTGCCTGTGCCCTCGCGCTCCAGACAAAAGCAATTCCATTCCTGATTCTTGAGGCATCCGATGGGCCCGGTGGGCGAGTGCGTACCGACGAAGTGGATGGATTCTTGCTGGACCGGGGGTTTCAGGTCTATCTCACGGCCTACCCTGAGGGCAAGCGCGTGCTCGACTATTCTGCGCTCAATTTTGGTCGCTTTGCCCCAGGGGCGTTGATCCGTTATACCGGGAAATTCCACAAGGCGATGGACCCTTGGCGCAGACCGATTGCCGCGTTGTCGTCCATCTTCAGTCCGATTGGGAGCTTTGCGGACAAAAGGCTTGTAGGGAAATTTCGCGCGTCTGTGATGAAGGGCAGTGCCGAGGAGTTACTCTTGCGGCCAGAGAAAAGCAGCATGAAGGCGCTCCTGGATTTTGGATTTTCCCCAAGCATGATCGAACGATTCTTTCAGCCCCTATTTGGGTCCATCCTGTTCGATTCGCAACTTCGGGCGAGTTCCCGAATGCTGGAGTATGTCTTCCGAATGATGGCGAGTGGCGATACGGTGCTGCCGGCGAAGGGTATGGGTGCAATTCCCGCGCAGTTGGCTGGCAAGTTGCCCGCTTCGTCGATACGATATGGGACCAGAGTGTCGGCGGTGACTGGGCGCAGCATTGTGCTTGAGGATGGAACTGAGCTTCGCGGCCGCGCCGTGGTGGTCGCAACAGAAGGCCCTGAGGCGGTGCGCCTTTTGCCTAGGCTGGCACCCGTGCAAAGCAGGAAGGCGATGACTCTGTACTTTGCGATAGACGGGCCGCCGCCTTTAACCGACCCGCTTGTAGTGCTCAATGGGAACCTCCAATTGCCGATCCAGAGTTGCTGTGTCCCAAGTGTTGTCTGTCCCAGCTACGCTCCTGCTGGAAAGCATCTGCTGAGCGTCAATGTATTTGGACAACCGCAACAGGAGGACACAGTCGTCATCGCATTGGTGCAGGGCGAACTGGCTCGCTGGTTTGGAGCGGAAGCCAAGCAATGGAAGTTTCTGCGCTTATATCGAATTGATCATGCCCACCCCGTCCTCACACCGCCGAGCATTAGAGAGCTACCCGTTCACCCGGATAATGATGTTTTTGTCTGCGGTGATCATCGCTTTTATCCAAGCATTCAGGCGGCACTTGAGAACGGACGCCACGCAGGGGAGGCGGTAGCAAATTATGTTAGCTAAACATCGCGTTGTGATCATTGGCGGGGGTTTCGGCGGCCTCCACACTGGCAAGGCCCTCAATCGCCCCGATCTTGAGGTGACCATTCTTGATCGCCGGAATTATCATTTATTTCAGCCGCTGCTTTACCAGGTAGCGACCGGGGGATTGTCGCCGGGAGAAATCGCCGCGCCCCTGCGGGCTATCTTCGAGATGCAGAAGAACTTGCGCGTACTGATGAGCGAGGCACAGGGCTTCAATCTGGAGCGCAAAGTTGTCTTGAGCGACATGGGGGAGTTGCCTTACGACACGCTAGTGTTGGCGGCTGGAGCCAGGGCCAGTTACTTCGGCAATGACCAGTGGCGCACCATCGCGCCCTCACTGAAGAACATTGAGGACGCGACCAAACTCCGGGCGAAGATCCTTACTGCATTTGAGGAGGCTGAGAAGGAGCAGGATGCCGACAGAAGGCGGGCGCTGCTGACATTTCTGATTGTTGGCGGCGGTCCGACCGGCGTTGAATTGGCCGGTGCCTTGAGTGAGATCGCCAACGATGCCTTGAAAGAGGACTTTCGGAGTTTCGATCCAGAGGATGCGCGAATCCTGATTCTCGACGCCGGCCCGCGCATTCTTGGCGCTTTTTCAGAGAAGTTATCCAAGTCGGCTGAGCGGCAGTTGATCGAGGTCAACGTACGCTGCCGCAGTGGGGTCAAAGTGCTGGAAGTCACGGCCGAGGGGGCGAGCGTGATGGCGAACGGACAACAAGAGTTCATTCCAGCGCGTACCGTGATCTGGGCCGCAGGCGTCACTGGGTCGCCGTTAGGAGCGGCACTGGCCAAAGAGGCCAAGGTCGAATTGGCGCGTGGCGGCAAGTTGAACGTTGAACCCGATTGCAGTCTGCCTGGTCATCCAGAGATCTTTGTAATCGGCGATCTGGCTAATTTCCAACATGGGCTGGAACGGCCATTGCCCGGAGTTTGTCAGACTGCGATGCAGATGGGTGACTATGTCGGAGATCTGATTTTGAAGCGGATCGACGGTAAGTCGAAGCCCGCCTTTGAGTATTGGGACAAGGGAAACATGGCCGTGATTGGGCGGCGGCGGGCGGTAGCACAAATCGGCAAGTTGGAATTCAGCGGCTACTTTGCCTGGCTGATGTGGGCCTTCATACACGTTTTGTATCTGGTCAATTTTCAATCGCGGATTATCGTTGCCATTCGTTGGGGCTTTGACTACTTCAGCTTCAATCGCGGCGCGCGGTTGATCACGAGGCAAGACCCACCAGCGGCTAGCTGAGAATCTGCAAGGGGCTCGCTTCGCGCATTCCACGGTCGCTCAACGCACCAAGCTCTACTTCAATCCATTCGCGCGGTGCCCGAGGCCGCTGCAACTCAACTCGCACAAAATTGGTCGTCAGCGCCGTGGTGCCCTCACTCAGCGTTAGCGCCGCGAAGCGCCTGCCCAGCAACCCTTGCCGAAAGTCACGATTCTTGCGGGCACCCAGATCGTGCAGAATTCGATTGCGTTCGCGCCGCACCTCGATTGGCACCGCGCCCGGCATGTCTGCTGCCTTCGTCCCCGGTCGCTCGGAGTAAGTGAAGACGTGCAGGTAGGTCAGCGGCATCGCCGCAATGAAATCGACACTCTCGCGGAACTCGTCTTCAGTCTCCCCTGGAAAGCCCACCATTACATCGGCGCCGATCGCCGCGTCGGGCATCAGCGCGCGGGCGCGGCGAATCCGGTCTTCATAATGCCGAGGCCGATACTTGCGATGCATCCGTCGCAGAACCGCGTCGCTGCCACTCTGCAAGGGTGCGTGTACATGCCGGGCGATGCGCTCAGAGCCCGCCATCAGGTCCAGTAGCTGGTTTGAGAAGTCCATCGGCTCGATACTCGACAAGCGCAGTTGCCGGATGGCGGTCTCATCGAGCATCCGTCGCAGCAAGTCAGGCAGCTTACGCCCCTCGCCCCATTCGCGTCCCCAACGCCCCAGATTGATACCCGTCAGCACGATCTCCGGATAGCCGAGGCTGGCCAGCCGCGCCGTCTGCGCGATCACCCAGTCAGCGTCGGCCGAGCGAGACTTCCCGCGCACACCAGGGATGATACAGAATGAGCAGCGATTGTTGCATCCGTCCTGAATCTTCAGGTTGGGTCGCGTCCGGTCTCCCGCCGGGCCCTCGATAGGGGCCAGGAAAAACTCACCCTGCTCCGCGATATCACTGATGTGAATCTGAGAGTGGTAAGGAGACGGGCCCTCCCCCTGGGCATTGCTCACGATTTCCCGAATGCTGCCTTTATGCGAATTTCCGACTACCCAGGTGACGCCTGGAATCGCTGCAATTTCTTCGGGCGCACGTTGAGCATAACAACCAGTGACGAGAATTTGTGCCGCTGGATTATCCCGCTGCACCTGGCGGATGATGCGACGCACGTCCAGGTCTGCGCTGGAAGTGACGGTACAGGTATTCAATACCACCAGCCCAGCCGAGCGCGCATCGTGGGCAGGAAGCAGCCCGTTGTCACCCAAACTCGCCTCCAGCGCCGCGCCATCCGCCTGGGATGCTCTGCAACCGAAGTTCTGCACGAAAAAACTCTTCACTCTACCTCCAGTTTAGCGGGAGGCTTACTCTTCTTGATTCGGGGAGAGGTCGATTAAGCAAAAGATGTCGGCACGTGTACTCAGTCAGAACGAAATTGACAATATGTTCCAGCAGACGAGCGCCAACGCTCGTCGGGCTGAACTTTCCCGTCGGGCGCAGCCCTACAACTTCAGGCGGCCAGACCGGATTGCCAAAGATCAGTTGCGCTCGATATACATCCTGCACGAAGCATTCGCTCGCTCGCTTGCCAGTAGCTTATCGGCATACTTGCGCGCTTATGTCGTCGTAAATCTGGTGAGTGTTGAGCAACTCTCTTTTACAGAATTTCAGCAGGTGCTGCCGTCGCCGACAGTCGTGGCAACGATTCGGGCCAAACCATTTGATAGCAATTGCCTGCTGGAATTGAATCCGACGATGATCTTTCCGATGCTCCAGATATTACTGGGAGGGTCGCAAACGACGTTGACCAAGGTAGAGCGTGAAGTCACTGAAATTGAGCAGGCGATCCTTGAGAGTATTTTCAAGTTGATGCTGCGCGATCTCAAGGAGGCGTGGAAAGGGATTGCAGCGATCGATTTTGCGATTGATGGTTACGAGACAGAGCCGCAGTTGATACAGATCCTGGCACCAAACGAAGCCATTGTCGCCGTCAGTATCGAGATTCGGATTGGCGAGGTCAGCGGGATGATGAACATCGGCATTCCGTCGATCATCATCAAGATGCTCAGCCACAAGTTTGCAGAGCAGTGGACGATTCGCAAAACACAAGCGACAGAAGACGAGATGAAGCAGGTCTATGCACGTATCCGGAATGCCAAGGTCGAACTGGATGCGCGGCTGCGTGGTCCAAACATCACGATGAACGATCTGCTCGGCCTCAAGGTGGGAGACGTTCTGACCTTTGACTATCCCGCGAACAAGCCGCTGACAGTCGAGTTGAATGGCATGCACAAACACAATTGCGAGATCGTGGTGAGCAACAAGAAGCGATCGGTAAAGATTTTGGAGGCTGTGGATCCGGCTGCCTAAACTTCGCGACGGTTTTCCATACTCTTGAGCATAGTGACTTCGTCGGCAAAGTCGATGTCAGAACCAACCGGTATGCCCATCGCAATGCGGGTGACTTTGAGGCCCAGCGGCTTCAGCAGGCGCGCGAGATAGGAGGCAGTCGCCTCACCCTCAACCGTTGGATTGGTGGCCAAAATGATTTCTTCGATGCCGGGGTCTGCCAGTCGCTCAAGCAGGCTCTTGATCTTCAATTGCTCGGGCCCAATGCCCCGAAGTGGAGAAATCGCCCCCTGCAGCACGTGATAGCGGCCGTCGAAGGACCGAGTCGTCTCGATCGGAACAATGCTGTGAGCTTCTTCGACGACACAAATGGAAAGGGGCGAGCGGCGCGGATCTGAGCAAAAGACACAAAGCTCCGCCGAGCTGATGTTGTTGCAGACGGTACAGAGCCGCAGGTTGTCTTTGACGTCAAGCAACGCCTGACTGAGGCGGAGAGCCGATTCGCGATCCACGCGCATCACGTGAAACGCGAGGCGTTGCGCAGACTTCTGGCCGATGCCAGGAAGACGGCGGAATTCGGAGATCAGGCGTTCAAGGGGTTCGGCAAAATCGGGCATGGGATAAAAGCAACAGCCTTAAAACATGCCGGGGGGAAGGCCCATGCCACCGAGCATCGAACTGGTTTTCTTGCCCGTCTCGTCGTCGATTTTCTTGGCGGCTTCATTGAAGGCGGCCATGACCAAGTCCTGAAGCATCTCGGCATCGCCGGCAGCTTCTGGATCGATCTTCACTTCGAGACAGCGCTTTTGGCCGTCCATCTTGACGGTGACCGCACCGCCGCCGGCAGAAGCCTCGACGCGAATCTCGGCGATCTCCTGTTGGAGTCGCTCTTGCATGGCTTGCGCCTGCTTCATCATGCCTTGCATATTCCCTGGTAGTTTCATCGCTTAGTCCTGCTGAAGTTTAGTTTAATTGCCTAATCTGGCTCTGCCAAGTTTCTCACGCCCCGCACAACGGCCCCTTCAAAGAGGTCCATGTAGCGTTGTACTTCGGGGTTGGATAGCGCCCGCTCGCGAACGATAGCGTCGTCCTCGGCAAGCTTTGGGGCCGCCTTCACTTCCTCGACGGTGTCGTCGAGAATGACCTCGATCCGCACCATACGGCCGCTGACCGCCTGCAGTGCAGCGGAGATTTCTCGCGATTGGAGTGGACGAACAAACTCGCGGGGAGCATAAAATTTCACCCCGCCCGGATGCTCTTCGAGTCGAGCATTCTGGACGGCGTCGGCGGAGAACTTTTTCTTTTGCTCGTTCAGATTTGCCAGCAAACGCTCTTTGAGGGGTGAATCGGCGGCGACGGCTGGTAAGGGAGCCGGTGCGGCAACTGGCGAGGCTTTTGGTTCAGTCGCGACCCTGAAATTCGCACGCTCCCGAGGCGCAGCGGCTGCAGCCGTGAGAGCCACCGGACGCGATTGCGGCAGACTGGCCAGTAACTCTTCAATCGCCACGAGCTTGCCGGCTTGCACCATTCGCACCAAGCCAAGTTCAAGATGCAAGCGCGGCTGCAGTGAGTGTTGGAGGTCGCGGAAGAGATCGAGGGTGAGTTGCAGGTAACGCGTGAGATCGTGCTCGGAGAATTTTGAAGCAGTCTCAGAGAAGCGCTTGATCTCTGACGGCGATGCGGCAATCAACCGAGTGTTGCCGTTGGTGATTTTCGCCACTAGAAGATTGCGGAAGTAGCGAGCCAGTTCACGACAGAAGTGTTGTAGATTCTGACCGGAGCGCTCCAGTTCGAGAACGATCTCGATCATCCGGGCAGAGTCCTGCTTTTCAAGCGCTAGGGAGACTTCGCCCAGCGAGTCGATTCCAAAGATGCCGAGAAGATCGCGGACCTCCTTGGCATGCAAGGTGTTGCCACAGCAGGCAATGGCCTGGTCCAGAGCCGAGAGGGAATCGCGAACGCTGCCCTCGCCCGTTTGCGCCAATACCGCCAGCGCATCATCATCTGCGGCAATGCCCTCTTCCTTGCAGATAAACTTCATGCGTTCCATCACTTCGGCAAACTCGACTGAGCGAAAGCTGAACTGCTGACAGCGCGAAGCGATCGTAGTAGGGATCTTGTGGGATTCGGTCGTGCAGAGGATAAAGACAGCCCACTCGGGCGGCTCTTCAAGGGTCTTCAGCAGGGCGTTGAAGGCTTCGGTCGTAATCTGGTGGGCTTCGTCAATGATGAAAACCTTGTATCGGTCGCGGGAGGGGCGAAAGCGTACGTTCTCACGCAATTCGCGCATTTCATTGATGCCTCGGTTGGAGGCGGCGTCAATTTCGATTACGTCGATCGCGTTTCCTTGCAGGGCTTCAAGGCAGGACGAGCATTTACCGCAGGGGTTGGGTGTCGGACCATCGACGCAATTGAGGCAGCGCGCCATGATGCGTGCGACAGTCGTCTTGCCCGTTCCGCGTTGCCCGGCAAAGATATAACCGTGGGCGATGCGACGCTGTGTGATCGCGTTGTCGAGAGTGGTTTTGACGTGTTCCTGACCGATCAGTTCGTCAAAATCGCGGGGCCGATATTTGCGGGCGATGACCTGATAGGACATATGTGTGAGGAGAGAATAAGCCAGACCCCGGGTGATCCGCGGCACACAAGCTAAACCGCTACCGTTGCTTCCTTCCGGACCTGGCGGAGTTTACAGCCGCTCATTGCACGGAGCCCGGAGCCTGGCAAGATCTCAGTTTAGCACTGGACCCTCATCGGCTAGTATCAAAGAGCGGAAGGGAAACTTAATATGGACGAATTAACCAAAGGTGTACTGCGCTTTGAGAAGGATATTTATCCAAAGCGGAAAGATTTTTTTGACCGGCTGATCGCGCGGCAGTACCCTCGAGCGCTTTTTATCACGTGCTCGGACTCCCGAGTGGTGCCAAACGACATCACGGACTCTGACGTTGGCGATCTGTTCACAATCCGCAACGCCGGTAACATTGTGCCGCCCTATGGCGAGGTCATGGGCGGGGTGTCGGCAACCATTGAATATGCGGTGCTCGCATTGGGTGTTAAAAATATCATCGTGTGCGGGCACACGCATTGCGGAGCAATGTCTGCGGCACTGCATCCAGAAACGATCTCGCATATGCCAATTGTGAGGTCCTGGCTGAACAATTCTGAGAGCGCGGTCCGAATCGTAGCTGGATACAAAGATTTGCCAGAAGCGGATCAGTTGAGGGTGCTGGTAGAGGAAAACGTGCTTGCGCAATTGGACCATCTACGCACGCACCCCAGCGTTGCCGCAGCTCTGGCGAGCGGCGAAATGGACCTTTTTGGCTGGGTTTTCGATATTGAACATGGACACGTTTTCACCTACGATGCGAACGAAGGCGCGTTTGTGCCGATGTCTGAGGACCACGTGACGAGTGCAACCCCGAAACGGCGGAGGAGGATGTTGTGAATCGCACCCTTGGCAAGGACCTCCTCGCCAGCTTCGTGGTGTTTTTGGTGGCACTTCCCCTGTGCCTGGGTGTCGCCATTGCCTCCGGCGTGCCGCCCGAATTGGGTCTGATCACCGGAATCCTGGGGGGCTTGGTGGTTGGCTCAATCGCGGGATCGCCGCTTCAGGTGAGCGGCCCGGCAGCGGGCCTGGTGGTGCTGGTTTTTGAATTGGTTCAGGAACATGGCTTGCCCGCTCTCGGGATCATCCTGATGATGGCAGGCCTCCTGCAAGTGGTGGCAGGCGTGCTTAAAACCGGCCAGTGGTTTCGGGCGATCTCTCCTGCCGTGGTGTATGGAATGCTTGCCGGAATTGGTGTGCTGATCATGGCTGGCCAATTTCATGTAGTGGTTGATGATTCCCCTAAAGGCAGTGGAATCAATTCGATACTGTCGATTCCTAAAGCAGTATTTGAGGGTATTTTCCCGATCGATGGAAGCGTCCATGAGACGGCCGCGTTGATTGGACTGCTGACGATTACAGTGATGCTGACGTGGAATCGCTTTCGTCCAGAACGCCTGAAGTACATTCCGGGCGCGCTACTGGCGCTGCTGGCGGCCGCAGGTGCCAGTTTCTTTTTCAAGCTGGAAATTCGCCATGTGAATATTCCAGATAACCTCTTTGGGGGTATCAAGCTGCCTGGCCTTCCACTTTTGGGCAGCCTTACAAATTGGAAGTATTGGGGCGAGGCTGCGGCAGTGGCGTTTATCGCCAGCGCTGAGACGCTGCTGAGCGCGGCGGCGGTAGACAAGATGGTGGCGGCAAGCGGGCGCAGGCATTTACGAACGAATTATGACCGAGAGCTGATGGCCCAGGGTGCGGGCAATTTCCTATGCGGGATGTTGGGCAGCCTGCCAATGACGGGTGTAATCGTGCGCTCGAGCGCGAATGTCCAGGCGGGTGCGCAGACACGCTGGTCGTCTGTCATGCATGGCGGTTGGTTGTTGGCAGCAGTATTGATCGTGCCGCACTGGCTGGAGCGGATTCCGACGTCGGCGCTGGCGGCGATTCTGGTGCTGACGGGTTGGAAACTGGTGAACCCGGAGCACGTGAAGACGCTGAGGAGCTATGGCTGGATCCCGGTCGTGATCTACGCGTCGACACTGGTTGGGGTGGTTGCCTTTGACCTGCTAACGGGAGTGCTGATTGGGATCGGATTGACGGTGCTGAAGATGCTGTATAAGGCGTCTCGCGTGGGCGTGAAGCTGGTTCCCCATCACTCGGGCAGGAGCGATCTTTATCTGAGTGGTTCAGCGACGTTTTTGCGTTTGCCAACGCTAGCCGATGCGCTCGATAAGGTGGAAGCAACCAACACCCTCCACATTCACTTTGAGGATCTGGTCTATCTGGATCATTCGTGCCTGAACCTGATTCAGGACTGGAGCCGGTCGCACGAGGAGAACGGTGGCAAAGTGATACTGGATTGGGATCGGCTGGTCGAACGATTCACCCGGAGGGACGCATAATCATTCGGACAAGTCCCTTTGCGACAACACTTAGCAAGGATTTTCTCGCAAGTTTCATCGTCTTTCTCGTCGCCCTGCCAATGTGCCTGGGGGTCGCGATTGCCTCGGGCGTCCCGCCAGAACTGGGCCTGATCACCGGGATCATCGGTGGTTTGGTAGTTGGCGCGATCGGTGGCTGTCCGCTGCAGGCGAGTGGGCCAGCCGCAGGCTTGGTTGTCCTGGTCTTTGACATCGTACGGGAGGAAGGGTTGCCTGCCTTGGGAGTTGTGCTGATGATGGCGGGCCTGTTGCAGGTGGCGGCTGGCTTGCTCAAGGCGGGCCATTGGTTTCGTGCCATCTCTCCCGCTGTGGTGTACGGAATGTTGGCCGGGATCGGCGTGCTGATCGTGGCAAGCCAGTTTCACGTCGTACTAGATGGAACTCCTAAAGCCAGTGGAATCCTGAATTTACTGATGATTCCTAAGCTGGTGCTCGATATTGTGACCGGTGTCTCAGGCGCGGCTCAACGAAGCGCGGCAATGATTGGAATAGTAACGACGGTAGTGATAATTGGATGGAATGCCTTTCGCCCGGAGGCATTCAAAAATCTGCCGGCGGCACTTCTCGCTCTAGTGGCCGCAAGCGCGGTCAGCGACATTCTGCAGCTGGAAATCCGCCACGTTGCGGTGCCAGCAAACCTATTGGGAAGCCTTAAGCTTCCGAGTATCGACCTGCTCGCCAGCCTTACAAATTGGCACTATTGGTTGCGAGCCGCAACGATCGCATTGATCGCCAGTGCCGAGACCTTGTTGAGCGCAGCTGCTGTTGACCGGATGGTGGTGGCCAGTGGTCGGCGCGATATACGCACGAATTATGACCGCGAGCTGCTTGGGCAGGGCGTTGGGAATTTCCTTTGTGGGCTGTTGGGGAGCATTCCACTGACAGGGGTGATCGTGCGGTCCAGCGCTAACGTCCAGGCGGGCGCGCAGAGCCGCTGGTCCTCTGTAATGCATGGCGGCTGGCTACTTGGCACGGTGCTGCTGGTGCCGCATTGGCTGGAGCGGATCCCTACGTCAGCGCTGGCGGCGATTCTGGTGTTGACGGGGTGGAAGCTTGTCAGCGTTGCGCATGTAAGGAAACTTCGCAGCTACGGTTGGATGCCGGTAGTCATCTATGTGGCGACGCTTGTGGGTGTGGTGGCGGTAGACCTGCTGACGGGCGTCTTCATCGGCATTGCCTTGACCTTAGCGAAGATGGTCTATCGGTCTTCGCAGTTGAGCATCCAGCTGGTTATCGACGAGGCGGGAAGAGGGGATTTGCAGCTGAGCGGCACGGCGACCTTTTTGCGCCTGCCGGAACTGGCCGACGCCCTTGGGAGGGTTGGGCCCGAGACAGAGCTACACATTCATTTTTCAAAGCTCAGTTATCTCGACCATTCCTGCCTGGAACTGCTGGAGGATTGGCGGAAGTCTCACGAGGCGGCGGGCGGAAAAGTCGTGGTGGAATGGGATCGCCTACTGGAGCGCTTTGCCGGACGGCCTAGCTAAAAGCCGTCGCCCGCGATATCGTTATAGAGACCCCCTGTGATGAGCCGAGACCAATCTGGACCTGCCCGATGCAAACCCTAGCCACCCGCGCAGTAGAAAATCTAGCGGAGACGCTGGCTTCCAATCGCGGGAAACGCATCGGGATCCTGATCGTCACCTACAACGCACTGACGACCTTGAAAAAGGTGCTGGAGCGCATCCCGCAGGAAGTTTGGAAGAACGTAGAGCAGGTGGTCGTTTTCGACGATGCCAGCCAGGATGCCACCTACGAACTGGCGGTGGGTTTGAAAGAAGTCTGGGGCGACACGAAGCTGCACGTGCTCAAGCACGAGAAAAACCTTGGCTACGGCGGCAATCAGAAGGCAGGCTATCGCTACTTTATCGAGCAGGGCTTCGATATTGCCGTGCTGTTGCATGGCGACGGGCAGTATGCGCCTGAACTGCTGGCGAACATGTACCATCCGCTTGTCGCTGGTGAAGCAGAGGCGGTGTTTGGTTCGCGAATGATGCGCGACCACGGCGGCCCGCTGAAGGGCGGCATGCCGCTCTACAAGTATGTTGGCAACCGGATTCTGACGATGTTTGAGAATTGGGCGCTGGGCATGAAGCTGACCGAGTTTCACAGCGGATACCGGGCTTACAGCATGCACGCGATGAAGCAAATCGACTTCACGCACATGACCAATGACTTCCACTTCGATACGGAAATCATCATCAAGTTTCACCACCAGGGATTTAGGATCAACGAAATTCCGATCCCGACCTATTACGGCGACGAGATCTGTTACGTCAATGGCCTGAAGTACGCTCAAGATGTCTTTGCTGCGGTCAAGCGCTATCAGGAGACGCGTCGCTCAATCGAGAAGCACCCGGAGTTTGCCGAGTACTTCATTCACTATCCGATCAAGCAGAGCACCTATTCCAGCCACCACATGGTGAAAGAAGCAGTTGGTTCCAATCAACTGGTGCTGGACGTGGGCTGTGGCAAGGGCTTCATGGCGGCACAATTTGCAGAGCAGCATAACAGTGTGTTTGGCGTGGACCAACTCAGTGCTGAGGATGTCTCAAGCTCTCTCGATGGTTATGTTCAAGCTGACCTTGAAGCGGGGCTGGGGCCGGCGCTGGAAGAGTTTGCGGGTAAGCGCTTTGACAAGATCGTGTTTGCTGACGTTCTGGAGCACATGCCAAGGCCGGAGATTCATTTGAAGCAGGCGCTCGGGCTGCTGGCAGAGAACGGGCAAGTGATTGTGTCAGTGCCCAACGTGGTCAACATCACGGTCAGGCTAGGCATGCTGTTTGGCAGCTTCAGCTATCAGGATCGCGGAATCCTGGATCGCACGCACCTGCGATTTTACACGGCCGCTTCTGCCCGCGCCCTGCTAGAGCAGGAGGGCTACAAGATCGTACGCGAACAGATGACGGTGATGCCGCTGGAGATCGTATTGCCACTGGAACTCACCAATCCACTGATGCGATTTCTACATGCCACGCTGGTGCTTGCTACAAAGATCCTGCCCAATCTTTTGGGTTATCAGGTATTTCTCGTCGCCCGGCGCGGGGCTAAACCCCAAGCCTCGGCTACACTTGGTTAATGTCATTAGTTGTTGTGGGCTCCGTCGCGTATGACGGGGTCGAAACTCCCCACGGTAAAGTCGAGCGAATGCTTGGCGGCGCTTGTACCTATATTGCTCTCTCTGCGAGCTATTTCACCCAACCCAAGATAGTGGCCGTTGTCGGTGACGACTTCGATCCGGCCGACCGAGAGTTTCTCGCAAGTCGCGGCATCGATCTGGCGGGCCTTGAAGTAGCCGCAGGCAAGACCTTCTTTTGGAAAGGCGTGTATTCGGCGGACATGAATGACCGCGAGACGCTCCAGACCGATTTGAACGTCTTTGCAAGTTTCCAACCGAAGCTGCCTGAAAGCTACAAGACGCAGCCCTATCTGTTCCTGGGCAACATTCAGCCGGCGCTGCAGAAGCAGGTCTTTGCGCAGATGTCGCAACTGCGTTTCTCTGGCGGCGACACGATGAATTTCTGGATCAATGACTTCTGCGGAGAGTTGTTAGAGACCATTGCGGACTGGAATTTCCTGCTGATCAATGACTCAGAGGCGCGCCTGCTTTCGGGGGAATCGAACCTGCGCAAAGCCGCAGCCAAGATCATGTCGATGGGACCAAAGAACCTCGTCATCAAGCGCGGCGAATTTGGCGCGATGCTCTTCCGCCCCGATAGCCTGTTCATGGTGCCGGGTTATCTGCTGGATAGCGTCTTTGATCCGACGGGCGCGGGGGATTGTTTCGCCGGTGGCTTTGTGGGATACCTCGCCGAGCGTGGCTTTGATCTGAATGGCGCAATCGACCCGCATGAGTTACACCGCGCCGTCATCTATGGCAGCGTGATGGGAAGCTTCTGCTGTGAGCAGTTTGGCGTTGAGCGATTCCGCACACTGACCCGCAAGGAGATCGATGGGCGCTTTGAAGAGTTCCGCAAGTTCACTGCGTTCTAATCTGATTTGCGCGGCGGCCCTTGCCCTGGTAAGTGCCGCCGCCATCTGGTTTGTTCAGGCAGAGGGGACAGCTCTGTATTATGGCGATGCGGCGGCGCATCTCAACATCGCGCGACGCCTCTTTGATGGCCGCAATCCTGGGTATGAGCAAATCGGCACCGTCTGGTTACCGCTACCCCACTTAGTAATGATGCCCTTTGCGCGCGTCGACGCGTGGTGGCAGAATGGTCTGGCCGGAGCACTGCCGTCGGGCATTGCCTGGGTTGTTGCAGGGACCTTCCTGTTTGCACTGTTGCGTCGGATTGCCGGCGTCAACGGAGCCATTGTCGGCGTCGCAATTTTCGCGCTGCAGCCCAATCTTCTTTATCTGCAGGCAACCCCGATGACAGAGCCACTGTTTCTTGCTGGCGCGATGGGCATGCTGTTGTTTTCGACTCGGGCCGTTGCGCGCAATTCCAGCCTAGATGCGGGCCTTGCCGGGCTGTGCAGCATCGTGACCACCTTAACCCGTTATGAAGGCTGGTTTGTCCTGCCCTTTGTTGCGATTTATCTGCTTTGGGCCGGCGGCAGAAAACTTGGGGTGATTTTCTGTGCGGTAGCTGGGCTGGGGCCGGGCTACTGGCTGGCGCACAACTGGATCATGTACTCTGATCCGCTGGAGTTCTATCGCGGCCTTGGGTCTGCCAAAGCCATACAGAAGGGCCTCCCCTACCCTGGTGCTCATGATTGGTGGGCAGCCTTCAGGCAGTTTGCGATTGCCAGCAAAGCGGTGCTGGGCTGGCCGTTGATCGCGATGAGTGCCGTCGGCCTATTTTGCGCCCGTGCAGCCTGGCCGCTATTCTTTTGCCTGCTTGCCCCGATTTTTTACATTGTCAATTTGCATGGTGGAGACAGTCCGATCTACGTGCCGGAAGTCTACCCTTTTAGCCACTACAACAGCCGCTACGCGCTCGCCGGTCTCCCGTTGTGTGCAGTTCTCAGTGGCATGCTGGCGGGCCGCTGGCCGCGCCTGCGACTGATCCTGCCACTGCTGGCGGTGAGCTGGTTTGCCACCCACGCAGTCATAGTCAAGAACGAGGGCAAGGCGAACTCCGAATCCCGTCGAGCCTGGACCCACGAGATCGCTCAATTACTGCAAAAAGATTATCAGCTTGGCACAGGGATCTGGATGCCGTTTGGCAATCTCACTGCGATTCTCGCGGAGGCTGGTATCCCGATCGTCGAGACCATCCATCAAGGCGACAAACTTGAATTTGACCGCAATGCCGCACGGCCAGAACTCTTTCTCGACACTGCCTGGGTGATCTCCCAACACGGGGACGACGCGTCGCGTACCATGCAGCGGACGGCGGGCTTTGCCTGTGTGAAACTAGTATCGTTACCCTACGAGCCAGTGATCGAAGTCTGGCGCCGCGTCTCCCCATGAACATCCCTTTCACCAAGGCGCACGGCGCGCAAAACGACTTCCTGCTGTCGTGGCTCCCGGATCTGCCCGCCGTCGCCAGCTTGAACCGTCTGGCCATCCATATTTGCAACCGCCATACCGGCATTGGGGCCGATGGCTGGTTTCTGATTTCGCCTGCCGAGCAGGGCTGCGATGTTCGCATTCGACTCTTCAATTCCGATGGAAGCGAAGTGGAAATGTCCGGCAATGGCACCCGCTGCGCAGCCGCCTGGGCACTTGCCAACGGGAAGGCAACCGGGCCGCAAGTGAAGATCCTCACCGGTGCAGGCCCCAAATCGATGACACTGCTGGAGCAGGACGCCGAGCGCTATGTCTTCAAGATGGACATGGGTTCGCCGCAGGTTGCGGTTGGCGATCTGGAAACCACGCTAGAGCTGAGTTCGGGGTCAGTCAGTTGTTCTGTTATCCACGTTGGCAATCCACAGTGCATTGTCTTTGTCGATAATTTCGATTTCGATTGGGCGAAGGTCGGGGCCGAAATTGAAATGCACTCTCGCTTCCCCAACCGGACCAACGTCAGCTTCGTAAAGTTGATGGACGCCCACTCCATCGACGTTCGCTTCTTTGAGCGCGGGGTGGGGGTTACGAATTCGTCCGGCACCGGGTCCACAGGCGCAATGGCCGCAACCGTGTTGCGTGGTCTAGCCCAGAGCCCAGTCGACGTGCATACCCCTGCCGGAATACTAAACCTTTTGTGGGAAGACACGATATATTTAACAGGGCCGGCGGAATTGATCGCGACCGGCCTGTTCACATTGCGAGAAGAATGAAGACCCAAATCCTTGAAAAACTGAAGAACCGCAGCGCCCGGATCGGCGTGGTCGGGCTTGGCTATGTCGGCCTCCCGCTCGCTGTCGAATTCGCTCATGCTGGTTTCCATGTGACGGGGCTGGATATTGATGAACGCAAGGTGTCGAAGCTGAATGCAGGTGAGTCTTACATTCAGGACATTCCCACATCTGTTCTGAAGCCGCTGGTTGAATCTGGCAGGCTGGACGCGACGACAGACTTCTCGATAATTCGAAGCCTGGATACGATCAACATCTGCGTGCCGACGCCTTTGTCTAAAGCCAAAGACCCGGACATGACTTACGTCAATTCTGCGGTGCAATCGATCGCCGAGAATTTTGGCAGAGGCAAGCTGGTGATTCTGGAATCCACCACCTACCCTGGTACAACCGAAGAGTTGGTGTTGCCTAAGTTAGCGCAGGGCGGGTTGGAGGTCGGCGAAGACTTCTTCCTCTGCTTCTCGCCCGAGCGTGTGGACCCAGGCAATAAACAGTTTCAAACGAAGAACATTCCCAAGGTTGTCGGTGGACACACGCCAAGTTGCACTGAAGTCGGTGCCGCGTTCTATGGCTGTGCATTGGATCAAGTGGTTTCGGTAAGTAGCACCCAGGTGGCTGAGATGGTGAAGCTGCTGGAGAACACTTTCCGCATGATCAACATCGGGATGGTGAACGAGTTGGCGATCATGTGTGGACGCATGGGGATCAATGTCTGGGAAGTGATCGATGCGGCGGCGACCAAGCCTTTTGGCTTCATGCCTTTTTATCCTGGCCCAGGGCTGGGCGGGCATTGCATTCCGATTGATCCGTTCTATCTAAGCTGGAAGTCAAAGCAGGCTGGAATTGAAGCTCGTTTCATCGAGTTGGCTGGTTACATCAATGGCCAGATGCCGCACTTTGTCGTCGATAAAATTCAGGACGCGCTCAACGACCATGCCAAGCCGGTCAAGAACTCGCGAATTCATCTTTTGGGGATGGCTTACAAGCGGGACATCGACGACGTGCGCGAGTCACCGGGCCTGGACATCATGCACCTGCTGATGCAGCGCGGGGCGAAGGTTTCGTATTCAGATCCATTCATTTCCAGCCTGCGCGTCGACGAGCACCGCCTGGAGTCACAGGAGATGTTGCCCGCCTGTGAGGCAGCGGATTGCGTCGTGGTCATCACCGATCACAGCAACCTCGACTACGCGGCCGTCATCGAGAAGTCAGCGCTGATCGTCGACACGCGCAACGCTCTGAAGAAATTCAAGAGCGACAAAATCGTCCTGCTGTGAGGCTCATATTTTTGATCTCGATGCTGTCGCTTGGTGCCAGTGCCGGAGATTTGAATGGCACAGCACTGAAGGCGAAGCTCGAACTTTTGACCAAGGGATTTGACGCCCGGGTGGGCGTCTGCGCTGTGGGGGTTAAAGAGTCCGCATGCCTGCGCGGCGCGGAGACCTTCTCGCTGCAGAGCGTGATGAAGCTCATCGTGGGAGTAGCGGTACTGGATGCGGTAGACCATCAGGGTTGGAAGCTGGCAGACCCGGTGATTGTGCGCAAGCAGGATCTGAGCCTCTCGATGCAGCCGATCGCCGAGTTTGTTGGTGAGACGGGCTATCACACAACCGTAGGGGAGCTTGTCCGCCGGGCGATTGTGGATAGCGACAGCGCGGCAGTTGATTTTCTGGTAGCGAAGTTGGGCGGGATTGGCAAAGTACAGACCTTTCTCAACCGCAAGAAGATCACAGGTATGCGCATCGACCGGGACGAGAAACATCTGCAAACCGAAATCTCTGGTATCGAGTGGAAGCCTGCCTATGTCGATGCCAAGCTGCTGGATCAGGTTACGGCCGCGATTCCTGAAGCAAAGCGCAGTGCTGCCTATGAAAAATATCAACGTGACCAACGGG
Organism: Bryobacterales bacterium; assembly: GCA_038206015.1. Classification (GTDB taxonomy): domain Bacteria; phylum Acidobacteriota; class Terriglobia; order Bryobacterales; family Bryobacteraceae; genus Bryobacter. Next base: position 50,531 of record JBBRBI010000018.1, on the reverse strand, counting down.
ACACTTCCAGCCCAACCGGAATGGTGCAAATGTTGCGCGAATTGGCGGCAGGCCGACTGGTATCCAAAAGCTCCACGCAGTATCTGCTTGGGGTCATGGATCAGACCGCCACGGGCCCCGATCGCCTGAAAGCGGGCCTTCTGAAAGGCTGGCGCATTGGTCATAAAACAGGTACGAGCGGATCCTGGAAGGGACTCACCGTTGCGTTCAACGACGTCGGTGTGATGTACGCCCCGAATGGCGGGATGGTCTTCATCGCAGTGTTTGTCGGTGACTCGCATGCAGATGCGAGCGCCAAGGCTGCGCTCATGGCCAGCATCGCGAAGGCCGTTTGCGAAAACTACCGGCCTGATCAGTCCTGATTCGTAGCCGGAAGTGTCACTTTGCGAATGCGCTGGTTGCCGCTGTCTGCGATGTACAAATTTCCCTGCTCATCGACAATGAGACTGCGCACATAGAAGAGCTGCGCCTGGAAGGGGTCGCCGCCGTCGCCACTCAGCCCTGGAACGCCGGTTCCCACGGCGGTCGTAATCGTGCCATCCAAACTCACCAGCCTTACCGCATGATTGCTGGTATCAGCAATCAGCAACTCCCCTGCCCTGGTGACCGTGACCCCAAAAGGAAAGCGCAATTGAGCATTGATTGCCGGGCCGCCGTCGCCGCTATCACCGGAAGTGCCGTCGCCGGCAACAGTTGAGACTGCGCCTTTGGCGTCCAGCTTCTGAATTCGGTGGTTGTACAAGTCGGCCGTGTAGAGGTTGCCCGCCAAGTCAACGGCAACACCCTGAGGCGAATTCAGACTGCCAGTGGGCATGGTTGCCATCGAGCCACCCGGTGCGAAGCGCCGGACGCGGTTATTGCCCGAGTCAGCTACATAGAGGTTGCCTGCCGTGTCGATCGCCAAGCCGATTGGGTAACTCAGCTGAGCGCTGCTGGCGGCTCCGCCATCCCCGGCATTACCGGCGGTACCGGTGCCAGCGACGGACGAGATCGTGCCACCGGGAGTGATTCTTCGTACGCGGTGGTTGCCCGAATCGGAAACATAGAGATTGCCGTCGCCATCCATGGCCAACCCGCTGGGGTTGTTCAGTTGCGCTGCGCTTGCAGCGGCACCATCGCCACCGAAACCCGCAGTCCCGTTGCCGGCATAGGTCGAAATCCTGCCATCAACGGTGACCCGACGGATGCGATGATTGCCCGTGTCCGCGATAAAGAGGTTGCCCGCCGCATCGCGCGCTATGGCAGAAGGAACATTCAATTGGGCGGCAGGTGCCAATGCGCCGTCGCCACCATAAGAGTTGGTTCCATTGCCAGCAACAGATGAGATCGTGCCGCTTGAAGTTACTTTCCGGATGCGAGCGTTATTTTGGTCGGCAATGTAGACGTTGCCCCCACCGTCGACGGCGACACCAGCTGGAAAGTTCAGCGTTGCCGATGTAGCAGCAGCGCCGTCACCTTTGAAGTCTGCCGTACCATTTCCAGCAACGCTTGAAATGTTGCCACCCAGAACAATCTTGCGAATCCGCTGGTTGTTCGAATCTACGATGAAGAGGTTGTTGCTGGAATCGAGCGCAATGCCGGTCGGGCCGCTAAAACGGCCTTCGGCCGCAGCCAGACCGTCCCCGGAATAGCCAACGCCTGCACCAGAAATCGTCGTGATTTTGCCAGGGACCACCTTGCGTATCCGATTATTGCCGTAATCTGCGATGTAGAGGGTGCCATCCTTATCGACTACAACGCCACGCGGGGCAATGAGCTGGGCAAAGAGTGGATCTCCGTCGTCGCCTGAGAATCCGGCAACTCCGAAACCCACAACCGTGGAGATATTCCCATCGGTAGACACTTTGCGGATCACATGGCTGCCAGTCTCCGCAATGAATACGTTTCCAGCTTTATCGACAGCTACGCCATGAGGAGATCGCATTTGCGCATTGGTCGCCGGGCCACCATCCCCCGCATAAAAGAAACCGCCGTTACCAGCAAAGGTCGTGATTACGCCAGCTGGAGTGATTTTGCGAATACGGTTATTACCGAGGTCCGCTACATAAATATTGCCCGCCAAATCGACGGCCAGACCGTTCGGCGTACGAAGCTGCGCAGCGGTTGCCGGGCCGCCGTCGCCGCTAAAGCCAGCGAGACCAGTGCCAGAGATTAAGGTCAGATTACCACTCGGCTCCAACCTTAAAACGCGGCTTTGTGCCGTGAAGAAAATATTGCCAGCGCTGTCAGATGCGGCACCTTGGGTAAGGGTCAGTGCTGAGTTGAGCGCCGGGACGTTGCTGCCTGGGCCTCCCCCGGCGATGGTTGTAATGGTTTGAGAAAAGAGTGCAGTAATAGCTATGAAAAAAATCGCGATGCGCTTCATTGGAAAGCGTCTCCCTGGCATGACTGCCCCGTCTAAATAGCTGGCGCGGTGCCAGTCAGAGACAACGTCCCCGCACGCTGCAGCTTGGTTTCAGTTTAGCATCGCCAAACCAGCGTGCCGACAATCTGCCTAGTTCAGCAACGTGAGGCGCTTGCTGGCGGCCTCGGCGATCGCTTTGCGCAGCGCCGAGTCCATTGTAAGATCGGCTTCGGCCATTTTCAGTTCCCGCTCAGTTGTCGCGCGGCTCGCGTCCTTATTGCCTGCCGCAAGATAGGCGTCGGCCAAGCTGTCCTGCACGTTCACCGATTTGGGATATTGCTGGGCTGTCCATTCCAGCAGGCTGACGGCCTTAGCCGACTTACCGGTTTGCAAGAGCCGATAGCCCAACTGATTGAGAGTCGCCTCTGAGACCGAGTTCGACGCGGGCGCGTGGGCGGCCAAGCCATCCAAAGCCGCTTCTGCCTTCGACCATTCCTCGTTGATCACGATGCCTTCAAGCTGGGTGAGATTGAGCGGAAGCTTCTCGAAGTTCGGCTTAACCGTACCCTTGTTTTGTGCCACCTCGTACAGCACCGGATAGAACTGTACGAAAGTGTTTTCCACTGCCGTATTGTTGGTGTGGCAGGTGTAGCAACTGGCGGTTTTCGGAATCGGCTTTGCCAGCGCGGCGGCCTTGCCGGCGGCGATCTGGAAATTGTAAAACGCCCACTCGCCATTGGGCGAAGACGAGTCTTTGACGTTCATCTCGAAGGCGGCCAGATCTGTCTGGAAACTACCGCCCTTGTTGATCGACCCGATGCTCTCCGAACTGCGAATCTCCAGCACAAACTGAGTCTTATCTGGCCATTTCCCGCTATCGAGGAAGGCTCGATAGGACTCTGGATTGACGTAGACATTGTCGAACATCTTCGGTCGTCCCACGTTTGCCGCCGCAGCTGGACCGTAAGTCATACCGACGCCAGAACTGAGGAAGACCCACTCGCGATACCGCGCCGGGAACTTCATTTCACCCGCTGTCGAGTATTCAAGCCCGGCAGGTGCTGGCGGCGCGGCCTCAGATGCCAGCAGCAACGGAAGGAAGGCGCTTACGAAAACACAAACCTTGATGGCGGCTAGCATTCGCATTTTTACAGTATCCCTGAAGCAGAGTCTTTAGAAATTAAACTTCAACCCAAGCTGAATCAGGCGCTGATCGATCGCCGAGGTCCAGGCGTAGGAGGGGGCGCCGGTAATGTTACCCGCCGCATCCACGGTGGCCGTCGTATTTACGCCGGTGACATTCGTGTGATTGAAGATATTGGTCGACTCGGCAAAGAATTCACCCCTGTAGCGCTCCTTGATCGGGAAGATGCGCGAGTAGCGCACATCGAACTGATAAGTGGCGGGTCCACGGTAGGTGTTGCGGGCAATGTAGAGCGGACGCTGGAAGGCGACGCCTGTCGCCTGGTCGTTGTTCAATACTCGATTTGAGCCGATATTGAAAATGTCGCCCGAGATCGCTGTCGCCGTAAAGCCGATGCGATTGTTCTTCAACAGGTACTGCATGAACTTGTTGTTCACGTTGAGTGTTGGCTGATAAACGCCGCTGGCCTGGAGCGAATTCCGACGGTCAGTCAACGAGTATCCCTTGTCCCGGCGACGATTTGAGAGGTCGCTCAGCAGGAAGGCACCTGAGTCGATGTTATTCTGCTCCGGCGCGTCATCCTTTGCGCGAGCCACGGTGTAGCTTGCAAAGGCTTCAAAGCCCCCACCAAGGCGGCGATTGACTGTTAGCGTGGCGCCTGAGTAAGTGGATTGGCCAACGCTTTCAGCGCTCAAGATGTTATTGAATCGCGGATCGATACGCTTACCGGCATCAGAGATCCAGATCGGTCGGCCATCCGCCAATACGTTGCCGCTCGCTAACAGGTTGATATTACGATAGACCGGAAGGCGGTTGCCGCGTGTGTAGAGTAAGGTTCCAGTGATCGCCGTCTTGGGGCTAATCTGGCGGGTGATGCTGGCGTTGACGTTGCCCGAGTAGAGGTTAGCGAAGTTCGGCGAGATGGTATCAATCGACTGGATCGGCAGATTGAAGCCGCTCGGGATGCTGGTCAGGATATTCGGGAAGACCGGCTGCACAGCAGGACTGGTGACGTTAAAGAAAATCGGCGTCCCATTATTCAGGATTGCGCGACGATAGACGTCTGTCTGCGGCGGATCGTAGAACATACCGGCACTGGCCCGGATGACTGTCTTCTGATCCTGGCCGAGTGCCCAGGCGATGCCGACGCGAGGTGCAAAGTTGTTACGGTCGGTGCGGAAACTCTGCGACGAGGAGTAAGGCGAGCTGGCATTGGCAGCGGGCGGCGAATAGACATCGTAACGAAGGCCGTAAGTGAGTGTGATGTTGGGGCGAGGCTTGTAAGAATCCTGCGCATACATGCTGTAGAAGTACGAATTGTACTTGATGCTTGGTTCGCCGATGGTCTGGGTAAAGGTCTGATATCCGGTGGGCGTCAAACCGCTCTTGGTATCGAGATAACTCTGAATGTTAGCGAAAGTGTAACGGGCGAAGGTCGCCTGTATCTGTTGATCCCGAATGTGTCGGCCAGTGAAGCCAACCTTGAAGCTGTGCTTGCCGCGGTTGATGTTGAGGTTGTCGGTGTACTCAGGCGACAACTCGGTGAAGTTGAATCCCGCGCCTTCCGAACGACCGAACTGGACCTGCCCTGTGATGTTGATTGCAGGGCCGGTGCCGGTGGCTTCAAAGGCTTGCTGCTGCTGGCTGCGCCACGGGGACTGGAAACGGAACTCGTTGACGACATTCGCCGAAAATGTCGAGATCAATTGCGCCATGACAACATAGCTGCGGTCGACGAAGTTATAGGTACGCGGAACAACAGTCAAACCACCGCCGTTGTTGTACGGCGACTCATTGCGATGACCGTTCAGACGTACGCTGAGGCGATTACTGTTGTTGATCTGGTAGTCGATCTTCGCCATATAGAACTTGACGTTCTGTTTAAAGGGAATCGGGTCCGCAAAACTGGAGGGAAGTCCAACTTGCGCCAGCACTGCCGGAGTCACCGTGATGACGCTGGGAAGGTCACGCTTGACCTGTTCATAGGCACCGTAGAAGAACAGCTTGTCCTTGATGATGCGGCCCCCACCATTGCCGTAAAAGGAATCAACGTTGATCGTCGGCTTTGGCGCTCCGAATCGTAGTAGCGCTGGGGCGGCATTAAAATCCGTGCGACGGAAGATGTACGCGCCCTCGCCGTGGTATTCGTTTGCGCCGCTGCGTGTGACCGTGTTGAATACGGTGCCCACTGTGTTGCCAAACTCGGGAGCAAAGCCATTCGATATCGATTGGATCTCTTCTACAAAGGTATTGGAAATTGGAATTAACCGGATGCCAGCGCGGTCGCTCTGTACGTTGTTCCCGCCATCTAACTGATAGTTGATGCGGCCATTGAAACCGTTCGCGTTAATCTTACGCGGCACACCGAATTCCGTGTTCGGCCGACCCGTCACGTTGGGCTGATAGAAAATGAAGTTATAAGGATTGCGGCTAACCAGCGGCAGATTCTGCACTTGATTGCCGCTCAAGGTTGATCCGATGTCGGTGCGGCCCGGCTCGGTAACAGCCACGCTGGATGTAACGACCAATTCCGTCGCAGCACTCTTCAGGCTCAAGTCAAAATTGATCGTGGCCGTAGTACCCGCATTGAGGATGACGCCCGTGTTCTTGACGGTGTTGAAGCCGCTAACGGTGGCGATCACTTCATACTCGCCGCGAGGCAAAACAGAGAATCGATAGTAGCCAGCGCCAGTGGTGGAAGCTTCCCGCTCTAACCCGGTTGCCAAGTTGTGAACCTTGACATTTGCGTTGCCGATAGCAGCACCGCTTGGATCCCGTACAATCCCCTCAATTTGCCCATCGATTGCGGCTGCTTGCGGAAACACCAAGCTGGCGGCTAAAACAAATACAGATAGAAAACCCCTAAAGCTCATTCCCTATTGTATGTCAATTCCGCCAATCGCGACATTTCAGTCCCGGCAGAGCCAGTCGCCGTCCGGGATGATTCGCCGGTGTTGAGCCGGCCATTGGAATAGGTAGGCCCAGCAAGGAATTCGCAATCCCTCCCCATCGGTTGCGGTGCAGAGGATACGGCGGTATTGGTGTGGCTCGGGGTCGTCAACATGACAGCCCTCATAGCGATCCAAGGCTTCCAGAACCGCCGCATCCGCTGGCAACTCCCACAAGTCGCCGCGTACCTTTTGCAGAGCATTCGTCGGTGGCAACAGGCCCGGATAGTCGCCCAGGTCAACCAAACGCCCGGCCAACCGAGCCGCACCCTTGAACTTGGCAATCGTCCCCAGCCATTTGGCCCGCTCATGCCCGCTGTTGTGACGGAGCGTGCCATAGACGAACAAATGCCGCACCGTTTTGTCGCGCATCGCTTACTCGGCGTCCTTGTCTTCGATGCCGATTTGCCCCAGCCTGTAGCGCAGCGCGTTGCGGGTAATACCGAGAATCCGAGCCGCCTGGCTCTTGTTTCCATTGGCCCGACGCAAGGCCTCTTTGAGTATGCTCTTCTCGTATTCATCAAGAGTCATGCCCGCAGGCAGAAACGCCGCCTCGCTGGACGACTGTCGTGCCCGAGGTCCCATTTCGATCCTCACATCCTCGGCCGACAACTCATCCCTACGGGCCAACAACAGACTCCGTTCGATCACATTCTCCAATTCGCGAACGTTACCCGGCCAATCGTAGCTCATTAACTTCTCCAGCGCTGCGCGACTCAAACACTGCGCACCGTTCCCGTGTTTGTTCATGAAGTGCTGCGCCAGGGCTGGAACATCTTCCCTTCGCTCACGAAGCGAGGGAATGTTGATGGGCATCACATTAAGCCGATAATACAGATCCTCACGAAAGCGACCACCCTCAAGAGCAGCCCGCAGATCCACATTGGTCGCCGCAATCACGCGCACATCGATCTGCCTCACGCGGTTGGACCCCAGTCTCTCGATCTCGCGCTCCTGCAATACCCGCAACAACTTGACCTGCACGGCCATCGGGACGTCACCAATCTCATCCAAAAACACAGTCCCGGAATCGGCCTGCTCAAACTTTCCTGGCCTACCCACCGTGGCACCGGTGAATGCGCCCTTTTCGTAGCCAAACAACTCGCTCTCCATCAGGTTCTCGGGCAGTGCGCTGCAGTTGATTTTGACTAACGGCTGGTTGCGTCGCGGGGAGTTAAAGTGAATCGCCCGCGCCACCATGTCCTTACCCACACCACTCTCTCCGCACAGCAGAACGGTAGCCCGGCTAGGCGCAACGCGCTCGATTAGATTGAAAACCTCCTGCATACCCGCACTCCGCCCAATCAGGTTTCCGAAGGTGTAGCGAGTTTCGATTTCCTGCTTGAGACGCTCATTCTCTTTGCGCAATCGGCGCACGTCCAGCGCCTTGCGCACAACGGTGGACAGATGATCGAGTGAGAACGGCTTCTGCAAAAAATCGACTGCCCCGCGCTTCATTGCCTCCACCGCAGTTTCGACATTGCCAAACGCCGTCATCACGACAACTGGCAAGGAAGGGTTCTCACGCGCGATCTGCTCGAGCATGGTCAAGCCATCCATGCCAGGCAGCTTGAGATCGGTCAGCACCAGGTCAATGCCTTCCAACTTACGCAACCCGTCTTCTGCCGTACCAACGGTCAGCACTTCGTAATCTTCGCCGCTCAGTTGCAGCTCGATGACCCGCCGCAGCTTCTCTTCATCCTCAATGACAAGAATTCGCATCTATCGTTTTTACTCTTCTATTTCCTGACGATCTGGCAACCACACTCGAAAGCTGGTGCCCACGCCAAGCTCACTTTCGACAAAGATTCGACCGCGATGTTCATCCACAATCTTTGAGACGATGGCAAGGCCAAGTCCGGTTCCCTCGGACTTGGTTGTGAAGAATGGATTGAAAACACTCCCCACATTTTCCTGCGCGATCCCAGCGCCCCGATCAATCACAGCAATCTCTGCCCCGCCCTCCGCCGGTCGCGTCAACACCGTCACCACTGATCCAGGAGGACTTGCATCAATCGCATTTGCCAACAGGTTTGAAACCAGTTGGCAGATCCATTGCGCGTCGATTGGCAACTCGTGCACATCAGGGGAATCGTTGCGGATGATCGTACAACCGCGCGCCTCTGCGCGCGCCGCAACTTGTTGTGCCGCACGATCAATCACCTCTCGCAAATCGCTCAACTCAACATGTAGGCGAAACGGCTTCGCGAAATCAAGAAAGCGTTTTACCAATTCATTGGTTCGGTCCACTTCTGACGAAATGTAGCCCGACAACTCCTGCGCGATCGGATCGTCGGGAGGCAATTTTCTTGCCAGCATCTCGGCCGAGGTCTTGATGGTGCCCAACGGGTTTCGCAACTCGTGAGCAAGGCCGGCAGTGAGTTGCCCAAGCGCTGCCAGCCGTTCGCTCCGCAGCACTTCTGTCTGGGCGGCCTTGAGGTTATCGTTGGCCAACGCCAATTCACCGGCAAGGGTCTGGTAACGCACCATCTGCTGTCGATTGTTGCGACCGAGCTCATACGTCAGATATGCAGCCAGAAACAGAAACAGAATGCGAAAGCTAATCTCCTGCTGCTGATCGAGTGGAATTTTTAACTGTTCAAAATCGAGAAACAACAGGAAGGAGAGATAAGAGAGCGCCGCCAGCGTCGTGGCCGCCAGCGTCGCGATGGCACCAAAAAACGTTGCGGCCGTCACGACTGGCAACAGCAGTATTAAGTAGTAGCTAGAGGTGATGCCGCCCGTCACACCCATCAAAAGATAAGCAAACGCGAGACGGATCGCAACTCCCAGGAAACGACCTCGCTGCGAATCGCGAAACACACCGATTCGAGGTTCGATAATTTCGAACAGTGCGAAGGCCACCAGTATCTCCACCTCAGCATCGTTAACGATTGGCGACGTGAAGTGCAATGCAAGAAACAGTACGACCCAAACGGCATCGCGTGAAGTCGGGGTCCAAGACATACTTCATACGCTCTCACAATCGGTGCTACCAAGACTTCCAGCTAAACGCATCCGTGTCGTGCTCCAGCCGAAACGTGGGCTCAAAGACAATCGAGATCGTATCAAATCGCACGAGTTCCTCGTCCACAAAGCCTTTGCGGCAATACTCCCGAGCCGCCCGCCGCAAGGCAGTGATCTTATCGCGATCAATGTTTCGGTCCGGCGAACCAAACTCGTCGTTAGTCCTGCTTTTGACCTCGACGAAAACCAAGCGGTCTGGCGTCCCCCGCTGCCAGGCGATGAGATCAACCTCACTCAGCCCACTGCGGCTGCGCCAGTTCCTGTCGATCACGCGATAGCCTTTGCGCTGCAGGTAGCGATGCGCGACGTCCTCGCCGCGCCGCCCCAACGCCTGCGTCGGCAACAGCGTGCGGCGATCCTGCCATTGGCGGATACTGTCAAAGCACAGCCAAATGGGCTTAGTAAGCAGCACGACTATTTTATGACTTCGAACTCAAACTCCATCACCTTGCCGCGCACGATGTAACAGAGATAATACTCCCAGTTGCGGCGCAGTCGGGGCGACAGATTGATGAGGAATTCAAAGCCCAGATACCTCCACAACGCTAGTAGTTTGACGTAGCATTTCTTCTCACGAAATTTTGCCTTCGTGTAATAACCAAAGCCCGCATCGTCCGGTCCAAAGTAGCGAAAGCTGAAGCTGTTCAAATGCGAGCGGTGCGTTGGATCGCAGAAGCTTGAAAAATCGGTGTAGTGCGGCGTTTCAATTCTCACAATGCCGCCCACGCGCACCATGCGATGAAACTCCTCCATCGTCTTGATTACGTCCGCCACATGCTCAATCACATGGATCGCTCGCAACTCGTCAAAACTCGAATCGCTAAAGGGATATGGGTGGTGGTCGAGGTCAGCGATGACATCGGCGGCTGTTCGCGAATTATTGTCGAGCCCGATCGACCCAGGATACTTGCGGATGCCGCATCCTACGTCGATGACTCTTGGCTTAGCTGGAGGCAAGACTCCAGTGTATCGAGGCAAAATGCCGCCTGATCCCTGGAGAAGACCAACGGCGGGCAAAGTCGAATCGAATTTGGGCCGCATCCCAGTATCAGGATGCCCCGCTCAAAGGCCATCAGTTCCAACTGATCGCGCAATTCCGGATAGCGTTCTCTCGACTCCTGGTCCCGCACTAGTTCAAAGCCAATCATCAGGCCGAGGCCCTGGACACGCCCGACATGCCGAAAGCGCCGCTGCCAATCGGACATACGAGCCATCATGTATCCTCCGACATCCTGGGCATTGCGCATGAGCGATGACTCAAGCAGCCCAATGGTCGCAAGCGAACTTGCAATCGCAATTGGATTGCCGCCAAAGGTGGAAGCATGCGCACCCGGCGTCCAGCTCATCCAATGCGGCTTGGTCACAACGGCGCTCAACGGAAGGCCACTCGCGATGCCCTTGGCGAGCGCCAGAATGTCCGGATCGACGCCAAAGTGTTCCGTCGCAAACATCTTGCCTGTGCGCCCCATCCCCGCCTGCACTTCATCCCAAATGATCGGGATGCCATATCGAGCCGCGACCGCTTGCAACTCGTCGATAAATTTCTGCGGCGGCACGACGTAGCCGCCCTCCCCTTGCACCGGCTCAACAATGATTCCGGCAATATCATCTGCCGGCAGAATGTGCCGAATCAACTGATCCTCGATCACCTTCACACACTCGACGTTACAGGTCTCCACTTGCTTGCCATAACTACAGCGATAACAGTTGGCATAAGGTATGTGAGTCACCCCGGACAGCAACGCGCCAAAGCCCTTTTTCTGAACGCTCTTCGAACCCGTCAAGGACAATGCACCCATCGTCCGGCCGTGGAAGCCACCAAGGAACGCGATGAAACGCTCGCGGCCCGTGTGGTAGCGCGCCATCTTGAGCGATGCCTCAATCGCCTCCGCTCCAGAGTTGCCAAAGTACACGCGTCGCGGCCCACCGCCCGGCACAAGGCTGGCAAGCTTCTCGGCGAGGTCCACCATGTTCTCGTAATAGAAATCGGTGCCCGAGTAGTGAATCAACTTAGCCGCCTGGGCCTGGATCGCCGCAACCACCTCTGGATGGCAATGTCCCGTCGCGCATACGGCAATGCCGGCATTGCAATCAAGAAATCGATTGCCGTCCAGGTCTTCGATCATCGCGCCTTCCGCGCGGGCAACAGTCAGTGGGTAGCCGCGTGTGTAACTGGGAGAAAGCACCGCATTATCGCGAGCAATCAATCGCGCCGAATTCGGTCCAGGCAAGGCTGTGACCAAATGGGGCAGGTCCGTACGAACGAGCTTGGATGCGCTCATGGAAGTGTCCTCTTTTGGGGGTTGCAGGTGGAGGGGGCGGAATAACGAGAAACGGAGGGAGCGAACTAGTCTGCGCCGAACAGGCCAGGGCGGCTTAGGGCAGGGATGTTTCGCATGCTCTTATTCTATGGCAGATCAATCAGGATCGTCAGTCGCAGTAAGCTCGACAAACCAAAAGCTTGTTATCCTGTTGAAGTAGTTCCTCGCCCGAATTCTTTTTTCACCTCGTTGTACTCCGATTGAAATCATCCATCCCTATTCTGAAGGTGAGGTTCCCCCCATGGCAGAAGAACGAAGAATCCAGAAGCAATACTTGCTTGCCAGTGACTTCGATCACACGTTGAGCTTCAATGATTCAGGCGTTGTCCTGAGTGAAATGCTTGGCATTCCCAATTTCCAGGCGAAGATCGCCGACATCTCCCGCAAGAATTTTATTCAGCAAGGTGGTGAGCTGACCTACTTGCTCCTCCACGATCCCGATTACCGCCAAGTACGCGCTCACCATCTTGTCGAGGTCGGTAAAAAGATTCGGCTCAAGTCCAACATCCGGCTGGTCTCGCACTTGCTGAACAGTCTCGATGGCTATCGCTTCGGCTTCTACGTCATCAGCGCCGCGCCCGAGGAAGTGATCCAGAGCGCGCTCGAAGGCATCGTCCCGCCCGAGAACATCTACGGCACGCGCCTCCGTTATGACGACCAAACGGGCGAAGTTTGCGGCATTGATCGCGTCTGCGCCGGCTTTGGAAAGGTTGCGGTGCTCGATGAATTACAAAGTCGCATGAAGCTTGGCCGTGACCAGGTGGTCTACATCGGCGATGGCTCCAGCGACATCCATGTGATGCTGCACGTCAATCGTTACGACGGTCTCACCATTGCCGTCTCAGAGGCCAAGTACATCTCGCAGATCGCCAAGCGCACGGTCCTCAGCGAAGACGCACTCAGCGTGCTGGTGCCGATTCTCGAAGAGATTCTGGGATGGCAATCCAGCCGCATCCGCGCCCTGTTTGAAGCTCATGGCTTCACCGTTCAGGAGTGGGATAAGGTCAAGACCGATTGGCTCACGATCGAGCCAATGGACTCGCCAGAGCATCACTTGGTGACCCAATGAAGCCCGACTGGATTGGCTGGGTTGCCACCGCCGCGTTTACGAGTTCCTACTTTGTGCGCAACCCACTCACCATTCGCGCCATCCAGGCCGTGGCCGCCGCGCTGTGGCTTAGCTACGGAGTAGTGATCGGCGCGACACCGGTGATCATCGCAAATTTCCTGGTCATCAGCGCGGCCCTCTTCACGATGTGGCGTGATCGCAACAATTCGGTCCCGTCCGGCAATTGACCGCAGATCGACGGAGGATAATAGAGGCTATGAAGAGTTTGTTAGCCATCGTCCTGCTGGCCCTCACAGCCTGCACCCAAACGCCCCGGCAGGAAGCCAAGAGCACGCAACCGATCAAGACCTATCAACTGGCGGGCGAGATCGTCGGCATGGATAACGCGACACAGGTCATCACCGTCAAGCACTCCGAAATCAAGGGCTACATGGAGGCCATGACGATGGGCTTCCCGGTAAAGGAAAAGGCCGAGTTCGAGAAACTCAAACCCGGCCAGAAGATCACTGCCGACGTCAATGTGCAAGCGGATGATTTGTGGCTTACCAAAATCGTCCAGATGCCTTAACCCGGCTGCCGCACCGATTCCAATTCCAGCGTGATCAGGATTTCGTCGCCCACCACTACGCCGCCAGTCTCGATCAATTTGTTGTAGCGCAAGGCAAAGGCCTGACGGCTTATCTTCGTCGTAGCGGTCGCGCCTCGCAGGACCTGACCAGCCTCGACTTTCACCTCAGGGCTGATCCTGCTTAGGGTTAAGGTCACGGGCTTCGTGACGCCATGAATGGTGAGATTCCCATCCACTTTGGTCAGCCCAGCGTCGAGGTAAACCCTGGTGGAAATGAAACTCATCGTCGGGAACTTTGCAATATCGAGAAAGTCCGGGCCCTTCAGATGCCGGTCCCGCTTGTCCTCATTTGTATTGATCGTGGTCGCATCGATGGTTGCGGTCACGCTCGACTTTGCCAGGTCCTTCGGGTCGTAAACAATCGTCCCAGTAACGTTTGAGAGGCGACCCGTGACATTCGTCACCATCATGTGCCTAGCCGTAAAACTGGCACTGGATCGCGCGCTGTCCAGCTGATAGGTCTGGCCCCCAACAGTCAGGGCCAGGCCGAGAAGTACACTGAGCATTCGAATCATTAAGCCCTATTTTACGGCAGCGCCAGCACTGCTCGGCGCTCATCCCTTGTTGTAGTAGAAGCGCTCATTCACAATCTTGCCGTCTTCCCAGCGACGAACCGCCGTCTGGCTCAGTTTTGCTCGATAGCCATTCTTGAAGGTGAGATCCATTTCCCATTCAGAGAACGACACATTGCCATTCACTGCGCTCGACAGCACGGCCGCCGAGTGCAATTCTCCGATTGAGCTAAAGAATTCAATTTCCCGCGTCCGGTTGAGGGCCTTGCCCACAAACGGCGCGTCCGAGTTCTCCTGCATCGTCACGTTGTCAGCATAAAGTTCGTCAAAGGCCTCCAGCGCCTTACCCGACAACACCATATCGTCAAGCTTCTTATTTAGTTCAGCCACATTCGCCATGATTCCGTCCCCTTTAAGTGACTAGTCGATACTTGACTAGTCATTCTTTAGGATGTGCCCACTTAGCCGACGTCGCGGATTTTTTCAAGAATTGCGAGCAGCACCTTCATTTCCGCCTTGTTCAGGCCCGCAAACGCCCGTTTGGACGCCGCCGCCACGGGCCCATCCAACTTCCCCAGCAACTCCAACCCGTCCTTGGCGATATAACAATAAACCTGCCGCCGGTCTTCCGACGGCCTCTCCCGCCGCACCAGTTCTTTAGCCTCCAGCCTGTCGATCAGCCGCGTAATCCCCGGCGTATGCTCCAACAGCCGGTCGGCCACCGCCAGCGTCGGCAGCCCCGCCTTCCCCGCCCCGCGAAGAATCCTCAGCACGTTGTACTGCTGATGCGTCACACCATCCGACTCAAACACCGTCGACACCGAACGTCGCAGATGATCGGCCGTCTTCATAAACGCCACACCAACTTCCTGCTCGATCGAGGGGAAAGGTTTTGTCTGTTGTATCTCTTGAACGATGCGCGATGAGGCCATGCCCGCTACCTTAGCCGATACTTCCATGACGCGTCAACAGTTGACGCATGCAAAAAAACAAACGCCGCTGCGGCTATGTCCGCAGCGGCGTCCCAAGACCGGCTCCTCAGTCGGCGGGAAACTCTTAGTTCGGCAACACGACGCTGTCCACAACGTGGATCACGCCGTTGGATTGCATTACGTTAGCAATCGTCACCATCGACATGCCGCCTTTTTCATCGGTCAGTGTCAGCCGGTCGCCACTCATCGTCGCGGTTAGCGTCCCGCCAGAAACGGTCTTCAACATCGCCTTGCCATGGCCCGCCTTGATCGCCTTCTTGATCGTCGCGCTCGTCATTTTGCCCGCCACCACGTGATAGGTGAGTATTTTCACTAGCGCGTCCTTGCTCTCCGGCTTTAGCAGTGTCTCCACCGTGCCGCCCGGCAACTTGGCAAACGCCGCGTTGGTGGGAGCAAAGACCGTAAACGGCCCCGCACTTTCCAGGGTCGCCACCAAACCCGCCGCCTTCACCGCCGCCACCAGCGTCGTATGATCAGCCGATTTCATGGCGTTCTGAATGATGTTTTTGTTCTCAAACATCGCTTGACCCCCAACCATCGGGTTCTTCGCAGAAGCGGCCCCGAAGCTCAGAAGCAGAGTAGTTGCAATCGTCAGTATTTGTTTTTTCATATTGAACCTGCGTTCATCCAGCACTACGCAGCTAAGCCAAAATCGGATTTCCCACCCCCTCAGTAAAAGAATCGTATTATACTCTATAGAGATATAGAGATTATGATTTCCGCTGTTGTCACCGCTCCACAAACTCCAAAGCCGCCCGTCAAGTCGCACCTCGATCAACTCGAGGCCGAGTCGATCCACATTCTGCGTGAAGTCGCCGCCAGCTACGCACACCCCGTCATTCTGTACTCGGTCGGCAAGGATTCCAGCGTACTCGTCCATCTTGCTCGCAAGGCCTTTTTCCCCGGCAAGATTCCCTTCCCTTTGGTCCACATTGACACCACCTACGAGTACCCGGAGTTGATCGAATTCCGCGACCGGTTCGTCAAGGAAATCGACGCAACGCTGATTGTGCACGTCAATGAAGAGGCTGTCGCAGCGGGCACAAATCCCTACTCCCTCGGCACCGCCAAATGCTGTAGTCTTTTGCGTACCCGTGCTGTCGTCGAGGGCCTCAAGAAGCTCAACGCCGATGCCGCCATCGGTGGTGCCCGTCGCGATGAGGAGCGATCCCGCGCCAAGGAGCGCGTCTTCTCCTTCCGTAATCAATTCGGCCAGTGGGACCCCAAAGACCAGCGCCCCGAACTTTGGAGCCTCTACAACTCCAAGGTGGACCCTGGCGAGAGCATGCGCGTTTTCCCACTCTCTAACTGGACTGAGTTCGATGTCTGGAAGTACATCGAGCGCGAAAACATCCCACTGGTGCCGCTATATTTCGCCGCCCCACGTGAAGTCTACGTGCGTGGCAATACGTTGATCCCAGTCAAAGACAACGTCCGCGCCATGCCTGGCGAAACCCCACAAATCCGCGTCTGCCGCATGCGCAGCCTCGGCTGCACGCCCTGCTCGGGGGCGATCGAAAGCGACGCCGACACCGTGCCCAAGATCATCGAAGAACTCTTCAGCTTCCGCCGCAGCGAGCGCGAGAATCGCGTAATCGATCACGACCAGGACGGCTCGATGGAAATCAAAAAGCGCGAGGGCTACTTCTAATGCAAAGCACTCTTCGCTTCTCAACCGCCGGCAGCGTCGACGACGGCAAAAGCACGCTGATCGGCCGTCTCCTCTTCGATACCAACGGCGCCTATGAGGACCAGATCGAAGCCGTCAAGAAGAGCAAAGTCAATCGCAGCGGTCGCGAGATCGATCTCTCGCTCCTCACCGATGGCCTCAAAGCTGAACGCGAGCAGGGCATCACGATCGATGTCGCTTACCGCTTTTTCGCGACGGCCAAGCGCCGCTTCCGCATCGCCGACACCCCAGGGCACGAACAGTACACCCGCAACATGGCCACCGGCGCATCCACCTCAGACGCCGCAATCATTCTAGTGGACGCGATCAAAGGTGTGAGTCGCCAAACCCTCCGCCACGCAACCATTTCCCACTTACTGGGCATCGAACACCTCATCTTTGCGATTAACAAAATGGACGCAATGGATTGGAGTGAGCAGGTCTACAACAGCATCCGAGCCGAACTCACAGAGCACGCCAAGCGCTGGCCCGGTGCAAATCTACACTACCTGCCTGTAAGTGCCCTTGATGGTGACAACGTTGCCTCGCGCAGCGCCAAGGTCGCTTGGTACACCGGTCCGAGCCTTCTCGACCTCTTGGAGACACTCGAGGTCAGTCCTGCAGAAGCTCCCTTCCGATTCCCGGTCCAATACGTCGTTCGCCCTGGCGACGGCTTTCGCGGCTTTGCCGGCCGTGTAGCCAGCGGCAGCGCTCAAACCGGCGACGCCGTCGTCATCCTCCCCAGCGGCCGTCGAACCAGCATCAAAGAAATCGTCGGCTTTGATGGCAACCAAACCCACGCCCATGAAGGCGACAGCACGACACTGGTTCTCACCGACGAAGTCGATGTTAGCCGTGGCGATGTGATAGCGCTGGAAGCCTCCCGACCCGAACTCAGCCGTCATCTCGAAGCCGACCTGGTCTGGATGGCAGAAGAGCCTCTCGAAATCGGTGAGACTTACTTACTCCGCTCCGCAACCCGCGAACTCAATGCAAAGATCACGGCCATCTCCTGGGCCCTCAATCCCGAGACCGGCGAGCATTTGAAAGCGCACGACGCACATCTCAACGACATCCTCCGCGTAAGTATTGAGACAACGCAACCTCTTGCATTCGACACCTATTCTAAGTGCCGTGAAACGGGCAGTCTGATCCTGATCCACCCGCGCAGCAATCGTACGATTGCCGCTGGCATGATCGTGCGCAGCGCCCAGCGCACCCTGCGCAGCGCCACAGCCCTGGCCTTTGACCTCGGCCCCGTTACGGCCGGAGAGCGAGTAGAACGCTACGGCCATCTGCCCGCAATCCTCACGAGCAAGAACCCTGACCTACTCGAGCGTGTCCTGTTTGAGCACGGCGCACTGGTCCTGCGCTGGCAAGGCGAGGTACCAAAGCAACTCGAAGAATCGGGTGCTATTGTGATCGCCGATCAGGGCCTGGAAGTTCCTATAGACGACCCGTTGGAATTTCTCGAAAATGCCGGAATCCTATTGCGGCGCGACGACTTCAAAGAAGGAGAAGGAATATGAGCGAACTCGATCAAGCCACAGGCAATGCCTGCTACACCTGTAGCTTCCAGTTGGAGGACGTGGTCCTTCTGCACATGCTGCTTGAGAGGAACCCCAACATCCCGGTCCTCTTCCTCGAAACTGGTTATCACTTCGCTGCCACTTACGCTTATCGTGACCGCCTCACCAAAGACTGGAAGCTTAACTTACAGAACTTAGTCGCAGTCCAATCGGTGGAAGAGCAGGAATCGGAATTCGGCAAGCTCTATGCAGACAAACCAGCCCAATGCTGCCAACTGCGCAAAGTCGAGCCGCTCTTTGCCGGTCTGGAGGCATACGATGTCTGGTTCACCGGCCTGCGCCGGGAGCAATCCCCAACGCGCGCCAAACTTGAAATTGTCGAGTCAACGACGCTCAAAAGCGGCAAGACGATTTCGAAGATCAGCCCGCTCGCCCATTGGACCTGGAAAGAAGTCTGGGCCTACGCCCGCGCCAACAGCATTCCAATCCTTGAGCTTTACGACCAGGGCTACACCAGCATCGGCTGCGAGCCCTGCACTGCCTTGCCCGCCTCCGATGACAACTTGCGCAGCGGTCGCTGGGGTGGCAAGAAGCTGGAATGCGGCATCCACACCTTCAACGCTTAAACATTACTTATGGAAACTATCTTAGGCTTTTGCATTGCGATGATCGTCGGCCTCACGGGGGCCGGCGGCGGCCCGCTTACAGTTCCGCTGCTGGTCCTCGTGCTGGGCCGCAGCGCCTCTGAGAGCGTTGGCACTTCGCTCGCCTTCGTCTTCGTCACCAAGCTCTTCGCCTCACCGCTTTATGTTATGCGCAAGAGCGTGGACTTCAAGATACTCGGCCTGATGTTACTCGGCGGCCTCCCTGGCATCCTCATCGGCTCCTGGATCTTGCTCCATCTCAGCAAAAGCCAGATCGAACCGGTGCTGCTGCCCCTCGTCGGCATCACGATAGCCGCGCTCGCCTTGATGCGCATCCTCAAGCGTAAAGAGACCTCTCGACCCGCTCTCGAACGCCGCTGGCTCATCCCCTTCGCGACCCTTCCGATTGGCGCAGAAGTCGGCTTCTCCTCTGCTGGCGCCGGTGCGCTGGGCGGCCTCCTGCTCATGTACAAAACTCGCCTCAGCTCAGCAACAATCGTCGGCACAGATCTTCTCTTTGGCCTCGCCCTCAGTTTCGTTGGCGGCGGCATTCATCTCATCTTCGGCCACGTCGATCAAGCCCTCGTCTTCAAGATGTTGATGGGCGGAATCCCCGGCGCAATCCTTGGCAGTTACCTCGGCACAAAAATCCCCTCGCAAACATTGCAAGTGGCAATGAGCGTCGTCTTCGGATATCTTGGTTTACATATGAGTTGGAAAGGCCTCGCGCCAATGCTCATCCGATAGCCAATGATTACCCGACGTCAAACTCTCGCCGCAGCCCTGCCCACGATGTTGGTTGCCAGGATGCCCGATAACGCTTGCGATTGCCACACTCACATCTTCGGCGACCCATCGCGATTCCCCTTTTGGTCCGGTCGCAGTTACACGCCGCCCCCCGCCCTTCCCGAAGCGCTGGCCACGATGCACAAGAAGCTCGGCGTCAAGCGAGTCGTCATCGTCACGCCCAGCGTCTACGGCACCGACAACTCTGCAACGATTATGGGCCTGCGAGCAAGGGGCAAGACATCCCGAGGCATCGCCGTGATCGATCCTAAGATCCCCGACGCCGAACTCGACAAGCTACACGCCGAAGGCTTTCGCGGAGTACGACTCAACTTGGCCACCACCGCACCTACCGATTCAACAGCCGCCCGTGATCGCTTCAGCGCAACGGTTTCGCGACTCAAGCGCCTGAATTGGCATCTCCAGATCTACGTTCGTTCAGCCGACGTGACAACTTTCAAAGATCTGATTCTCACTTCCCCGGTGCCAGTTGTGATCGATCATGTCGGCGGCGCAGAGCAGTCTCGTGGAGCAACCCAGCCCGGTTACAGCGACTTACTCGACGTCGTGCGCCTAGGCAAAGCCTACGTCAAAATCACGCATCGATTCTTGGGCCAGGGCAACTCCCCCGACTTAGCCAAGCCCCTGATCGCCGCCAACCCCGACCGCATCCTCTGGGGCACCGACTGGCCACACACCGACAGCGACCCGCATCCTGGCCGCAAGGCGACAGATCTCTCGCCCTTCCTGAAGATTGATGACCTTGCCCTCCTGCGCCGTTTTGAATCCTGGGTGCCAGACGCCCCAACGCTGCGCAAGATCCTGGTCACCAACCCCGCGCGCCTCTACGCCTTCGACTAACGGCCAAGCCACCTCATCGCCACACTTGTTACAATCGCGAGGTAATGCTGCGACTCTGCGTATCTCTTCTCCTCGCCCTCCCTGCCCTGGCTCAAACCGCTCCCAAGCACAAGGTTCTGTTCAACCGTTTCCGGCTCCAGGAGCTATCGGTGATGATCGCCGACGCCGACGGCAAGAACGAGCGCCCTCTCGCCCCGCACTCGACTCTTGAATATTCGCCCACTTACTCGGCCGACGGCCAGTGGGTCGTCTTCACTAAAGAAACTGCTGGCCTCTCCGACATTTACCGCATCCACCCCGACTCAACCGGAATGGAGCGCCTCACGGACGACCCCGCCTTCGATGACCAGGGTGCCCTCTCCCCCGACAGCCGCACTCTCGCCTTCATCTCGACGCGTGGCTCCGGCACAGCCAATCTCTGGTTACTCAACTTGGCGACTAAGAAATACACCAACTTGACCAGTAATCAGGGCGGCAACTTCCGCCCCGCCTGGTCTCCCGATGGCAACTGGATCGCCTTCAGTTCTGATCGCGACGCCGATGCCGGCGTCTTCCCCGGCCAATGGGAACTTCTCCAATCTACTGGTATTTACATCATTCATCCCGATGGCACAGGCCTCCGCCGCGTCACTAAGACAGGTGGCGTCGCCGGCAGCCCCGCTTGGTCGCCCGACGGCAAGCAAGTCCTCTTTTATGAGACCGATGAGACTGGCGCTTACATGGCAAAATCCGCACGCTCACGCACTGAGTTTGTCTCGATCGACATCGCCACCAGCCAGCGCATCCAATACGCCGCATCCAACGAAACCAAGCTTTCGCCCAAGTTCCTCGCCGGGGGCATGATTGGCTACTGCCTGCGCACTACCGACAATAAAGACGGCATCCGCGTTTGGTATCCCGACCGCCGCGTCGTCCCGATCATCGAGGGAACAGTCCACAGCCCAAGCTGGTCGCCCGACGGCACTCACCTCGTCTACGAGCGCGTCATGCGCAAGGCGATGACCGAACACTTCATCCCCACCGGTAGCATTGACTCCGCCTTTGAACTCAACCTGAGCGAACCTTTCGCCACTTTCTCGCCCGACGGCAAGCAAATGCTCTACAGCCAATACAGCGCCAACGGCATGAGCACCAGCGACACCAGCATCGAGATCATGAACGCTGACGGCAGTAATAAGCGCACCCTTTTTCACCAGGAAGGCGTCTCTGCCTTTGACCCCAACTGGTCGCCCGACGGCAAGACTGTTCTCTTCAGCCTCGGCCGCTACTTTCGCGCCCCTGGCATCCCACCCTCCCAAATCGCCACCATTAAACCGGACGGCACCGGCTTCACACCCATCGTCGACGATGGAGTCAATAACGGCTTCCCCACCTGGTCCCCCGACGGAAAACAGATCGTCTACAAACGTGGCAAGCACCTCGTCCTGCGCAATCTAGCTGCCGGCAAGCTGACTCAACTTACAAATGGCACTTACTACGATAACTTCCCTAAGTGGCAGCCCGGCGGCAACCGCATCCTCTTCACCAGCGACCGCGATGGCCGCTTTGAACTCTACACGATCAAACCAGACGGCACCGACGTGCAGCGCCTGACCAATGTTCCCGGCAGCAGCGCCCACTCCTCCTGGTCGCCTGACGGCAAATGGATCATGTTCAGCAGTGGTCGCAAGGGCTTCAAGGACGAGATGGCGCACAGCGAAGGCGTCCCGCAACCCTACGGCGAAATCTTTGTAATGCGCGCCGATGGCTCCGGTATCCGTCAACTCACGGACAACAAGTGGGAAGACGCCGTCGCTGGCTGGAAGCCGGAATTCGACTAACTACGCCTTCACAACGCCAGAATCAATCGCAGTCCTTCATCAACGGCGGCCATCATTCGTCCAGAAACCACGCCAGCTGGTTCGCCAAGAAACATTCGGTCCAGAGCGAACAGCTGAGATACGTTGACCACGGAGTCTTTCGGAAGCCCAGAGGAGGACGCCGTCAGGAGAACGTTTCCTGGTGCGTCCGCCAGCCCCAGGTTTGTAGTGATTCCAGCGACGATCAATGTTCGCAACCGGCTGCGGTTGAACATGTCGGCCTGCAACACCAGGACAGGCCGGGCAAGCCCGGGTTCTGATCCCCGAGGCTCCGGCAACTCTGCCCACCAAATCTGTCCACGCGCAACGGCACTCACCATTTTTCCTTGGGTGGAAGCGAGCGCAGTTGCATTTCAAATAGGACAGGGTCGATCTCCGCTGAATCAGCGGAATACACCCGATTCAGCCGCTCCGTCACGGTGTTGGCTTGGCGACTCAAGACAAACGCCGAGAGCGCTCGCGCGTAGAGTTCGCTGCGCGAAACGCCGAGTTTTTTTGCTTCGGCCTCCCCTTGCTCGAACAATGCGTCAGGGAGCGAGATTGCGGTCTTCATGGCTAAAGTATAACCCTGGTTATACCTGGCCGGCAGGGTAAAACGGTCGGTCTTTGGCCGCCCCCCGCCCCCGTCGACCTCACTGCTTCCGGCTGGGCAGCAACACCGTCAAGATTCCAATCGCCGGCAACCACGCGCACACCGTAAATACATAGCCAATGCTCGTCGCGTCGGCCAGATGCCCCAGCACAGCCGCCCCAATTCCACCCATCCCAAACGCGAACCCAAAGAACAACCCTGATATCATTCCTACCCTTCCCGGCATCAACTCCTGCGCATAAACGAGTATCGCCGAGAACGCCGAAGCCATCGTCATCCCGATCACAACGCTCAACACCGCCGTCCAAAACAACCCAACATGCGGCAACAACAGCGAAAACGGCAACACCCCTAGAATCGATACCCAGATCACCTGCTTGCGTCCAATCCGATCCCCGATCGGCCCCCCGGCGATCGTCCCCACCGCAAACGCCACCAGGAATAGGAATAAATACCGTTGAGCCTCAACGACAGTCAGCCCAAAGCGATCAATGAGATAGAAAGTGTAATAACTCGTCATCGCCGCCATATAGAAGAACTTCGAGAAGATCAACAGGATCAACACCCCAAGCGCGACGCCAATTCTGGCACCACTGAGGCCCGTCTCCCGGCTAGCCCCGCCGCCCGCCCCCTTCGCCGCTGGGTGCTCGCGATACCAAAAACTCACCCGAGTCAGCAAGCCCGCCCCCATCAACGCCACCAGCGAGAACCAGGCAATCGCTCCCTGCCCTCTTGGCGCAACAATTACCGATGCCAGCAATGGCCCCAACGCCGAACCCGCATTGCCACCCACCTGGAAAACCGACTGGGCCAACCCGTGCTGCCCACCCGACGCCAGCCGCGCCACCCGCGACGCCTCCGGATGAAACACCGACGACCCCAATCCGACAAATCCCGCCGCCACTAACAACCACCCATAACTGCTCGCGACCGACAGCAACAACACGCCACAAAGCGACAACAACATCCCCACGACGAGCGAAAACGGCTGCGGCTTCCGGTCTGTATAGATCCCCACGAACGGCTGTAACAACGAGGCTGTAACTTGAAAAGTAAAGGTGATCCAACCGAGTTGCCCAAAGTCCAGCCGGAACGATTCTTTCAATAACGGATACACCGCAGCAATCAGCGACTGCATCACGTCATTCAACAAATGACTAACACTCACCGCCGCCAGCACCGGCACCACCACCCGACAATTCTTCAAAGCGTCCCCAGAAACGACTCTCCCTCGGCCATCTTCACCCCAAATATCTCCGCCACCGTCTTGCCAATATCGGCCAGCGACGCCCTGGTCCCCAGACCCTTCCCAGGGTGCCCCGGCACATAAGCCAGCACCGGCACATACTCGCGGCTGTGGTCGGTAGATGGCGTCGTCGGGTCGCAGCCATGGTCCACCGTCAACACCAGCAGATCACTGGGCTTCAGTGCCCCCAGCAGTTCCGGCAACCAGAGATCCACGGCCTCAAGCGCCGCCGCATAACCTTCCACATTGTTCCGATGCCCATACAGGGAATCGAAGTCCACCAGGTTCGTGAAGATCAAGCCGCGTTCGACATCCCCCAGCGCCGCCACTGTCTTCGCCATCCCATCGGCGTTCGTCTTCGTTTTATCGTAGCTCCGAATGCCACGCCCCAGGAACACATCGAAAATCTTACCGACACTATGCACAATCACCCCGGCGCTATCTAGAGCATCGAGTAACATCCGAGGCGGCGGCACAGCATAATCTTTGCGACTTGTGGTGCGCGCATAGGCCCCCGCGGGCCCGTTGAAAGGTCGCGCGATCACCCGCCCCACCTCCAGCGGTCCGGTCAGCATCTTTCGCGCAGTCTCGCAAATCTTGTATAGCTCAAAGAGCGAAATCACGTCCTCATGCGCGGCGATCTGAAACACGCTATCCGCACTGGTGTAAACAATCGGGTTCCCCGTCCGCACATGCTCGTCACCCAGTTCCGCCATGATCTCGGTGCCGCTGGCCGCCTTGTTCCCCAGCGTCCCCCGTCCGATCTCAGCTTCAAACCGCGCCATAAACTCCGCCGGAAAGCCGTGCGGATACAGCGGCAGCGGTTGATCGAGCACGATGCCCACCATCTCCCAATGTCCGGTCGTCGTATCCTTCCCAGGACTCCGCAGGGCGCATCGTCCAAACGAGGCCAATGGGGCATCGACAGCACCGATCCCCGTCAGCGGCTTGATATTACCCAGTCCGAGCGAAGCCAAATTCGGCAACTTCATCGGACGCAATCGCGCCACATTCCCCAGCGTGTCGCTCCCTGGATCGTCGCCGTACTCGAGCGAATCCGGCATCGCCCCGATCCCGACACTATCCAACACAACCCACACAACACGTTCGATTTTCATTGCGTTTTTTTCCGCGCTTCCTCAAACATCTCTTTGATACGCGCCGCCCGATCGCGCGCCATATTCAGATAGCTGTCGTTTTTGATGACGCGATTCAGCAACGGATAATAGAGCTCAAACGCCAGCAGCCTCTTCTTGTCCCAGGCCGCCTCAAGATGCAAAAGCGCCTTATCCACGCCCAGCCGCTCAAACTTTGCCGTCCGCTCCAGATCGAAGTACAGGTTCACCGTTTCCACCATCTTCTCAAACCAGTCCTGCAACGCCTGCGCGTCCAGGTCCTGCGAATAGTTGAAACTCACTTCGTGCTTCACGGCCCCATTCGTATAGCGATAGCTTTTCTCGCCCATCCGCGCAACCGGTAATCCGCTCTCCAGCTTCCGTTGAAACCACTCCACCTTCGCCGCCAGTTCCCACACCGCCTTGACCTCATCCGGCATCAATTTAAACTTTACCGGTTGATCGTCGTCAGCCTTCTCCTTGTAGACCGCATCGCCCGACGCTTCGAGGAAAATCTCCATGTACTCCGGCGAGGACTTCGGAAAATTCTTCGAATAGAAAATCGTCCCTTCCTGCCCCAGCAGCGGCAACGCAATCAACAACCAGACAAGGCGATTCATACTCTTCTCATTGTCGCTTCATTGTCGCCCGACAAATCGCAGCCGCCAGCGCATCTGCCGCATCCGATGGTGGCGTTTTATCCAGGCCCAACAGCGCCTTCACCATCAATTGCACTTGCGATTTTTCGGCGTTCCCATAACCCACCACTGCCATCTTGATCTCGCGAGGGCTGTATTCATGCACCTCCATCGGTGCTTCCCGCGCGATCACCATCGCCACGCCCCGCACCTGCGCCAGCTTCAAAGCGCTCTGCGAATTCTTCGCAAAAAACACTTCTTCCACCACTGCCTCTTCCGGCCCATACTCTGCAATCACCTCGCGCAAGCCGCGCGCGATCACACACAAACGGTCAGCCATCTGTTCTTTCGGATTCGTCTTCAAGACGCCGAAAGCGATGGCCGCATGACGCTTGCCATCGCTCTCGATGATTCCGTACCCGGTACGCTCGGTACCGCAATCTATGCCGATGATCTTCAATCCGCGCCTATGCCATCGCCTCCATAGCGCTCTCGTCCGGCTCGTAGTTCGTATATACGTTCTGCGTGTCGTCGTAGTCTTCAAATTGCTCCAGCAAACGCATCATTGCCGGCACGTTCTTCGGGTCTAGCGCCATCGTGTTCTTTGGAACCAGCGCCACTTCCGCGCTCATCGTCGTAATCTTCGCCTTAGCCAGAGCAGCCACGATGTCGTCATGGGCCTCAGGTGCGCTCAGCAGAGTCCAACTGTCGCCGCCGTCGATTACGTCGTCGCCGCCAGCCTCCAGCGCCAATTCCGTCAACTGATCTTCGTTTGTCTTTTCGCCCTCGATCAGAATCTGGCTCTTGCGCTCAAACATCCAGGCGACGCTATTCGGTTCCCCCATATTTCCGCCGGCCTTGCCAAACATATGCCGAATTTCGCTCACAGTGCGCACCCGATTGTCAGTCGCGCATTGCACAATGATCGCGGCCCCACCTGGACCGTAGCCCTCGTAGGTGACTTCTTCGATCGTCGAACCCTCAAGCTCGCCAGTGCCTCGCATGATGGCGCGCTTGATGTTATCCTGCGGCATCGACACGGCCTTGGCTGCCGTCACTGCGGTGCGCAGACGCGCATTCGTCTCCGGATCACCACCGCTTCGGGCAGCAATTAGAATTTCTTTGATCAGTCGCGTGAAGACTTTCCCGCGCTTGGCATCAATCGACGCCTTCTTGTGTTTGATAGTGTGCCATTTGGAGTGGCCTGACATAATAAAAACCTTCTATCTGTATCCTATAGCAAAGACTCTAATCAATCGTGGACCTAAACAACCGTAAAGACCTCGTGTACCTGATCCTCGCCGGACTCTTCGTTTCCAACGCCCTGTTGGGCGAGATCCTTGGCGGCAAACTGATTCAAACTGGCGGCTACATTATGAGCCTCGGCGTCATCCCTTGGCCTATCGTCTTCATCACCACCGACCTTATAAATGAATACTACGGCAAGGAAGGCGTCAAACGCCTTACGCTGATCACGGTCGGCCTGATCGTCTACGCATTCGCCGTTATCTTCATTTCGATGGCCATCCCCGCAGCATCAGTTTCACCCGTCAAGGATGATGCCTTCAACGCCGTCCTCGGCCAATCCCTCTGGATCATTGCCGGCAGCATTACAGCCTTCTTCTGCAGCCAACTTCTCGACGTAAGCATTTTCTGGCTCTTTCGCAAGGCAACTGGCGGTAAGATGCTTTGGCTCCGCGCCACCGGCTCCACCGCCGTCTCTCAGTTGATTGATACCTTCATCGTCCTCGGAATCGGCTTCTGGCTGCCTGGCAAGATCGAGACCAAAGACTTCCTCAACCTCGCTTTCACCAACTACACCTATAAATTTGGCATCGCCATCGCCTTGACGCCATTGATTTACGTGGCCCACAATGCCATCGAGCGATACCTGGGCACCAGTCATCACTCCTTTACGCCACCCAATCCGCAAGTGATTGAGGGTTAGCCCCTCGCCGACCCCTGCCAGGACCGCAGCGCTTCAATAACGCGATTCAAGTACTGCGGCCCACCCAACAACTGTGTCTGGGTGAACCACGTAATCTCGCCGCACGCCTTGCGGTTCACAGGGCAGTCATTTTTCTTGCGCCACTTCTCGAAAAGTCCCTTGCCATAGGCAAACTGATACCCACGCGTCTCGAAGGTGTTCTTCAGAAAGGGCTCATCCTGCAATGGCGTATACCCACCAGAGGCAGAGACCCCCTGCTTGCCCATGTGCTTCAAGAATTCCGCCCGTGTCCGTCCGCCAAAGTGCCCTGCCTCGTAGCGAAACATGTACAAGTGATAGGCATTACGCGTGCAGCCCTTGCCCACCGTACAGGGCGTCAGGCCCGGGATTCCGGCCAACGTCTCATCCAGTCGCTTCGCCGTCTCCAGCCGCCGTTCCCCCTGCGCATCAATCCTCCCCATCTGCGACCTCAACAAGGCTCCTTGAAATTCGGTCAGCCGCAGGTTCGCCCCAGACCCCTCATAGTGGAAATCCACCCCAGGCTGGTTCTTCCCCCGCGAATTGTTGTGAAAGGCATATGCTTTCTCCGCCAGCGCCGCATCGTTCGTCACCACCGCGCCGCCTTCGCCGGAATTCAAGTTTTTCGACGCCTGAAAGCTAAAGCACCCCAACGCCCCGTGCCCACCGACGTGCTTGCCTTCCCATTGCGCCAGATGGGCCTGCGCGGCGTCTTCGATCACCGGGATCCCATGCTTCTTTCCGATTGCGAGAACTTCCCCCAGCTCCCCCACCGCCCCCGCCATGTGCACCATCACAATCGCCCGCGTGCGCGGCGTAATTTGCTCGGCTACGCGTTTCGGGTCCATCTGCATGCTCACAGGATCGACATCGGCAAACACCGGCACCGCATGAAAACGCAAAACTGCGTTCACGGTCGCGACAAAGGTGTACGGAGGCAAGATCACTTCATCACCCGGCCCGATTCCCAAAACGCCCATGGCCACCAGCAGCGCAGAGGTCCCGTTCGCCACCGCCAGGCAATGCGCCGTTCCTGTCAGGGACGCGTATTGAGCCTCAAAGGCCGCCACAGCCGTCCCGTTGCCTCGGCCCCACTTGCCGCTGCGAAGGACTTTTGCCAGGCCAGCCTCGTCGCTCCCATCAAACACCGGCCATGCAGGCGGGGCGTCCGCAGGGACACTCGGGTCAGCAGCGATACTCCGGTCCACAGCAAGAGTCAAAGCTGGCATACTCACAAATTGGCGTCGGCGCATGCGCTGATTCTATCCAAAACCAGGCCGTTCAGAAAATAATCGCCACAGTCATTGCTTTTTCATATACCTTGCCCTCATACTAAGAGGTTTTCCCGCCTACTTGGGATTTGCCTGGATGAAAGTACGAATTCTGTACCATGACCACTGCTTCGACGGAGCTGCTAGCGCGGCCTTCTTTAGCCGTTTCCTGAAGCAAACTCGGCACCCGGAAGCAGAATATCTCTACACCGGGATGGCCCACACCGCCGACCAACTCTTCGCTCAGTCGATGTTTGACGGTGACATCAACGCCATCGTCGATTTCAAGTACTCGCCCAACCCAAAGCTCAGTTGGTGGTTCGACCACCACCAAAGCGCCTTCCTCACCCCCGAGGACTCCGCGCATTACTACGCCGGCAAAAACCCGCTTCACTTTTTTGATCCCGGTTATCGCAGTTGCACTAAGTTCATTCG
This sequence comes from Bryobacterales bacterium, assembly GCA_038206015.1. Lineage (GTDB taxonomy): Bacteria > Acidobacteriota > Terriglobia > Bryobacterales > Bryobacteraceae > Bryobacter. The sequence continues at coordinate 20,935 of JBBRBI010000018.1, read as the reverse complement.
AGACATCGCCCGCGATCAATTCGGCTTCACCGCCCCCGACCTGGACGACCTGGTCAAGTGGGCCGACATCATCGACGGCGCTCAATACGCCGACGCGCAGGAAGCTGTTGAACTCAGCGCCCCGGCCACAAAACTGGTGCTCGTTATCGAAGCAGTCAAGGGTTCAGAAATTGTGCAGCAAATCATTCGCGCCATGCAATCCATGACGCTCGATGAAATCATCGCTCTCCCCGAGATTGCCTCAGCCTTCGCGCCACTCTATGAACGCCATCTCCGATCACTCGATATCATCCGCGATAACGCCTCTACGGCTGATGGCGTGATTTTCTTCGACCTCGTGGGCAAGGAGCTGGAGGGCTACAACAAGTTCGTCCCTTACTATCTTTTCCCCGACTCCACCTACACCGTCTCAGTCAGCGAATCCACCTTCCGCACTAAGGTGAGCGTCGGCTCCAGCCCCTGGGCCAAAGAGGTCAACCATAACCTCGCCACGATCTGCGAACGTTATGGGGGTGGCGGTCACTCGCGCGTCGGAGCAATCAGCTTCCCGGTCGGCGCGATCGACGAAGCCCGCAAGGCAGCCCGTGAGATCGTCGAAGAACTGAGCGACTAGCTAGTTATTGGCCATCTTGGACAGGCCTTCCATTAACCGTAATACCGCAGGCCCAAGCGTTACCAGCAATACGCACGGGAAAATCAGAAAGAACACCGGGAATACCAGCTTCACCGAGGTTTTGCGTGCCTGCTCTTGCGCCAGTTGGCGCCGCCGTGTGCGGGTATATCGCGCATGATTGCGCAGCGCTGGCCCCAGGGCAGAACCAAACCTGTCGCCATCCAGCAAGAGGTTCGTCAGCTTTCTCACTTCAGCATCGCCAGTGCGTTGTGCCAGGCGCGCCAATACCTCCGCCCGAGAATGCCCAGCCCGCATCTCCAGGTGCGCCAGGGCTAACTCTTCGCTCAAGTCCGCGTATACCTTTCGCAACTCCCGGCTCGTGTCCTGCATTGCGCTGTCCAAACTTTGCCCCGCCTCAAGACTCAGTACAAGAAGATCCAGGGACGCCGGCAATGCCTGTCGCAACCGCTGCTGCCGATTACTCACTTTCGCGGCTAACACCCGCTCCGGGACCATATAGCCGATGCCTGCTCCAGCCAGTAAAAAGACAAATACCGACACAAAGTCTGCTCCCATCCGTTGGGCGCAGGCAAATGCCAGCAGAGCCAGCGACAGCGCGCTTACCGCTTTGATCCCAAAAAATACTTGCAGCGCATCTGCATCGCGGTATCCCGCAGCGATCAGACGCCGACGAACCGGGCTACCCAAGTCCGCCGAGGGAGGCAGAATGCTCCCGATACGCTCCAGCGTCTGCAGAATCGGGCCGTCCTCCTGCTCCACGTCCAGTTTGATCGCTGTCGCTAACACCGGTAAGGGTTCGCTAAGAAACCAATACCCGCCGCCTAGCACCGCCAGCAGCACAAAGATAAAACACCCACCGATAAGTAATATTTCCGTGCTCATTGGCTCAAATCCGAATGTCCAGAATTTTGCGAATCACAAAGTGCGCTGCAATCAGGAATACGACCGCCGCGATAATCATGTACTTCCCTACCGGGTGATCCCGTAGGATGTCCAGATACCCGGGTGCCGTTGAATGCAACATGACCGCAATCCCAATTGGCAAGACGGTGAGCACGGCACCCGTCAGCTTGCCGTGTGCGGAAATTGCACGTATTTCGCCCTCAAGTGAACTCGAATCACGAACGCCTTCTGAGATCCGCCCCAGGATTTCATGAAGTTTCCCCCCGGTGCGACTTTGCATCCGCACAGCCGCAACAAAAAGGCTAACGCTCACTAGTGGCATTCGTTGCACCAGATGATCAAAGACCTGATCCCAATTCTGGCCCAACCGCCACTCCTCCAGTACCAGCCGGAACTCACCACTCACCGGCTGCACTGACTCATAGGCCAACAGCTCAATCCCCGCAGACAACGAGTGCCCAGCCCTCATCGCCCTTCCCAGAGAATCCAAAGCATCTGGAAAATTCTCCTCGAAGCGCTCAAAACGCCGCTGGCGCTTGGTCCGCACATAGAAAAATGGTGCCAGCATCGCAACTGCGGCACCGCTCAACACTCCAATCGTCGGTAGCCAGGCTACCCTGGACAGCACAACTGCCATCGAAGCTCCCGCCAACAACATCATTGAGGTGAAGCGCCCTACAGACCAACCCAGCCCACTCTCAGCAATCAGCCGCCGCAGGTTCGGTACAAACTGAAATCGCTCCAGCAGACTGGCCCAGAACGAAATGCTCGAAACGGTCTCAGTGCGAAGCAACATCGGCTCGGCATCGCCAAGCTCCATACCCTGGCTGACACCATCCTCGACAACCGAACTCTTCAGCCAACCCGTCGCGATATACAGCCCCGCCACAACCAACCCAAGGGTCGCCACAAATATGAATAGCAGTAGGATCGTCGGCGGCATTCCAGCTCCTATTTCGCCCCGACTGGCGTAATCAGTAACATCAGTTCACCATCAGCGCCCTTGCGTCCCGGCAGCAATCCGCTGATTACTGCTGTTTGCGTTGATCGCAACTGCACGTTGGATTCCACTCTCCGCGTCGAAGTCGCGCCCGAATTTGCAGAACTTGATTCAGGCTGAATCCGCAGACTCACACCTCCGTCTTTCGGCGCTCCGAGCTGCTCGATACGCACACGCACCGTAGATAGATCCGGTGCCTTCCAGGAGAACTCCCCAGAACGGTCCGCCAACAGCCGCGAGGTCGCCAGCAGAGTTGATTTCCCCGCCTTTCGCGTTTCGCCAACCAGCACCGACAACACTTCACTACCCGCGCCCGGTGCATAGCTGGACAATTGATCAGCCGTCACTTCAAGCAGGCTCAATTCCAATTCAACGGCCTTCGCCACCGGCTGCGCCGGCACAAAACTGCTCGTTACCACCGGCTTGGGCCCAGCGCCTAAATTCAACAATGAAATTGCACCTGAGGCCTGCACTCTCTGATCCGCCGAGTTGCGTAGGACGATCCGTAAGTGTGCACCTGCATCGGCAACACTAAGGCGCTCGGCGTCCTGCGGTGAACTCAATACGGTCAACACCGCTTTCGCCTGCAAATTCCCATTTGACTCTGCCGCTGTGATATTGAATACCGTCGCATTCTGCAGGAGTGTCCGCAGTTCCAGATCCGTCTCACCATTTCGATTCCGATGAATCAATGCCTGCACGTCCACGCGATCACCAGGATGCAGCAACTGCACGACACTCGAAGAATCACTGATATGAACCGTCACCGCCCTCATCCCGTCAGGGATTCCGCTTGGCAAGCCCCGCTGGGCGAACGGCGAAAGCAGGTGTTCGGTCAGAACCGCGTTGGCGTTGATCGCACCTTTCGTCGTACGACCGATCAAGTCTTCTGGCTTGTTCGGCGCTGGCGCTCCGGGATCGGGCGCTGCGGTCAGACGGAAGTCATCGACCCGGATCACATGCCCTTTCTCAAGATCTTTCGTAGTGACGTAGCGGAGCGTGGATGAAACCTTTGGTGAGCCATCCATGCGGCTTACAATCAGACCGTAGAATATTCCAGTCGAGATCACCGCGACAACCATCGCAATGATCACTAAGGGGAGGATATTTTTTTTCATAAGGGCAGCCTGTGGGCGCAGCAGAAACACGCACTCCCACTCTGGGACAATCATCGGCTTTTTCCCCGATTGCCTTTAGAGCTAAGGTGCCTTAGTATTTTTTTCGGCAAGTACCAGGAGACTCTGCCCCAACGGGAATCGTCCGCCCCAACGCAACCACTGCGCCTCCAACCCGAGCGGAATCTTCAACAAACCATTCAAGACGGCACCAGGCATCTCGACGCCGCTCTCTGGAACCAGCATGGTTAGCGGTTCCCAAACGCGAAACTTGAACCAGGCCACGGGCAAGAGTAAGGAATTCGCGTAGGACAAATCCAACACCTGAAATCCAGCGTTTTCCACCGCTTCCCGCAATCGCCCGGCTGTAAATCGTTGACGCTCATGTGCAAATTCCGAGTGCCGACTGCGAAGGCCATCCAGAGCCGAAGTACGCAGGATGAGCTTTCCTCCCGGTCGCAGGACGCGCATGAACTCTTTGAGCGCCGCTGCTTCGCCCCCTCTTTCGAAATGCACGATGACATCAAGAGACACCACCGCATCAAATTGCTGGTCACCATAAGGTAAGCGGGTGACATCGGCTTGCGCCAATTGCTTCAAACCCATTTCACGGGCAAAGCAAAGCCCCCCGAACGACAAATCCACCGGAAACATCCGCCACCCATAGCGCCGACTCAACCACCCGGACATATAGCCGGTGCCACAACCCGCCTCCAGCACCCTGTCAAATCGCTGTCCAGGCAGGCGCATCAACCAGGCCTCGAGGATCTTGCGCATGCCGACAAACCACCACATCTGGTCTTCACTGCGCGAGATATTCTCGAACTCAGCCGGGTTCATGAACTCGCTCGAAATTCAAGTCGACGCCGAACTCCGGCGTGCTCCGGTAGCTCTCGGCGAAGTTCCTCTGCGGGATTTATGTACGAATCAAAGTTACTCCGATAAAAGTCAATGGTGGCGAGAACTCCCGCCTCAAACCGCACCTGCGGATTCCAACCCAACACCGTTCTGGCTAACACGGAATTTGTATAGTAACTCCCAATGTCAATCGGCTGTAAGTGATCAGGAAACGGTATCTGATTTACCTTCCCGCCGATTTGCGTCGCGATGGAATGCAACGACAGTGGTTCCCCGCCACCAACATTGAATTCGCGATCTCCAATCTCAGTGGCCATTCCAGCTAACAAAAAGGCCTCCACGACATCATCAACATGGACGGGATCCCGAAGTTGCGACCCATCCCCGAATACACTGATCGCCTGCCCCAACAGCGCCTTGCGAAAGAACACTCCAAGAAAGCCCTGCCCCGCCACATTCAGGCTCATGCGCGGTCCATAAACATTGGTCAGCCGAAGAACGACGGCGTCCAGGTCGCCCAATTCGCTCATCATCAAGTGATACATCGTTGCGGCGTACTTATGGACGCCGTTGAAGTCGATTGGGCGAATCGGGTGTTGCTCATCAACCGGCAAATATCTCGGCCGACCAAAGATCTGCCGGGTTGAGGCATAGACGACTCGAACCCCTCGGTTCAAGCGGCGACAAGCCTCAAGAAAGCGCAGTTGCGAGACCGTATTGATTTGTAAGTCGCGCTCCGGATACTGCATCGAATGGATATGGCTAATCTCCCCCGCCAGATTGAAGATCACCTCCGCAGAGGCAATCGTATCTTCAAAGGTCTCCGGTTCGCTCAAGTCCTGATCAATGATCCTGATTTGGGTACCAGCCAGGTTATGTCGATTCGCGCCGCAACCAGGAAGGCTTGAATCGACAACGGTCACTTCCGCCCCGATCGCCTCCAGTCGCAGTGCCAGATTGCTGCCGATGAAACCCAGACCGCCCGTCACCAACACTTTCCGACCCCTGTAAGACTCGCTACTCATTTATAGAACCTAAGAATTGCCTCAGCCACTTCCAGTACCTGATCCACGGGTAGTTGCGGCCACATGGGTAACGATACGATCTCAGCTGCCGCCATCTCGGCCTGCGGTAAATCGCCCTTCTTTTGTCTGGATGCCGCAAAGGCTGGATGCAGGTGTAACGGCACCGGATAATGAATGCCCGTGCCAATCCCCAGCTCTGCCAGATGCTGCCGCAGCTTGTCGCGCCAGGCAGCGCGGATCACATAGAGATGGCAGACACTGTCCTCACTGCGCTTGAGAAGTCGAACCCCGTCGCAGCCGCCAAGCATCTCGTCATAGACCGCTGCCAGGTCCCGTCGTTGGTCGTTCCAATCCGCCAGCCGTTCGAGAAATGCATTCAAATAGCAGCACTGCAATTCGTCCAGGCGAGCGTTGATGCCCTTTGTGAATGCGATTTGATTATTCGGCAATCCGCCCGTGCCTCGCCCTCCATCGCGCCCCTGCATCAGTCGTTTCGCAATGCCTGTCTTGTTAGTCAGAATGGCACCGCCATCACCTAGGCAACCCAGGTTCTTAGTCGGATAGAAGCTCAACGCGACATAGTCACTGTACTTAGTAAATGGCAGCGCACCATGCGCCTGGCAGGCATCCTGAATCAGGGTAAGCTCATGGCTGCGTGCCAGCTTCGCGATCTGCACGATTTCGCAGGGCTGCCCGTAAAGATGCACCGGCACCAGCCCGGCGCTCCGTTTGCCAATCCGATTGCCCAGGTCGTCGGCATCCACCTGTAGAGTCTCCGGATCGATGTCGGCAAAAGTTGGCGTCGCTCCGGCAGCGGCAATCGAGACAGCGGTGAATGGGGCCGTGAGCGCCGAAGTGATCACTTCCTGCTTGCTGCTGGTGAGGCCCGCGTCGCGCAGACAAAGCTCAATCGCAGTCGACCCGGAGCTAACACCGATGGCGTAGTTCGCATCAAATTGCACCGCCAGTTGCTTCTCAAAGCGCTTCAACTCGGGGCCTAATATGAAAACCCCACGCTCCATCAGCGCGTTGAGATTGGCGCTCCAGGCGCTCTGAGTCTCTTCGATCCCCGGCTTGAGATTAACTATTGGAATGCGCATTTGCGCGCTTCATCCCCAATCGTGGTGCCACCAATAACCACCACCAAAGCCGGAACAGCTGGTAGAAGGTCGTCATCAAACTTTTGAGGCGAAAGAACTGGCTCTTTCCATGCAATCGCGGGTAGTGATGCACGCCCACCTCGGCCACCTGCATTCCACACAACTCCAGCTTTCGCACCAGCTCAACACAAATCGTTCCCGACGTCGATTCCAGCTGGATCAATTCAAGCAGACTACGGCGGATCAACCGAAAGTCACAGTCGATGTCTTTCAAGTGGACACCGAACATCAGACGCGCCAAACGGTTGTAGGTCTTACCGATGAAAATGCGGTGCCATGGGTCGTTGCGCTCCAGCTTGTAACCATTCACAAACGAGACTCGATCCGTCATCAAGCCAAGCAGCTTCGGCAATTCGTCAACGTCATACTGCCCATCGCCGTCGGTGTAAAAAACAAAGTCTTTGGTTGCGCTTTCAAAACCACTCCGCAGCGCTCCGCCGTAGCCTCTGTTCACCTCGTGCGTGACAACCCGCAATCGCGGCCCATACACCTGCACCAGCCGGTTGAGGACAGCGGCAGTATCGTCAGCACTGCCATCGTTAACAACGGTCACTTCAAAGTCAGCGACATGCTGATCAAGAACAGCAAAAGTTTTGGCGAGCAGCCCCGGCAGCGACGGGGCATCATTGAAGGCCGGGAAAAAGACGCTGAGCGAGTGTTCAAACATAGCTAGAGCTTCCGCGTAACCACAATCGTGACGTCGTCTACGTAGGGCGCGCCGACGCACCAATCTTGCAGATCCTGGAGCACTCCCTCGATCAACTGAGCTGAATTCTCGCTCGGCCGATTGAGGATTGAAATACCGATCCTGTCCTCGCCAAACTCCTCGTCAATACCGATTGGCGTTGCCTCGCTAATGCCATCGCTATAAAGCACTACCGTGTCGCCAGGCTGAAAGGTCGTCTTATGCTCGGAATATTGAGCCATCGCCAGAATTCCGAGGATGAGTCCGCCACCGTCCAATTTCTCCGTAACGCCGCTCGCCCGCACCAACAACGGCGGGTTGTGCCCGGCATTGCAGTAGCGAAGCTCGCCCGTCTCCGGGTCAATGATCATCAGGAAGAAAGTGATGAAGCGGTTGTCAGGGCAGTTCCCAGAGATGCTCCTGTTCAGCCGCGTCACAATCTTGGCCGGGGCTTCTTCCGTCTCGACGAGAATCTGCAGGCGCGCCTGTAGGCTAGCCATCAACATGGCCGCAGGCATTCCCTTGCCCGCCACATCCCCCACTACAATGACAACCTTGCCATCGGCTAGACGGAAGAAGTCGTAATAGTCGCCGCCAACGCCGCGGCAGGGCACGTTGTAGCCCGAGATATCCATGCCCGCAATGATTGGTGCAGCCGAGGGCAGTAGTCCGCGCTGGATTTCACCGGCCTGCGATAGTTCCTTTGCCATCATCCGCTCGGCCTGTTCCACTTCGTTCAAGCGCGAATGTTCGATGCGAATCGCGGCCACGTTCGCCATCACGGTCAGCAGGCTCAGATCTTCTTTTGTGAACTCACGGGTGAGGTCCGGCATGTCGATGTACAGCAGACCGATCACTTTTTCGTTCGTCTGCAGTGGCACAGCCATAAAGCTGCGCACCCGTTGCATCACGATGCTGGCCTGCATCTTGAAAATGTCGTCCATCGTCGTGTCCAGAACCAGCAACGAATTGCGATCAAGGATCACCTGATCGCGGATGGTCTTCGAGATGCGGAAGCCTTCGCCTCGATTGGCCTTGGGCACCAGGAGGCCAGCTTCAAGCGTCATGAGGACTGCCCGCGATCCGCCCACCGCATCGACAGAAAGATCGAGGATCAACTGAAACAACTCGCTCAATGGGCGATGCCCGGCCAGTTCCCTGCCCGCCTTCACTAGCGCGGCCGCGTGCCGGTCGTTCGACATCGAGGCAGCGGGGCTGGCATCCTGGAGGCTCGACACAACCGTGTTGCTCGGGGCAGACTCGACATCGGCGCGCTCAACAAACATGACCGTCTGGCTGAGCGTGTCCGGTTCATCGAGGCCGCCAAAGGTAATTTGCAAATGCCCGGCATTGACGATGTCGCCGCTGTTCAGCGGTGTTGCCGTCTGAATCCGAAAGCCATTCACCATCGTCCCGTTCTTGCTGCCCAGGTCGCGGGCAACCCATTGTCCGTCCACCTTCTCGAACAGAAAGTGCTGGCGGGACAGGCCGAAATCCTCGGCGTAACACAATTCGTTCGTAGTCGCGCGGCCGACGCCGACACTTGCCTCGTGCAGCGGCAAGGTTCGGACGGTGCCGTCCTGGGTTTTAATATTTAGTTCCAATGGCATGGCAAGAATCTTTATAGTAACGAGATGCGGCTAGATCTGCTCTACATTGGCAAAGCACGGGACGAACACTCCAACGCCATCGCCGGGGAATTCCTGAAGAGAACCGGTCGCTGGGCCACCGTCGCGATGCGCGAAATCAACCCGGATCGCTACGACCTGTTCGCCAAACACGCCTCGGCCTACAAAATATTTCTCGACCCGGCAGGTAAGGTTTGGAGTTCGGAGCGCTTCATCGCCTTCACTTCGGAGAGCGAAGATCTAGCTCGCGATGTAGTGTTCCTGATCGGCGGTCACGACGGCCTGCCGCCACTTTGGAAGCCCCGCGCCGACCTGCTATTGTCTCTGTCAGCGATGACCTTTCCTCATGAACTAGCCCGCGCGATGTTGGCCGAGCAAATCTATCGGGCCTTCGCGACGCTGCGCGGGCACCCCTATCCCCGCTAGACTAGAGATTCATGTCTTGGTTCAAGCGCGACAAGCCTGGTGTCGATACCCCCAGTGACGCCGACCGCACAGTTCGCACCGAAGGCCTTTGGGTCAAGTGCGACGGCTGCAAGCAAATCATCTTCCGGCAGGATCTCGAGGATAACGGGCGGGTCTGCGCCAAGTGTGGCTATCACTTCCGGATCGACGCACGTGAGCGTATGGCGCTTCTGTTCGAGGATGCCTGGACCGAATTCGATGCCGACCTGGTCTCGACCGATCCAATGGAGTTCACCGACTCTAAGCCATACAAAGCCCGTCTGGCCTCAATGCAGAAGGCAGTTGGGATGAAGGACGCAATCCTCAGCGGCCAAGGCAAGATCGGCAGCCACACTGTCAACGCCTGCGCGATGGAGTTGAAATTCATCGGCGGCAGCATGGGCGCAGTGATGGGTGAGAAGATCACCAGAGCCATTGAACGATCCCTGGCGGGCAGACAGCCTTTGGTTATCGTCAGTGCGACGGGCGGCGCGCGGATGCAGGAAGGCGCAGTCAGTCTGATGCAGATGGCCAAGATTTCATCGGCTCTCATGCGTCTCGATCAGGCTGGCATCCCGTACATCAGTGTTCTGACTGACCCAACCACTGGCGGCGTTACGGCCTCCTTTGCGATGCTGGGTGACCTCAATATCGCCGAACCTGGCGCGCTGATTGGCTTTGCCGGCCCACGTGTGATCGAGCAGACGATCCGTCAGAAACTACCCGAAGGTTTTCAGCGCAGCGAGTTCCTCGTGGCACACGGCTTCCTCGATGCGATCGTCCCGAGGCACCAGTTGCGCACCTACCTCGCACGCAGCTTCGACTTTTTCGTAAACTGACATCCCATGAAGACACTCCTGGCATTCAGCCTCCTAACATCCGTCTGTCTCGGCGCCGACTTTGACGTATTGATCCGCAATGCGCGAATCGTCGATGGCAGCGCGAACCTCTGGTTCCGGGCCGACATCGGTATCAACGTCGGCAAGATTGTGAAGATCGGGGCGCTGACCGGCAAGTCAGGGATCAAAGAGATCGACGCCCGCGGCCGCGTAGTTGCGCCCGGTTTCATTGATGTGCACACACATTCTGAAGGCGGCATCATCCGCCAGCCGCAGGCAGAGAACTTCCTGCTGGACGGGGTCACCAGTGTCGTGACCGGCAATTGCGGAGGCTCTGAGTTGGACCTCAAGGACTTCTTCAGCCAACTCAAGGCCAAGCAGATCGGCATCAACATGGCGACGCTCATCGGCCACAATTCCGTTCGCCGCGAAGTCATCGGATCGGACGACCGCAAGGCTACACCTGTCGAGATGGAGCGCATGAAGGCGCTAGTGGCAAAGGCGATGGAGGCAGGAGCGGTGGGCTTCTCGACAGGCCTTGAATACGTACCCGGAACCTACACGCCGACCTCTGAGCTGATTGAACTGGCCAAGGTGGCCGCACGTTACGGCGGCATCTATGCTTCGCATATGCGTGACGAGGGCGACAAAGTTTTGGAAGCGATTGAAGAAGCCATCGAGGTGGGAAAGCAATCGGGGTCGCGAGTGCAGATCTCGCACCTGAAGCAGGACACCAAAGCGTTCTGGGGCAACACGCCGAAGATGATCGAGCTGATCGAGAAGAACCGGGCGGCGGGAGTCGAGATCACGGTCGACCAGTATCCCTACATCGCCTACTCGACCGGCCTGGGCACGACGCTGCCGACCTGGGCGCTGGCCGGTGGCCAGGACAAACTGGTGGAGCGATTGAAGGACCCGGCTACGCACAAGAAGGTCTTCGACGAAGTACTTGACTTCAACACCAAGCGCGGCTACACAGACTTCGAGTACACGAGCGTCGCCTCCTGCGCCTTCGAGCCAAAATACATTGGCAAGAACATTCGCGAGATTTCGACCATGCGCGGCCTCCCGGTTTCGCATGAGTCCGATGTCGATACGGTGTTGCACCTGATGGAACGCGGTGGCGTAAGCGTCGTGACAAAGGCGATGAGCGAAGAAGACGTAGCGAACATCATGCGTTACCGCAATACAACCATCGCCAGTGATGGCGGGGTGCGCACGATGGGCGAGGGACGACCGCACCCGCGAAGCTATGGAACGAACGCGCGCGTTCTCAACGAGTACGTACGCCTTCGTAAGGTGCTTACGCTCGAAGACGCAGTGCGCAAGATGACCTCGTTGCCGGCACAGATTTTTGCTTTCCGGGATCGCGGCCTGGTGCGCGAAGGCTATGCTGCGGACCTCGTGATCTTCGACCCGGAGCAGGTGCGAGACCTGGCGACCTTTGAGAACCCGCACCAGTATTCGAGCGGCTTTGATGTCGTGCTGGTCAACGGCAAGTTGGCGGTGGAAAATGGCAAATTGACAGCCGAACGCGGCGGACAGGTATTACTCAGGCAGTAGATGATTCAGTTCAATAATGTAGGCAAGCGCTTCGGCCCCAAAGTGCTCTTTGATGACGTCAATTGGTTGATCGGCACTAAGGATCGGATCGGTTTGGTGGGAGCCAATGGCACCGGCAAATCGACGTTCCTAAAGATCATCGCCGGGCTCGAGCAAATCGACTCGGGCAACATGTCGACGATGCGGAACATGCGCATCGGTTATCTGCCCCAGGACGGCTTGCAGATGGTCGGGCGCAGCGTCTTCGCCGAATGCGGCAGCGTGTTTGAACCGATCCGGCAGATCGAGCGCGACATGGAAGACGCGTTGCATCAGATGTCGGACTTCGATCCGACGACGGATGCCTACACGGCAGCGGCAGACCGCTTTACGCGGCTCGATGCTGAGTTCCGCGCCAAGGAAGGCTACACGATCGACATGCAGGTTGGCACGATCCTGACTGGCCTTGGATTCAGCAAGGACGAGTGGGACAAGCCGTGCGAGGAGTTCTCGGGTGGCTGGCAGATGCGGATCGCGCTGGCCAAACTGCTACTCGAAAAGCCGGAAGCCCTGCTTCTGGACGAGCCGACGAATCATCTGGACCTCGAAGCTCGCAACTGGCTCGAAGACTATCTGCACGACTACCCGAACACCTTCGTGCTGATCTCGCATGACCGATACTTCCTGGACGTCACGGTCACAAAGATCGTCGAAGTCTGGAACAAGAAGGTCACGATTTTCAGCGGGAACTACACGCACTTCCAGAAGCAGAAGGAAGAGAGACTGGAGCAGATGAGGGCGGCGCAGCGCAACCAGAAGGACCGCGTGCAGCAGATCGAAGCCTTCGTTGATCGCTTCCGCGCCAAGGCGACCAAGGCGAAGCAGGCGCAGAGCCGACTGCGTGAGCTGGAGAAGATGGAGATCATCGAGATCCCGGAAGAGGAACCGATCATCCACTTCAAGTTCCCTTCCCCGAAGCCGAGTGGGCGAGTGGTGGCCGAGTTCAAGGACGTTGCCAAGAGCTACGGCACAAAGAAGGTATTTGAGAACGCCAGTTTCATGATCGAGCGCGGCGACAGGATCGCGTTGATTGGACATAACGGCGCGGGCAAGTCGACGTTGATCAAGCTGCTGACGGGGACTGAGCCATTAAGCGAAGGCACCTACACGCTTGGGCACAACGTTGAGTTCGACTACTTTGCCCAGGACCAATACAAGGCGCTCGACCCGGATTCGGTGCTGCTCGATGACCTTTGCGCGACGGCACCCAAGGCGACGGCGACTGAGTTGCGGGGACTGCTGGGCTGCTTCCTGTTTCGCGATGACGATGTCTTCAAGAAGATCGGGGTACTCAGCGGCGGGGAGCGCAATCGTTATGCGCTGTGTAAGCTGCTCACGCAGCCGTCGAACTTCGTCCTGCTGGACGAGCCAACGAACCACCTGGACATGCGGGCCAAAGAGGTGCTGCTGGGGGCGCTCAAGAACTACGAAGGCACGGTGGTCTTTGTAAGCCATGATCGCTACTTCATTGATGAGCTGGCCAAGAAGGTGTTTGAGATTGGCGATGGGGCGGTCAAGGTTTACCCCGGCAACTACGAGGAATATCTGCGGGCCAAGTTGCGTGCCCCTGAGCCAGTGGCGGTTGCAGCGGCGGTTGTAGTCGAGAAGGCGGCGGTTGAGGAACGGGCCCCAAACACCAAGCGGGCCAACCCGATGAAGATGAAGCAGCTTGAGAAGCGGCTGAAGGAAGTCGAGGCTGAAGTGGCCAAGCGCGAAACTACGCTCGCAGGGCTGGAGGCTGAACTGAGCAACTACGTCAGTGCCGAGGAAAGCCAGCGTGTCTCGAGCGCGTCGGAAACTGAGCGGACGGCGATCGAGAAGCTGATGCTTGAGTGGGAAAGTATCTCCGAGCAGCTAAACTAGCAGTTTAAGAACAAATGTTGAAGGCGAAGTACGAACGCTGGTTAGATCGTTGGGAAACGGACTTGGCGACGCGGTCTACGGATCGGGTCGTGCGACCGTTTGAATGGGGCACGGAGTGGCTGACGGACTTGCAACTCCCGGGCTTGCGCGGCTACGATGGCGGCGACCCGGCGACTTGGATAGCCGAGGTGAATCGGGCGGCCATTGCGAACGGGGCTGAGTACTTCAGACACACGACGCCGAAGGACTTTACGCTTGATGGCGAATGGCTGCGATTTACATCGCCGGTCGAGTCGCCCTACCCAGAGAACAACCTGGTTGAGGGGCGCTGGTTTCCGATGCCAGAGGGGAAGGCGAACCGGCGCAAGCGCGCCGTAATCGTGCTGCCGCATTGGAACTCGTCACCAAACCAACACGTGGCACTTTGCCAGGGCTTTCAGAAGTTGGGCATCCCGGCGCTGCGCTTGAGCTTGCCGTATCACGACCGGCGGATGCCGCCTCCGCTGACGCGGGCAGACTATGCGGTGTCGTCGAACATTGGCAGGACCCTGCATGCGACACGGCAGGCGGTACTGGACATTCGAGCATGCGTTGACTGGTTAGAACAGACCGGGCACGAGCACATCGGAATCGTGGGCACAAGCCTGGGTTCCTGCTATTCATTCCTGGCCAGTGCCTTTGACACGCGGCTGAAGGTGAACGTGTTCAATCACTGCTCGGCGCGCTTTGGGGATGTGGTGTGGACGGGGCTTTCGACGAGGCACATCAAGAAGAGCCTTGAGGAGAATCTGAGCCTCGAGGGCTTGCAGAGTGTGTGGGACGCGATGAGCCCGCGCCATTACATGACGCAGTTTGCCAAGCACCAGGACAAGAAGAACCTCTTCATCTATACGACCTACGACACGACATTTCTGCCGAAATACTCGGAGGAGATTCTAGCTTGCGTGGCGGAGGCTGGCGCACCGCACAAGCTGGTCGTGTTGCCGTGCGGGCATTACACGATGGGAGAGACTCCCTTCAAGTTCCTAGTCGGGTATCACATCATTTCGCACGTCGCCCGAAAATTGGGCTAACCGGCGGGCGGCCTGTCAGTCTATTAGACAGATGCAGGGGACCGACGCCGAGTTGATCGGCCAGATACGAGCCGGTGATAAGGGTGCTTACCAATACCTGGTGGAGCGCCATAGCCGGACTCTGTTCCGGGTTGCCTATCGCATCACACGCAATGAAGGGGACAGCGAAGACGCGGTGCAGGAGAGCTTTTTGCGGGCCTACCGGAATCTGGATCGCTTTGATGAGCGAGCCTGTTTTGGGACCTGGATACAAAGGATTGCTGCCAACTATTCCCTCGATCTGGTGCGTCGGCGCAAGCGTGTCGTCGATGGCGGGGGCGAGTTGCCTGAGGTAACTGACCCTGCGCCGAAACCGGACAGGCTCCTCGAGAGCTCCCGGATCCGGGAGACTCTCGATCGCGGCATGCAGACGCTGAGTGAACAGGAGCGGGAGGCATTTGTGATGCGGCATGTTGAAGGACAGTCGATTCCAGCGATCAGCGCCCGATTGGCGATCGGCACGAGTGCGGCAAAGCACAGCGTGTTTCGGGCGGTGGAGAAATTGAGGCGCTATGCACTTGGACGATGAAGAGATCAAGATCCCCGAGCCAGACGGCGGGTTTGAAGCGCGGATCTGGGCGCGGGTGTCGCGAGAGATCGAGGCCGAAGCGCGACCCAGCTGGAACTGGAAGTGGATGATGGTGCCCGCGTTGGCGGCGGCACTCGTGATCGCCTTCTTTGCAGGACGGGTAACGAGGCAACCGGACGGCGTGACAGCGATTGCCTACTTGCCACAGCAACAGTTATTGCGGGCCGCAACCGTTGAGCACCTGGACCGCACCAAGATCGTCCTGATCGAGACTTCCAACGGGGGGGCCACGCGGGCGAGGGCCGAGGATTTGATTTCCAGTAACCGACTGTTGCGGCGCAGCGCGACAGCGGCCGGGCAGTTTCAGACAGCGGAGCTGTTGGAGGAAGTCGAGCGGATGCTCGTCGAGATCGCCCACAGCCCCGAAACCATGAGCCAAGAGGAAGCCACGGCACTCCAGGCACGCATTCGTGAACAGGGTCTTCTCTTTCGCGTGCGCCTCCTCGAACAACAACATAGACAAGGTAAGGAGTTAGCCGAAGAATGAAACGGATATTGGCAATTACAATGATGGCCGCCCTGATGATGGGTGCCGATGAAAAGAACTACCAGGCGGCGATCTCGATGATCGATAGCAAAGCGTATCCCGAGGCACTCGCGAAGTTGCGGGCTGAGATTGCATCGGCAAGTTCCCGAGCGGATGCAGCTATGTACTGGAGCGCCTATGCGCATAGCAAGCTGGGCGAGCGGGCCGAGGCGCTAAAACTGATCGCCGAGATGCAGAACAAATTTGCCAAGAGCTCATGGATGGACGATGCCAAAGCTTTGCAACTTGAGATCAACCAGGCATCTGGCAAAAAGATCTCGCCGGAAGAGCAGGCCGATGAGGATCTGAAACTGATGGCGATTCAGGGATTGATGCATGCTGAGCCGGAGAGGAGCATCCCTTTGCTCGAGCAGATCCTGAACTCGCAGAAGAGCCTGAAATTGAAGAAGCAGGCCCTGTTTGTGCTGAGCCAGAGCAACAGCCCGAAGGCGCAGGAATCCATCAGCCGAATCGCCAAAGGGAATAACAATCCGGATCTGCAAAAACTGGCGATCCATAACCTGGGGATCGGGGGCAAGAAGAATGGGGCTCTGCTGGAGGAGGTCTACAAGGGGGCAACAGATACGGCAGTGAAGAAAGAGATTCTACACAGCTTCATGATTATGGGCGACAAGGAACGGCTGGCAGCTTTGGCGAAGGGCGAGAAGGAAGAGGACCTTCGCTCGCAGGCGATTCACTGGCTGGGGGTGAGCGGGGGCAAGGAGCCGCTGACTCAACTCTACGCGACTGAGGCGAGCGCGAAGGTGAAGAAGGAAATCCTGCACGGGCTGTTTATCGGTGGGGGTGCCAAGGAGCTAGTACAAGTGGCGCGGGCCGAGAAAGACATCGCGATGAAGAAAGAGGCCGTCCGTTGGTTGAGCCTGATGAACAGCAAGGAGTCGAGCGATTACATGATGGAGATTCTTAAGTGAGGTGGGCAGGATTGGCTTTGTTTGTGACATTGCCAGCCTGTGGGCAGGATCTGGGGGCGGTGCTAGCAGCCGCCTCACCCACGGGCGTGAAGTGGGTTGGTTACGAAGTGGCGATGCAGACGGGGATTGGAACGGTTTGCAACAACTGGAATGGTTGGGCAGGGTCGCGCCAGACCAAGGTCATGCTCGATGGGCCGAAGACTTTGCGGGTGTTGTTTCGGGTGGATAGTGGCAAGGTCGAAAAGATGACCCTAGCGAGTGAGGATTGCGAGATCGAGGCGGGGAGCCAACAGTTAGTGATGTTGCCCGGAGTGAGCGCGGCGGCGAGCGTTCGCTATCTGGCAAAGCTCGAGGATGACTCAGCGTTGTACGCGATTTCACTGCATCGCGATCCGTTGGCGACCGAGACGTTGATTGCGATAGCACGAGATGGGAGCCAAGCCAAGCGCCAGAAGAAGGCATTCTTCTGGTTGGCAAGGTCGAAGGACCCAAAAGCCGATGAGTTTATCGGGCGGATTCTGCGCTAGGTGGTGGACTGGGCGGTGGCGAAGCTTTCGGGTTCGCGGCAATCGAGATTGTAGAGGTTGAAGTGGTCGAAGGCCCAAAAATTGATCACCGGGATGCCCTGGCCTTTGGCTTCCAAATATTCTTTTTGCCAAGCGCCGCCGCCGCGGAAGACGGGCACTAAATAACGCAGCGAGTCCTTTGGCCAGCCGAGGTCGATGGGGAACTCGATCGCTGTACGGGCGAGATCGAGAGAGCGATTCCAGGCACCGAAGTCGAGAGCCTCCATCTTGAAGGTGTCGAGCCCGCTACCGGGTTTGGCTTTGAATTCGACCGGTAGATTGATGAAGAAGTTGAGTGCGCCTCCGAGCTGGTGGATGCCGGCGGGTATGGGGTGGTTGACGTCGTAAGGATAGAGAAGCTCAAAGCGCGCATTGGAATGGGCGGCGAGAACGTGGGTGCGCAGCGCGGCGATGTGGTCTCTCAATCGATTTCGAAGGAAGGTGGCATCGGCTCCGCCATTGACGTTTGGCGAGTCTGTCGGCTTGCGGAAGGTGTAGAGAGGGCGGCCCAACGCGCTGGCGGCTAGTGCGACAGTTTCCGTATCGTATAAGGCCATCCCCCCAGCGGGATTGGCTGTGGTTTGGTTGCTGAAGAACCACCAGAGAAATTCGCCGAACTGGAGATTTGGGACGAGGCCGACGGCGGCCTGGAGGTCGGCGAGTTGGCGATAGACGTCCTTTTGGTAGTTGCGCATGTTGGTGTTGAAAGCGCAGTGGGTGGAACTGAGGCTGGCAAAACCGACATCGGTGATGACGGGGGCTCCGTCCGGGAAGGTGGCGGCGAAGCCGGTGGGAGGGTTGACTAATTCCATCGAGCAGGCGGTTACGATGTCGCGGCCGCGGGTGTTGGCTTCGGTAAAGAAATCGGTGTGCCAATCCTGGGCGGCGCGGTTGAGAGGAGGAGATTGAGTCAGATCGATTTCCCACTTACCCTCGACGCCTCCGGTTAGCGCGCCGGTGAGGGTGGCTGCGCCGGTTGAGCCGGTGGTGAGTTGAAGTTCCTTAGTGAGAGTAAACGAGTAAGCAGGCGTAGGGGAGCGGTTGGTTATGGTGAGTGTTGCCCCACTTAGTTGCGCGTAGACGCCGACGAGGGTGGCGTTGATGAAGTTAGCCATGTGCTGGGCGATGATTGGGTTTGTTTCGCTCGGAAACACAGTCTTGCCGATGGGGCTGCCGCCGATCCAGAGAATGACCTGATCGTTGGGTTGAAAAGTGCCCGAGAAGGTGACCGTTGCCGAAGGGATTGTGGCGTTGACTCGTTTGCGCTGGTTCCACCAGAAGACACCAAGGTACTCATTCATGGGACCGCTGAAGCCGAGTTGATCAAAAATCCAGTGGATGCGGGCCGGGGGGAGCTTGTAAGTATGGTCGGTGGAGTAGTCGAGGGCGGGAGAGACGTTGCTGCGGGCCGGGAGGGGAGCGGGGACATCGGTGGGCGCGGCGGCCTCAAGGAAATCGAAATCGAAAATGGCATCGTTTTTGAGCGTGATCGAGACGTTGTGGCGACCGGCGGCGATGTTTGATCGCAGCTTGCGGCGCGCGTAGATGGGGGCTTCCGCCGAGACGGCGAAATTATGGGTTGTCTCGGTGTCGTTGTTGAGGCGGACGCCGACGCTTCCACGGTCGGCAAGGAGAGTGGTGCCGATGTAGAGGTCGTGAGTGACGTTGCTGGCGTAGAAGATGTCGATTTGGGATCCGTTTGTGGTTGCGCGGCGGGCAAAAGCACCGGAATAGAAGCCGGTCTCCTGCGTCCATGTGCCTGTGTATTTACACCAGGATGAATCCTCCTCAACGCGCACGGAATCGAGACCGGCGACCTGGAGTTTGCGTTTTGCGAGGGGGCCGGTGAGGGCCCAGTTGGTGAAGTCAGCCTGCCATTCGGTGTCGGTAAGTGCGGTGGCATTGGCGAGGGGCGGCGCGAGAGTGAGCCACATCTGGCGGATGGCTGGGATATTGAGCGCGGCGAAATCGAGGGTGACGCGCCAAGTGCAATCGGAAGAGCCGCCGGTGAGGTTTGCCTGAGCATTTGAAGTTGTGAGACGGGAGTTCTTGGCGACGGCATAGAGCGAGATCGCGTTTCCGTCGATGCCCGGCTTGGCCGAACGGACCGTGAGAATGCCTGCGGCGGCAGTCGCTTCAAGGGGAAGTGAAATCTCGAGAGCGGCCCACGCGACGGAGTTGATCTGCCAGGCCAAGTTTGCGGCGACAGCCTGGGGGCCGATGCCGTAGAGTGTGTAAGTGGCTGCGGACGCGGAACTGGATATCACACGCGGCTGTTCGTCATCGAGCTTTGAGCGTAAGTTGATTTGGAAGGCTGGGCCAGTAACTGCACTTAGCTGCGGGGAGGCATTTACTAAAGCGGCCAAGTTGGTGGCGATGCTGGTTGTTGTGTCAGTCGCAAGCTCAATGTAGTCATAATTCGTCCCATCGATTGTGATGCGGTGGACTGTGCCTGCGCCGGCACCCGCGAAGGCGTAGGCGCACTCGACCTTGGGAACGAGGTAATCGAAGGCGAAATTCTGATACCAGAGGGTAAGGCGATCGTATTCTTTGAGTTCGTTGTCGATGACCGTGAAGGTGCCACTGGCTTTGGAGTAAGTTCCGGACTGGAGTGTGGCGTGATCGCTGAGGCGGAGCCTGGCGGTGGTGTTATCGGCCTTGATGACGTCGAGATAGGGCCAGTCGATGGTCGCGTAGCGGGGAGAGTCGAGGGGGCGGAGGCCGGAGTAGTGGACGTCGAACTGGAGAGTGAGGCCGTCGAAATCGAAATCGGGGAGGTATTTCAGGCGCGGGTGCTCGTAGAAATTGTCGGCATCGTGGAGGACGAGGACAGCGAAATCGGCAGCGTCGCGGAAGATACCGCTGACCTGGAAGGAAGTTGCGGTGGCGTGGTGCATGGCGGCAGCGGCACCGAAGGAATCGAAACCGCGCAAGTGCATAGTTCGGTTGGGTTGGAGCTTGAAGATTTGTTCGGACATGGTGGTGGTTCCTGGCGGGTTGGCTTTACTGGGAGATTCCGGCGTCCTTGGCTATTTTCAGGAGCTGTTCGATGCTCATGGCTGCGAAGGGATTTTCGGAATTGGGTTTGGTCTGTTCGTTTGTCAATTTGGCTTCGTTGGCTTTGGATTTCGCTTTGTCTTTTGCTTCCTGGAGCATCTCCTTGGCCTTGTCCTTTACTTCTTTGGTTTGGTAGAGGAGGAACTGAGCCAGATAGTTGGGGTTGGTGCGGCCGAGATCGGATTTGCGGATGTCGGCGACGGGGAGGGACTTAGGGATGTTGACGTCTTTGCCCATGACGCAGTGTTCGGCGTATACTTCGTAGGCGGCGAAGCGGTCGCGTTGGAGTTGACGCAGTTCGTTCATCGATTTGTCGGCGCGGCGCTCGAGGGCGGCGGCCATTTTCTTAACTCGCTCCATTTGTGAGAAGTGTTGGGCGGACTCGGGGTTGTCGATC
>JBBRBI010000017.1:0-74969 GCA_038206015.1 Bryobacterales bacterium | reverse complement strand
GTCCACGCGGCGTCGCTGCATCAGAGTTTCCTCCATTGTGCAAGATTCCCCACTGCTGCCTCCCGTAGGAGTCTGGCCCGTGTTTCAGTGCCAGTGTGGCCGTGTGCCCTCTCAGGCCGGCTACCGATCGTCGCCATGGTGGGCTTTTACCCCGCCATCTAGCTAATCGGCCGCGGGCTCCTCTCTCAGCGCATTGCTGCTTTCTCCTCTCGGACTTATGCGGTATTAGCTCAGGTTTCCCCGAGTTATTCCCCACAAAGAGGTGGATACCCACGTGTTACTCACCCGTACGCCGCTTTACTAAGGTATTGCTACCCATTCTCGCTCGACTTGCATGTGTTAGGCGCGCCGCCAGCGTTGATTCTGAGCCGGGATCAAACTCTCGTTTAATCTCGGATTGTTGTTTTGGAATGACCCTCTTACGAGGATCAAGGTCGCAACTGCTTGAACTCAATACTTGACGAAAATAACTGTTTGTTACTATCTTTTCTTTTAGACTTGCGTCCATCTAGATTTTCAAAGATCTACCCATCCGCACAAGACCTTACGATCATTGCACTGCGATGGCGGCCTCGAAAGCCGTTCAGGCAACATCCAGGGAAAAGCTCCCCGAACATCCACCTTGAAATTGTTTCAACTAAAGGTTTTTGAAGTTATTTGCTTCTTGGAGTCAAACTTCACACGGTGCGAAGAATTCGCTGTGCTAATTTGTTGACCCGGGCCGTTCGAACTTGTGTCTGAGTCTTCTGAGGTTCTCGGAGGGGCTTCTCAGCCTTCCATCCTTACCACTCAGCTTGACTCGCCGTCGTTCGCTTTCCTTTTTTCTTTACCGGCCATTTGTTAGTCTACTTGTTTCAACTAACGTTTGCAAGCTTTTTTTTACTTTTCTTGCCTTGCTCACTGCGTGCCGCACTCGCGCTCACCGTGTTGCAATAAACCTAAGATAACAGGTTCATTACGATCATGCAAGCTTCTCTTGGAAACAAATTGTATAAACTGCTGATTCGATTGGGAAGAAAACCTCTTCGCCGTCTGCTGCGTCAGAGCTTTGTTGCGCTAAACTCGTGCCTAGAAGCTGATATGGAGAACTCCTTGGCTCATTCACTGCCCCCGGCGGGTAAACGACTGCAAATTCTGCACGCCATTGTGGAATCGTACCTGGAGTCTGGAGAGGCGGTCTCTTCTTCTGCTGTCGCCCAGCGAAGGTTTTCAGGTGCTTCTCCCTCTCCTGCTACTGTGCGCAACGCCATGGCAGAGTTGGCTGAATTGGGACTGTTGACCCAGCCGCATGCCTCGGCCGGCCGTGTCCCCACCGCTCTCGCGATTCAGTCTTATGTTGGCGCTCTAGGGCAGGTCCGCGCTAATCCCGCAGAAGTCACCAAGCTTCAGCAGAAGCTTCGGTCGTTCCGTTCCTTGCCAGATCGAGTTGAGGAGGGCTCTCATGTTCTTACTGGCCTCACCCATAACGTTGCGATTACCGCAGCTCTCCCTTCTACCTCTCAGTTTCTCCATCAAGTCGAGTTGCTGCCGATTGCTGCCCGTCAGTTCCTGATGGTGGTAATCACTTCAGATCGAAATGTTCGCAATCAGGTCGTAACGCTCAATCATGATCTGCGCACCGATGAACTGACCGAAATCCGCAACTACATCAATCATGAATTTGTCGGTTGGTCGCTTTCCGACGCGCGCCGAACGTTAGAAGCCCGCCTACAGGATGAGAGCAATCAATACCATGCGCTGTTACGGCGAGTTGAGCTTTTCTACGCCCGAGGCCTGTTTGACAACGCTAGAGGCCCGCAGGTTTTCCTCGATGGCGCTGCGTATCTTATCGGCCTCGACTTGCATCTAACGAAAGAGAGAATGCGCGAACTGTTTCAGGCACTCGAGCAAAAGCAGCAGGTACTGCAATTGCTGGATCAGTTCATGCAGGGCTCTGACAGCACTCCTGCCATTCAGGTTGGACTTGGCGAGGCGCATCCCGCCCTCAGCGGATTCACGCTCATCGGCGTTCAGGTTCCGCTGGCTGACGGCATGTCCGCTCGCGTTGCGGTCCTCGGACCGCTAAGATTGAATTATCCACGTACGATCGCAGCGGTCATGGAAGTCGGTCAAGCCCTCTCCCAGTCCGCCTCCTGATCGCACATCCCATTCGAATTGGACAAAATAAAGGAATGAACATGACGGAGTCGACATTCGACGCTGCCAGAAATGAATCGAGTCAGGAAGGCCATGAGCCTACACTCGACCCCACCAGCCGCATCGAGTTTCTCGAGCAGGAAGTGGGACGCCTGGAGATTGAGAAGCAGGACCTGCTACGCCTCGCACAGAGTCGCCAGGCGGAGTTTGAAAATTTCCGCCGTCGCTCTGAACGAGAGCGACTGGAGACGGTAGACGTTGCCGCAGCTGAAACTTTGCGAACCCTTCTCCCTGTTTTCGATGACTTCGAGCGCGCCCTCGCCGTGCAAACGGTTGACAGCAGCACTTTCGCCAAGGGCGTCGATCTCATCCACTCGCGGCTAAAGGAAATTCTCGCCAAGATGGGGCTAGAGCCGATCGAAACTGTCGGGCAGTCCTTTGACCCTAACCTCCATCACGGCATCGACATGGTAGAAACCGATGAGGCAGACGACCAGACAGTCCTCGCAGAGTTCCAAAAGGGCTATAACTTTCGAGGCAAGCTCCTCCGCCCGGCTATGGTTCGTGTGGCGGTCAAGAAGTAGGCGGTGCCGGTGACCAAACGAGACTACTACGAGATTCTGGGTGTCGAGCGGAGTGCTGATGATGCAGTCCTTAAGGCTGCCTATCGCAAGCTCGCGATGAAGCATCACCCCGACCGCAACCCAGGCGACGCCGCAGCAGAAGATCTCTTCAAGGAAGCGGCTGAAGCCTACGGCGTCCTTACCGATGCTCAGAAGCGAGCGGCCTACGATCGCTACGGCCATCAGGGTCTCTCAAATGCGGGCGGCGGTGGTGGTGGCGGAGAACAATACACCGACCTCAACGATATCTTCGGCGACTTCTTCGGTGACTTCTTCGGCGGTGGTGGTCGGCGCGGCGCTGGCGCAAGTCGTACACGTCGCGGAGAGGACCTCCGCTTCGACCTCGAGATTGAATTCGAAGACGCCGTGCGCGGCACATCGGTCGACGTCCAGATTCCCAAACTTGACCTCTGCAGTCGTTGCACCGGCACTGGTGCTGAAAAGGAAGATGGCCTCGTCACCTGCCCCACCTGCCGCGGTCGCGGAGAGCAGCTCTTCCAGCAGGGCTTCATGACCATCAAACGAAGCTGCAGCACCTGCAATGGTCGAGGTCAGATCATCCGCCGCCCCTGCAAGGAATGCAAAGGCGAAGGTCGCCTGCGCAGCGAGAAGAAACTCAAGGTCAACATCCCCGCCGGTGTCGATACCGGCACGCAGCTACGCCTGACTGGCGAGGGCCAGGCAAGCCCCAACGGTGGTCCCAACGGCGATCTCTACGTTGTGCTCAGCGTCAAGGATCACCCGGTCTTCGATCGCGAAGATTACGATCTGCACTGCACGGTGCCGATCAATCTCGCTCAGGCAACACTCGGCACAGAGGTGGAAATTCCGACCTTTGAAGGGCCTGAGCCCGTCAAGATCCCCGAGGGCACGCAACCCGGGACGCAATTGCGCCTGAAGAACCGCGGGATTCCGCGTGTCAACGCTTCTGGCCGCGGTGACCTTTTCATTCATGTCGAAGTCCACATCCCCGCCAAGCTTTCTCGCGAGCAGCGCAAGATCTTCGAGCAGCTCCGCGATACCCTTCCTCCCGCTGGCGAGGAAGGCGATAAGCATGGCTTCTTTGGCAAAGTCAAAGACCTCTTCCAGTAGCAACGCGGTCTTCGCAGACGTCGAAGGACGTGTAGCCTCGAAAACAGCGAATTTACGCATGGCTACTAGCAGGAGTTTACTGGCAACGCTCCAAACCGGTCCAGCCGTAAGCGTGGAAATGTAATGGAGTCAATGGTATGGCCTTTCTTTCTCACTACAGAAGTGGTATTACCCTGTATATAGCGTGGCCTGTCCCTGTCTCGACAATCTTTTCTATTGCATATGAACCCGATTTGGTAAATACTTGTATTACCCTGTATGGCATCGCTAATCGCCAAGAAGAAAGCCAATACCCTCTACTACTACGTCGTCGAAAGTGCCCGCGTCGACGGCAAGCCTCGCATCGTCCACCAAACCTATCTCGGAACCGCCGAGCGGGTTGCCGCCCTGATCAAAGATTCCACCGCCCCGGTTCCCCTGTCGGCCACCAGTATCGACTTCGGCCTTCCCGGTTCCCTCTGGGTCGCTGCCGAAGGTTCCGGTGCTTTCGCCGCCCTATCCGCTCTCTGGCCAGCGCCCCGCTCCGGCCCGTCTACCGCCCACTATCTCCTGCTCGCGGCCATCCATCGCATCTGCCAGCCCGGCCCAAAGACCGAGGTCTCCGAGTGGTACCGCCACAGTATCCTCCACTCGCTTTGGGGCTTCCCTCCGGAACGGTTCACCTCGCAGGCTTTCTGGGATTGCTTTGACCGGATTGAATCCCTTGACCCGGATGCCGATCAACTCCAGGAGGCGCAAACCCGATTGCTCGGCGTCTGGAAGGAGCGGCAACTTGTCAGCCGCCGCTTGCTTGCTTATGACACCACTAACTTTCACACTTACATCGCCAGCACGAACCAACGCAACGGCCTGGCTCAGCGCGGCCATAACAAGCAAGGCCATCGCAACCTGCGCCAGATTGGCTTGAGCTATGTTCTTGACGGCGAATCGGGACTTAGCCTTTGCCATCACGTTTACCCCGGCAATCTCGCCGATGCCAATGAACTGCCCACCGCACTGGAGCGGATCGGCAAGATGCTGGACGGGCAATCGATCCCTCGCGACTCAGTTACGCTGGTGCTCGATAAAGGTTCAGCCGCGCTGGCAAACACACTGGCGCTCGATCAAGCTGGCGTTGGCTGGATCTCGGCACTGCCTTGGAATCAGGCACCGCAGGCATTGCGGGAGCTGCCCTGTGAGAAGCTTCCGCCGTTGGGCGGTGCCCATCCAGGCTTGAAGGCTGCGGCGATCAAAGAATTCGTGCATGGCCACGAATATCTATGTGTTGTCGTTTATTCTTCCGTCTTTGCCAGCGAACAATTGCACAGTATCACTGCGACATTGACCAAGGCGATGCAAGCCATGCGCCGTCTCGCCGCCGAGATTGCCAAATCTGCGGGCCGGTTCACTGAAGAAGGTATCCACCGTAAGTTGCGCCGCTGGCTGGCTGCGCCGTATGTATCGGAGATACTCACTTACACACTCAGCCATAACGGCAAGGTCTGGGATCTCCAAATGGCTTTCGATAACGCGGCGCTGCCTCGCTTACTGGAGCAGCGCCTGGGACGGACGACGCTGTTGACAAACCGCCTGGACTGGACTGCTGGGCAGATCGTGGATGGATATCTGGGCCAACAGCGGATTGAGCAAGTCTTTCGCGGTCTGAAGGAAGGCGACTGGTTGCGCTGGGGACCGATGTATCACTGGACTGACAGCAAGATCCGCGTGCATGC
Organism: Bryobacterales bacterium; assembly: GCA_038206015.1. Taxonomy (GTDB): domain Bacteria; phylum Acidobacteriota; class Terriglobia; order Bryobacterales; family Bryobacteraceae; genus Bryobacter. Next base: position 69,406 of record JBBRBI010000017.1, on the reverse strand, counting down.
CTTTTACTGTTTGCTGGGGATTTCCTTGTTGCAGTCGATCCACAAAACGGCGCAGGTGGCGTGGCCTGGGATTAGCATGGAAAAGTTGCTGGATGAGCTGAGTCAGATCCAGCAATACCAATTACTCTACCCTTCCCAGGGGGCGAAGGGCCCGGGGCGGCTGGCCACAGTCCTGTCCAAGTGCTCGCTCACGCAACAACTGCTAGCCGATGCGCTCGGGCTGGATCAACTCGCCACCTCCCGGCGTGGGTAATACGCACCGGCGCCGCTAACTCATTCATCCCTCAAGGCTTGGTTGCCTGCTTTCGTCATTGCCAGTAAACTCCTGCTAGAGTGGGGGCTATGCTTTACCTGTTTCATAATCGTAATTTTTTCCTAATGCTGATCACTTTTACGCTGATGACCTCAGTCGCCTCTGCGCAACAGGCAGTCGGTGCAAAATACGGCACTCGCGACCCGCAAACCTGCCTATCGCAAAAAGAGCCCACAAAAGGGGCCCTGACTCCGCAGCAGGCAACCAAGTATCTGACTTGTGGTGTCGAAAGCGAATCGAGGGGGCTGCTCTATCTGATGCAGGACGTAAAAGTGGAGATCGGCAAGGGCACTCCCTATCGAGATCTGGCGAGTATTCACCGACCCGGCAACGCAGATACAGATGGCTTGGTCTATCAGCTTCGCGGCAGCTACAAAACGTACCAATGCGCCCCGCTACAGCAAAAAGCGCCCTACCAGGAGGCGAACGCGGGCAAGAACTGCATTCTCTACAGCGAACCGAAAGCCACCGGTTCCTGCTTCCGGGATAATTTCGGTGAGTGGGTATGTAAATGGGGCTTCGCGTCGGACCGTGGAATTTCTGGTCAACCCCCGCCTGCCAAGTAGATTCTTAGGCTCGTTCACAGAATTGACTTCCCCTTCCTGCGGGAGAGCAATTCGAATCTGCTTTCTAAGCGTCCCGATCTCGTCAAAGAGGCAGGGTCGCAGTCTCTCCGGTGCGGGGCGAATAGCGGCAGTTGCGATCTGTCGTGTTGAAAGTCGCCTTTCCCTATTGCCACGCTCGCGGCGGGATTACCGCCTAGTCGCGATGGTTCCCTCACAAATCTCTCAAACCACCGGCGGCAGGGTTACCGTTACCTGACTTGGTCCGGAGATTCTCGCCGATTTCTACGATTGTCAAAAGCTCCTGTAAAACCTGCGTCCTACTTGCTGAAAGCGGCAACCTCAGCACGCGCTCGCCGCAAGGGCAACAGATCGCTATCGGCGTCTTTCCAAAGCTGAAGAAAAGTATCGTAGGCAGTCTTAGCCTTGGCTTGCTCGCCGGAAAGGACCAACGCTCGGGCCAATTGCAGCCGCGCCAAGACTCCAATAGGATCTCCAGCCACCAGCCCGCGGTGGTCCAATATCTTTTGAAATTCGGTTGCGGCTTGCGCGCCCCGCTTTTGCGCCAAGTACGCCCCGCCACGGATGAAAGCAGGATACATCCCGCCGTAGTATCCGTTGAAGGATACCGCTGGGACTCCCCGCTCATTGGAAAGCGCAGCCTGAAGAGACTTGACTGCTTTAGCGGGATCGCCTTTCGCAAATAGTCCGCGCAAGGTGGGCAAATAGTTCGTTTGGACGGACGTATCTTCCGGAAATCGCTTGGCAAGGTCATCGGCTATCTGGCGGGCCCGTGGAGAGCGCCGCGCAAACTCCAAAGCGAAGGCGGCTGCGTAACCGGCGTCGCGTCCCGTCGAAAGTTGAAGCGCTTCCGTGGCCCATCGCTCCGCACCAGCCCAGTCCCCTAACACGGCGTGTGACGTGGCGGCCCCAGCTGCGTAGAGCGATGCACGCTCCGCCTTACTCCCTAGCTTGGCCAAATCGACGGCCCTACGCGACAGTTCAGCGGCCTGCCGCAAGCGTCCCTGGCTGGCGGCGACTAACGCGGCCGTGTGGGCAACTTCATCTTCAACCGCCGAATTCCCCTGGCTTTCCGAGAGGATTCTTTGCATGGCGGTCGCGTCACCCCGGCGGTAAGCCAGCAGGTAGCGCAAGGCATACAAATCCTTGGTAACTCCCTTCGCGGATATTCCTCGTACTGTCTCTTCGGCGTCCTTCACGCGATCCAGTTCAAAATTGGCCCAGGCGCTGTTCAACTCGCCATAAGTATTGTTGGGATCAAGCCCCGTCGCCATCCTCGCATGTTCCAGGGCTTCTTCGAATCGGCCGGTACCGATAGCAGAGATCCCTGCACAAAGACCGTGTGCGGTCGCATCGCGAGGATACGATTGCGCCCATGCCTGCACGGCTTCCCAGGCTTTCTCAAGGTTCCCTGTCACGTTCCGCGCATAAAGAAACTCGATAAAAAAGCGTTCGGGCTCGCTCGCCCGTTGGCGCAGTGCGAATCCCTTGGTTGCACTTTCCTTGGCTAGAGCGATTTCGCTCACGTTGTAATAAGCAAGACCTAACTGCGCATGGGCCATTGCGAAGTTCGGATCCAGCTCAATGGCACGCTTGTAGTGTGGAATGGCGAGCGCCGCCCCACTCTGAGTCTTATTGATCCTGTCGGCGGTCGTGTAAGCCTTCAAGGCTTCCAGCGACGTCGTCGTGGCTTCCTCCAGCGGAACGTCATACTGCCGGATCGTCGCCAACGATTCGCCGATGCGGGTGCGGAACTGCCGGGCCACCATATTCAGCGCCTTGAGAATATCTTCTTTACGCGCGGCCTGAGTTTGTTCTTCGTCTAAAAGCTTGCCGCTATGGCAATCGCGCGCACGCAGGCCGATCACGTACTGGGTTCCCATCGTGGCAATGGAGCCTTCCAGGACCCCAGCGCTGCCAGTGCGTTCACACACCTCCTTGGCCAGTTCCGGCGTCAGAGGCGCGCCCGGCGGTTGCCCCATCTGCTTCAGCGTGTTATCGATGCGGGAATCCGGCAAGAGGCTGATAGCGGGAGACTGCCAGAGCTGTGTCGAAAGACCTCGCCGGAGTGTGTCGTCGAAAATAGGATCGCCCGTGGAATTCTGGAAACTAGCCAGTACGAGCGTGCCCTTTTCGGTAAGTCTGGGCGAGGCGCGGGGGAAATACACCCAGGCGGCAACAGCCAAACCCGCAAGCCCGGCGCTGGCGAGAATCAGCCCGCTGGCGCGGCTGCGCTGATCCTGCTTAAAGGTCGGAACGAGAGCGGGAAATGGGGCCGAAAGGCTGCCCAGGCGTCCCAGGTCCTCCCGAATTTCCCCTGCTTTCTGGTAACGCAAATCGCGATCTTTCTGAAGGCACTTTGTCAGAATCACGCGCCAGCCCGGCGCGAGGGCTGAGTTCAAGGAAAGTGGGTCCGGCGGTTCCGTGTGCAGCAAATTGCCCATGCTTGCCGCCCCGGTCTCGCCTTTAAAAGGATGCCTGCCCGTAGCCATTTCAAATAGCATCACGCCGAAAGAGAACAGGTCCGTGCGAGAATCCAGCTGCTTGCCGAGGGCCTGCTCTGGACTCATGTACGGTAGCGTTCCCAAAATCAAACCGGAATCCGTCAGGGAGGTCTCAGACTCAGAAATGGAACTTATACCCTTCGCGATGCCGAAGTCCAGCACTTTGGTATATCCGCAGTTGGTCAGTAGGATGTTGGCCGGCTTGATGTCACGGTGGACAATGCCCGCCGCGTGCGCTGCGTCCAGTGCATCGGCGATTTCCGTGGCCGTCTTCACTACCAGTGCCTCGGATATGGCTCCGGTACCGATTACGTCTTTCAGTGACTTGCCTTCCAGGTACTCCATGACGATGTAAGTGCGGTCGCCGTACTCTCCAATGTCGTGGATCGTGCAGATATTTGGGTGGTTCAGTGCCGAAGCCGCTCTGGCTTCGCGCTGCAACCGGGAGTCCAAGGCGGAAATGGATGTCTTGATCGCCACAATCCGGTGTAGGCGTGTATCGGTTGCGCGGAACACTTGTCCCATCCCGCCTTCCCCGATCTTATCTTCGATCACATAAGGACCCAGCCTCGTCCCCGGACTAAGCCCGACCGGTAGGTGGGCGGAATTTTGGAACGAATCGCTTTCGGAACGGAGAATATCGGCTGCCGGACGATCCAGCAGCTTTCCCATCGATTCTTGCGCGAGCAGGCTTTCTACTTCGTGCCTGATCTCAGGGTCTGTCCCCTCCAGGACGTCGACGCCGTTCGCCAGTGCGGAGTGGTACAGCTCCTCGATTTTCCGCCACCGGTCAGGGGCCATATTTAGCCTTCATTATAGGTCGATTGATACACTTAAGCGAAACTCCATGGATGCTGGTGAAAACTCCGAGACCACCCGGCTTCTTCGGTCCTGGGCCGCTGGTGACAAAACCGCGCTGGATCAATTAACCCCGAGCGTATATCAGGAATTGAAGCGCATCGCCCGGCACTTCATGAAGCAGGAGCAGCCCGGACGAACCCTACAGACCACGGCATTGATTCACGAAGCTTACTTGAAGCTAATTGATGTCACAAATGTAAACTGGCAGGATCGGGCACATTTCTTCGCCATTGCTGCACAAATCATGCGGCGGATTCTGCTGGAACGCGCCCGGCGACGGGTTGCCGCCAAACGCGGCGGAGCCGGGCGGCGCTTGAATCTGGATGAGGCGCTCGATGTCTCCGCCAGCCCCGCCGCCGAAATCGTCGCGTTGGACGATGCCCTGACGAATCTGGCAAAGCAGGACCCCCGTAAGGCGCAAGTCATCGAATTGCGCTTCTACGGAGGCCTAAGCGTCCTCGAGACCTCCGAAGTGCTCAAGATTTCGGAGGCCTCCGTCCTCCGGGATTGGCGGATGGCACGCGCCTGGCTGCTGAAAGAATTGAGCGACCCCCAGCCTTTTTTAAAATAATTAGCCTTCGCGTTCAAGTTTCTCCCACTGGATTGCACCTGTAGGTTAGAGCCGCCCGGTGAATCCGGTGACGGCGAACAGGAGATCTTCCATGAATTGGAAACTGAGCTTGCTCACCTTTGCCGGCGCGATAGGCGCTTTCGGTGGCGTAACCTTCACAACGATTGACTACCCGGGAGCCGCCTCCACACAGACGTGGTCCATCAATACGCGCGGCGACATCGTTGGGAACTACGTCAGCGTCGACAAGCTCAACCACGGCTTCTTGCTGAGCGGAGGAAAATACACCTCGATTGACTACCCCGGTGCTACCGGTACCTCGGTGTACGGTATCAACCCGTCGGGTGACATCTTGGGTGAATATACTTTCGCCGACGCAATCAATCATGGGTATCTGCTTCAGGCCGGGCAGTTTACCAACATCGACTATCCCGGAGCGGACAATACCTATATCGGGGCGATCAACTCTCGTGGCGAAGTTGTCGGGTACTACACTCTCCCCGACAAGACCCAGCATGGCTTCCTTCTGAGCGCAGGCAAATACACGACGATTGATTTTCCCGGCGCCACCGTCAACCTGCTCACTGGGATTAACGCGCAAGGCGATATCTCCGGGTCCTTCGACGGACACGCTTTCTTGCTTAGCGACGGCGAATTCATCGCCTATGACGCGCCCGGCGCAACTTTCACCAACACGACCGGTATCAACGCGCGCGGCGACATTGTCGGACGCTATGTGGCGGGTGGCGTAAGCCGGGGCTACCTGCTGATTTCCGGTCAGATCAGCACCATCGAGTACCCGGGAGCCACCTTCACGAGAGCCACTTCGATCAACCAACGCGGCGACATTTTGGGCAGCTTTCGGAAAGCCGATGGCATCTTCCACGGTTTCCTGCTCACGGGATTCCAGCCGTCTTGCATTATGTTTGCGCCGCGAGTGTTCACCACGTCCGACGGTGTGGCGGTCACACACTCCAGCGATTTCACTTTGGTCTCCGCATCCAAGCCAGCGGTCGCAGGCGAAGTCTTATCTCTCTTTGCAACCGGCCTTGGCCCCACTCGACCGACAGTCGATTCCGGCATGCCATTTCCTTCCAGCCCGCTGGCGGCGGTCACCTCGGCGGTCGAGGTGCGCGTCAACGGGAAGGTCGCCAGCATTCTCGGATCCGTCGGCTTCCCTGGCTCGGTGGATGGTTACCAAGTGAATTTCCGGGTGCCCGCAGACATATCCAAGGGCATTGCGTCCGTTCAATTAAGTGCGGGCCCCATGTTGGCCGCACCTGTAACCATCGCCATCCAATAAGGAGTATCGACAATGAAACGTATATTCGGAGCATTGACGGTAACGTGGCTGGTTACTTCGGCATTATGCGCGGCAACCGTTACAACCTATCCAGTGGGCACCCTCCTCGAAAACATAGCGATCTTACAGAACGGGAACCTCTTTGTCACGTCCATCGATGACTGAACCATATTCAAAGTGACGCCCACTGGGTCGAATAGCGTCTTCTGTCAGGTGTAAGGCCCGCGGGCGGGCTTGACTTTTAACACCGACGGAAACCGTTCGCTGTCGACTGTCTACCGATTCACCCCGGGCGGCACGTCGTCCCTGTTCGCAGATATCTTGGGGGCGCAGAATTTGAATGGCGCGACTCTCCTCAGCCCAGGAATTCTAGTCCGTGTCCCGATCCTTGATAACGGTTCAGACGGAAGTATCTTTACGGCAACTCAGCCTGGGACCATCATCCGTCAATTTCCGGACGGCTCCAGAATACTCTCAGCGGAGCGGCGTTACTGATGGTCGCTCTGCTGAGGAGCACTAAGCTCAATCTCGAAAGTCGCCATTCGCGGTCACAATTTTGTCCGCGTCCCGCCCGCTAGGCCATCAACTGCGGGAAGCTCGGGCGGGCCTTCCGCTGATTCATCGCCTTTTATATTCCTGGCGTCCATCCAGATTTGAAGGAGGGCAAGTTACATGGTTGTAACCGCCCGTTGCTACTGTAGTGAAAGCACCATGCTTCACAAACTACAGTACCTTTGTCTGCTCCTGTCCCTAAGCGCGCCGAGCGCTCTTGCCCAATTTGACTCTGCCGTCGTCCTCGGCACCATTCGCGACCCTCAGGGCCTCGCGATCAAGGCGGCTCAAGTCCGCCTGGATTCCGTCGCCACTGGCGTGCGCCTCAGCACCGTGACGAACGAAATCGGCGCTTATGAATTTCCCAGTGTTCGCCTCGGCGAGTACCGGCTCACTGCCGAAGCTGCCGGCTTCAAAACGGCAAAGTCTGATACCTTCCGCGTCACCATCGGGTCAAAGCAAAAGGTCGACCTCGCCCTGCAGATCGGCTCCACCACGGAGACCGTTACAGTCGACGCAGCCATCGCTCAGCTCGAAACAGAAACCAGTTCTCGCGGTACCGTCATGGGTTCCCAGCAGATCGTAAATCTTCCGCTCAATGGCCGCTCCTACGCTGACCTTGCACTGCTCGCCCCAGGCGTCCGCCGCTCTGGTATCGCCACCTCACGCGACGCCAGCTTTAACGTCAACGGCATGCGCAGTTCGCAGAACAACTTTGTCGTCGATGGCGTGGACAACAATGCCTACGGCACTTCTAACCAGGGCTTCTCCAATCAGGTCGTGCAGCTCTCGCCCGATGCAGTCCAGGAGTTTCGCCTGGAAACCAATAACTTTTCCGCCGAGTATGGCCGTGCCGGTGGCGCAGTTATCAATGCAACGATACGCTCAGGCTCAAATCAGTTTCATGGCACCGCCTACGACTACCTGCGAAATACCCAACTGAACGCCGTCGGCTTCTTCAAGCCTCAAACTGGCAAGCCGATTCTGATCCAGAATCAGTTCGGAGCCACCTTTGGCGGCCCGATTGTGAAGGACAAGATGTTCTTCTTCGCAAATTATGAAGGCTTCCGCCGCACGCAAAAGACCGTCGCCTTTGCCACACTCCCCAGTCTCGAAGCGCGTGCAGGCCGCCTTGGCATTCCGATCCTCGATCCAATCACGGGCGCGGTCTATAACGACGGCGTCATTCCTGCCTCGCGCATCGGCCGTTATGCCGCAGCCGTTGCTGCGGGCCTTCCTGCGCCAAACATCAATCGCGCCAGCAACAACTACCAGTCGCTGCCAGGCTTCCGTCAGTTCTCCGACAAGGGCGATGTCCGCTACGACCACTACATCTCCACAAAGCTCACTGCCTTCGTCCGATACTCACATCGGCTGCTCGATCAGTTTGAGCCAGCAGTCATCGATGGCCCTTCTGGCGGCAACAGCAACGGCAGCGTCCGCGTAATGAATCAACAGATGGCTGTCGGCACAACCTACACGCTGTCCCCCACATCGATCCTCGAGTTTCGGATGGGAATCAGTCGCTCGGAAGGTGGCAAATCGCCGATCTTCGTAGGCACAACCCCCTTGGTCGCAACGCTCAAGATCCCAAACGCTCCCACCGACCCCCGTTTCACTGGCGGCGTTTACACACAGAACGTCAATGGCTACACCGCCTTCGGTGTCCAAAGCTCCAACCCGCAATTCCAGAACCCCTTCGTCTGGAATCCCAAGTTCAACTACACCAAACTGTTCGGTAAACATAGCCTCAAGGCTGGCTACGAATACCAGCGGATTGAAACCGACATCGACGACTTCAACCCCAAGATGGGCAGCGACAGCTATGCAGGGCGCTTTAGCCAGGTCGCCGGCACCCCGACAAACGACCTTCAATTTGTGGCTGACTTCCTCTTGGGTGCCCGCAGTCAGTATCAACTCAACAACTCGGTGATCATGAACTATCGCCAGCAGATGCACTTCCTGTACGTCCAGGACGACTGGAAGATCAGCAAGAACCTGACACTCAACATCGGTCTGCGCTATGAATACGCGACGCCGCAATATGAGGCCGCCAACCGCATCGCGAATTTCATTCCGGCCACCAATACACTGCAATCCGCCAAGGACGGCTCCATGTACGACCGATCACAAGTGCAGCCTGACAGGAATAACTTTGCGCCCCGCTTCGGCCTGGCGTGGAGTGTTCTGCCCAAGACCGTCATCCGCTCCGGATACGGCATCAGCTATATACACTTCAATCGCATGGGCGGCGAGAACCTGCTTGCCTACAACCTGCCATTCGTGCTCAACCCGATCGTCGACCAACGCTCGCCCTTCTCGGCAAGCGGCCCAGGCCTTCCTGCCTGTACCAGCCTCGATCAGGCCCCACTGAGTTGCTTCCGCACTACCGATAACGGCTACCCGAACAACTTCCTCTCACTCTCCAACATCAACCAGGCCGCCGTGCGAACCAACTACATCCCCGGCAACATCCCTACGGGCTACACCCAGAGCTGGCACTTCTCGGTGCAGCGCGAATTGGGTAAGGACTTCGTCCTCGATCTCGGCTACGTCGGCACGCGTGGAGTCAATCTGATGATTCTTGGCGACTACAACCAGGCGCGCCCCAATGGGCCCACAGAGAACCTCAGCCTCCAGGCTCGTCGTCCGATCCAGACCTTCGGCTTCATCCAGGCCGCCTTTGGCGGCGGCTTTCTCAACTACCACGCCTTCCAGGCAAAGCTTGAGAAGCGCTTCAGCCGCGGCCTTTACCTCTTGAATTCCTTCACTTGGTCAAAAGCCATCGACAATGCGTCGGGCCACCTTGAGACAGGTAACGGCGATAACTCGCGCGTGAACTATCGGGACCTTCGCAATGAGAAGGGCCTTGGAGGCTACGACCAGCCCTTCAATAACGTCACCACTGTTCTCTACGAGCTACCCTTCGGCCACGGGCGCAAGTACGGCTCGTCCTGGAACAAAGCGACCGACCTGGCGCTCGGCGGCTGGCGCTTGACCGGGATCAACTTCGCACAGAGCGGCACTACAGTGAATCTCACTTATAACCCTTCATCGACCTTCCAGGTCTCTGGCGCTCCCAACTATCGCCCCAACATCATTGGCGACCCGGTTACCCCTTCGGCTTCCCGCACGGAGAATAACTGGCTGAACCCCGCCACCGTTATCATTCCGACAGACCGTACGCAGCCCTTTGGCAACGCCGGTCGCAACATTGTTCGCGGCCCTCGCGTCGACACGATGAACATCGGCGCACACAAGGATTTTGCACTGACGGAACGCTTCCACCTGGAGTTTCGGACCGAGGCATTCAACTTGCTAAACAAGACGAATTTCGACAGCCCCAACTCAAATCGTTCCTCAGGCGGTTTTGGGACGATCACATCTACAAACAATAATCCTGCTCGGCAGATCCAATTCGCCCTAAGGCTAGCCTTCTAGACTCTAAACTTGTAGAAGTGGCAAACAAGAAAGTACTGGCGGTGGTCGACGACTTGATGTTCGCAGTCAAGATCGATGCCGCCGCCAGGCAAAGCTCCATCGGCGTCGAATACGCCAAGACCCTCGAGGATGCGTTGGCTAAAGCAAAGAGCCAGCCCGTCCTCGTTTTAATTGACCTCAATCACAACAAGCTCGACGTGATTGAAGTCATCCGCGCCTTCAAGGCCGATGACGCTCTCAAGAAGATCAGCATGCTTGGCTTCATCTCGCACGTCGATGGCGAGCGCAAGCAGGCAGCCGTAGATGCTGGCTGTGACAGCGTCGTGCCTCGCAGTGCATTTTCTGTTAACCTTCCCAAGATCCTCAAACGTCATGCTGGCAGCTTTTAGAACCCCGTTCCTGTTCGCCCTAAGCCTCTCCGCCCTCGCTGCGGATAAGGACTACAACGGTCGCTGGAACCTCACCGTAAAGAACGAGCCCAGAGGCCGCGTCTGGTGGCTGGAGGTAAACGACGCCGGCAGCAAGAAAATTAGCGGCCGCTTCGTTGGCGCTCCTGGCGGGGGGATGGATGCGATCCCGGAGATCAGCGTCGATCACAAAGAGTTGCATTGGGCCTTTGAGCGTCCCGGCAAGAAGCTCACCTACGTCGCTTCGATTCAGGGCGGGAAACTCGTCGGCACGCAGTCCATCGACGGCAAGCCGACGATGACCTTCGTTGGCGAACGCGCTGCTGAGATTCGCGATCGCGATGACGAGCGCTGGAAGCCAACCACCCCGGTCGAGCTGTTCAACGGCCGCGACCTCGAAGGCTGGGAGACAACCTTCCCAGGGCGGTCGATCGAATGGACCACAACAGACGGGATTACCAAGAACGCATTCAAGGCGAGTGACATCCGCACGACCGAGACCTTCTGGAACTTTGAGTTACATGCCGAGTATCGCTACGAGAAGGGTTCCAACTCCGGGATCGGCTTGCGCGGTCGCTATGAAATTCAGATCGAGGACACCGCTGGCAAGCCCATTGATGTGCACTCTCACGGCGCGCTCTACTCACGCATCGCTCCTGCCGTGCAGGCTGCCAAAGCGCCGGGCGAATGGCAGACTCTCGATATTCGACTCGTAGGCCGCATCGTGACGGTCAAATTGAACGGCCAAGTGACGGTGGATCACAAAATCATCGAAGGCCCAACGGCCATGTGCTTCAACCCGGACGAAGCGATGCCGGGGCCGATTGCCGTACAAGGCGATCACGGCATCGTTGAGTTTCGCAAGCTCACGATCACTCCCCTTACACGCTGATGAAGTACGGACTGATCGGCATCGGAGCAGCGATAGGAGGCATAGCCCGCTACGCCCTCGCCACTTCGCTCCCGCTTCCCTTCCCCTGGCAGACCTTCGCGATCAACCTCACCGGGGGCGCGCTCATCGGCTACCTCGCAAATCGCCTCGAAGGAGATCAGCGCTTCCTCTGGATCACCGGCTTCTGCGGTGGCTACACCACTTTCTCCACCTTCTCGATGGAAGTCGTGACGCTGTTTGAGCAAGGCCGCCTGCTGATGGCTGCAGGCTACGTCATCGCCTCTACTGTGCTCTGCGTGATGGCCGCAGCGGCAAGCTACCACTGGACCAAATGACAAGACGCGATGCGATCGCCGCGCCGTTTCTGCAACTAGGCCGCAAGGCCAAGCCACCCATCGAGGGCGGCTTTGTGTTGGACGCATTTCCACTCGGCCACAAGCTGCGCGACCATGGTGCCTTCGCCGAATCGAGCAAGCGCCAGAAGCTGCCGCTGGTGATCGTCGGTTCCGGCATGGCCGGCCTATCGGCTGCCTGGTGGCTGGAGAAGCGCGGCTTCCACGATTACGTACTGCTCGAAATGGAAGAGCAAGCGGGTGGCAACTCGCGCTATGGCGAGAACGCCGTCTCGGCCTACCCCTGGGGTGCCCACTACGTGCCGATACCGAACCGCAAGTCGCCGCTGGTGCGCGAGCTATTCGAAGAAGTCGGCTTGATCGAAAACGGCGAACTCAACGAGCGACACCTCTGTCATAGCCCGCAGGAGCGCCTCTACATTCATGGCCGCTGGCAGTTTGGCCTGGAACCAGAAGTCGGGGCGACCCAACAGGCACGGCAGGAGTTCCAGCGCTTTGAGGCGATCGTGCAGCAACTGCATTCGGCAGGCAATTGGACGATCCCACACGCGCTCGGCTCGGTCGATCAGCAACTCGAAGCTCAGTCCTTTCCCACTTGGCTGAAGGCGAATGGGCTGAGATCCCCCGAACTGCTCTGGTATCTGGACTACTCAACGCGGGACGACTACGGCTGTTCTCTTGCGGACACCAGCGCCTGGGCCGGGCTGCACTACTTTGCCGCTCGCGACCATGATGACAAGGGGCCCTTCACTTGGCCGGAAGGTAACGGCTGGCTGCTGAAGTACCTTCGATCCAAGGCCAAGCTCCGTGCCCAGGAGCCGGTGTACAAGATCCGCAAGCAGGATCGCGGCTGGCTGGTAATGACGCCCAAGGCGACCTATCTGGCAGAGGCAGTCATCTGGGCCGCCCCGACCTTCCTCGCCAGCTACATCATCGAAGGCGCGCCCAAGGCCGAGGGCTTCACCTACTCGCCCTGGATCACGGCGAACCTCACGCTGGACCGCCTGCCCAAAGGCGAGACGGCGTGGGATAACGTGATCTATGGCTCGCCATCGCTTGGCTATGTTGTGGCGACGCACCAGAGCGTGACCATGCACCGGCAGCAGAGCGTCTGGACCTGGTACTACGCGATCGCCGAGAAGACACCGGGCGACGGCAGGCGTCTGATGCTCGATAAGCCGTGGACGCATTGGCGCGATATGGCCCTCGCAGACCTGGCGCGGCCACACCCCGACATTGCCGACTGCGTCTCGCGCATCGACGTTTGTCGAAACGGGCACGCGATGATTCGTCCAACGGTTGGCTTCCTGCAATCCGCAGGGCGGGCGCAATATCTAAAACCGCGCGACGGGCTCTACTATGCGAACTCCGACTTGAGCGGAATCTCGATCTTTGAAGAGGCGCAGTATCGCGGAGTCGAGGCAGCTAAGAATGTCCTGCAGCGGCTCGGCGGACAACGACGAGAGGCTTAGCTCTGGCCTTCTTTCCATTCTTCGTACCAGGCCATTTGGATCGCCTCTAGCTTGGGCTCGTTGGACTTAAGCGGGTCGTCGGCAAAGCCCGGCAGTTCTGTCACCAGCTTATGCAAATCGGTGAAGCGAACTTGGAGCGGATCGGTGTCGGGATGGGCTTCAAAGAGTTCGATGCCGATATCTTCGGCCTTGTCCCAGGTCAGCTTGATGGTCATATCTTGGTTCCCTTCAACGCACCGCGGACGGCTGTGTTCATCATATTCTCGGCCAGAGACAATGAGGCCTTGTCGAGCTTCTCCATGTAGACATGGATGAGCTTGTGGTCGTCGCTGTGATAGGCGAGGAGGAGTTCATTGTGCGCGATGTGTATGGCCTGCTTGTCGGCCTCGGGCAGCAGCTCCCAGGCATCGCTACGCTTGGCGCTCTCGAGGGCGGCAATGATGCGATCGGCCTCAACGCGGGCCTCGCGCACCTGGCGCTCGCGGATGTCGGCCTCGGCATTGGTGATCGAGGCGAGGATCATCGCTTCCACCTGTTCGTCGGTGAGGCCGTAGGACGGTTTGACTTCGACGCTCTGCTCTTTGCCAGTACGCAAGTCCTTAGCTGAGACATTGAGAATGCCGTTAGCATCGATCAGGAACTTGACCTCGATGCGGGCAAGGCCAGCCGAGACGGGGTCGATATCCTTGAGCTCAAAGCGGGCAAGGCTGCGACAATCCTTGACGAGTTCGCGCTCACCCTGGAGGACGTGGATGAGGACGTTCTTCTGGCCGTCGACGGCTGTGGTGAACTGTTCGGTCTCACTTGCGGGAATGGTCGAATTGCGATGGATGAGCTTGGTGACTACGCCGCCCATGGTTTCAAGGCCAAGCGATAGGGGCGTGACATCGAGCAGCAGCGTGTCCTTCACTTCGCCTGAGAGGATGCCCGCCTGGACGGCCGCACCAAGGGCGACAACCTCATCGGGGTTAAGCTCTGTATGGGGCTTGGCTCGGAAGAGGTGTTCGACGGTGCCGCGCACCAGCGGGATGCGCGTTGAGCCACCGACAAGTACAACCTCGTCGATATCGTTGGGGCTGAGCTTGGCGTCGGCGAGGCACTGCTGGCAGGGGCCGACCGTGCGTTCGACGATCGGGTTGATGAGGTGGTTAAACTGCTCGCGGTCAATGGCGCGCTGGTAGGTCTTGCCGTTGTAGCTTAGATCGATGGTGGTTTGCAGCATGAAGCTGAGCTGCTCTTTGGCAACGATGACAGCCTGACGAAGCATCTCCAGAACCGGCCCTTGGGGGTCAATCAGCACGCCCCATTCTGAGGCGATGTCTTCTTTGGCGATGGCGACCAGCAATTGATCGATATCGTCGCCACCGAGGTGGGTATCGCCATTGGTTGCCAGCACCTCAAAGATGCCGTCCTGCAACTTGAGGATGGAGATGTCAAAAGTACCGCCGCCAAAATCGTAGACGGCGATGGTGCCTTGCTTGCGCTTATCGAGACCGTAGGCGAGGGCGGCTGCGGTGGGTTCGTTTACGAGACGGAGGATATCCAGACCAGCGATGCGCCCGGCGTCTTTGGTGGCCTGACGCTGGGCATCGTTGAAGTAAGCCGGCACCGTAACGACTGCCTTGGTGACCTCTTCACCAAAGAAGGCTTCGGCATTGTTCTTGAGGGCCAGTAGAATGTGCGCGCCAGCTTCAGGAGGAGTGATGCTGCGACTGCCCAAGGGGAGGCCGGTGGCGGCTTGATCCATGAAGCGCTTAGTTGAATAAAGAGTGGTGCCAGGGTGGCTGGTGAGGCGGGATCGTGCTGGCTCGCCGGCAACGATCGTGCCGTCCTCAAGCAGCGAGACGATGCTGGGCACGATGCGACCCCCTTCAGCCGTGGGGATGATGGCAGGGCCGGTGAGGTCCATGAACGCGGCGAGGCTGTTGGTGGTGCCGAGGTCGATGCCGATGATGCGGTCTACTTTGGCGGAGTCGCCAAAGTCAATTTGAAAGGTACCCATGAACGTCCCTGAGGAGATTTTGAATGTAGCGACGGCGATTGAGCAAAGCCCGGATCGGCTTGAGCGGCTCTGTGCCGGGGCTTGCATCGTAGGCGCTGAATAACTTGTCGAGCTCGATGCTCGATTGCGCCAGCATGGCTTCAAAGCTATCGCGGGCGCTGCTAAGTTGCGGGCGGGCCGATTCGTCGCCCGCCTTGAGTTCTTCCAGTGCCATGTTGAGGTCAAAGACCTCTTCGAGTAACTCGGGTGGCACATCCTTGGTGCCCTGTAGTCCAACATCGAAGCCGTTCTCTTTGAGAATGTATTCGGCTCGGGCCAGCGGATCGCGCAAGGTGCGATACGCATCGTTGAGCAACGAGCTCTCAATCAAACCGGCATCGCGAACAGACGCTTCCGCCCTGGCAAAGCGATCAGGATGAAGCTCCCGACTGCGCGCATAAAACAGTTGTTGCAGCCCGTTTAGATCGAGCTGCAACTTAGGGTCGAGACCCAGAACGCGATAGTAATCCATCTGGCTAGGTGGAGAAGGACGTTCCACAGCCACAGCTCTTGCTGGCGTTGGGGTTAATGAACTCAAAGCCGCTCTGCATCAGGCTTTCTTTGTAGTCGAGAATCATACCCTTCAGGAAGATCATGCTCTTGGGGTCTACCCAAACTTTGACGTCATCGTAGTCAAAGACATGATCGGTGGTGCGCGGCTTCGTGTCGAACTTGAACTGATAGCTCAACCCGGTGCAGCCACCGCCGAGGACGCCTAGGCGCAGACCACCCGAGACGCCCTGCTTGGCGAAGGCTTGGCGGATCTTGGCGATCGCCTTGGGCGTCACTTCAATCGTTTGTTCGACAACTGTCTGCTCGGCAACTGGGGTCATACGAGAACGGGCGCGGCGACAGCTTTCTTTTTGTAGTCAGTGATGGCGGCCTTGATGGCGTCTTCGGCGAGCACAGAACAATGGACCTTGACGGGCGGCAGAGCAAGCTCTGTGACGATCTCGGTGTTCTTGATCTGCATGGCCTGATCGACAGTCTTGCCCTTGAGCCACTCAGTGGCGAGGCTGGAGCTGGCAATGGCAGAACCGCAGCCGAAAGTCTTGAACTTGGCATCTTCGATGATGCCCGAGATCGGGTCAACCTTGATCTGAAGTTTCATGACGTCGCCGCACTCGGGTGCGCCGACCATGCCGGTGCCTACGTTGGGGTCGGACTTGTCCATCGAGCCCACGTTGCGCGGGTTTGTGTAGTGATCTACGACTTTTTCGGAATATGCCATTTGAGTTCTCCTAAGATCTTAGTGCGCGGTCCATTCGACCTTGGAAAGGTCGACGCCATCCTTGAACATTTCCCACAGCGGTGACAGCTCGCGCAGCTTGTTCACCACTTCAATCATTTTATTTCCCACATAGTCGATCTCTTCATCGGTGTTAAAGCGACCGATGCCGAAGCGGATCGAAGTATGGGCGAGGTCGTCGCCGAGGCCGAGCGCCTTCAAAACATAGCTGGGTTCGAGGGTCGCCGAGGTGCAGGCGGAGCCTGAAGAGACGGCGATATCGTTGATGCCCATCAGCAGGCTTTCGCCTTCGACATAAGCAAAGCTCATGTTGAGATTATGCGGCAAGCGGCTTTCCATCGTGCCGTTGATGTAGGTCTCTTCCAGCGAGCTTTCGAGCTTGACCTTCAAGCGGTCGCGCATGGCGCGGTGCTTGGGCATCTCGACATCCATCAACTGATGGCAGAGTTCGGCAGCCTTGCCAAAGCCAACGATGCCGGGGACATTGAGCGTGCCAGAACGCATGCCGCGCTCATGACCGCCGCCATCCATCTGAGCCGAAAGTTGGACGCGCGGGTTGCGACGGCGAACGTAGAGCGCGCCCACACCCTTGGGGCCATACATCTTGTGAGCAGTGAGGCTCATGATGTCGATGTTGTCTTTGATGACATTGACCGGAATCTTGCCGACGGACTGAACACCGTCAGTATGGAAGAGGACGCCCTTGTCCTTGCAGATTTTGCCGATTTCAGCAACCTGTTGAATGACGCCGATTTCGTTGTTGGCGTACATGATCGAGACGAGGATGGTCTTGTCGGTGATCGAATCGCGGAGCATGTCGAGATCGATCAGACCGGAGCCTTGGAGAGGGAGATAGGTGACTCGGTAGCCCTGCTTTTCGAGATGCTTGCAGGTATCGAGAATGGCTTTGTGTTCCGTTGCGGCGGTGATGATGTGGTTGCCGCGCTCGGCGTACATTTCGGCGACGCCCTTGATGGCGAGGTTGTTGGATTCGGTCGCGCCGCTGGTGAAGACAATCTCTTTGGAGTTGGCTCCGATGAGATTGGCGATCTGTGTGCGGGCGATCTCTACGCCTTCCTCAGCGACCCAGCCAAAGCTGTGGTTGCGGCTGGCGGCGTTGCCAAAGTATTCAGAGAAGAAGGGCAGCATCGTTTCGACGACGCGGGGATCGGTCTGTGTGGTTGCGTGATTGTCGAGGTAAATCGGTAGCTTCATAATTGGGTTCGTTTGGTACATCTTTCAACTAGGCAGAATGTGAAGGATCGAGCCGGGATTGCGAGAGCCTGGAGGAGGATTGCCTCCGACATCCGGCATTGGATCATCTTTAGTCAGCGCTTCAATAGAGATGCTGTCGAGCAGCTTCAAGATGCTCTCATGTACTTTTCGCAGCGGTTCTTTTACGGTACAACTGCCAGACTGGTCGCAGCGATCGTGGGTAAAGCAGGAGGTCAGGATGACGGGGCCATCGACGGCCCGAATGACCTCGAGAACGCTGATATGCCTGGGATCGCGAGCGATCTTGTAGCCGCCATTGGTGCCTTGGACGCTTTGAAGAAAGCCAGCCTTACCCAGCTTCTGTAAAACCTTGGAGAGGATCGGCAGGGGTATATGGTAGGTTTCGGCGATTTCCTTGGCGCTGCTCGCGCGCAGAACCGGCATGCCGCCCACGGGAACGCCGGGAATGGCAAGATGGCGCAGGGCGATCAGGCTGTAATCGGCTTTCTTCGTGAGCTTGAGCATTAGATTGTGGACTAAAAATGTCCTATTTCAGTATACTCAGATTCGATTGGCGCGTCAAGCCTTGATCCCGGCAGCTTTGGCCAAGGCCAGCAGTTCTTCCATGGACAGTTTGTAGAGGGGGTTGGCGGGAGGATTGGCTTCGTTTGTTTCTTTCATTTTGGCCTGCTTGATTTTGGCTGCTGCGAGCATTTCCTTAGCCTTATCTTTGACATCCTTGGTCTGGTAGAGGAGGAACTGAGCGATGTAATTGGGGTTGGTACGGCCCATGTCGGATTTGCGGATTTCGGCAGTGGGGAGGGATTTGGGGATGGGGACATCGTTGCCCATGACGCAGTGTTCGGCATAGACCTCATAGGCGGCGAAACGGTCGCGTTGGAGGTTTTGGAGTTGCTTGAGAGCTTTGGCGGCGCGGCGCTCGAGCATGGCACCCAGTTTGAGGGTGCGTTCCATTTGGGAGAAGCGCTTGGCATCGTCGGGATCTTCGAGCCAGCGATTTTCGGTGAGGGTTTCGTGGACGCGGGCGCGGCGGGCCTGAAAGGTGGACCAGGCAAATTGCTGGAAGGCTTCTTCTTCGAGTTCGGAGTCAGGTACACAATCGCGACGGAGGCGGCGGGCGAGTTCGTTGAAGGCGAATTCTTCGGCGGGTTGGGCGGCAAAGAGGGTTTCCGGTGCGGCGGCGAGGCCGTGGGTGACGGAGTTAACGGCGGCGGCTTTTTGACCTTCGGGGGTGATGGGGCCGGTGGAGCGCAAAGCGTTGAGGCGGTTGGCGATGGTTTGCTTTTCAGTGGACATGAGATGCGGATACCTTTCGTTTGGGTGCGGCGGCGAGGGGGCCGCCTTACGCTATGGAAGGTAGCAGGCGAAGGGGCGAAAACGAACTATCGGGGTTTGGGGGTGGGGCTGTAAGTGCCTTGGAATGTGTGGGTTGGGGGGTGGGAAGAATTCTTAGAATTTCTGTGACTGGGGTTTGCGATCAGCGAAGTGGCAGATAGAGAACGCCAGTGGCCCAATCCGTCGCGAGAGCGCATTCGTCGAGCAGAAGAATGTCTTCGACGGCACCGATGACAGGCAACGAATCCGGCACCAAAACGATTGGCGCGCATCGAGAGAAGCGCCGAAGTTGGTCGAGCATCGCCGGGATCATCGTTGAAATATCGTGGGTAAGGACAACTCGATGTTCCGCAGAGGCATATCGCAGAAGGACCTCATCGTCCTGGCCGTAGACACCGGGGAGGTCTTGGGCTCGCTCGAAGTCGAAGGCTGGGGAGCGTCTCAGAATGCCTCGGATGATCGTGCCGCGAAAATTCTCGTCCGCAAGCCACTTCACAGAGTTTTGCGGCGAGATAACAAGCGCTGACGTAGGCCTGGAGGCGACCAGCATTCGGCGTTTTCGGCGAGAGTCGCACGCTGGGTAGCTTCACGGGCATCAAGATATTGTTGCAGCTCAGGACCGTGCTTCAGGTAATAGCCGATGACCTGATAGATATCGGAAAGTTCGAGGCTGGGGAAGTCTTGAGCGATCTCCTCCGCCGTCGCACCGCGGTTGAACGCGCGAACGATGAGGTCAAGAGTGACGCGGCTGTTGGCTACGCGCAGGACTCCGCTGGCGTCCAATGCTAAGGGAATTGCTTCGATCATCTATTGCTCTCTTGACTCTCAATGTAACATTGGGCAGGGATTAAGCCAGTGCCAGTGTTGGAGTGTCGGCGCTGGGACAGTCCGCTTGAGTCGAGTTAGGCGCGTTTCGATGGATGAATTCCCCAGCCTGAGCCAAAAACGCCTCAAGGTAAGCCATTGCGCCTAGTTCCACCCCCGCTCGGGGCTGCGCTCGAAGTTAGCACGAGAACAGAGGTAGGGAAACAGGCCCCAGTTTTCATAGGGTCGTAGCAGGTCAGTGATCTTGGTCCAGATCTTATCGGCGACCGCGCCAGTCTCTTCGGAAGCAGCCCAGCCGGTCAGCATCACGCGTAAATGGATCGCGGACTCGTCATGGATATCGGGGCCGACGTTATAGCGGACGCGCACGACTTCAGGGCCGAGGTCTTGAATGGCTTTGTCGACGGCATCGGTGATTTGCGCGTGGGTGATGAATCCCGCAGGGAAGACCATGGCTTTAGTTTAGCGCTGCGAACTTGGGCATTTTGGAGATAACTATCGCATTCGAACGACTGCGCTCACAAGCCTGGCGAGAGATTTTCGCAGGTCTTGGTCGAGCAACGGGGAAATGATGAGCGTCAATGTTTTCCGTACGTCAATCGCAGTCTATGAGGGTGCGCGATCGGCGCTCATTGTAAATGTGAAGGGTAGGCGCGCCGGTGGGGGATTCGTCGTAACGCGCGGCCTGACCGTCAAGATTGCCACCCTTGAACAGGATGAGGCTTTGCGCGGAATCGTAGGTGAAATCGCCGCGGCTGTTTCCCGTGGCGTGTACGTAGACGCCGCCAGATTTGATGGTGATCGCCGGCATAGGCTGCATGTGGCCGTTGGGAGGAATGCCAACAAAGGCGCTGCAGGAGTAGGTTTTGGGCTTCACTGCCGCTGGCTTTTTTGGGCTCGCGGTCGCTGCGGACGGCGGTGCCACAGAGTTGATATTCCGGACGCGCGAGCCGTCGACCACCTCCAGTGAGTTGTCGCTGGTGTAGCGGATCTGATACTGGGCACCTTTGCAGCCGACCAAGACGGACGGCCACCAGGTGGAGGAGCCCCAGCGCACCTCGATCGCGGCACCGGTAGCCAGAGAGCCCGGACAGGGGGCGGAGGATTGGGCCAATAGACCGCCAGAGATACAGATAAGAAGGACGGTGGGCCGCCAGAGTAAGTTAAGCATGAACTTAATATTACATGTTAGGACGAGCCGGGGCAACCCGTGGGTGTATCGTTTAAGGCTTTGGCTTGAGGGCGAACCGGAAGTTAGGCATGGGCAAGGCATGAAGCGATTCCGAGGATGAGCTTAAATAAGAAGTTGCTTAGATTCGTTGGTTTGCGCGGATCTTGTCCTCTTGGAGCATGTTGCGATTAAATGAGATTCGGGCTATTCGAGTAGATCCTTCGTCGAGATCTCACGACGGCTCCATGATAGATGCGCAGGATGATTACGCGCTGATTGGGTGAATCCAGGCGGAAGATGATGCGATGGGAGAAGTAGATCAAATGGCGGATTTCGAGAGGGAACTCCTCATGCTCCGGGATTACGAGGAATCGACCGGGAAAGTCTTCTCGGCTGTAGATCGCCTGAATCAATCCACGAAACCATTTCTCAGCAGCGGTCGGCTCGCGATTTACTTCCCGAATGAATCGGACGTGGTCTTCGGCGTCGGCGAGAGCCGGGTTGGTTATATCAATCTGGAATGCCAAGTTTTTCCTGAAGGCGCTTTAGTGCTTGGCGGGCGGGTTTCACTTGGCCGCTCTCAGCGGCGGCGACGCCTTTGCGGATCGCCTTGGTGCTTTCGAAACGTTCGAGGCGGTCAAGGATGTCCTGGTAACTTTTGGCGTCCTGGACGACGAGTTCGGCCTTGCCGTTGACCGTGAGGACGAGGGGGCGGTGCGTCTTCTTCATTCGGGTCATGAAGGAGTTGGTATCGCGTTTAAAGTCGGTTAGGGGGTGGATGTCTTGGGTCAGGTTCAGCATGAGGCCTCGCATCTTTCAAGCATTCTTTAGAATGCTAACATGTTCGCAGTTTAACGGGGAAAACACACTCCCGGATTTGGTTGGGAGCCGTCGCTCCTCAAGTAATGCAATCAACCTGGTCGGGAGGCGCGAAAACTGCGCCGCCCAGCCCTCCAAGTCAGCGCAGCGCTTCCCTTTAGGGGGGCGAAGACCCCCTAAAGGCTCAGGAGGGGTTCGAAATCGATTTCGCCTTCGAGGCCATCCTCGAAGCGAAGTCGGAGGCGGTGGGCGGCGAGAGGAATTGCCGAGATAACGTCTTTAAGCATGCATAATCCAGCCGGGCGATGGGTTTGAGTTCGGTCTCCGCTCTCGCTAGTATCCAGGCTTGCATCAATTCCTCCCGATGCAGAGCGGCCCTTTCGACGACGAGCGCAAGGGCTCGAGGCGAAAGCGATCCTCGGAGCAACGCAGAAGTTTCAATCGCAATTAGCGTTTTCTAGCGCGCATGAGGGGCTTGCGTCAAGGCGAGTACATTGGCAGTACACTTAGATAGAGATCCATATGGCCCTTTCGAAACCCGAACAGACCCGAGACCGTCGCTTTCAACTGCGGGCCACGCTATCAGAAGAAACATTGATCAAAGTGGCCGCCGAACGGCAAGGGATGAACGTCACCGAGTTCATTATGCGTAGCGCATGTGA
Source organism: Bryobacterales bacterium (assembly GCA_038206015.1). GTDB lineage: Bacteria > Acidobacteriota > Terriglobia > Bryobacterales > Bryobacteraceae > Bryobacter. The sequence goes on along the minus strand of JBBRBI010000017.1, from coordinate 46,815 downwards.
GAAGGCCGAGCAGAGTTTGGCCGAACAGACCCGCTTTATGCTGGACGAGAAGCAGTGGAAGGCTTTTATGGCGGCGCTGGATCGACCGGCGAAGGAAAATCCGCGATTGCGGAAGTTGTTTGCCGAGACCCATGTGGCGAAACGGCGATCGTGACACAAAAGGCTAAGCCCGATTTCGTTATCGATAAGCTGAGCCGCGAACACCGATTGAACGAGTTTGATTGCGGCAATCCGACGCTAAACCAGTGGCTGGAAAAGTACGCTTGGGGGAATCAACAGGCGGATTCGGCGAAGACCTATCTGGCGTTAGAAGGTGAGCGGGTGGCGGGATATTATGCCCTCACGACCGGTTCGGTGCATAAGCACGAGAGCCCGGAGCGGGTCGCAAAGGGCTTAGCCAATCATCCAATCGGTATCGTCCTGCTGGCAAGGCTAGCGGTGGATCGGAGCCAGCAGGGCAAGGGCTTGGGCAAGGCCCTGTTGTTTGACGCGTTGTCGAGGATCGAAGAAGCAGCGGACATTGTCGCTGTGCGCGCCGTGATGGTTCACGCGATCAACGACGCCGCACGCCACTTCTATCAACACTTTGGATTCGAGGAATCGCCGACCGACGCCTATCAACTGCTGTTGCTGTTGAAGGACCTGCGCAAGGCGATGGCGCGACAAATACTCTAGCTGCCGGGGGTCATCAAATGAGCAGTTGAGGTGCCCGCGTTCATGAGCCAGGCTCCGCCTTTGGCGGGGCTATCTGGGAAACCAGTGGAGGCAGTGGTCGCGCCGGGCATGGCGATCGTCACGTGGATGCGCGCTTTATCCTTGTCGGCTCCATTCATGTCGTACCAGACTGAGCCGTATTCCGGCTTGACGCGCGTCCCGTTGGCTTCGGCGGCGTCGAGTTCCGCCTGGCGCTTGGGCTTGTCGGCTATCGCTTCAAACTTGCGGTTCTGCGTGACGCGATCCATGTTGGCGAGCACCGTGCATTGAACGGCGAAGGGCTGACGACCGGGTTCTCCCGAGCGGTCATAGCAGAAAAGCTTGTTGGTGCCCTTCTTGATCGTCTCGTAGGTATGATCAGCTTTCCACTTGATGACAGTGGCGGCTTCGCGCATCTGGCGCGGGGCAGCGGCGAGGGCGCGGTCGATCATTTCGGCATCGGTGGGTTGAGCTGTGGCTTGGGCGAAGCTGAGGCTGGTGGCACCCAGCAGGATTACGAGCAGCGTGGATTGAATTTTCATTGTTGTTCTCTTAGTTTACTTCTTCTCTTTGGGCGGGCTGATCATGATGTGTGCACCTGCCGTGCCGGGCCCCATCAACCAGGGAGCGCCGGGCGACGGGGCGGCGGCTGGCAGACCAGTCGATTCTGTAGTTGCGTATGGAGTATAGACAACCCAGCGCAGGTATGAATCGATCATCTCGCCTTTAGCTGCATCGAAACTTGTGCCGGTCAGGACGTAGAGCATTCGAGGCTCGCGCGGCATCTTGAGCTTGCCTTCATCCACTTCCTTCAGGCGCTGGTCGCGGCCAGCAGTGCCTTTTCCTTCAGCAACAAGTTCGCGACCGCGGGCCATGAAGGGCTCAAGATCCTTGTGATAGCAGGCGACGCTGAGGCCTTTGACGTTTGGGTTGTCGGCCAGGCAAACCATGTCGTTGGTACCTTTGCGCAGTGTGATGACTGTGCCTTTGTCGTCATAGCCGAGCACGGTGGCTGCGGCGCGGCGGTCTTTGGGTGCGGCCAGAATCGCAGACGCGATTTGGTCGGCGGGCGGGGCGACCTCTACGCAGAAGGCTGCGCCGACAGATACGATCACAGTGAGCAGAAGCTTGGTATTCATGGAGATTGCTTCAACCAGATTACACGCACCGCCCGGCTATTGGAAGGCGATCTCGCGGGCGACCTGACGAGACTTGTAGTCGAGCAGGAGTTGCACAGACAGGCCAGAGCCGGGGGCTTGGGCGGCCTGGTCGTCGTGATGAATGGCCGCGATGATCTCGCCGGTTGCGTCGGACGCAGGGCCGCGATCTTCGAGTTCGTATGAGGAGGGCGCCCAGCCCTTCGTGCGCTTGAGATAGGCGTGGGCGGCGGTGTTGAGGTCGGTGGCTTCGGTGATGACGGCGCTTTCAAAGCCCTCCATGCCGCTTTCAATTTTCTCGGGACGCCAGCCATCGACGTTGTAGAAGCCTTGTTTATAGCGCCAAACGATATGCATCTTCGCACCGCTGAGCTTGATCCAAATGAGGCGGCAGTAGAGGTGGCGCCTCCAGGTGGGAGCATAGCCAGTCATAAAGTTCATTTCGAAGGGGGTGGGCCAGCTCATGTAGCTCTGCTCGGTTATATAGGTAAGGGTATCGCCTGGGTCGGGAACGCCTGAGAAGTGCGCACCTTTGTAGGTGAAGGCGAAGCGGTTCTGGGCGGTGAGCTTTACTGAAAGGCCTGAGGGTAGGTATTGGGCGTTGAGAATGCTGTGGCGGACGCCGGCGAATTCAAGCGTATGGCCGCCATCGAGTCGGAACTGAGTTACGGGCTGGCTGGTGAGTTGCCGGGTCTGGATGCGGTCGAGGAAGATACTAATTGAGCGTGCGGCGAAGACCCATACAATCACCGCAACGATCGCCGCCAAGCTGTAGAGGAGTGTGGTGCGCACGATTGACTCTATCGCGCTTGGGCTTGAAGCGCATAGACTGGTACAACATCTCGTGAAGCCAATATCCTCCAGCCTGTTTGGGCTCCTCTGTTTTTCGGTTTGGATCAACTACATTGATCGCGGCACGCTGAGCGTTGCCGCACCGGTATTGCGGCCAGAACTGGGGATCAGTCCGTCGCAAATGGGAATCCTGCTGTCCGGATTCTTTTGGACCTATGCGTTGTTGCAGCCAGGGATTGGTTATCTGGTGGACCGCTTTGGCGCCTATCGCCTGTATGCAGCGGGCTACGCAGTGTGGAGTGTGGCGGTGGCATTGGGCGGGATGTCGACAGGCTTTGGGACGCTGCTGGCTTCGCGTCTATTGTTGGGCGCAGGGGAATCCGTTGCTTATCCATGCTTTTCGCGGATCATCTCGACAGGCTTCGCTGAGAACCGGCGCGGGATTGCGAACGCGATGATCGACGTCGGCACCAAAGTGGGACCGGCGCTGGGCACCTTTCTGGGGGGGATGCTGATCAACACCTATGGGTGGCGGCCATTCTTCTTTTGGATGGGCGCGGCGTCTTTGCTGTGGCTGATTCCGTGGGTGAAGATGATTCCGAAGGAGGAGCCAGCATTGGCCGTGGCGGGGGACCCGGAACAGGTGCCAATGTCGAAGCTGTTGAGGCAGTGGAACCCCTGGATTACGTTTTTGGGCTTGTTTGGGTTTAACTATGCGTTCTACTTTTTGCTGACCTGGTTGCCGTCCTATTTGGTCAACGAGCGCCACTATACGATGCAGAAGATGGCGGTGATTGGAGCATTGCCGTTTTGCGCGACAGCTGTGTCGGCCATCCTGACGGCCCTCTATGCAGACCGGAAGATTGCGGCCGGAGCGCCGGCGGCGGATACGCGACGGAGGCTCTTAACGATCGGACTGGTGATCGCCGGGACGACTTTATTTGGCGCGACGCTGGAATCGCAGGAACTGGCGATGCTTTGCATGATCGTGGCGTTTTCCGGGCTAGGCATGTTTACGGCGAATTGCTGGGCGATTACGCAGACGCTGTGTTCGGTGAACTCCGTGGGGGCTTGGACGGGGTGCCAGAATTGCGTTGGGAACATGGGCGGTGTGGTGGCTCCGATCCTGACGGGCGTGCTGATTCAGCAGACCGGGACTTATGCCGCTGCGTTTGTGGCCGCAGCCGCAATGCTCTTCTTTTCAGCAGTGATGTATGGGCTGTTGCTGCGGAGTGGGGATTCGGCTTCGGCATAAGAAAGCGCACCCAAAAAACGAAGGTCCCATTACTTTCGTCCCGGCTCTTAAGTTTTTTCGCTGAGCGGACGATGAGGTCATGTGAGATCAGCAATGGGCATTTCATTGGTTTACGACCCGGCGACGCACGACATCGAAATCGTACACGCTCAGTTCAATCGACTTATCGCGGAACTGATCAAGGGCGCAATAAACCGCAATACCTTTCAGCCCTGGGAAATCGAGGTTTTGCTCGATATACAGTCTTGCGACATTGGCGACATCTCAGAAAAAGACATCTTGAAGCGCTACCAGAAGGCCGTGCAGCGTTCATACGAACGCGGGGCGAAGATGCCGCTGAAGCTGTCGGAATATATGGCAACGCTAAAATCCCGAAGAAACGCACTGGCAGAGCAGCGTGCCCAAATTGGGCGCGCTCAATTTGGGCAGAGCCAACTCGCCTCTTAACCGTTATTCTAGGTGTATGAGTGAAACGACCGAAAGAACGGTCTTCTGCGTAAAGTTGCAGAAAGAATTACCAGCCTTGAAGGAAGTCCCCTTCGACGGTCATCCCCTCGGGAAGCGCATTTTTGAAAACGTCTCTCAGGAAGCCTGGAAGCAATGGGTGGAACACCTGAAGATGCTGATGAACGAATACCGGTTGAATCTAGGAAACCCGGAAGCCCAGCAGTTTGTCATCGATCAAATGGAGAAGTACTTCTTTGGCGAAGGCTCTGCGGCGCCGCCGGACTTTGTCGCACCTGCGGCCCACTAGCCGCTAGTTCTTGGCGAAGTACAGATTGACGGCGCGCTCGATGTCTTCTTTGTTTGCGTCGGCTTGACGATGCTCATAACGGCTGATGGACTGCAAGAGGTTGCAGACGTCACCGGGGTAACAGGCTCGCAAGTACTCCCGACCGTCCTGCAGGCAAAGCGTGCGCAGATATTCAGCAGATTCTTCGTAGTAGGGCACTTCTTTGGCCCGGAAGACTCGAACAAAGATTTGGTCGAAGACGTGCGGCTCAACCGGCTCGATCAGGATTTTGTTCTGAATGCGGCGGAGAAAGGCCTCGTCGGCGAGGTCTGAGGGGTCGAGATTCGTTGAGAAAACGACCATCATCTCAAACGGAATCTGGAACTTTACGCCGTAGCGCAGGGATAGGTAGTCTACCCGGCGGTCGAGCGGGACGATCCAGCGATTGAGCAGGTCGCGTGGACTAATGAGCTGGCGGCCAAAGTCATCAACGATGAAAATGCCGTTGTTGGCCTTCATTTGCAGCGGCGCGGCATAAATACCCGAGGCATCATCGAGGCGCAATTCGAGCATGTTAGGGACAAGCTCTCCACCGACGACGATGCAGGGACGTTTGCAGAGGACCCAGCGTGGGTCAATTTCCGGGTCATCCATCTCAATTCGCTGATGGACGACAGGATCGTAAAGACCGATCACCTGATTGTCAACTTCGATTGCGTAAGGCAGGAGGACGGCGTCCTGATAGACGCGGAGCATGCGCTCGGCGATCGATGTTTTACCATTGCCCGAGGGGCCGTAGAGAAAGATTGAGTTCTGACTGATGAGGGCGGGGCCGAGCTGATCGAGCAGGCTATCCGGCACGACGAGATCACTAAAGGCCATGCGCAATGTGCGGCGGTCTACATTGACGCGGGCAGCCTGAAGCTTAGTGGCGGCGACATAGTCTTTGAGGCTGACAGGGGCGGCGCTGGCGTATTGAACAATGGCAAAGCGATCGCTGGCAAGCTGGCGGCCAGCGGAGCTGAGCACAAAAGAGTAGTCGTTGCCAATCATCCCTTTGATTTCAATGAGCTGCTGAGAGCGCAAATGCTTAAAGACGACATCGATGATCGCGACCGAGAGTTTGAGCGTATTGCTGAGGCTGGTAAGGGAGCTGAAGCCCTCCAGTAGCAGGCGGCGCAGGATCAGATCGGTGCAAAAGGCCTGGGAGATGCCGAGCTCTTCAAAGGTCTCTGGCACTGGCGGGGCGAAGCGGCTAGCGCCTGGGGCAGGATTACCGGACGTAGTGGTTCCGCGCCTGGTCCCACCGGTTCCAAGGCTGCTGAGACTGCTTGAGAACGTGCTCATACTCGTAGAGATCGGGCGGGCGGGCAGGAAAGTTTATGCACGATTCGAGTGAATCGGCCGTCAACACTAGTTGAGGATCGGGAATCTGGTAGCGGTCGGGTTGCTATACCTACTGCCCTTGGGGGGGCAGGATTTTCCGTTTGCCGATTCGAAATCGCTCACCTGGCGGGCTCAGGAGCTTGAGGAGCAAGGCAAGATCACCGAGGCTTGGACCCTCTACACGCAGGCGGCGACCTTGGACCCGAAGAACGCGTTGGCGGTTGCGAAGGCCTTGCTGTTGAAGGCCAAGGCGATGGAGAAGGCGACGCTGGCTGAAGCGCCGGGGAGCGACGTCGTGGTCGACCCGAGGGACCCGCTCGTCCACATCAGCACGGAAGAGTTGCTGGAGGTGCCAAGGCTGCGCCCGCCTCCATCGCTTGCCCCGACCGAGGGGAGGATCACGATGACCCTGACCGGCAACGGGCAGGAGATCTATACCCAATTTCTGAAGAAATTTGGGCTTGAGGTTATCTTCGACGGTGACTACGACAACCCACTGAACCGGCAGGTGAAGCTTGAGGATGCCGGGTTTGACGAGGCGCTGTACATCGTGAATCTGGCGACGGGATCGTTTGTGAATCCGTTGTCGGAGAAGCTGGCGATGGTGATTCGCGATACCGATCAGAAGCGGCGGGATCAGGAGCGGAATGTGGCGATTGCGTTGCCGATTCCGACGGCGATTTCAGCACCCGAGGCGCAGGAGCTGGCACGCGCGATTCAGCAGATCTTTGAGCTGCAGCGTGTGTCCATCGATACCGTGCGCGGGACGATGCTGATCCGTGATCGATGGTCAAAGGTGAAAGTGGCGGAACTGGCGCTGATGCAATTGTTGAGCTACCGCGGGCAGGTGATGATCGATGTCGAGCTCTATGAAGTGGCTGACCAGTCGAACTTGAGTTACGGGTTCTCGCTGCAGACCTCTGCCCATCTGATTCCGCTGGTAAAGCGGGCGAAACTGTTGCCTGCGGTTGTCAGCGGCGTGACGAAGCTGCTGACCTTTGGCGGAGGGACTACGCTGTTTGGCTTGGGCGTGACGACGGCGACTATGTTTGCCAGCATGACGGAGTCGCATACGCGGACACTCTATGAGACACAGGTGCGGTCGCTGGATGGCCTGCCCGCGACGGTGCATATCGGCGACAAGTATCCGATCATTACGGCGATTGCGTCGTATGGGAACGGCTCTCCGACGAACTCCAATACGCAGGTGGCTGCGCCACAGATTCAGTTTGAAGACCTTGGGTTGACGATCAAGATCACGCCGCACATGCATGGCAACGGGGAGATCAGCCTGGAGGTGGATTCTGAGTTCAAGGTCTTGACGGGGCAGACGAACAACAACATTCCGGTGATTGCAAATCGCAAGTACACGGGGACGGTGCGCCTGAGGGAGGGCGAGTGGGCGGTAGCGGCGGGGATGGTGACGCGGAATATCTCGCGGACCAAGAGTGGGATCCCGGGGGTGGTGCAGATTCCGGTCGTGGGGACGGCGCTTTCGAACAATGGCAGGGACCGGTCGTCGGGGCAGACGCTATTGGTGTTGCGGCCGCATATTATCAGCGCGCCGACGGGGGAGCGAGTAACCAAGGATCTGTTTACGGGGTCGGAGACGCGGTTTTTGGCACCGGTGAATTAGGGTCGGCGCTGTGAGACGTCTATTGAGCTTCTACAGTGGTGCGCGAAGCTGCTCCTCGGGCTGCAACTGAGTGGGGCGATGGGCTGGGTTGTTGCTTGTCGAGCCCGCGCCGGGCCATCCACCCTGTTGATTCGAGAGAGGTTACGAGCTTAGCTTCGTTTCGTAATTTCACAAATCGCGATTCGGATGGCGTCTGGAACGCACGGGAGAGTGAGGCGGTTTTGCAGCGCGGTTGAAGCGCTTTGGAATCAACGCGAGAAAATTGAAAGTTTGGTTAGCGCCGAGCTCGCGAGGGCTTTGAGCTTCAGTTGTTGCTGGCCCGCCCGCGCCCTGCCATCCATCCTGTTGATTCGAGATAAGTTACGAGCTTAGCTTCGTTTCGTATTTTCACGAATCGCGATTCGGACGGCGTCTGAAACGGGATGGATTGGCGGAGACACGTGTGGCCTGGGTGGTTTTGGGGCGAATTCAGTTGTCGATGAACTTGGGTTTGGAAATTGGGATTCCACCCGATTGTCATTATGCACGGGGCGGTCAGGGGGTTTGTCCGGGATGCGGTGGAAGCGCTTTAGAATCAACGCGAAAAACCTGAAAGTTTTGGTTACGGCAGGGAGCGCGATGGCCTTTCGCTTCAATTGCACGCTCGCAGCACTAGAATGTCGATAAGAAGCCTTTGGGGGTGGCATTTTCGGTGACTTGCCAGTTGCTCGCTTAGGCCGACATCGGGTTCCGCACTTGATCGGAGGCCATTAGTCAATGCTGCGGTGGGACTGCGTCGTATTTCAGCTTTCGGGGGCACAGGCGGTCCCAAGCTTCGGAACGGAAAAGATTCATGACCCTTTTTACACACGACTAGCGCATGATAGGTTGGCGTGAATGACATCACTCAGTTGCTTCGCCGCGCTCGCAACGGAGAAAAAGACGCGGAACAATTGCTGCTGGAGCACATTCATGCTGAACTCCACGTCTTAGCGGTCCGCTTTCTGATAGGGGAACGCTGCGATCACACGTTGCAGGCTTCGGCCCTTGTCAACGAGGCGTGGGTCAAGCTGTTCGGGAGAACGACAACCAACTGGGAAAATCGCGGCCATTTCTATGCCGCCGCAGCGCAGACGATGCGCCGCATTCTAATCTCCTACGCACGCAGCCGCTCCGCCTTAAAGCGCCCGGGCAATTACACGCGAGTGGAAATCACAGACGCGCTCGCACTGGTTCGCGAGCGTTCGGATGAATTCATCGCGCTAGATGAGGCTCTCGACAAGCTTAGCGAGTGGGATCCCCGGCAGGCCCAGATCGTCAATCTGCGCTTTTACTGCGGGCTGAGCGTTGAGGAAACTGCCGCCGCTCTGGGTATATCCCCTAAAACGGTAAAGCGCGACTGGAGTTCCGCGCGGGCCTGGCTCCAAGTTCAGGTTCGCAAAGTGTTATGATTGCCGTCGTTCGTATACTTCGGCTACTTTTTTTCTATGAACTGGCTCGTACCAATCCTGATCGCGATCACTGCCGTAACGGAGTTGGCCCCTGCTGCCTGCCATGGTGCGCCCACGGTCATCTCCGGCCCGGTAAAGGCGAGTCCTAAACTACTCGCCGCGCCTTCAGCTCGATATCCCGCCGGTCGGGTACGGCGGATGGGCCAAGCAGGCGAAGACCTCATTTTTCTCGCTTCTCTGCCGCTGCCTGCGCGCAAGCTATGCAGTGCAGACCTCGAGATTCACGTCCGGCGGCAGACAAACGGCCCTACGTTTGAGTTCAACGATTTCCTGTTGATTGGCTTTGCCCCGTTTGGTGTGTCGGGTACACGAAAAACACTTTTCCAGGGGGCTATTTGGGCGGGTGATGCTCCCCGGGTGTCCGAAAAAACTGCTCGTATTCCTCTCCCCGCCTCGGAGTTGAATACTTTTGTGCTTCTAACGCCGGCCCCTCACTTTCTGGACTTAATATTACATGACGATACTGCCGTCGATTTCGTTCGCTTGCGCGTGAGGTTCGAATGACCTCGGCGCGTTGGGCCCGCATCCGGCAACTCTTCGACGACGCCAAGGAACAGCCGCCCTCTCTCCGGGAGCAGTATTTGGAGTCTCAGTCTACTGGAGACGACGAACTTCGGGCCGAAGCTTTGGCAATGCTCCGCAATGAAGGAGAACCGGGGGCGTTGCTCGACATCAGTCTACTCGGTCGGGCGCTGGTGCGGCCTGCTGTCTCCGCTTATCTCCTCGCTCCAGGACAGATTCTTGCCGGCCGCTATAGGATCGTACGCCCAATCGGTGCGGGGGGAATGGGTGAGGTGTATCAGGCGGAAGATCTCGATTTGGGGGCAATTATCGCGATCAAAACCATGCGTCTGGACGGTGCCGGAGATCTGGTCCGGTTCAAGCGCGAAATTCAGCTTGCACGCACGGTCACACATCCCAATGTCTGCCGCATCTTTGATCTCCATACGCATCACGGCCCGCAAAGGGAAACGGTTATCAATTTCCTTACGATGGAATTCATCGAAGGTGAGACCTTATCGGATTTCCTCGCCCGCCGCGGACCTCTCAGCCCAGCCGAAGTCCTCCCCCTGGCCGAGCAGATTGCATATGCAACCGCAGCCGCACACGCCAAAGGTGTAGTCCACCGCGATCTAAAAGCAAGAAATGTGATTGTTACGGAAAATGGTGCCAAAGCAGTCGTTACCGATTTTGGACTCGCTCACACATTCGCCGAAGCGAGTGAGCACACTCTCACCATCGTCGGGACGCCGGCCTATATGGCGCCGGAGCAGTTCGAATCGAAACCAGCCACGCCCTCTGTAGATATATACGCGTTCGGGGTACTCCTTTATGAGATGGTGGTCGGCAAACGTCCATTTGCAGGCGACTCTCCGTTGTCGGTAGCACTCGCAAAAATCCGTAGCGAGCCGCCTCGTGCCTCTGATTCCGTTCCCAGCCTGCCCGCCTTATGGAGCGCGACAATCCAGAAGTGCCTTCGCCCACGGCCCGAAGATCGCTTCTCCGGCATTCTGGACGTGATCGTGCCTCTGCGGCGGAGTGTGGATCGCAGGCGTGCGATCCATTTGTCTCGATGGCAACGGCACTCGCTCCTCGCCCTATTGGCAATTACTGTACTTCTCGGCATCGCAATATGGCGATTCCGCCAGTCTACACACCAGCCGCCGCGCGAGGCCGTGCGCCTTTTTCGCCTCGGCATGCATGCTCACCAACTGGGCATGCTTTGGAAAGCAACCCAGTTTTATGAAGAGGCCCTTCAGCGGGACCCGGTGTTCCTTCGTGCCCGGGCTTCACTCGCTGTCGCGTGGCTAGAACTCGATCAGCCCTGGAGGGCAAAAAAGGAACTCCAAAGCGCAGCTGCAACACGTCCCGAGTGGCAACGCGTGGATGAAGCCGCCGGGCTGGCGGAGCAAGCGGCGTGGTTAGAAATGAAAAATTCTTTGGGCGAGGCTGCTACGCTCTATCGGCGTGCGGCGGCAGCCACCGCCGCAGAGGATCGCCCGGAAATGTTGTATTTTCAGGCGCGGGCGGATGCGGCGGCGGGGAACACCCAGCAGGCACTTGCAACCTACATGTCGCTTCGAGACGTGAATACCACCCGGTGCCCCGCGCTTCTGGCAGCCGCAGCCATTTCTTTTATAGCAAAACCGGCACCTTCGAGGCTTTTGTTCAGGGACGCACACCAGTGTTTTGAAAGCGCCGGCGACCTGGACGGTACGGTGCAAGCCCAGTTGGCGTACGGCCGAACGCTTTTCAACACCGGAGATCGAAACCAGAGTATTACCCTCAGTGTGAGCAACGCCCTTACCATCGCTCAAAGCACGGGGAATGTCGAGCAGGAGATAGCCATCGGCGCGCTCCTTTCGGAAATTCTGCTGGAGACGGGTGACGACGATACCGCCTATGGGCTTTTCAGTCGAAGTATGCAATTGGCCGAACGCCACGGGCTCACGTTTTTAAGGGCGCAGTTGCTGCTTCGCAGGGCAGAGTATCACCTCGCCAAGGGTGACTACTTGCAGTTTTCCTCCTTCAATCAGCTCGGCATCTCAATCGCCCGATCAGGCGGGATGGCACGTTCAGTTGCCGCAGCTGATCTGCGTGCTGCTGGAGTTTTCCTTCGAATGCAATTGCCCATTCAGGCATCCAATCTCCTGAACGACGCGGATGTTCAATTGCGCGACTTTCCAGATCGTGCTCTTCAAGTTCAACTATCGGAACTGCGTTCGCGGCTCAATACTCCTGCGGGCAGGCCCGAAGAATCCATCTACGCGCCGCGGTAGGTGTGAAGCTGCCGGTTCCAGTGTGGCCTCATGGCACGGGAACGAACTTGGCGGTAATGGTCATAGGACCATTCATATTTACTAAGGTCATGGGGGCCACGAAGACCACCCTGCCCATGAGTCGAATACGTAGCCGGGTGCCGGTGCAGGATATAGCGACACCATTGCACCTTTGCGAACGGCAATTGCTAGGGTTTTCCCGCCAAGCAACAGCTCTGCGGAAACCAGTACTAGCAATTACATGTGCAATCGCCCCGGACTCGGGGTCAAAAAATATGCGCCGAAACAAAGATTTTGAGTGCGGAGTGAAAGTTTCGCCCAGCGTTGGGCCGGTACCGGTTGGAATTCATCGACGCGAGGCGATAGGTTCGAGAGTTGGGGGCGTCACAGCCGAGTGCCTGCGACCCAGGCAGTCTGGGTCACGGGACTATCCACGGCCTGCGCGCAAGCCAAGGCAGGCAAGAATCCCGATGATCATCAACCCGATAGAACTTGGTTCAGGAGCCACTACGTCACCGAAAACCCGCATCCCGAAGGTACGGTCATTAGTTGTGGTCCAGGACGCCGTATCTCTATGCAGGAAGGCATTTTTGTCGAGGTAACCGAGGTTGTAGTACCAATTGACAGTCTGATTGAGAGACACATTCGTGGAGGAAACGCCGAGCCAGTAGGACCCGGGGAGGAGCACTGGGCTGGGGGAGAATGTAGGGTTGAAATAAGGGCCAGGCTGCACCGGAGGCGAATAATAATTGCCGCTGAAAGGCCAGTCGGTCACAGTCCTCGAAAATAGCAACGATCCGGGAGAATCGGACGCGTCCGCATAGAAACTCATCATAACTTGATTCGGCACCACCGGCCCTTCCAGGACCAGGTCTACGCCCGTCACCGTAGCGGCATTCGCAAGGTAGAACCTCGACGCCAACGCCGCGAGATTGGCAGAATCGGAAACGACTGCCGCATTGTTGATAAACACGCCAGTCGGCCCTAGATTGTCGAAAAGCGTTGTGGCGTGGGCCAACGTAAGGAGGCTGAACAACATTGGTACGGCGTGGCTGAGTTTAGACATGGACGGGGGTTACCCCTTCAATCACGCGGAAGCTTTTCGATTGCGAATTGAGCCTAGGCATCGATTCCGGGATCACGCCCCCGATCGAATAACAACCCGGCAGGAGCGATAGCTGAAAAGGAGCATGGGAACTCATAACGTAACATGCGAGAGATCGCCAACTCTGGGGTCACAAAATATTTTCGTCGGGAGGTGCCGGAGAAGCCTCAATGTTTCGTGACCCCTTCTGGGGTCAGATTGCACATGTAAGGGCATGAGTACGCTTGTTCCACGGCTCGTAGAGCTTTTTACTGGATTTATATTCGGCGCGACGGCCGATTCAGGAATTGGGGCCGCTCGTGCGACCATAACACGGTCGACACTTATCGTTCTCCTAGGCGCGTACGCTTTACCTTGCGCCACGGCCACCCCTCTCACTATCAACTTCAGTTCTCTCTCTCAGCCCGGAAGCGGTTATACCTCTCTCGGACTTGTCTACGCGCAGCAAGGCTTCACGTTTACGGATCAGGTTAATGTTCGTAATGTTCCTGGTGGTTTTCTTGCTGACCAGGCTTCCAGCCCAGATCTACCTGGATTGTCTCCCGCCAACACTTCGCTGCTCGAGTTTTACGCAGGGAGCACAACAGTCCTGGCGCCGGTGAGCAATGCTGCGTTCGCCCTTCTGTCCATCGACTTGGCGCAATATAAGGTCTCTCAATCTACTGGGACTTTTTCTGTGCAGTTCGATGGAAGACATCCTGACAATTCAACAGTGTCTCAAATCTTCACTGTTGACCGCTTCGCTGGCACACCAGTGCTCGAGACGTTCACCTTTTCAGGGTTTACAAATCTTACAAGTGTTTCGTTCACCCAGGGCTCGGGGAGTAACGGCACGGCTTATCAATTTAACAATCTTGTAATCGATCCGGGGACCACGGTTCCTGAGCCGGGCACTCTTTTGTTGATTGCGGTCAATTTGGCAGGACTGATAATTGGCAAGAAGCTTCTTGGCCGCATTTGGATATCCAGACCGCTTAGAAGAACATGAGAGCTTGGTTGAAAGGCGTACAACCAGCTTTCCGTCGAATATTATCGGGCCGAACGTGGAGCGGCAATGCAACATGCCACTCACACCTTTACATGTGCAAGTTCGGCAGATTTGGGGTCACGATGGTCCCCATTCGGCGATACCTCATTAGGATTGCGCTGAGCCCCAGCCAAGCCAGCGTCAAAGACGCCGGTTCCGGCGTTTCCGCAGTTCCGAAAACGCGCATGCCAAAGGTACGGTCGTGCGTTGTGCCCCAAAGGCCAGTGACATCGGAACGGAAGGCGTTGGTGTCGATATAGTCGATGTTGAAAAACCAGTTCACAGTGAAGTTTGGCGCCTTATTGGTGGACGACAAGCCGAGCCAGTAGTCGCCTGGCTGCAATACCTGACTCGCCGCAAAGGTCGGATTGAAGTAGGGGCCCGGTGGAACGGGAAAGCTGAAATTCCAGTTGCTGACGACTCTCGAAAATTGGAGCGTGCCGGGAGACCCCAGATTATCGCTATAGAAACTGATGGTGACCTGATTCGGAGTGGCTGGCCCGTCAAGGACCAGGTCAACTCCTGAGATAGTACCTGCAGTCCCCAGATGGAATCTGGAGGCAAGTTCAGCCAGACCGACCGAGTCAGTGACCGGGACGCTGTTGTACAAAAACGCCCCCGAAGGTCCGAGGTTGTCAAACAGTGTCGCAGCGTGTGCGCCGAGGGCAAAGGTAAATAGGATCGGGATGAAGCGAGCTATCGCCGGACGAAGCATATGTATGGTTTCTCCATCAAAGGGATCGCGAAAACTTATTTTCAGGTTCGGTTGATACACGGCGTCGCAATCGGAGTCCTGCAAAGAGCAAGATTCCTGCGCCCTCTAACAACGCCGTAGAGGGTTCCGGAACGGAGGCACCGAAGGTGACGTTATCGAGGAGCGAGTGTTGGGCAATGCTGCCACTCGGCGACAGACCGATATAAAAATCGGCATAAGCAATGTCCACAGGGGAGATGACACCGACAAAGTCAAAAGCATAATAGGCACCGGTAAAGTTCCCCTGAATCACTTCCCCGGACGATAGCCGAATCTCGAATGGCGCTATCAAGCCCTGGTAGCCTGCAAAGTCCGCTCCGATGGCATTCACCCCTGAAGGAAGCGTGACGCGGAGGTATCCAAACGTGCTAATAGTTGCGTTTGGACCAACGAGGCATATGTTCGCAGTGTAAATGCAATTGTCGTTAGCGTACAGGTAAAAACCGTTTGAGGTTATGCCAACGAAGTTTACCCCCGAGTCTGTGATTCCACCTGAAGAGTTGTAAGCACCCGGCGTTATGCCCTCAAGATCAAGTGTTGTTGAACTGTTGAGAGCGGCTAGAAAGTTGACTCGGTTGGTGTAGACCGTTGATCCTGGGAGACGTTCTGGGCACAGAATAACGGCCCCGAGGAGAAGAAGCACTTTATAACTTTTCATAATTTCCTGCGAGCGCCCGAGCGCGGCGGTAATGAAGTTCGCGTACGCACACCTCTACATGTGCAATCTCTACCAAGTTGGGGTCAAAAAAACTTTTTACTCGCCAGGGGAACTGCGGGAGAGGTTTGCAAGTTGCCAGCAAAGTTGTGTGGCAACTTCTTGCGCTTCCGGCATCTCAACTATGGTCGCGGTACTCGGCAGTCCCCATTTTCCCGATTAACCAGGGTCTGGGCTGACGGGGCAGTGGAGCGGCAATTTGGGTGGCTTACAAGAGCAAATGTCGCCTGGGCTAGTCTTTCTTGGTGGCGCGCTTGGCGGGGATGAGCTCGTCGATGATGGCTACGCGCATCAACATCTGGGTGGCTTCTTCTGGTTGAATGTTGCCGCGTTGCTGTTGGGTGATTTCCTGATTCATCGCAGTGACGAACTGCTCAAACTGGCGCTGCATGGCGGCCATCTTCTCGCGCATGTTGAGGATGATCTCGACGCCCGCCAAGTTGACGCCAAGCTCTCTGGTGAGTTGGAGGATAACCTCGAGGCGCTCAATATCTTCGTCGGTAAACAGGCGGGTGTTACCGTCGCTCCGGCTGGGGAGCAGCAGGCCCTCGCGCTCATAGAGACGGAGCGTCTGGGGGTGGATCTCATACATCTCGGCGATGGCCGAGATCATGTAGGCACCTTTTCCTTTAGGTCTTGCCATGGTCTACCTGCTTCCAGACTTCGCCGCGAGGGTCAACGTGCTCGACCTGGGCGAGTTCGCGAAGGAGTTCGCGAGTGCGTTCGTTGTGAACGTCGGGGGCGACGATGTAGACTTCAACGACCTGGTCGCCACGTGAGGACTTACGGGCATTCTCGACTCCCTTTTCGGCCATCCGGAAACGCTGCCCATTCTGGGTGCCCTGGGGAACTTTGAGGATGGCGCGGCCGTCGATGGTGGGAACTTCGATCTTCTCGCCCAAGCCCGCCTCGCTGACCGTGATGGGGACGCGGATTTCGATGTTGTCGCCGTCGCGGCGGAAGAAGGCGTGGGGCTCAACGCGGATGGTGATGTAGAGGTCGCCAGCCTTGCCACCGCGGGTGCCGGAATTCCCCTTGCCAGCGACGCGGAGACGGCTGCCCGTCTGGGTGCCGGCGGGGATGCGAACTTCGACCTGGTCGGGGCGGGCGATGACGCCAGCGCCACGGCACTTGGGACAGGTATTGGCGAGCTTGCCTTTGCCATTACAGCGAGGGCAGGTGAGGTTGAACTTCATGGCACCGGCCATCTGGGTGACCGTACCCGTGCCGGAGCATTCGAAACAGTTGGAGCCGCCGCCAGCAGCACCGCTGCCACTGCATTCGTCGCAACTTTCATTGCGAGAGATCGTGAGCCGGACGAGGGTGCCGCGGATGGACTGCCAGAAGGCGACGTTGAGCGCGTACTCGAGATCGCTGCCGTCCTCGGGGCCGGCCTGGGCCTTGTTTCCTGCACCGCCAAAAACCTGGCTGAAGAGGTCTTTGAAACTGGCGCTGCCTTCGCCTTGGGCAGCCTGACGGGGGTCTGGCCGCGAGCCGCTACCGGGGCGGAAGCCGCCGCGATTGCCAGCACTAGCCTGCTGGAAGAAATCAGAGAAGTCAAAGCCGTTGAAATCGACGCCCTGGCCACCATTGGCGGGGTCGGCCGCCTGGGCGGCGCCGGGCTGGTCTGAATAAAAGCCGTACTGATCGTACATGGCCTTCTTCTTGGGATCATTGAGAACGTCGTAGGCTTCCTGCAATTGCTTGAAGCGCTCTTCGGCTGCTTTGTCGCCGGGATTCAGATCGGGATGATATTTACGGGCAAGACGACGATACGATTTCTTGACATCATCGTCGCTTGCGCCACGCTTGATGCCGAGTGTCTCGTAGTAGTCTGACTTGCCCGCCATATTGTTCGATCTGCCTTCTTACTTCTTGGGGTCGACGTCGACGAATTCTGCATCGACGACATTGTCTTTAGGCTTGTCGCCCGCGGGCTTGTCGTGACCGGGCTCGGTGTGACCGGGCTCGGCACCAGGCTGGGCCCCGGCCGATTCCGTCTTGTACATCGCTTCTGCCAGTTTATGGCTGGACTGGGTGAGCTTGTCGGTTGCGCCGCGGATTTGTTCGGCGGTGGCGCCTTCATCCTTGAGAAGTTTTCGGACTTCTTCGAGTTCATTCTCCACCGTCTTGCGATCTTCTTCGCTGATTTTGTCGCCGTGATCCTTGAGCATCTTTTCGATGTTGTAGGACATGCTGTCGCCCTGATTGCGCGCCTCGATCGCTTCCTTGCGCTTGCGATCGTCGCTGGCGTTGAGGTCGGCGTCCTTGGTCATCTTTTCGACCTCATCCTTGCTCAAGCCGGAGCTGGAGGTGATGGTGATCTTCTGCTCGTTGTTGGTTCCCTTGTCCTTGGCAAAGACGTTGAGAATACCGTTGGCATCGATGTCGAAAGCGACCTCGATTTGCGGCACGCCGCGAGCGGCAGGCGGGATTCCGACGAGCTGGAAGACGCCGAGGAGACGGTTGTCTTTGGCCATCGGGCGCTCGCCCTGGAAGATCTTGATGTCGACCGAAGTCTGGCTGTCGGCAGCCGTCGAGAAGGTCTCGCTCTTCTTGGTCGGGATCGTGGTGTTGCGCTCGATGAGCTTGGTGAAGACACCGCCGAGGGTTTCGATGCCGAGCGAGAGAGGCGTGACGTCGAGGAGCAGGATGTCCTTGACTTCGCCACCCAAAACGCCACCCTGGACCGCCGCGCCAACGGCGACGACTTCATCGGGGTTTACGGTCATGTTCGGCTCTTTGCCAAAGAAGTTGCGAACCATCTCGCGGACCTTGGGGATACGCGTGGAGCCGCCGACGAGGACGACCTCGTCGATCTTCTGCGGGGTGATGCCGGCGTCGGAAATCGCCTGCTTGCAGGGGTCAATCGTGCGCTGAAGAATCTGTTCGATCATCTGCTCAAAGCGACCGCGGGTGAGCTTCTTCTCAAGGTGCTTGGGGCCGGTGGCATCGGCCGTGATGAAGGGCAGATTGATGTCGGCTTCGAGTTTGCTCGACAGTTCGATCTTGGCGGTTTCGGCCGCGTCCCGGAGACGCTGGAGGGCCATCTTGTCTTTGCCAAGGTCAATGCCGTGCTCGTTCTTGAAGTCGGTGATCAGAAATTGGACGACGCACTCGTCGATGTTATCGCCGCCGAGGTGGGTGTCACCGTTGGTGGACTTAACTTCTACGACGCCGTCGCCGACTTCGAGGATCGAGATGTCGAAGGTGCCGCCGCCGAAGTCGAACACAGCGATGGTTTCGTCTTTCTTCTTATCGAGACCGTAGGCGAGGGCAGCGGCCGTCGGCTCGTTGATGATGCGCTTGACGTCGAGACCGGCAATTTGACCGGCGTCTTTGGTGGCCTGGCGTTGCGCGTCGTTGAAGTAAGCAGGAACCGTGATGACGGCTTCTGTTACCTTTTCGCCGAGGTAAGCTTCTGCGGCTTCCTTGAGCTTCTTCAAGATCATCGAGGAAAGCTCGGGCGGGGAGTAGGGCTTGCCCTGTACTTCAATACGAGCATCGCCGTGGTCGCCACCAACTACTTTATAGGGGAC
This sequence comes from Bryobacterales bacterium, assembly GCA_038206015.1. Classification (GTDB taxonomy): domain Bacteria; phylum Acidobacteriota; class Terriglobia; order Bryobacterales; family Bryobacteraceae; genus Bryobacter. Next base: position 27,753 of record JBBRBI010000017.1, on the reverse strand, counting down.
GAGCTTGGCTTCTTCAGAGACTTCGTCGACGCGACGGCCCATGAAGCGCTTGGCAGAGTAGATGGTATTCTCGGGGTTTGTGACGGCTTGACGCTTTGCCACTTGACCCACCAACCGTTCTCCGCCCTTTGTGAAACCGATCACAGAAGGCGTGGTTCGAGCGCCTTCCTGGTTGGGGATCACTACCGGCGACCCGCCTTCCATCACCGAAACAACAGAATTGGTTGTTCCAAGGTCAATCCCAATGATTTTTCCCATACGATTAAGTCCTCCGGCCTGTCTTAGCCTGTTTCTAGTATTGAATGTGAGTGTCGGATTGTCAAGCCTTGAAGCACAGAATTCGCTCACAATTGCGGCTGCCTCGGACCTCAGCCCATTGGAGCCCTATCTGAAGGAGGCTTTTCCGGGGGGACAACTGACCTTTACATTCGCTTCGTCGGGGGTATTGGCGCGGCAAATCGAGAATGGGGCTCCGTTTGACGTCTACCTTTCGGCCAGCGAAGAGTACATGAATCAACTGGTGAAGAGGCGTAAGGTGATCAAGGAGGAGATCCAGATTTATGCAATTGGGCGGATTGGGTTGTGGGGGAAGGCTGGGTCGGTAAAGACCTTGAAAGATTTGACGCAGCCGGGGATAAAGGTGGTCGCCATCGCCAACCCTCAGTTAGCGCCTTACGGGGCAGCGGCTTTGTCGGCGTTGCAGAAGGCGGGAATGTATCCGGCGGTGCAGCCGATGCTGGTGTACGGGGAGAATGTGCGACAAGCGCTTCAGTATGTGGAGACGGGGAATGCGGAGGTGGGGATATTGGCCTGGAGTTTGATTTTTGACAAGGGTGGGTATTTGATTCCCGATGATTTGCATCCGGCGATTCGGCAGGTGGCGGCGCCGGTGCAACGTAAGGGAGGAAACGCAAAGGGGGCGGAGGCGTTTATCCAGTTTTTGCTGTCGCCGGTGGGACGGGGCATTTTTGCACGGCACGGGTTCAATTTACTGCCCCCGCCGCCGAAACTGCGGCGCTAAGATCTGGCCGCTAGGCCGTCGATCCGATTGATTCGATTGGGTTTAGTGAGCTTAGCTTCGTTTCGTGATTTCGTATTGTCGCTTGAAGGCACCGATACGGACCACCTGACGGGGTTGAATGGTCTCAAGCGCGGTGATCGCCGCCTCCCTGCCAACTGAGGGGAGGCAGTCGAGAAACTCGTCGAGAGTATCGCCAGCCGCGATACAGTCAATCAGCAAATCGAACGGCACGTGAGTTCCGCGAAAGCAAGGCGTGCCTCCCAGGATCTCGGGATCAATCACGATGACGGATTCAGGTTGCATGGAAGACCTCTCGAGGCTCAGTCTATCAGGGACGGCGATTTTCTCAACTTCAACTTCTCTTGGATTCGTTGTAGGTACTTTGCGGATTTCCGTAGATCGCATCGGGGTGCTGCGGCTTTGTAGCCAGGAGACTGAGCCGATTGATTCAATTGGGTTTAACTGGCTTAGCTTCGTTTCGTAATTTCATGTTGTCGCCCGAGGGAAGAGCATGGAAATGGTAGAGGTGCCCTCGGGCGACAAGCGTGGCGTAAGAGATGTTTGCGTGTATTCTGATGTCGAAGAACCTGGGGCTGGAGATGAAGCTTCCACCCGGAGACGAGTATGCATGCGGCGCGGGAGCGGCTTCGGGCAGCGCGACGGAAAGTCGTTTACAATCACCGAAAGATCGCTGCAAATTGTTGTGACTCGGTTCGCGCGTATCTCATACTTTTTACTGTTTGCCTTCTGGGGGGCTGGCGGCTAGGTTGCGTTTAGTCTGGCGGCTTTAATCTACAAATCCACATCTGGTGAGTAAAGCCCGGCGCAGTTCGGGCCAACGATGCTCCGGCAGAAGGCAACTCCAAGGCCCGATTCGATCCCACTGCGCGAGCGAGACAGGGTCGAAGTTCAAGGCGCACCGAACGGGCATGCCATCGTCGGGCGTCGAGACCATTTCGGAGGCCAAGCCACGAATCGTCCGCGTGGCGGGAACGACGACGACCTCGTTCACTTGGTCAATTATGTCGTTTCTGGTAAGAATCAGAACAGGCCGAGGCTTATCGGGGAGGGAAAAGCTGTACCAGCGGATATCTCCACGCTTCAAGCCACGTTCTCCCAGTCCTCACTGTCCCAAGTAAGGGCTTCGCCGTCGGAGGAAAACTCCGTATTAGAGGCGGGGGTCTCGCCGTAGAGAGCGGCGTCATCGCCTTTCGGTTTGGCGATCAGGCACAATAGACGGGCACGCTCGTGAGGCGTTAGTGCTGCAATGAGCGGGACAATCTCGTCGACAATGAGCTGGTGCGGCGTCGATTGAATTCTAACAGCGGCGCCTGCGGTGGCGCACGGTGGAGGCCAGCTGTGGCAACCGTTCTAGCTTGTTTTCGTCTCAAGTGAGGCCAAAGTCGCGAACTCATGGTCCCGGAATGCGCGAAAAATGCACCGCTCAAGCGCTTGGCTACTCCAATAGAGTGTGTACCCAGTGCGCCCGACTGATGCTTTGCCTGTTTTACGACCGGCGACCCTCGTGGAGAGTTCGCCCATGAACTTGCAGACCATTGCCATCCTGGGATCGAGCGTGGCATTCCTCAGCTACGGAGCGTTGTGTTTGGGCACGCTGTCTATGCAAGGGGAGTTCAAACGGTTTGGCCTGGAACACTTAAGGACTTTGACCGGCGTTCTTGAGGTGCTGGGCGGAGTGGGCCTGTTGGTCGGATTGAGGTGGCCCTTTGCCCTGCGGTTTTCCTCCGCAGGCCTTCTGTTGCTGATGATCGCCGGACTTGCCGTCCGAATCAAGGTTGGAGATGGCTGGCTATTGTGCGTCCCGGCCTTCGCGCTCATGACGTTGAACGCTTATATCCTGATGAAGTCGTTGCACTGAGTTCAGCGGAATCTTCAAGTCGCTTGTCGGCGATCGCTTAATAAATCGAGACGACGATAGCGAGGACGAGAAGCGTGAATGCGGGCAAAGAACTCTTGAGCGGGTCCTTCACCTTCACATGCATCGCCACGGCACCCAGCATCAAGGCGGCTACACCAATCGCGGCCGGGCGGGTGATGCTTGGCACCCACAGCCCTACAATCAAGCACAGTCCCAGCGAGATCTTGAGAAATCCAATCACTTTCATGAAGGCAGGAGAGAGGCCATAGACGGCGAACTCCTCGCGCATGTTCTTAGCATCACCACCGCGCCACATCGTCGGCTTTTCCGTACGGAGCAGCCATACAGTCAGCAAGCCTAACCCGATGATCAGCTGACACGCTGCTACAAGCCATTCCATGTTGATACCCCTTGGTTTACAGTCTATCGGTTTCGCAGCCGAGTCGTTTGCGCGAGGATATTGCAAAAGACTAGACTAGGCCCCATTGTCCAATCATACGCTTATCCAATTTTAATGCGGCTTTTTCTGATTTGGCCGGTCGAAAAGCAGATGGTTCCTTGCCTGTGAATTGTAAAGTATTGTAAAGTCATGGGTTGCTCATTCGGATTTACAGCGGGGTTCTCAAAGCCCGAAGCCGCCAAACACTGTGTCTTTTTCTGTTTCTGCTCGTCCTCTACGCGGCACTTCCCACCCGCAACCACTATTGGGATGGCATCGGCTTCGCGCTAAACATTGAAGGCACGCCGCAGGACGGCTCCGGCTTTGTCCTCAACCCACCCGTCGGAACCGAACTCCCCCGCATTTACTACAACCCAAACCACCTACTCCACAACCTCCTGGGCTACCTGCTCTACCGCCCTCTTCTGTCGCTTTTCCCACAAATCCGCGCCCATGATGTCCTGGTGGCCGTCAGTAGCCTGCTCAGCGCCGCAACCTGCTGCCTCGTCTTTGTAATGCTCCGCCGCTGGACGGCCAACGTCCAGCTCAGCCTCTGGTCGACGCTGCTTATGGCCTTCTCGGCTACCTGGTGGAAATTCGCCACCGACGTCGACACTTACATTCCGCCGGTATTCCTTCTCACTCTTGCCACCTGGAGCTTCACGGTTTCCCGCCGTATTCTGCCGGCCGCCCTGCTTCATGCCCTGGCGATGCTGCTGCACCAGATCGCGATCTTTTTCCTGCCGGCCGCCCTCTACGCGGTCTGGCGGCAAACCCGCAGCCGCAGCGCCTGCCTGCGCTATCTTTGCGCTGCTGGAGTTCCGGTTGCTACCAGCTATGCGATCGTCTGGTTCTATGTCCTCAATGGCTCTTCCTCTGTTCATGACTTCCTCGGCTGGCTCACTTCCAACGGCAACGATGTCTACAGCCACCACTCCCTCGGCGTCAGTCTTCTTGAAAGCGGCCGCAGCCTCATCCGGCTCTTCTTCGGTGGCAAGCTCAAGAACGCCACTCAGTACATCAGCCACCTCATGCTCTGGATCATTGCGCCCGTCCTGATAGCAGCCATCGCCCACTTCGCCTGGCAAATAGGACAGTACAGAAAAGCCGCAAAACCAACTGCTTCCGCACAGCCCTCTCCGGCCTTACCCTTCCGACCCCGAGGCTTCCTCCTGCTCTGGGTGCTCGGGTATCTGTGCTTCCTCAGCTTCTGGCTTACAGAGTATCCGTACTATCGCCTCTTCTGCCTGCCTGCGCTCGTGCTGCTGATGGGAGTCAGTCTACCTCCCCGCGCCATCCCCTTGATGCGAGCCTTTGTCGTCTGCATGGGCCTGTCGAACTTCACCTTTTACATCTATCCCTACTCAAAGCCTGAAGCGACGCCGCCCGTCCATCTGGCTATGAGTACGCAGTCCATCTGGAAGCAGGATGAACTCGTTCTATTCAAGGAATTCACTTGCGACAACTGGATCATGAAGCACTTCAACCCCAAGACGACTTGGCGGCAAAGCTCCGCTGAGGAAGGCGATCGCGACTTGATGGCGACCCTGATTGAGGCCACACACCAACAGCGCCGCGCAGTTTGGATCGACACGAGCTTGTTGGCTGCGATCCAAGCCTCTCCCGAGGCGGTGGCCTGGATGAGCAGCCGATTCCTTGTGTCCAAGCCTTGGGGCATCTCCAACACCAAGCATCACATTCAGTTTGTCAAACTGGAAGCACTGCAAGCCGACTGAGGCGCCAATACAACCGGCACCTATCCATGAACGAGTGGCCCGCGCAGTACAGCGGCGCTGGAGGCACTGTTTACTTCAGTCCGACAGAACCCGGCGAAAAAGAGTGTGGTCCAGTTTCCTGGCAACTTTTTCAATTACCTTTTGCGCCTTAACGCTATTTCCTGCCTCGTCAAGCTGAGGGGCAAGCACAGCGATGGCTCCTTTGCCGGGGCAACAGTTACGATTCCGCCACCTACGAAGCTTTTTGACGGAAGGCCGACTTTCCAGGCCCAGCTACCGGAGCCGTCTTAACTTCATTGCAACATTAGTTATTGCTTAGTATTGACGGGTCTCGCTGAATGAGTACTGTGAATTGGCATGGCGCATCACTGATGCTATTATAGATACATTTATGATGCGTACTACCGTTGTTCTGGAAGATGACGTTTTGGAGCGACTGCAGGCCGAATCGCAGCTTCGCGAGGCTAGCTTTCGCGGTACGTTGAACGATGTGATCCGAGATGGCTTGGCGGTGGCGGAGCAGCGACGGCAGGGATCGACCTCGTTCCGCGTGAAACCGCGGGAAATGGGGCTGAAGCCGGGATTGAGCTATGACAGCGTTTCCGCGCTGATCGAGCTGGGTGAAGGCGACGCCGCGCGGTGATTTTGCTGGATGCGAATATCCTGCTTTATGCCTATGACAGGCGCGCGATGGGGCACGCGAGGATGAGGCAGTGGCTGGAGGAGTTGCTTTCCGGTAAGGAGAGCGTCGGGTTGCCTTGGGTGACGGCTTGGGCTTTTGTGAGGATCTCGACAAACCCGCGATTGAATGAGCAACCTCTGTCGGCCGAGGAGGCGCTGGAGATTATCGGTGAATTGCGCGCCCATCCTTTGGTGACGATGGTGAACCCCGGTCGGCTGCATGAGGAAGTGTTACTGACACAGATGCGAGCGGCGCAGGTGAGGGGACGAGAGACAACCGACGCAGTGCTGGCGGCGCTGGCGATTGAGAACGGGGCGGCGTTGGCTTCCGCCGACGTTGGGTTCCGGCGCTTTGTTGGATTGCGGTGGGTGAATCCGCTGGACTGAGGTGGCCGTTCTGCCGATTTATGAGCGCGGCCCAGGCCAGCGAATGGGGGGAGATCAGTGTTTGAATTTTGGGACAATCTCAAAGGCAATCCGGTCGAGGATCGCCCTTGGTTCCATTACCGGAAAGGGGAGGTGGATGCTCTGAAAGCCGGGATGGCAGTGGGATCGCGATTTTCGGAGCAGGTCATTGGGCGTTTCCGCCTCGATGTGAATCGATAGAAACTTGAGACCTGCTGTTGGCGGTAGCGCCAAATTGAAGGTAGCCTCGACGAGGCGGGCCCCGGCTGGGGTCTCGCGCAACGTGATGATGAAGCCTAGTTTTGCACCATCCGTAAAGTGAAGCGACTCTACTGGAGACTCATTGGGCTCGCCATGCCAATGTCCTTGATCGATTACAAAATTGTGGAATTGATCGCGGAGTGTCCGAAGGCGGGAGCGCTTTCCGGCTAGAATTCGGCAGCTGACGAGATCCTGAAGATATAGGTCCAAGAGGCGTTGATATTGACGCGGATTTGGAAGGCTCAGGGCGTCAATCTGTGCATTGACGCCGGTTTCGAATTCGACTGCTCTCTCGATGCTGTTCCAACCGCTCATGGGACTAGATCGCCTCGACCAGCGAGGATTAGCCACTCTACATGCTCGGAATCGAGTTCCAAGGTCTTGGCTTCCGCCTCGGCGATGATCGATTGATCGGTGCGGTTGAAGTGCCCCCGAAGCACGATGAGCCTGGATTCGACTTCGTCCGGCGTGAGTGCACTATCTTCGAGGACGCCTTGGAAGATACTCGCCCCAACGACGCTGCGGATGTTCGGCGCGTTTTCCAGAAAGCGGGCAACAGTCGGAGGGGTCATAGCGAGAATTAGACAAGGGGCAGTCAATAGCTGGGAGCGGCTTTGATCGAGGTGCTGGAAGTCCGAGGCGGAGAGTTGATCCAACGAGAAGACATACGATTGCTGGGCTGGGGCGGCGGCGAGCGCTTCAATGAGTTCCGTTGAGCTCTGAAATGGCCCTTCAAAGACCCCGAATGGGAACTCGGGCCGGATCCGCATTTCCTCGCTAATCTCACTCGCGAACTGCGCTGGGTTGGAATCGAGGACGACGATTGCCATTTGTGGGGCCTGGGTCTCTAATAGTTGGGCCAGCCTAGAGGGGGTAATCGGATCCAAAAGCAATGAGTTATGGCCTCATTGCTTTCAAAAGCGCGGGATGAACCTCGTAGCGCGTGGTTCGCTCGATCAGACGGCGACTAATGAGTAAGTCGAGATCGTCCTTCGACGTTTGGGAGAAGCTTTTGCCATTCAACACTTCGAGGAGTTGAGACTGCTGAGTGGCACCAAGACCCAACAGATAGCTATTACCCAATTGCCGAATGGCGTCGGCAACATTCGGCTTGGTTACCGAGTCAGAGTCTTGAAAGTACGCGTTTTGCGCCGCATCCTGGACTAACGAAATGAGATCCCGTAAGATCCCGCCGGAAGCCTTAGCCAAGTCCCGTTGAAGGTCGAGCGAGATTAGCTCATGAGCATTTCGTCGTTGAAGCACGTTCAGGAGTTGGCGTAAGCCAGCGTCGTCCGTCTCGATTGCGGGCACGGACTCGAAAGAATCAAAGTGATCGAGAACAGTTCGACCGTTCGCGTAGAGTAATGAGAGGGGGGCGGTGGAAACAACCGAAATCTCCAACTTTCGAATTTCGGCGAAGTCGTGATGGACGTATTGCCAGAAGACCTGTTGATCGAGCAGGCGATCGATGCCATCCATGAGTAGGATCAATTCTCGATTCAAAGTCCCAAGCGTCAACTTGATTTTGCCGAATAGCTCAGCAATCTCCCGAACAACCGGGTCGATCGCCCGATTGGGAACAACGATTCTACCTGGGATTCTAACTTGGCTGTACCTAGCCAACAGAGATGCAGGCAGAGATTCAGCCACAGATACAATTTGCCCGAGGTCTCGAAGGTACGGCTGCTTGGAAGGCTCCAAGTATCCGAATGCGATTTCCCTGATGCGAACGAAGGTTGATCGGAGCTCTCCCTGTTCATCGGCCGAGAGAGCGCCCTGGCCACTTAAGGCAAGCGCCACAGCTAGCATGACGGCTCCAGGTTGTGACTGCCCCAGATCCGCAAAACTCGAAACATCCAGGAGTAGAGCAATTGTTGAAGGTTCTGATTCCTGGATAGCCTTCTGGAGCAGCTTGAGATGTGTCGACTTTCCCGATCCGATACCGCCTATCAGTAAACGTTGAGAACCAGGGCGAAGAAGAAGTGGTGCCATCAGCCGCCGAATGCGATCGGAAGCAATCGCCTTTTCGATAAGGTCCGCGTTGAGCGAATCTTCCGGGTTGGCGGCGGGATTGAAGCGACGGAGAAAGCCCCTATACAAATCCTTGCGCGTCGGAGCTTGTGGGCTAAACAGTTGCATCTGGCGTCCTTCCATAGTTTACTCCCGCACTTTCTTCGACAGTTGTTTAACCCGACGCAAGAAGGCATCATGCAAGGGCATTGCCTATATTCAAAGCACCACGATGCCCGATAGGGGCAGCTTTTGGCTTTAACCTTGACGGCGTGGCAGGCCGGGACCGATGCTTCTACCTCGTCACCGGATCTGGCTTTGCATTATCCGAGTGCGCAGGTGAGCCAGACCGTGGCGCGGGAGATGTTGGATGCGCTCGATGAGGAGTATGCGCGGATACGGCATGAGCTGGGGTGTGTCATCGGGGCAAAGATTACAGTGGTCGTTATTCCACTGGCAACTTGGGATGCGTTGGGGAATCCCGCCTGGTCTGGTGGATTCTTTGATGGCCGAATCCAGGTGCCGCTGGTGTATGAGCGCAGCCGCGTGGGGCCGAAGATGCGGCGCGTGTTTGCTCACGAGATTGTTCATGCGTGCATTGAAACAGGCGCTGGCCGCGAATCGACTTCCACCGCTAGAGCGGCTGAGTGGCAGTTGGGGTGGGTTGAGCCCTGCACAAGCGGTCTTGGCCTACGCTTATTCATTGTGGGCGGCGGAAATGTGGACGGAGATTGACGGCGCGGAGTCGATTCGACAGTTGTTGCGGAATCCGGCGCAGTTGCCAGCAGTGACGGGTCGGTTGAATGAGGCGCTGCGACGCTAGCGGGACGTCAGCTAGACGGAATAGTGACCGTTGCAGACAGCGACTGAGAGCCCGTCGATTTTCAAGGCCATCAGTTCGGCCTCGACTTCCTCGCGGAAACGCGGCTTCACATGGATGATCAGTATGCGCTCGGACTTGGGCATCTTCCTGGATTCTTCCAGCACCATCATCGGGGTGAGGTGGCCCGAGATCTCCGCCAACCAGCGCATGTTGTCGGGGAAGGAGGTTTCGACGAGAATAGTGCGTGGCTCGGGGGACTTTGCGGCGAGCTCCCAGATCTGGTCAGTGGGCCCGGAGTCGGCACCGAACACGACCGTCGACTGCCCATCAGAAACGATATAGCCGAGCGTTGGCACAATGTGATTGACCGGGACCGGCATGATGCGCAGCCCTTCCACTTCAATGACTTGTCCAGGCACTACCAATGACGTATGCACGAAGGGCCGACCTGGGGGCTTCATGCCGATGAAATCGGGCCAGACCTTGTTATTGAAGATGTGCTCCTGCAGGACCTCCATCGTTTCAGCGCTGGCATGGAGAGTGACCGCCTCTGTACCTGGATCGTAGAGGTTGTCCAGGAAGGTGGGGAGGCTGGCAATGTGGTCAAGGTGCGAATGAGTAATGAACAGGTGCCGGATTGCGGATTGCTCGTGGGGAGAGCCACAGAAGCCAATCGATCCGGCGTCAATTGCCACAGTTCCGTTAATCGTGTAGGAGCTCGCGTATTGCCGCGTTCGCGGTGAATCGGGGGATGACCCAATGACCTGAAGTTCCATTGCCTACTCACTATCTCACGATTCGGCTAAGCTACCCTGAGGGAACCTGTGGGCAAACTTAAGCGCATATTCAAACTCCGTGCCGGTGAAGGTCCTAGAGTTTCCTTACTCGCCCTACAGTACTTCTTTGTCGTTGCGGTGACGATTGCTGGTAAGACAACGCGCGACACATACTTTCTGTCGCGCTTTGATCGATCCTATTTGCCGTTGATGTTTGCGGTTTGTGCAGGGGTGGTTGCGCTTCTCTCTTTGTTATACGCGAGGGTCGCGCCAAGGATGGGAAGGGCGAGTGTCTTCAATGGAAGTTACGGCCTCTTCATTGGCGTGTTACTGGTACTAAACATTCGCATGACTGGGTTGGCGGTTCCGTTTCTCTATGTATGGGTGGAAGCGGTGATCAGTATCGCGACACTTCAGTTCTGGCTGCAGGCGGCGGATTGTTTTGATGCCCGCGAGGCGAAGCGGGTGTTTGGCCTGATCGGAGCGGGTGGCGCGCTGGCGGCATTTATCACCGGCATGGGGATGAAGCCATATGTGAAGACATTCGGACCGGACTCGCTGCTGCTGCTGGTCTGCGCGGGACTTGTAGCAAGCTGGGTTTTCGGGAAAATGGCATCGAAGTACGAGATCCCCCGTCGGAAGAAGCGAAAGCATCTAGCGCGCCCGGAGCCGGAGGCCAAGCTGGACAGATATCTGATCTCCATTGCGATTATCGTTGGACTCTCGGCGGCTGTGACCCAAATCGTTGACTATCAATTCAAGGTCTCGGCGGGGATGGCGATCAAGAATGAAGGCGACCTGGCATCATTCTTTGGTATGTTCTACGCCGCGACTGGCGTTGGCACGCTATTGATGCAACTGTTTGTCAGCGGGAGCATCCTCAATCGCTTTGGGTTGCGAACCGGGTTATTGTCTCTGCCGGCAATGTTGGGGACCACGGCGGCGATGTTCATGCTGCAGCCAAGCCTGGTGGTGGCGACGCTGGCGAAATTCGCAGATCAGACACTCAAGTTCAGCCTGAACAATTCGTCGCTCGAGCTGTTATGGCTACCGGTGCATCCCGACAGGAGACGAAAGTTGAAGCCGGTGGTGGGCGGGACGCTGAAAGCTTTGGCGGAGGCGGCCGCCGGACTGCTCACGTTGTTTGTGTTGAAGAAATTTGATTTCCAATTTCTCAGTGCAATGTCATTGGTGGCCATTGCCGCGTGGTTGTTTTACTGTGTACGGATTGCTTCGATGTACCTGAAAGAACTTGGGAGTGCGATTGAGCGTCGTGAAGTGGATATGACTGGTCTTGACATCGACACGCATGACCCGTTGTTTCAGAAAACGATTGCGCAGGAACTTGAAAATCCAGACATATTGCGGCGCTTGTTTGCGCTTGAGTTGATGGAAGGCCAGCCGCTGAAACCCTGGGCTCCCCGTTTACGGCAGATGCTACAAAGTGGCAGCGTCGAGGAGCAAGATCGCGTGCTCGAAATTGCGCGGAACGATGAGGCGATCCTGTCGAATGCGCTTATCACCGAGATGGTGGGCCGGTCGGGACTACTTGCGGCTGGGGCAATTGCGATCGCGGCAGACCGTGGGCTCACTCAGTGTCTCCCTGCCCTGCGCATACGGCTGGTGGAGGATGACGGAGAAACCCGCGCTCAGGCAGCGACGGCCATCGTTCGAATCAGTAAGGCGAAAGAGCCGGAGGCGAAAGCAATCCTGATGGGCCTGGCGAATGAGGGTACGGGCGAGGCACAGTCGATCGCGGTCAAGCAGCTTTGGGATGACGAGGCGAGCCTGCCGACGAGCAAGCTGCGCAGCCTATTGACGAGTGCATCAATCGAGGGAAGAATCGCAGGAGCGGCGGTGGCTGCTCGACGTCTTGACCACGGGTCGATTTCGGCATTACTTTCTCAGCTCTCAGATGCACGAACCGCTGCTGGAGCTATCGCAGCTCTCAGTGAGTTGAAACCGGAGCAGGTATTGAAGGGCATAGAAGCGGTGCTATTTGCAGTTCCACCGTCTTTGCTGCGAGTGGGCGTGATGCGGTCAATCCCTGAGCTTCCAGTCGCTGGTGCAGCGGCCATGCTCACGCGTGTGCTGGCGCAGTTGGAGATTGTCGAGACACGGACGGCGGCGACATCGCTATTGGCGCTGGCACGTCGCGAAGCAGTGCCGCAATCGGTCAAGCCAGCTATCGAGTTGTGTACGCGGCAGTTGACGAAGGAAGCGTATCGATGTGTCCGCATCCTGCACTTGCTTGGGGAGGCCCCGCACGCTGTGCTCTTGAGAGATCACTATCGGAATCGCATCCGAAGCGTGATACCAACGATGTTTATTCTCGGTTCCATCAACGAGCCGAATTCTCCAGTGGAGCAATGCATTCGGGTGTACGAAAGTGCGGATAAAACCCGCCTTCCGTTCGTGCTCGAGTTTATTGATTCTGCATTTGAGGGAGAGAATCGAGCAGGATTGTTGCCGCTGCTGGACCAGATCTCATGGGAAGACAAGGACGTGGCCGGCAGCGAACGCCATTCCGACTTGCCGAAAAGCCTGGATGCAGCGTTTCGTAATGCAGCCGCAAATGGAGATCCATGGGAATCGAAGATCGCAGCTCACTATCTGAAATCTGACAATCAAGGCGCTGTAATTCCCGTCGTAGACTTAGACGTCAGTATGCCCTCTACCCTCGAAAAGACGATCCTTCTCAAATCTGTCGCGATGTTCCAGAATATCCCGGCGGAGAAGCTATCGCGAATTGCGGCGATTGCTGAGGAGCGCGACGTTGCCGAGGGGACAGTGTTGATGCGCGAGGGCGAGATCGGCGAGTCGTTGTTTGTGGTTATGACAGGCGCGGTGCGCATCCACCGGGGCGAGAATACGCTGACGGTATTTGGCCGTGGAGACTGCCTGGGAGAGATGGCCGTTCTTGATTCCTCCCCACGTTCCGCCTCGGCCACGGCGACGGCGGAGTCGACGCTGCTTGAGATCGATCAGGCAAGCTTTTATCAGGTGCTGGAGGCACATCCAGAGATCATGCAGGAGATCGTTCGACTGCTGACGAGGCGGCTGCGAGAGGCCAATGATCGGATTGCAGCGATAAAGTAACCAGCCCGCCTAGGCGGTGACTTCAACGACTGGCACGGCACCCTTACCCTTAAGGTCAACGGTGCCGCGAGGGGAAAAAGTGCGACCGACGAGCTTGGTGCTGAGTGCTTCGGTCACAGAGACGGTTCCCGGCAAGGCGACTGAGGTGAGACGGGAGGCGACGTTTACGGTGTCGCCCCAGATGTCGAACTGGTAACGTTCGCGGCCTACAATTCCTGCCATTAATGGCCCGCAATGGACACCCGCGCGGACACGCCAACCGGGACCGATTGAGGGAGCAGCTTTGGCGATGTCGAGAGCACACTGGACGGCGGCATTAAAGGGATCATCGGATTGATTCAACAGGCCAGCGGTGGCAAGGAAGGCATCGCCGATGGTTTTGATTTTCTCCAGCCCGTAACGGCTGGCACACTCTTCAAACATGATGAAGAGCTCACTCAAGCTGCCCACTACTTCTTCGGGCGTGTGCTTATCGCAGTAAGTGGTAAAGCTGACGAGGTCGACAAAGACGACGGCCACGTTTTCAAAGCGCTTGGGGGTGACCTGGCCGGTGGCCTTGAGCTCAGCGACGGCAGCCGCAGGCAGCGTGTTGTCAAGCAGTTGATCGACCTTGCGCTGAGCATCGCGAAGCGCCATGTGAGTCTGCACTCTGGCCAACACAACGGGCGGCGAGAAGGGTTTGTGGATGTAATCCACGGCGCCAACTTCGAAACCTTTGGTCTCGTCCTCGGCCTCAACTTTACCGGTAAGGAAGATGACGGGAATATCCCGGGTGGCGGGGTCGGCCTTCAAGCGCGCGCAGACTTCGTAGCCGTCCATTTCGGGCATCATTACATCGAGGAGGATCAGATCGGGTGTGGGCTCGACCCTGACAAGTTCAAGGGCTTTGGCACCGCTGGTGGCGACGCGGGTCTTGTACTTGTCCTTCAGAATTTCACGGGCTACCTGAATATTGGCGGGTGCATCGTCTACGAGGAGGATGAGTTTTTTATCTTCGGTGTCGTTCATTTCGGTTATTCCAAATCCAACTTACAGTCTTTGGCGATGTCGACTAACTTAACGAGCGCGGCGTCGAAATCGAAGTCATCGATAGAGGAGCGGAGAGCGGCAAGGCGTTGTGCGTCCACTGATCCGGTCAGGGCGTCGGCAACGAGTTGGACAGCGTCGGCCGCGTCGCCGTCATTGTCGATGATGAGCGATTTGAGCTTGATGCACGCGGCAGTCGCTATTTGCGCATCGAAGGGTTGCGTGGCAACAGGGGCGGGGGCCGCCTGGCCGATTGCAGCAAGGATGGACTGGACCTGCGGACCCAGAACGGCTTCGAGGGCGATTAGCAATTGGGGTACAGCAGGGTCTTCGTCATGGATTGCCTTCTCGACAGTCCCGGCTGCGGCCTGGATTGCGCCGATGCCGATATTACCTGCAACACCCTTGATGGTGTGAGCGAGGCGCTCGGCCAGAGGGCGGTCACCGCTGCGGAGCGCCTCGGTGATTTCTGCAGCTGCGTTTGCGTGTTTCGCGGCGAACTGTTCGAGGAGGCTGCGGTAGAGGCGATTGTTGCCGGCGACTCGCTTCACTCCTCCGGCGATATCGATGCCTGAGATTTCCGGTATTGTGAGTTCGGGCGCGGCAGCCTTGACGATGGGGGCCTCGATGGGCCGCGCAATCGACAAATCGGGCTTCCTGGCCCAGCGCTCGATAGCGGCAAACATCAAATCGGGATCGATGGGCTTGGTGATGTGATCGCTCATACCCTCGGCGAGGCAGCGGTCTCGCTCCTCGACAAGCGCGTGGGCGGTCATCGCGAGAATGGGAAGGTCGTTGAAGCGCGGGTCGGCTCTTAATCGCTTCGTCGCGGCGTGACCATCCATCTCTGGCATCTGCAAATCCATCAGCACGATGTCGAAGGGGGGAGGCTGCGGGCCGTCGAATAAAAGCCTGACGGCAATCGCTCCGTTGCTGGCGACCTTGACGATCGCCCCTGCGCTTTCGAGAAGTTCGGTGGCTACCTGCTGATTCATTTCGTTGTCTTCGACAAGCAGAATGCGAACCCCACGAGCGTCGTAGTCGACATTCTCAGACTGGCGATTGCGCGATGACGACGACTCGCCAACTACGCCAAATTGGTCCACGATCGTGTCGTACAGTACGGATGCACTGACGGGTTTCATGACGTAGGAACCGATCCCGATTTGTTCGGCTCGGAGACGAATTTCTTCCCTGCCAAACGCTGTCACCATTACGATGTGCGGTTTGTTCTTGAGGCGAGCATCATGCAGGATTTTGTCACTTGCTTCGAGGCCATCCATGCCAGGCATTTGCCAGTCCATCAAGACAAGGCGGTAGGGATCTGTGGCATCAGCGGCGGCCATTGCCTTGATCGCCGCTGCGCCTGATGAGACGGTATCGGCTCGCAGCGAGAAGCCGCGCAATGTCTCACTCAGGATTTCACAGGCCTGGGGGTTGTCATCGACGACCAAGGCCCGGACCCCGCCCATATCTGGGATGAAGCGAGCACGCCGGTGTTCCATGGTTCCAATGCCAAACCAGCAGGTGAAGCAGAAATTGCTGCCAACTCCCGATTCACTCTCGACCCAGATTTCACCACCCATCATTTCGACGAGCTTTTTGCTGATGGAGAGGCCGAGGCCGGTGCCGCCAAACTTGCGGGTGGTGGATGTGTCGGCTTGGCTGAATGCCTGGAATAAACGCCCTACCTGTTCAGGAGTCATGCCGATGCCGGTGTCTTTGACACCAAACTTCAATTTCACACGGTCGGCTTCCCGCTCCTCAATGCTGATCGAGACAATCACTTCACCTTCTGCGGTGAACTTTACTGCGTTGTTGACGAGATTGATCAGAACCTGCCCGACGCGCAAGGAGTCGCCCGTGAGACTCGGAGGGATATCGGGATTGGCAGAGAGGAGAAACTCGAGATGTTTCTCCTGTGCCTTCTGGGCAACCACGGCGGAGAAATTCTCGATCATGTCTTCAAAGTAAAAGTCTGTATTTTCGATATCCAGCTTGCCGGCTTCGATTTTTGAGAAGTCGAGGATATCGTTGATAATGCCCAGAAGTGCGCCAGAGGCAGCGCGCACTTTTGCCATGTAATCGCGCTGCTTGGGCGTCAGTTCTGTCTTTAGCGCGAGATGAGTCATGCCGATGATGGCGTTCATCGGAGTGCGGATCTCGTGGCTCATATTGGCCAGGAACAGCGACTTGGTTTCTGTGGCTTCTTCAGCCTTGATCTTGGCAGCGGCAAGGTCCTGCTGCTGGATGATCATTTCTTCTTTTTGAGCGAGTAACTCGTCCTGGGATTGAGTAAGTTCCGTCGTTTGTTCTTCGAGCAGGCGGGCCTGTTCCTGAGTCTGGACAAGCAGGTCGTGTGTGGCCAGGTTGCGGTCAAGAATCTCCAGGCTCATCGCAAGTACAGGAAGTAACTCTGCCACCAGCGCCTTTTCGCGGGTGGTGAAGTCGCGGAACGATGCGAATTCGATGACACCCTGCAAGCCAGCCCCTGACAGCAGGGGCCAAGCGGTTACCTGGTTGGGCAGCGCAGTGCCAAGCCCCCAGCAAATCCGCAATTGATCTGGAGGCAGGTCTGTCAGCACGATGGATTTTCGAGTGCGCGCGCACTCCCCAACCAGCGCTTTTCCGATCTCGAAGGATTCCGGGGAGTCAGCTGACTGTGTGGCCATATCAGCGAGTCCGTAGTCGGCAATCCGACTCACTCGATTGCCAACCTTGGTGAGAGTATAAAAGCTGGCAATGCCACCACCAAGCAGCGGAACCAGCTCAGACAGGGTGCGGTGGCCAAAGTACGACACAGAATCTGCGTCCTGTAAAGCCCCCATGACCTTGCCGGTGCTAGCCTTCACCCAGCGCTGTTCCTCCATCGCAGATGCACCGGTCTTCAGGACATCGATAGAGCGGGCGAGTTGCCCGATTTCGTCACTCGCCTGGATCGACGGTACCGCTAAGCTGAAGTTACCGCCAGCAATGGATTGAACCGCTCCCCTCAATGACATGAGCGGAATGACTATTTTCCGATAGGTTAGAAAGCCGAAGATCGCTGAGAGCATGAGGCCAAGGCCTATCGCGATTGCCACTTTAAATTTGGCTTCCTGGATGGCGTCGAGGATCTCTTTACCCGAGTCGACGGCTATCTGCTGATTCAACTCGACCCAATCGATTAGCGCATCGGACAACCGTGTCGCCGTCGCGTTGACGGGCCCGTCCGAGAGTGCAGAAATGGCCTCCTCCCTATGCCCGGCCGCAGCCAGAGCGAGGATCGGAGTTACATCTCTAAGCCACTCCTTGCTGAGATCTTTATAGGAAACGTACAGCCTACGGCCCTTATCGCCAGTGATCATCGAATCAGCGTAGATGGCCAGCAACTGATCCACCTTTCCGCTGTTCTGCCGTAGGGTTGCTTCCGCAAGCGACTGTCCTGCTTTATCCCGGGACAAAACAAAAGTGCGAAGATTGACCCGCATCTCACCAAAGGCCTGGGCGATGTTGCCGATGGTGGCGAGGGCTGGGATTTGAGTGACCGCCACGAAACGGCTTTTAGTTTCAATTACGGCCAATTGCATCGCGACGAAAACACCTAGGGCCACAAGAGCAACCAGGGGAATGGCGAGCATCAAAATCAATCGTCTGGCGATGGTCATGTAAGCGGATTTTAACGCATTGGGGAAGGGCCTGCGTCGCTGTTGGCTGTCCGTCCGAATGGTTGACGCAAGGTGTAAATGGATTCCTTCCCTTGCGAAAACAAGTGCCTGGAGGCACCTAAGTGTTCTGCTGGATCGAGGATCAAAAGACCGCCGGGGGCCAGCAACGAGGCGAAGCGGCGCACGGCCTGATCGCGACGGTCAACCGTGAAATACATCAGCACGTTGCGGCACAAAATCACTTCGAAGGGTCCGTTGACGGGCCAGGCTGGTGCATTCAGATTCAAAGTTTGAAAGGTGACAAGCCGCTGCACGGCTGCGGAGACTTTCTGAGATCCGGAAACGTTGGAATCACTAGAAAAAAGAGCACGGGCCGAGGGAGGCAGTGTGGCTAATACGGGCTCAGGGTATACGCCACGTTGAGCGAAGGCCAGCGAATCGGGGTTGATGTCAGTGGCCAGGATCGCGACTGGTGGATCGTCACGGCGGAAAATATTGAGCAAGGCGATGGCGAGGGAATAGGGCTCTTCTCCAGTGGCCGCAGCGGCTGACCAGAAACGGGCATGGCCTGTCTTATGGACTGCCCACAGGGCGTGCTCGGCAGCAATGTCAAAGTGCCATGGAATGCGGAAGAAACTCGTGTGGGCGGTTGTAAAAAGTACGATTAGGCGTTGGCAGGCGGCTGAGTCTCCCTGATTGGCGGCGCTTATCAAAATGGCGAGTTCAATCGTGCTGCTAATCCCCAGCCTGCGGCATTTTGCTTCAAGGAGTTGGCGGTGGCGATCCAGGATTTCAATTCCCGCCAGGCGCAGTGCCAAAAGTTTTAGAAGCTCGAATTGTTCTAAGGTGACCATCAATGTAAGAACTTGTACGGAGATCCAAGTTTAGCTTCCAACTCAGTCTGGGCGGGGGTCTAACGGCCTTAAGGTGAGGTTCCAGCGGTAGTGCATCTGGTACAAATGGAGAGATCTTTGTTATTTGGAGTTAGAGTGCGAAACATCACCGCTGTCTTATTAGTCCCCATGTTGGTATCTGTTGCGATTGGTGCGGAGCTTGCCCCTCAGAGCCCCCCGCCGAAACGCCCCAAACTTGGCGTGGCACTAGCAGGCGGGGCGGCGATTGGACTGGCGCACATCGGCGTACTGCAATGGCTTGAAGAGAATCGCATACCGATCGACTTCATTGCCGGTACAAGTATGGGCGGTTTGGTCGGCGGATTGCATGCTACGGGGCACAGCGCAGCCGAGATCAACGAATTTGTGAAGAAGGTGGACTGGACGCTTGCGTTGAGCCCTGGATCTCAGTATGCGGAACAGGCCTTCCGACGTAAAGAGGACGCGGCGAAGTTCCCCACGGCACTGCAAGTGGGATTGAAGAACGGGAAGCTTGGCCTGCCGTCGGGCCTGTCGTCGGGACAAGGCGTAAGCTTGATCATCAACCGGATCACGGCGAGATACGGCAACATGAAGAGCTTTGACGATCTTCCGACGCCGTTCCGCTGTGTCGCCTCAGACCTCAACACCGGGAAAGGCGTTGTATTTGAAAAGGGGTCGCTATTTACTGCTCTGCGTGCGACGATGTCACTGCCCGTGCTTTTCCCGCCGCTGCGAATCGACGGGATGGTGCTGGTTGATGGGGCGATCTCAAATAATCTTCCAGTAAACATAGTGAAGTCGATGGGGGCTGACGTGACCATCGCGGTTGCGCTGGATATTCCACTGGATCCAAATGACTTGAGATCGTTGTTGGGCATCGCCAGTCGCTCCGTAAGCTATATGATTACGGCAAGTGAACGGCCACAAATTGCGTCGGCGGACCTTGTCATAATGCCGATGCTTACGGGCATGGCAGCAACAGATTACGGTAAGTTCGAGGAGTTTCGCAAGATCGGCTACGCTGCGGCTGAGCAGAAAGCAACGATGCTGCGCCGATACCAGGTAAGCGAGACAGAGTATCGAGCTTACGTACAGGCGAGAACGGCCAAACGTCGCCCAGACGAAATTCACCCTCAGGACATCCTTTTCAGTGGCGACGTCGCACCAAAACTCCAAGAGTCCCTGAAAGCGTCTATTATGCCCGTAGGCGGGGAAGCTCTCAACCAGCAGAAGCTGGAAACGCAGATGTTGAAATTGACGGGATACGGGCGATTTCAAACAGCGAGCTACGAATACTTAAGGGAAGAGGGCCGGGAGATTGTGAAGGTCCAAGTCAATGAGCATCCGTTTGGACCTCCTTTTCTGCGGCCGACGTTCTTGATCGACGGCTTGTCTGGCGACGGGATCCGCCTGGGAATTGGAGCGCGCCTGACATTCCTGGACCTGGGAGGGCCAGCTTCAGAACTCCGGGCCGATTTCAGTATCGGCACTTACACAACAGCCAGCATGGAATATTACTATCGAATCTCTGGCGGCAAGTGGTTCATCGCGCCACGCGGAGAATTCCGTCGTAATCAGGTACCGATTTATGACATTCATGGAGATCATGTATCCGGTTACAGTAATGATAAGTACAGCGGAGCGGCAGATCTGGGGCACTCATTTGGGCGATTTAGGGAATTGAGAATGGGTTACGAGATTGGGCACCTTTCTACGACGTTGATTACAGGAGATCCGATGGCAACCGGCAAAACTGGACTTACCCGTCTGAGCGGGCAATTCGGTGTGGCTCGCGGTTTGTATCGATCCGATACGCGCGACAACCCGCTGGTTCCATTGCGGGGCACCTATGTGGAAGCTGCTGGTTACTGGTATGACCGCTACCCGGGGGTGAGGCGGGATTTCGCGGCCTATGAAGGAGCGTCGACCCAGGCATTCTCGATCAATCCGCATTACTCGGTAGCGATCAACCTGGCAGGCGGAACGACCGTGAAAGAAATTTCCCTCAACAATTTGTTTGGCTTGGGCGGTTTTGGGCAGATGAGCGCGCTTGGGCGCAGTCAGATGATCGGGAATAACTACTATACGGGGAATGTGATCCTGCGTCGAGCTTTGTCGGCTGGAGGGGTGTCTGTGCTGGGCAAGCTCTACGGCGCGATTGGATATGAAATGGGACGGGCCTGGTACACGGGGGGTACGGCAACACCGCGCCATGACGGATTGATCGGCCTGTTGGGAAATACGCCAATGGGCGTGTTCTTTATTGGAGGTGCGGTGGGCGACCAGGGCGAGAGGAAGGTGCTGTTCAGGTTGGGTCGGCGTTTCTAATATGATGTTGGCGTGACTACGCGCTTGTTTTTCATCCTGGTTTTGAGTTGTGGATTTGTCTTCGGGGAGGATTATTTCCCTAAGCCCGATGCGAAGGGTGGATGGCGGACCTTGCGGGATGCAGCAAAGGTCCGTCAGGTTACTGGCATCGATGTTAGTAAGCTCGATGAGGCGTTTGCCTATGTAGAGAAGACCAGCCAGCATGGTGGGCTACTTGTCGTGCGGCATGGTCAGCTGGTGTACGAGAAGTACTTTGGGCGGGGAAATCGCGAGGCGTTGCCGGAGTTGGCCAGTTGCGGGAAGGCGTTTACAAGCGTCGCCGTCGGAATGATGATGCAGGACAAGCCAGCGATGTTTGCCCTGGGTTTAGACGAGAAGGTATACACGCCGAAGTTTCTGCCGCCAGAGACTTTTCCTCTCGATGACCCGAGAAAGGCAGAGATTACGCTGGGGCAGGTGCTATCGATGTCAGCCGGCATCCGCGGGACCAATCCGGTGTACGTAAAGGGTGTGAAGCAGGATTGGCCGAACCCGACGATTGACAACGGCCCGTGGTCCACGACCGATGATTTTGCACTAAAGCAGACGCTGTGGTGCGCACCGGGGGATTGTTACTCCTACACGACTTCTTCCAGCCACATTGCGGCCATTGTGGTTCGGCAAGGGATGGGGATGGAGATGGAAGATTACATGCGCAAGCGCCTGACAGAGCCCTTGGGATTTGGGACCTGGGGCTATGCGATGTATCGACCGAAGCTTAAGAGCGGCATTGATGCGGAGGGCAGAATGTTTCACACGCCGGGGGGCGGGAGCATCGCGGTTCGGTCGACCGACATGTTGCGCTTTGGCTATCTGATGTTGAAAGAGGGGCGGTGGGGCAAGCAGCAGATTCTGCCAGCGGACTTTGTGCGGATGTGTGGGCGAACGACTAAGTACAATCCGCATTACTCGCACTCGTTTAACTTCAATGTAAATGACGATGAGCATTTGAGCGGCGTGCCGAAGGATGCTTACTGGAAGGGCGGATCGGGCGGGTATGCGATCTATGTCGTGCCTTCACTGGATCTGGTGATTTACAAGATGGGCGGCAATGAGGGGCAATACGACCCGGCGTTGACGCGCTTGCCGGTTCGCTATAGCTACGACGGATCCCGGAAGGACTGGAAGGCGACGCCGGTTGGGAATTCGACGGAGAAGACGCTGCAGATGGTTGTGGGGGCGTTAGGGCGGTAGGGGCGCTATCTTTGAGTGCTCGCTGCCAAGTGGGGACAGCCGACGATCAGTACGACAGCTTTCCAAGTGGTTTTGGGATTGAAGTTCTTAATGAGTAATCAGGGATGGCAATGCTTGCCGCCCCTTGCCACGCCTAATATCGTGAGAACTGAAGCTCAAAAGAGGTGCTAGATGCAGACAATGAACATTTCCCTCCCCGATCAACTCAAGGAGTTTGTTGACATCCAGTTCGGATCGGGCCGATACAGCACTGTCAGCGAGTATGTCCGTAACCTCATCAGAGATGATGAGAAACGCAAGACCCAAGAAAAGTTGGAGGCGCTGCTGATCGAAGGCATTCAAACCGGTGAGCCAACAGAGATGACGCGTCAGGATTGGAGCGACATACGCGGCGAGGCACTCAACAGTTCGAAGCACGCAAAGCACAGAAGTCGGCTTGATCGCACGGGTCCAAAAACGCGAGTCTGTAATTCGTGATCTTATCGGGCAGCTGCTACTGGCTGGGGGATTAAGCGCTACTCGTAGCGCAGGGCTTCGATCGGGTTGAGTTGGCTCGCTCGGTTGGCGGGGAGAATGCCAAAGACCAGGCCAACCGCAAAGGACACCACAAAGGCCACCACGACACTCGTGATCGAGATGGCGACACCGAACTCGGGGATCAGCCATTGCGCGATCAGCGGCCCGCTCACGCCCACAAGAATGCCGAGGAGGCCGCCGCCTGTTGAGATGAGTACGGATTCCATCAGGAATTGGGCGAGGATTTCACGACGAGAGGCACCAACCGCCATTCGTGTGCCAATCTCCTTGGTGCGCTCCGTTACGGTTACGAGCATGATGTTCATGATTCCGATGCCGCTGATGACCAAGGCAATGGCGGCCACCAGGATGAGTACAAAGGTGAGGATCAGGCTGATATTCTTTGCGGTGTCGAGAATGGCACCCAGGTTGTCGACGAAGTAGCGCGCACCTTTGCGGTGACGGCCTTCGAGAATCGTTCTCACCTCACTGGTAAGTGCTACTACATCTTCGGCTCGCTTTGCCTGAATGTACATCGGGTCGATACGTTCGACACGGTTGTAATACCGCAATACAGTGATCGGGACTACCATTGCGCGGTCTGCCAATTCACTGAGCCCGAAGCTCTGGACGCGCTCCCGGAAGACACCGATTACGGTGAACTGGTGGTCTTTTACCTTGAGCGTTTTGCCGACAGCGGATTGGCTGGAACCGTAGAGGAGTTTGGCCAGCGGTTCCGTGAGCAGCGTAACTTTGGTACGTTGGCGTTCCTCTTCGGCATCGAAGTAGCGGCCAGCGAGCAAGATCAGATTGCGAACTTTGGGATAGTACTGATCGACGCCCAATACTGCTGTGTCCTGCGGCTTGCCGTCAATGGTGAGGCTACTGCTGCTGGACATCGTCGCAGTGACCGCAACGATCCGGTCGGCCAGTTGAGCGCGCACCGCCTGGACGTCGACAAGCTTGATAAAATCACCATCGCTCTGTTCACTCTCGCGGCTGCCGCCTTCAAAATATGCCCATACGACGTTGGAACCGATGCCTTTGATTTGATCGAGGATGAATTCGGTGCTGGTGAGCGAAATGGTGACGACGAGGATTACGCTAGCGTTGCCGATGACGAGGCCGAGGGCGGTCAACAGGGTGCGGACGCGATTTGCCTTCAGCGATTCGTAGCTCGACTTGAGCACCTCGACAATGTTCAAGTTTAGGCCCCGTGCATCTTCGTCAACAGCTTGCGGGCTTCTTCTTTGTGATCGTCGTCAGGCTGCATTTGAGTGGACAGATACTTCTCGAGAAGTAGTTTAGCTTCCGCAAGATTGCGCTTGCCATCGATCAGTGCGTTGGCGCGCTGCCAAAGGTAGGTGGGGTGATTGGGGGCGACGCGCTGGGCTTGGGCGAAGATCGCATCGCTTTCATTCGTGCGACCGCGCTTGGCGAGAAACATGGCGAGATCAACGATGCGCCCGACTTGGCGGGGGGCGAGTTCGATACTGCGGCGCAAGTGGGCTTCGGCAGATTTGAAGTCTTTTTTCTGCTCTGCGAGACGGGCCATGGCCCATTGTTTTTCGACGGGGTCTGCGGCACCAATGCGTTCGATGAGATCCTGCGCCTTGTCGAGCCCGCCGCCCAGGAATCCGGGGGCCTGGAGATAGTATTCGAACAGGTCAGCGAGGGCTTCGGCGTTTGACGGGTCAGTCTGGACAGCACGTTCAAAGTTCTGACGGGCTTTAGTGGCGTAGCCGGGGGCGGTGACAAAGGTGCTGAGTTCTGCTCTACGGCCAAAGCAGCGACCGAGCCAAAGCCAATGGGCGCTGACCTGAGGTTCAAGATGGGCGGCCTTTTCGAGGAGTTCAGTCGCCTTCTTGTAGTCGCCCATCATGAACTGGTCGCGTCCGAGGAGGTTCAGATCGGCAGCGGACTTATTCTTGATGCCGTCGAGAATGCGGACGCTGGCGGGATAGTCTGTCTTTTCATACAGAATCCGGGCTTTTTCATGCGCGTCACCGCTGGCTTGGGCCAGGAGGGGGAGCAGGAAAAGGGAGAAAAATATACGTGGGGCCTTCAAGCTGATGAGGGATCCGTTCAATGTTAGTATACGCTAACCTAACTTTGCCTTCCCCCTATAGGACGCAGTGAGCATAGGGATCGGATGCAAAAAGAGCGTTGCTACTTGGTACACTCTGAAGAAGTCCTGCTATGCGTGGTTATTTCCTGATCAGTCTGGTTGCTGCCCTCCTTTTGTCTGCACAAGAGAAGAAGGCGAAGCCGCCGGATTTGGAAGTATCGCAATTTGCCTGTCGACGGATTGACGAACAGCTAATTGCTGTCGACGGCAAAGTCAAAAACACATCCACCAAAACTTTCCGCAAAGCATTGATTGTATTTGAGTTCTTCGCGCCGGACATGAAGTCGATCACGATCCAGAAAGGGTCGCTGGAACCGGACACGGTGGTGCCTGGGGACACAGCGGAATTCCATCTGCAATTGCGTGCGCCGGCGCGGGCCGTGCATATTGAGGTCGGTGCCGTTGACGGCAGCGGTCGAGATTTGCGAGTGGGCAAAGCCGGACCTTATCCTGTCGAATAAAAAATGATTGAAAACATAAACTCTGCCAACAAATTTAGCGGCGCGATTCGCCTGCCTGGTGACAAGTCGATTTCGCACCGTTGGGCGATGATTGCGGCTCTGGCTGAAGGAAAGACTACGATTCACGGCTATGCCACTGGCGAGGATTGTCACTCGACGCTTGGCATTCTGAAGGCCCTGGGCATCGAAGTTGAAGATGGTGGCAGCGAAGTCTCGATCATGGGCAAGGGGCTGGACGGGCTGAGCAAGCCGACTGCCACCCTGGACGCTGGAAATTCCGGATCGACGATCCGGATGATGAGCGGCATTTTGGCTGGTCAGCCGTTTGTGTCCCGGATTGATGGCGATGAGTCGTTGGCCAAGCGACCGATGCAGCGCGTGATGCTGCCGCTGGCGGAAATGGGCGCGAAGATTGTGGCGACGAACGAGAAGTATCCGCCGCTGGAAATTCATGGTGCCAAGCTGCAAGCCATCGATTACACCTCGCCGGTGGCGTCAGCCCAGGTGAAGACTTGTGTTTTGTTTGCCGGTCTGTTTTGCGATGGCGAGACGACCATGCGAGAGCCAATAAAGACTCGCGACCACACAGAATTGGCGTTGAAGATGTTTGGCGCCGATATCAGTTCGGCAGGCCGCGTTGTTACGTTGCAGGGTCGACCGAAGCTTGTCGGGAAAGAGCTGACCGTACCGGGCGACTTGAGTTCTTCCGCCTTCTTCCTGGCTGCGGCGCTGATGATCCCAAATTCAAACCTGGTGATCGGTGGTGTCGGGTTGAACCCGACACGGACCGCGTTACTGGACTATCTGGCTGGACTGGGCGCAGAGGTGAAGATCTTGAATGTCGGCGACCAACACGGCGAGTTGGTGGGCGACATTATGGTGCGCGGCAGGGTGCAACGATCGGGCATCATCTCCGGCGCGATGACTGCGGCGCTGATCGATGAAATCCCGGCGTTGGCGGTATTGGGCGCAGCCACGGGCGGCCTATTTGTGAAGGATGCAGCGGAGCTTCGCGTGAAGGAGACCGACCGCATCGCGACTCTGGCCGAGAATTTCAAGCGCGCTGGCGTTGCAATTGAAGTGCGCGAGGACGGGTTCACCGTGCCGGGCCATCAGAAGTTTCAAGCCGCAGCCTTTGACAGCTTTGGCGATCATCGGATTGCAATGGCGTTTGCGGTTGCGGGACTGGCTGCAGAAGGCCCATGCACAATCGAACGCGCGGAAGCGGCCAGTGTCAGCTTTCCGGAATTCTACTCGACACTACGCTCTTTGACCACGTAATCACTATGCCCGAGCGCCCCGATACTCTCACGATTGCCGGCGTCGTCCACGACCTCAACAACGTGTTTGAGACGCTCTTTGAGGCCAATGAGGTATTGAAGGCAGACCCGAAGCATGCCAAGCTCAGCGCGACTGTCGCCCGGAGTTTGAAGCACGGGGCGCGGATTGTGAAGAGTCTGGAAGTGCAAGGGGGCCTGACTGACGTTGCGCGGCTCTTTGAGCAGGTGGAGGCGCTGTTGACGGACTATCTGGTGTCATCTCGCGGACCGAGTATCGCAGTCAACGTAGTGATCGTTAGTGACTTGCAGATTGCGGGGATGCGCGGTGCATGGGAGCGGGTGTTTCTGAACCTCTTTTTGAACGCAGCACGGATGATGCCGCAGGGCGGGTTGATCGAAGTGAGTGCGAGCAGTAATGAAGTTGAGGTGTTGATTCAGGTTTTGGACACGGGCCCCGGGATCCCTGCACGATTGCTCGAGAGTCTTTTTGAACCTGGATTTACAACCACGCCGCGGCACAAAGGATTGGGTCTGCATATCGTGAGATCGATTGTGGAGAGCCAGGGCGGGCAGGTGTTTGCAGCAAATCGCGACGACCAGTCAGGCGCGGCTTTTCGGATCGTTTTGCCGCATGCCGTTCAGCATCCTGTATCCGCCTAGCTGAACGTCTGCTGCGTTGAGTGCGTCCCGAACACGTGGGTCTGTTAGAGCGACCAATTCCTGGTAGCGGCTCTCTTTGAGGCGGGTGTTTGCGCGGAGAAGTTCCAGGCCCAGATGACCAGGGTGCGTCATCAATTCGGTGGACCCTTCAGGCAGATGCTGGACAAGGTAGATGAGGTCAGCAGCGGTATAGTTGCCGGTCCAGGCGAAGCCAGCGAAGTGGTCTGTGGAGCAGGCGCCATGTCGGGAAAGAACGCGGCGGAAGTGACCGCGCATAGTGCACATGGCCAAAGAAGTTAGGCGAATACTGGCCTTTGGTTGCTTGCCTGGGAGCGGAAAATCGAAAGGCGTTCTGACCCAGGGGATACCGTATTGCTGGCTGAGGCAAGCCACTGCATCGAGCACAGGGGGGAGCAGGTGCGTGTGCTTATGGGTATCGAGATGGGTGGGCTGGATGCCAGCGGCCAGC
>JBBRBI010000016.1:0-77554 GCA_038206015.1 Bryobacterales bacterium | reverse complement strand
CGTGTAACGGATGCTTGCGCCGGGCGTAGCCGAAGAGATTGTCACCGCCTGAGATGAGCTGTAAGTGAAGGGCGGTGGATTGAAAGTCGGCGCGGCGCTTTGCGTGCCCAAAGACGCGGGTTTTAGTTCGATGACCCGCAGAATCCAGGCGTTCGTTGCGCTTGCCAAATTGAATCCAAGCGTCTGCGCGCCAGCGGTGGCGTTCAAATTATCGATTTGCGCATCGATGTGCTGCCCGTCGAATTGGACCAGCGAATACCCTGCACTACTCGCGCTGATGGAATTCTGCAAGAACCACTCATCGGCGAAAAATCCAACCAGAAGCGATCCCGCTGTCGGGGTGAAACTCGGGGATGTCGCGGTGCTCACAGAGACCCCCGTTGTACTTTCCAGCGTCGTCGTGATGCCTAACGCAGCTGACGCCGACACTCCGGAGTACTCAATGGCGGTAACTCCAAGGTCGTCTCCGCCACTCGAAACGCTCACCGTATTCGCACCCGCGCCTACGTTGAGTGCATACCAGACCGCAAGCCAAACCGGGCTGTTGGTGGCACTCAGTACCGGGAGAGCTGTGTAAGTATTACCGCGCGAATCGGAAACCGTTGGTGCCGCCGCTCCCGCCCACGATGCCATAACGATGATTGCACTACCGGCTTGATTGGCCGATGGAAACGTCGCCGGCACGCCAGGGTAGGTATGAATGTACTGCACCCGGCTGATCGAAGCTAGTCCGCTGGATGGAATCGTAAGCGTCAGAACGGAGTTCCGCGTGATGGCCGGATTGGTGGAAATTCCACTGAGAAGCAAAGAATATACGCCCGGCGTCGCGCTTGCTCCCACCGTAAGAGTCAGCATCGAATTCCCCGAACCGCTAATCGGTGAAACGGCAAACGATCCACTGACCCCCGCTGGTAGCCCGGATAAAGAGAGCGCAACGCTGCCGCCAAATCCCCCTTGCGCGCCAACTGCGACGTTGACACTTCCCACCGCAGACCTTGCAATGATGATTGCGGATTGCCCCGGATTGATTGTGAAATTCGCACCGACAAGGTTCTCAACCGCAACGAGCTTCCCACCCAAGCGAATGTACTCCTTGGAAAGCGTCGGCGTTTGCGCGCCCCCTACAGAAACGAACGCCAGAAGGGACGACATCAAAATTAACTTTAAACACAACCCTAAGAGCCCTGCGTGCAACTTATCAATCTGTTTCGACATATATCGTCACAATTCCTCAATGTTTTTCCCACGCAAGCCAAAATGTCCGCGACCAACCGCGCCAGTTGCGATGATTCTAAAGCTTTTACGTAAGGAAACCTCGCAACCCCGCAAGCGAAAGATCTCCGAACTTGTATTCGGTAACGCGACTTAAACCGGCCTAACTGATTTAGTTAGTTAATATCATTCGATATATTTTTGCACCACAGGCGGAGCGCCAATCCAAGACTTATTTTTATAATTTTAGCCTTAGGCATCAATGCCACCTTTATCTGCCATTTCGCTACAACAGAAAGAACTGAGGGCGGTTTGGGGGCACGGTCACAGCTTTTTTGAACTATTCTCTATGCCAAAATCCCAATAAAACGAACTTTCCAGCAAGCCCACCCCAATGTGCCGCCCACCGCCCTGCTACCTTAGCTATCGCGGCAAAGTCCGCATGAAACATGCAAAAAAGCAGGTAACAACAGTCATGGCATCTCCCGCCCAAATCGCCGCCAATCGCGCCAACGCGCAGCAGTCCACAGGTCCCCGCACGGAGATCGGCAAGCGCCGCATCGCCTCCAATGCCCTCAAACATGGCCTCTATTCCGACACTCGAATCAACCTCTTCAACGAAGACCACGATTTCGTCAAAACCCTGCTCACAGACCTCCAGGGCGAATACTGCCCCGTCACCCCTACCGAGCACATCCTCGTCCAACAACTCGCCACCCTCCAAACCCGTTTCCTCCGCGCCCAAACGCACTACCTGGCCCTCATCGACAACCAGGCCGAGGACATGTACCTCGATCTCAAAGAGAAGTTCGTCGTCGACCCCGACACGGACAGCCGTTACGCACTGGCTTTCGAGAAACAAACCCAATCCAGCCGCGCCCTTGAAATCCTAAGTCGAGAAATTGACCGTCTCCCCAACAAGATCCGCAAAACCATCGAAATGCTGGTCTGGTACCGCAATGTCCCCGCCGCTGAACCCATTGAAATCGAGGAACAAACCCAAATCGAGAAGGATTTGCCGAAACAAGCCCGTCCCCAGCACTACCCGGCCCCCGATGAAGACATCTCGCTAGAAGAATTCAACCGCGCCATCATTGAAGCGGTCGAGCGCCACGGCCTCCACATCCCCCAGGAGGTCAAAGAACAAATAAAATCTTAGATTCAAAGCCAATTCCAGCCCCGCACTAAAGGGAGCGCCAAGAGCGCCCCCGCCGTTCTTTGACAATCTGCCGCTCCCTAAACCTCTTAGGGCGGAGCCCTGACCAATCTCCGCCCTACCCCTTCTTCAACCCATCCATGACATCGGTCACCAGTTCCTTACTGTCATTCAACAGCTTCAGTATCATCTGCAAGTCCATCGCCGGCTTCCCCGGCTGCCGCACACTCTGGCAATACACGCCATGCTGCCCCACCAGGCTCAGCGCGTCCGTCAAGAGGTCTTGCGCAACAGCCAGTCTCCCCCGCACCACCCCAAACTGCGTCTCAAAGCGATCCAGTTCCTCCGCCCGTTCCTTGTATACCGAAGCCATTCCTGGTCCTCCCTTATATCTTCAAAAATGCCCGCAGCTTCTTCGAATGCGCCCGGCTCACCGGCACCTCAGTCCCCTTGGCGTCGTCCATCTTCAGCATCAAACTCGAATTGAACCAGGGATTTACCTCCCGGATCCGATTCAGGTTCACCAAATAGCCCCGATGCACACGCCAAAATACCTCCGGGTCAAGATCCCCCTGCAATTCGTCGATCGTCTTGTAGCTGCTCTCCCCTACGATCTCGCTCGCCACAATCCGCACCACCCCGCCCTCAATCGTGGCGTAAATTACATCCCCAACATCCACTAGCAAGTTGCGATTTCCCGTTCGAACGACGACTTTGCTCCTCGGCGACGCCACGCGCTCCGGCGGCTCCACAACCCCCAACATCCCCTGCTCATCCAGATACCGTTTGGCCCGGGAAACCGTTAATTTCAATCTCTCTTTGTCTATAGGCTTCAGGAGATAGTCCATTGCCTCCAACCGAAATGCTTCAACTGCGTACTGGTCGTACGCTGTCGCCAGAACAAAATAGGGCAAGGAAACCCCATTTTCCTGTAGCCTTCGGATCACTCCCAACCCGTCCAAACCAGGCATTTGCACGTCCAGAAAAACGACATCTGGCTCAATCTTTTCAATCACTTCAAGTGCCTGGATGCCATTCTCGGCCACCCCCGCCACCTCTACGTCCGCAAAGTCCCGCAAGAGGAATTCCAACTCCTCTCTGGCCAGTCGTTCATCGTCCACCAATACAACTGTGATGGTCGGCGTAGTAGCGCGAAGGCTCATCCGGTTGGTATTATAGCAATTGGTCCCTGTGACTCTGCTGTTATCCCCGTTCTCTGCCAAAGGAAGGCCCGCCGTTGTCCGCCAATCCGTCTGAAATTAGAGAAAATGTTAAGATTGCCCCCGCTGAAGGCAAATTAGGCATCTTGATCCCCGGCCTCGGAGCCGTAGCCACAACCACCATCGCTGGCGTTGAAGCCGTTCGCCAAGGCCTGGGGAAGCCAATCGGCTCCCTCACCCAGCTTGCCACCATCCGCCTGGGCAAGCGCACTGACAACAATACGCCTTATATTCGCGACTTCGTTCCACTCGCCACGCTCGACCAGTTGGTCTTCGGCGGCTGGGACATTTTCGATGACAACTGCTACCAGGCAGCCAAGAATGCCAACGTCCTTGAGCCTACCCTCCTCGAAAAGCTCCGTACGCCCCTCGAAGCCATCAAGCCGATGTCGGCCGTCTTCGATCAAGAGTATGTAAAGCGAATCAACGGTCCCAACGTCAAAAAGAGTAAGGACAAGTGGGAACTTGCCCAGGCTTTGATGGATGACATCAAGACCTTTAAAGAAAAGTCCGGAGCCACGCGCGCCACGATGATCTGGTGCGGCTCGACGGAGACCTTCAAGAAGCCCACTGCCGTGCATCAGTCGGTCAAAGCCTTTGAAGACGGCCTCAAGGCAAGCGATTCTGAGATTGCTCCTTCGCAAATGTACGCCTATGCTGCGCTGATGAGCGGCGTGCCGTTTGCGAATGGTGCCCCAAACCTCACCACTGACATTCCCGCCATGCTGGAGCTGTCGCGCGAGCGCAACCTCCCCATCTGCGGCAAAGATTTCAAGACTGGTCAGACCTTTCTGAAGACCGTTCTCGCCCCTGGTTTCAAAGCCCGTATGTTAGGCATGTCTGGCTGGTTCTCCACCAACATTCTTGGCAACCGTGACGGCGAAGTGCTGGAAGATCCCGGCAGCTTCAAAACCAAGGAAGAGACCAAGCTGAGTGTTCTCGATGAGATCCTCCAACCGGGTCTCTACCCTGACCTCTACAAGGACCTCTACCATGCGGTCCGGATTAACTACTACCCACCTCGCGGCGACTCCAAAGAGGGTTGGGACAACATCGACATTTTTGGCTGGCTCGGCTATCCGATGCAAATCAAGGTAGATTTCCTCTGCCGAGATTCCATCCTGGCCGCGCCTCTCGTTCTGGACCTGGTGCTATTCCTCGATCTAGCCCAACGCGCTGGCATGCGCGGCATCCAGGAGTGGTTGAGCTTTTATTTCAAAGGCCCAATGACCGCTCCCGGCCTCTATCCTGAGCACGACTTGTTCATTCAGCTCATGAAGCTGAAGAACACGCTGCGCTGGATGCAGGGCGAAGATCTGATTACACACCTGGGCCGCGACTACTACGACTAAACCAATACGCTCCTACAGGAGCGGAAGAAGAAGATAACGTGTTTGAATCATTAGTCCGAAGCAACACCTCCGGCATGCGTATCCTTGTGATCGGCGGCACTCAGTTCGTCGGCCGCTTGCTGGTGGAACATCTCCTTAAGCAGAAGAACGATGTAACGATTCTTCATCGCAAACAGGCCCATCCCTTCAAGAAGAAGATCGGCAATATCGTCGCAGACCGCAACGATCCCGAGCAGATCAAGAAGGTCCTGAATCGCGAAAAGTTCGACGTCGTTTTTGACAATGTGTACGACTGGGAACGTGGCACCACCGCCTCCCAGGTGGAGCACACCATCAAGACGATGGAAGGCAACTTCTCGAAGTACGTCTTCATGTCCAGCGTGGCGGCTTATGGCGACGGCCTCAACCATCACGAGGCAGACGCACTTGCTCCCGACGACCATCCCGATGCCTACGTGCGCAATAAGGCGATGAGCGAACGCATGCTGTTCCGCATGTTCTACCGCTACCATGTGCCTGTCGTAACCTTGCGCCCGCCATTCATCTATGGCCCGGGCAACAATCACTATCGTGAAGCCTTCTTCTGGGACCGCCTCCGTGCGGGCCGCCCGCTCATCCTCCCCGGTGACGGTCGGCGCCTCATGCAGTTCGTCCACGTCGCAGATCTGATCCTGGCGTGCCAGAAGGTTCTCGAACATCCGCAAGCCGCAGGCAACGCCTTCAACGTGGCCAACTCACGTCCCCTTACCCAAGAGGAAGTCGTCCATGCTCTGGCCTCGGCCACTGGCAAGAAGCCGCAAATCATCCGCGTGCCGCGCCGCCAGATCGCCCTGGCAGGCGGTCACCCGATGGGGCCGCAGCTCTACTTCGGATATTACTTCGATGTGGCGCCGATCACCATGGTCACCAACAAAGCCCAACGCATGCTCAAGTTGAAGCCGCGCGATTTCGCCACCGGCCTCAAGGAGACCTATCGCTGGTACCTGCGCAATTCAGTCAAGCGCAAACGCATCGATTACTCTTTTGAGGATTCTTTGCTCGAAATCGCTCAAGCAGTATAACTACACTAGAACTAGCCCATGCAGCATCCAGTCCGGGCGACTTCTCTAATCAGTCTCGTATTTCTGTCGGGCCTCCTCTCCTGCGCTCCTGCGATCAAGGAGAAGGAGGCCCCGGTCTTTCGCGTAATAGGGGAAGCCTACGCTGGCCCCAACGAGCTTCCTCTCCGTCAGGACGTCTCCCTACATTCCCCGGTCGTCGGCACCGCCAAACATGCCGAAAAACTGGAGATTCTAGACCGGCGCCGGCGCTACGTTCAAGTCCGCACCAAGGCCCAACTCATCGGCTGGGTCGATATGCGCCTCCTCATCAGCGCCAAGCAGATGGATGATCTTGACGCCCTCATGCGCCAATACAAGGACGCGCCCAGCATGGGCCGCGCAACTGTCTTTGAACAGCTCAACGTCCATACAGACCCCAACCGCTTCTCTCCAACCTTCCTGCAAATTGCCGAGAAAGAACACTTCGATCTGATCGGCCACCGCGTCGTTGTTCGCGGCCCCTTCCAGGGGCAGTCGATTGAACTTGACGACGACAAGCCGGACGCAACCGCGATCAAGAAGAAGCGCGCAGCCCGAAGGTCCAGCTCAAAGATCGAACTGCCCCCTGCGCCTGTCGGCCCCAAGCCGCCGGAGGACTGGCTGGAGATGTCCCGCGCCAAGCTAACACCAGAACCAGACACGAAAAAGTCCGGTGCCAAAGCTGCCATCGTCCCGCCTCCCACCCAGATGATGGATGACATCTCGCTCATCCGCACCAAGGATGGCCGCGTCGGCTGGGTTCTTACGAATGCGATTTTCCTTGAGGTCCCCGATGACGTCGCCCAGTACGCCGAAGGCAATCGAATCACCGCCTACTTCCCCATGGGAGAAGTCACCGATGGCGACACCAAGCACCATCACTGGCTCTGGACAACGCAAAGCCAGAAGTTCGCGCCCTTCGAGTTCGATGGCCTTCGACTTTTCACTTACAACACTCGACGTCATCGCTATGAGACCGCCCATCGGGAACGGGGCCTTCGCGGCTTCTTCCCAGTCCTCGTCGATACTTCCAAGAACGAAGCTGGCTTCCGCGTCCTCGTCGAAGATGCCTCGGGCCAGCGATTGCTTAAGACCTACGCTTTTGATGGCACCCGCGTTCGATTGCTGAGTAAACAACCCTATTCTGCGCCGAAGGAAGCTCCCGCAGTCAGCGCTGGCTTACCGCTTCCCCCAAAGCCCGATCCGACATGGATGGATCGGTTGAAGAACTTGATACCAGGCAAGCCCTAAAGCGATACAATCACCAAATGCAGCGTCGCGACTTCATCCAGACCACAGCAGCCCTCGGCATCTCCCCGGCTGCCCTTGCTCAAATGCCCATGCCAACCGACATCCTTGGCAAGTCTCAGCTCAAGGTATCCAAGTTCACGCTCGGCGGCTATCACATGCGCGTCGGGGGTGAAATCAGTGGGATCAACATCATCAACCGCGCCTTGGAACTGGGAGTCAACTTCTTTGACAGCGCCGCCAAGTATCATAACGGCGAGAGCGACGTCACCTACGGTAAGGTCTTCGGTAACTCGCCCAGCCTTCGACAGCGAGTACTGCTGATGTCCAAAGCCGAGAATCGCACCCGCGATGGGGCGATGCTCCAACTGGAGACTACCCTCAAGCGGATGAAGACCGACTATCTCGATCTGTGGCAATGCCATGAGGTGGTCACCCTGGATGAAGTGAACAAGATCTTTGGCCCCAACGGTTCGCTAGAGGCCTTCGTAAAGGCCAAGGAACAGGGCAAGGTTCGGCACATCGGCTTCACCGGCCACGCTGACCCCGACACTCACCTGGCGCTGCTCAACGGCTACTCTGGTTGGGAGACCGTCCAATGCCCGGTTAACCTGATTGACCCCCACTACATGAGCTTCATCAAAAACGTCCACCCTAAGGTCCGCGAACGCGGCCTTGGCTTGATCGGGATGAAGTCAAACGCGATGGGCGGCATCGGCAGAATGCGCATCGCCACAATCGAAGAATGCCTCCGCTTTGCCTGGACCCAGAACCCCAACACCCTCGTCTCTGGCGTCGAATCGGTCGATCAATTGGAGCAGAACGTCGCCGTGCTCAAGACGTTAAAGAAGATGACTCCGACTGAAATGTCATCGATCCTCGAGAGAACCTTCAAAGGCCCGACCGGCTCGAAGATCGAGAATTACAAGAAGAAGGAATCAAGGGCCATGCTCCACAAAGCTCATGTGGACGGCGAAGCGCTGGACGCTTAAGCCTCTCGGCGCAATACCACCCGCGCCGGTGCCCCGTCTGCTCCCGCGATCTTTAACGGAAGGCAGATGAGTTCATACTCGCCGGGCTCAACATCTTTCAGATTCAGTCCTTCAATCACCGCGATACCCGCGCCGAGGATCGTCACGTGCGTCTCTACTGTGTCGTGGCGATAACCGCCGATCGACAGGTAATCGACCCCAACGGTTCTGACGCCGCACTCCACCAGGTAGCGTGCTCCCTCATCGGCGATGTACACGAAGTCCTCAAAAAACCCTGAATAATCCCAGGCGACTTGCGAGTTTCGCGTCTTAAACAACAGGCGCTCGCCAGCCTGAGGCACCAACTTCTCAAGCTCTGCCCGGCGGATCGCCAACGGATCATGAATCTCTACCACTCGTGCGACGCCGATTAACGCATCGAGATCGGCTTGATCGATCCCCACTCCAGAGTTCACGAAGTGCCTCGGCGCATCCATATGGGTCGCCGTGTGTGCGCTGATGTTGAGGCGCGTCACGTTGCACATGTCTCCGCGATCCATCGACATGACCTGCTCCACTCTTGGGGAAGGATCTCCCGGCCAGCAAGGCATCCCGTCTCTCATCGCTACGCTTACATCCCAGTAGCGCCAAGCCACTATTCAATCTCCTCGCCGTCGATTTTTTTCATCCGCCTCTTGAATAGAACTTCTGATCGATTCGGCGCCTCGCGCAACAGCAATAGCCAGACCGCCAGCAAGCTCACCAGCGTTGCCACAACGCCCACCAACAGATAGTCAACTGGCTTCAACGGCTTCGGCATCCACTGCAACATCAGGAACGCAACAATCGCGAACACCACCAAATCAAGCAGTACCAGCGCCGCTAATCTCGATCCACTTATATTCATCTAACTAATCGTACTTCTCAATCGTACTTCTCAATGATGATCTGCTTTTTGTCGAAT
Source organism: Bryobacterales bacterium (assembly GCA_038206015.1). Taxonomy (GTDB): domain Bacteria; phylum Acidobacteriota; class Terriglobia; order Bryobacterales; family Bryobacteraceae; genus Bryobacter. Next base: position 68,352 of record JBBRBI010000016.1, on the reverse strand, counting down.
CCCTTGGCCTTGAGTTCATCGCGAACAGCCTCTACCATTTCCTTCAACCCGCAAACATAGATATCGAGATCCGTCCGGTCGCCGATCGCCTCCCAAAGTAGCGGCTGGACGCGGCCGGATAAGCCGGTCCAATCCGCACTGGGACGCGTCACAGTCGGCAGGAATCGAAAATTGGAGTGCTGCTCCGCCAACGATTCAAACTCGGAGCGAAACATTAGACCTTCCTGGTAGCGTGCGCCGAAGATCAAGGTGGCCTTTACGCCTTGATCCAGATAACCCGCTTGACGCAACATCGGTCGGTACGGAACTACGCCAGTGCCGGTAGCGACAAAGATTGCCTCTCTGTCCTTAGCCCGCAATGTGAAGGTCCCCACGGGGCCCTTGGCCGGAACGCTGTCTCCTGGCTGCAACGAAAATAGGTGGGGAGAGAAGATCCCGTCCTCTACCTTGTTCAGGCAAATCTCAAAGCGATTGGCACTCGGCACTGACGCGATCGAATAGGCTCGCGTCACCTTTTTGCCAGCGACCATCTCCGTCATCGAGATCCATTGTCCCGGGAGGAACTCAAAGCTCTCAACATCCGGCAATTCGAATCGGAAGTTTCGGATGCCCGGCCCGAGGTCTTCCACCGCCAAAAGCCGCGCCTGATGCTCTATGAGGGCCATTCAGCTACCCCCCGCTTCGCCCGATCAAGCAAGATAGCACCAAGTCCCGGATGCCCATCGAGAGGGGGGGTTACTTCGATTGGAAGGTCCGAGCGATCCAGACGGATCTTTTCGATTAAATCCGGCAGGTCTCGCTTCAAGTGCAGTCCCACGGTCAGAAAGTAAGGAACCACCAGAATCCGATCGGCACCGCGTGAAACAAGGTCTTCCACGGCCCCCGCCAGATCTGGCTTGCCGCCGTCGAGAAACGACGTCGCGACCAAATCAAATGCTCCATCTTCAGCGACGCTGCGCGCCACAACCCGCACTGCTTCATTTGCGCTCTCGACGCTCGAACCATGTGCGAATACTACTACTCCTGTTGCCATAACTCCATTGTCGCTGCACTTGCTGGCACCGGGGGCGGGATAAAGCGGCGCACGGCATCGAGGAAGCTGCGGCCGCGACGCCTTCCGTTGTTCACCTGCAGTTCCATGCGTTGAAGAAACAGCAACACGCCAAGGATGTGTGAGTCGAGGATGCCCTCATACCCAGAGTGCTCGTGAACCCGTTGTTGAAATTCCTGAATGCGCATTTGCACCAGTGCCTGGAGTGCTGCAGCGATCGGATTCTGCAGCTTAGTCTCGTAGATGATTCCGCTGTACTCTAGAGTTTTGTAGACCGTGATCAGGCTCTCGAGAGCCTCCCGAGCGTCATTGTCGATCAAGCCTTCGAGGCGTTCTACACACTCGGCCATTGCTGCAGCAGCGACAAGGACCAATGGTTCGTGATCGCGCAGGAATTCCTCTTTGATGATAATTTCTGGGTGAGGAATTTCGGCGGCACTCAGGACCCGCAACTGCTCGTGATGTCGAGATTGAACGAGGTATTCGCAGTCAAAAGGACAGGCGATGGTCTCTTCGCGTTCTTGACCACAGCATTGCGGGCACAGGTTCTCCCGTAATCCAGGGCAGTATCGCTTGGACCGGCGGATCTTGCAAATGGTGCATTTTTCAGCCATCGAAGCACTATCCTAGCGTAGCGCCAGGGTAGTGTCGCCTAGAACAGAATCGAAACTCCCAATTGGGCAACGAAATTATGGAACCAGCCATCCAGTGTGGCGCCGGGGGCCGGAGCGATGACTTTGGTAGGAACGGGAGAAATGTAGTCACGGAACTCAGCGCGGATTGCGAAGTGTTTCGTGGGCATAAACTTGATGCCAGCACCGAGTGAGACCAACGGAACCCATTCGGTAGTTTTGGTTAGATATGCGAACTTGCTCAACGGTTGCGCGGCCACTTCCTGCCCGGTGCCTTCATACCCACGGAAGCCCGCGCCAAATGCAAGAAATGGACGGATCTTCGCACCGCGCGGCGCGGCGTGAACTAGAAAATCGTAGTGAATCGAACTCGAGCGAGATCCAAACTTGTATTTTGTCGCGCCCTGCTCAAGCGTGATGTCATTTTTCTGATACATATAGCGGATCTCGCCACCAATGTACTTGTGCATATCATTTCCCAGCCAGGCCGTCACGCCCCAGCCATTGTTAAAGCCGGTGTTTGCTTTCACACTACTGGTGGATATGTCGCGGGAGGTATAAAAGGTACCTGCGCCACCTGCACCAAATTCCCAGCGCTGCGCCAGTGCAGGAAACGCCGTCATGAGGCCGAGGGCCAGGATTACACCCCTAAGGGTTCGGTTACACGTGTTGCGCATATGATATTTCCTCGTCACACTTAAAACGTAAAGACAATTCTGACTATAAATGTTTTATTCGATCACTCGCAAGTTGAGCGTCGTGATGGCGCCTCCTTGATTGATCGTCAATGGGATACTAAAGCCGGTCGGTGCCCAGGTTAGAATTTTTACGTTGATCTGGTAGACGCCCACTTCGCCTGGGGTTAGCCCGGAGAAAGTCACTGGCTGTTCGACGCCGCCAATGCTTACCTTTGGCGTCACCAGGGGTACTGCCGGTGGATCGGACGGGGCACTTAGCCCCGCGTCAATAGCGGGATTGGTTTTCCCGAGCCCGGTCAGGTAGATCACGATTGAATCTCCCCGTTTCACTGGGTTTGAGTTCGTCACAAGTAGGCCATTTCGACCATTTACGATCGTTGCAACCTTACCGTCGATACCTTCAATGATGGTCCGGAATATGCTTGGCGCAGTTGGCGCAACATTCAAGTTGTAGTTGTCGCTGACTCCTCCGGGATTGCGCAGGATCAGGGTCGTGGTGCCAACCACTTCGTAGGGGATTTGGGCATTGATTTCGGTCCCACTCACGTAGATCAGAGGGATGGGCATGCCGTTGACCGTAATGCAGCTCTCGCCGAGTGCCGTAGGCAGAGGCCGTTCGTTTGTAGCCTGATTAATTGGGCTTAGATCTGTTCCTGTGATCTTCACCAAGCTTCCTGGAGCAATCGCAGTCGACCCGTCGGCGAGATTTGTAACCTTCGTAATGCGTGGAGTGGCGACGGCGGCATCATAGTTCCAAGGCAGTACAGTGAAACCGGAGACTGTCAATAGAACGATTGACGTTCGCGAATACAGCGGGGCAATGGTCCGGATGAAGGGTTGTGTCACAGGGTTTGACGGAACGGGGGATTCAACCGTTCGAGTTCCGATCTGCGCTGTCGCGGTAGGAAAGGCGATCCGCTGAATCGTACCAGCCGCATCGGCGCTGGTCGAGGTCACGCGGAAGCCGAAGTTATCGACAAACGAGAACCCGTAATTAGGTTGAGTGTCTGCGGCCAACCGCTTGATCGGCACGAGGGATCCGTTCAGAAGGTAGTTGCCTACGATGAATTGATCAAAACTTGAGGCAGCGTAGCCCCCACCGAGCACCGTCGTATCCCTGCGGGTGGTCGTAAACGAATTGGAGTTGCCGTCAAACAGGAGTGTTGTTCCGTCCTTGGAAGCGCCCATGATCTTGGCACCGTTTGGAGTCGCAACCAATATCGTGTCGGCATTGATATTGTTCTCCCAGACATCGAGCGTCGCCAGTTCAAATGCCTTGCGCGAAACAAAGTCCACACGAGATATCTTGTGTAACGGTCCTGCTACCCGGCTGGCCACAAGAGTAGCGCCTGCTGAGCTGGCGATACTGCGTGGATAGTGACCACTTGGCATTTGGATTGAGGGCTGTTGCTGGAGCGTGTCAAGAGCGTAGACGTAGATCACCTGCGAATTGTCCGATCCAACAAGAAGGGTACGGCGGTCGAAGCTGATTGCCATTTGCGTCGGTGTGTTCCCGGTGCGGAGAGTTGCTACTTGCTGATAGGTCGTTCCGTCAAATACCAGAACGCTATTTGTATTTTGCTGAATGATGAAGAAGCGGTCGCGCGTTGGATCTGGCAGTATATCGACCAACGTGCCAGGAATATTCACGCTTGTTCCGCGTTGGTCCGGCTCTTTGGAATTGATCATGAGTCTTAACCTCGATCCTCGAAGGATGGACCCATCCGAGACGATGTCCATGTAGCGGACAGCCGTCCCACGGGTGTTGCTGAAGGTTAATGGATCGACGCTCACGGTAATTGTCGCTGGCGTCACACCGGAAAGCGGTTCCACGCTGACGCCAGCTGGAATATTGGTAAGGGTGAAATCAGTCGCCTGACCACTGGAATCGCTGACTACAAATGTCTGAACGGCTATGCGTCGGTCGCAGAAATTGCCGCGGAAGATCAGGTCTGGAACACTCGGCACAACCTTGCGCTGCTTGTAGAGGTCACCCACCGGCAGAATCATGACACCGCTTTCACTGCTGGCGTACATAGTGTTGCCATCCTCGCTGAGGATCGCTTTGCCTGAGAGATTCTCTGGAAGCTTGATGCGCTCTCGCACGGTGAGGTTGTCGGCTTCAAGAATCTGCAAGATCTTTTCCTGGTCGATAGAGGCAGAAGCGACCGGAGTTGTTGTTGTGGCTCCCGGGGCAGGTGTGCCGGTGGTGGGCGCGGCGGCGGCGGCTATTTCATTCATCTGAGCGTAGATGAGGCCACGCGGAGTATCCATTACATGCCCGCCAACGTTAAGGATTCCACTTGCATTGGGGAACTGAGCAACGCTTACAAAGTTTTCGTTGTAGAGTGCCCAGCCAACCAGCACGCTTGTTCCATTCGAGTTCGTACTCAGAGTGCGCGGTGCAAGTGCCGGCTGTGCGGTCCAGGCAGCAGTAATCAAAGACTGCCCAACATCGAAGCGGTAGAAGAGAGTGGAACTGTCAGAGGTTGATGCCTGAAGTACACCGTAAATGCGGGTGTAGTCCCGCGTAGATTGGCTCGAGCTGGCGACGATATTCTGGGGGAAACTATTGGTCGGTTGCGGAAGGGTCTTCAAGGCCAGTTCACTGATGCTCAGCAGGGTGCGAGTCGTACCAGTGAGGGGGTCGAATAATAGAAAAGCATTCGAGGTCGAAACCAGCGCCAGTCCGTCAGAGCCAAAAGCAACACTAAGGGGCACGGCTGAGAGACTAAAGGATTGCCTTTGATTGCTTTCAAGGTTAATCAAAGTGAGGGAATTTCGTGGTTGATTCGGTGTGGCAAAGTTGCCATAGTGCGCAATGAGCAGCCACTTGCGATCCGGCGATATGGCAAGCGCGCCAGGCTGCGGTGACACGTTGAAAGAGGTCTGAATCACTCCTGTCTCCAACGACATCACTTCGATCCGGTTCGCCGTAAAGTTGGCGACATACAACACGCCGCGCCCTTCATCCAACGCCAGATCTGCGGCCTGTCCACCAATGATGATTGGCTTTCCAAATGTTGCTCCGGACATCCTGTCCGTTTGTAGAAGTGCGATGGCGCAAAACGCCAGCGAGATCCAGTTGTTGTACTTCATTGCCAATCTCATGCCGAAATTGCCTTTCATAAGTCAGCTCTCCAAAGATTGAGCGGCCGGGAACACCCACGATTCCCGCTCCGGCTTGCGCCCGGCCGTCCAAAATACTATTCGTCTACGTTTTTCTTGCGGCGCAGCACAATCAGGCCAAGCAGGCTGACTGAGAGCACAACACAGATGATTCGAAACATTGAGGCATCAAGCATTTCGGGTTCTCCTTTCCAGTGGCATTTAACATTCCCGCGACCTTGGGTCGTCTATATGTATTTATTCGGCTGTTGCCCTTAAAAACTTCAGGGCTACATGTTGTTCATCATCGGCAGAAGTTCACGAACGATCTTGACGGCAATTGGCCCGACCGTCACGATGAACAGGGTGGGAAGGATGCAGAAAAAAATCGGGAAGATTAGCTTTACACCAAGCTTGGCGGCCTTCTCTTCGGCAATTTGGCGCGCCTGAACACGCATGTAATCCGCGTGGGCCCGCAGACTCTGCGCAACACCAGTGCCGAAGCGGTCCGCTTGAATCAGAACCGCAACAAGCTTTTTCAAGTCATCAACGGAAGTTCTTTCTGAAAGATTTCGCAAGGCCTCAGCACGACGCTTGCCAGCCTTCAATTCAAGGTTGACGAGCATAAACTCTTCACAAATCTCAGGATGCGCATTCTCAAGTTCTTTTGAAACCTGCAGGATTGCCTGATCGAGGCCCAAGCCGCTCTCCACGCAAACCACGAGTAGATCCAGACTGTTTGCCAGGCCGCGCTGGATCTCCTTCTGGCGGCGCTTCATCATGATGCTTACGTATTCGTTTGGGCCAAAGAATCCAGCCGCCACACTCACCAGCACGGCGACGAACTTATTCGTTGGCTCGGCAGCCGATCCGGCAACGGCGAGACTCATAGCGATCGGGACCACCGCCCCACAAAAGACCTTGGAGCCATAAAATATCTTCAGTGCGTTGGGTCCACGCATACCGGCCTTAATTAAGCGCCGATGGATGACGGAGACGTCTTTGGGTGAGGCAGGAAGAACGTTTCCTAGCTTCTGCACGAGTTCGTGAAAGACGAGGCTCGGGTGCTTGGGAGCGATATCGTGCATCTCCATCGAGACGCCGGTTACTCGCTCGATAGCTTCTTTAGGTTGAACCCACATCCGCATCCCGACCGTCGAGATGACGAGCGCGACCAAAATGAAAATGGAGAAAGCAATTACGATCATCATATGTTTAGACCTCGATTTTTACGATCTGCTGGATGACCCAATACCCTGTCAGTTGTAGCGTCAGACCCGCCGCCGCCATATACATCCCCACTTCCTCATTGAAGAAAAACAGGATGTAGTCCCGGTTCGTGAAGAACATCAGGACACAGACGGCAACTGGAATGCTGCTAAGCGCCATGCCGGTCATGCGGCCATGCGCAGAAATTGATCTAATCTTGCCGCGGAGCTTGAATCGCTCGCGAATAATGACGGCTAGCTTGTCGAGAATCTCAGCTAGGTTTCCGCCCGTTCGTTTCTGCAATATGACGGCTGAGACAAAAAATTGAACGTCAAGGAGTGGAACCCGCTTTGCCAGCTTTTCGAGGGCAACATCCAAGGGCAAGCCCAGGTTGTGCTCTTCGAAGGCTCGCTTGAACTCGCCCGATAGTGGCTCCTGAAACTCGCGATGGATCATCTCGAGCGAAACAGAGAATGCGTGCCCGGCGCGCATGGACCGCGAGACGAACTCGAGCGAGTCTGGAAACAATTCCTCAAAGCGGTGTAGCCTCGACGCCTTCGTCCTGGTGACGTGAATTACCGGAAGCAAGCCACAAATGGTCGCAGGGATCAGGCCAAGAATTCTATACTTGGGCGGCAAGAGGAAGTGGACTGCCAGGTATCCGAGCAGAAAACACGCCAGGCAGGCGTGGATGAGCCGCGCCACTCGCCACTTCAGACCGGCCTGTTCGAGCAAAGTCTGCAGGCGCGGCTGCAGGTCGAACTTCTTCATCAACTTAATGGCGAACTTGCCCGTGTGAAGGTCTTCCGCCTCGATCAGCGCCGGACGCCGCTCTTTACTCTTGACCTGGGCTTTCGGTTCTTTGCCAGCCAGACGCGACTTGATTTTATCGACATCTTTGCTCTTGAGGACATTTGAGACTAGATACCAGATCACCATGGACCCAAGCCAAACGGCGATCGCGATTGTTATGAAGAAGCCCATCGTAAGATCCTTTGCTACCTAAACTTCTTCGACTTCATCGAAGAGATCGGGGCGTAACCGGATGCCCGCGGAGAGTAATTTTTCGTAGAACTTAGGACGAATGCCGGTAGCGGCGAAACGGCCCAGCACCTTACCCTCGGGGGAGAGGCCGCGTTTCTCAAACACGAATATGTCCTGAATCGTAATAATGTCGCCTTCCATCCCAGTCACTTCGGTTATCGATGTGACACGGCGGGAGCCGTCGCTGAGACGCGCTGCCTGAACAAAAAGATGGACGGCACTCGCAATCTGCTGGCGCACTGCTTCCAGTTTCATGTTCGCGTTCGCCAGACTCACCATGACTTCAAGACGGGATACAGCATCACGCGGCGTATTTGCGTGGACAGTGGTAAGGCTACCGTCATGACCGGTGTTCATAGCCTGTAACATGTCGAGGGCTTCCTCACCACGGACTTCGCCAACGACAATACGGTCGGGGCGCATACGCAAGCTATTGACGAGCAACTCACGCTGTCGAATGGCACCGTTGCCTTCGAGATTTGCCGGGCGAGTCTCGAGGCGAGCAACATGGGGCTGTTTGAGTTGCAATTCGGCTGCGTCTTCGATCGTGACGATACGCTCCTTCGGGCTGATAAAAAAGCTCATCGCATTTAGCAGCGTCGTCTTACCGGCACCGGTACCTCCGGCGATGATGATATTGAGCTTTGCCTTTACTGCTGCTTCCAGCAGTTCCATCATCCCCTTGGTCATCGCCTTTCGATCAACGAGATCGGGAGGCATAAGCTTGTCAGCAGAGAATCGACGAATTGAAAGTAGCGGGCCATCGACTGCAAGCGGCGGAATGATCGCGTTGACACGACTTCCGTCCAGGAGTCGGGCATCGACCATCGGGTTGGACTCGTCGATGCGGCGCCCCACCTGGCTGACGATCTTGTCAATGATGCGCAGGAGGTGGGCATCGTCGCGGAAGGTCACATTGGTGAGTTCCAACTGGCCTTTCCGCTCAACGTAGACCTGCTTGTATGTGTTGACGAGAATATCGGAGATGGTGGGGTCTTGAAGCATGGCCTCAAGCGGACCGAGGCCAAATACTTCGTCCAACACCTCGTCACAGATCTGTTGTTTTTCGAGTGAACTCAGCAGTGTTGGCTCGGAATCGATCAGCGAGACAAGAGCCTGACGCACTTCGCTGCGCACTCGTTGATTGTCGATTGTCGCCAGTGCCTCAAGGTTGATCTTGTCGAGGAGTTTGCGATGCAGCGTGAACTTAAGCTCCTGATACTCCGGCTTCAACTGCACCTTTGGCTTACCAGCGTTCTTGAGGAGCCGCTGCTCCCAGGTGAGTTGCGAATTCGATCCGTTGTCCATCGGGCTAATCATGATTCAGGGTCCTTAGGTTTGAGACAGTGCAGGCCGGGCTGCTTCAAGCATCGTCATCATCTTTTTCTTTTCTGCTTCGGCAGTACCGGAGAGCTTTCGGGCGAGTCCTTCAACGGCTCGGCCCAACTCGCAATCGCCGCCGAGGGGCTGGCCGAGAGTCACCACACGATGCAGGGAGAAATAGTCGTTTGGGAACATGGCGTCGACTGGGGAGCTAAAGATTTTCTCGAGGTCTGCCAGGCCAATGCCATCTCGCTTGTTCACTCGGTTTACAAGCAACTTGTACCTGTCCTTGGTTAGCCCTAGCTGGGTCAGCATATTGATCGCTTTGCGCGCGAGATGCAAGCTGGGAAGTTCACCAGTAGAGACCAAGTACATCGAATCAGCCTCAGTAAGCATTAGCAGACTCGGACGATAGAAGATCGCAGGCAGGTCTACGACGATCCAGTCATAGATGAGGCGCGCATATTGGAGAACATTGTGCAAGCGGTCGATTGCAACTTCGGCCGAAACAGGTGCTTCAGGAGCGGGCAGAATGTCGATACCAGAGCAATGGGCAACGAGCGAACTCCAACTGGCGGGAGTGAGGCGGTTGGAGTTCTCGATTGCATCCAACATCGAATACGCGTGATTCAACTTCAAATAGAAGCCAATGGTGCCACCCATGAGGTCGAGGTCGAGCAGCAGCACGCGGCGTCCAGTAATTTTTTTTAGGGTGAAGGCAGTCTGCGCACTGAGGGTAGAGGCTCCAGAGCCGGGCTTCGTACTTGCAAACGCAACGACGCGTCCAAGTTCACGGTCACTGGGAGCTTCCGGTTCCATCATGCGTCGAATTCGTTCAGCGGCCTCGAGTTGTGCGGCCACGTCAAAAGGACTGTAAAGAAAATCGGCTGCACCGAGGCGCAAGCTGCGCAATAGGGCATCGGAGTCGTTTTGACGGTGAATACCGATTATGTGTGCCGCCGGAGAGATTTGGGCAATGACCGAAATCAACTCGCATGCTGCCTCAAGGTTAGAAGCGAGGTCGAGGAGTACGACATCCGGCTGTACTTGGCGGAGGCGGATCTCAAGCGTTTGCTTTGGAGGATACGACTTCAAATCAGCCATGATCTGAAAGGAACGCGAAGTCTCGACCGACAACGTGAGCGCAGAGGCGAGATTGCGATCCTGACAAATCAGAATCGCACTCAGATCCGCGTTTCTCACTCCAAGAGGCTGGGAGTGCATCTGGCTAGTTTCCGCCTCCGGCAGCAATAGCCTGATCAGGAATTGCGCTTAAGCCGCTGCTTGCGATAGGTAAGGCGATGACCGTTGCTGCGGGCGCAGCGGCAGCTGGCAACAGTACTGGGGTCGTTGGAGCTTGTCGATCTTGTCCGGGGACTGATTGACTGGGCACGGTAGCCGCCTCTGTGGGTTTACGGACGGGCTTCCAGAACAGGAACGGATTCCTGCCGGGCGTTTCAGCGCTGCTTGTGACGGGGCTGATGGTCTGATTCTTGGGGTCTGCGATCTTCTTCATCTGCTTGAACGGCTGAAGCCATTCCTTCGGGAACTCGGGAAGCGCGGGCTTATCGTCCGGGTTCCAGGCTTTGACAATCTCAGGGGTGACCATCACGATCAATTCGGTTTTCGATTTGCGCTCATTGCGGCTCTTAAAGATTTGCCCGAGAATCGGGATACTGGCAAGTCCAGGTAATTTGGACATCTGATCGGTGACGCGATCATCAATCAAACCGGCAATCACAAAGCTCTGACCTTCTCTGAGCTCCACGTTCGTTTCCATCCGACGAGTTGCTAGCGCTGGGATTGTAAAACCGGATAACGAAACCCCGTTAGCAAGATCGATTGTCGAAACCTCTGGCTTGACATACATGCGGATGGTGCCATTGGGAGTAATCGTCGGGTTGAAGTTCAGGCGGATACCGTACTCTCGGAACTGGACCGTGACAGCACCCGCATTTGCCCCACCTTGAAGGACGGGAACAGGGAACTCGCCACCGGCCAGGAAGCTGGCTTCTTTTCCATTCAGCGTCGTCAGATTCGGCTCGGCAAGAATTTGCAGAAGGTCCTGATTCTGGAGGGCTCGAATGACCGCACCCAAGTTAAGGTCGGGGCGGAAGGCGAATATGTTGAGGGCGTCTGTGAGTGAAAATGTCCCACCAGGAGTAGGGGCAGTTGGAGCGGCAAATTGGCCGGTCGTGGTGCGCGCAAAAGTATTTCCTGCACCGGTGCTGAAGAGATTCACTCCAAACTGCATTCCTGCATTTCGATTCAACTCCGCGAACTTGACGTGGAGGATGATTTGCTGCTCGATCGGCGGTGCAGCGATTTGCAAGTTATTGACCACCGTGCGCGCAAGCGGCGTTGCAATGGCGACAGCACGATCAGATACTTCTTTGCTTGACACTTTGCCTACTAGGCTGACCGAATCGCGACCGCTCTGGATGCGGATGTCTTCAGATGGAAAGGTCTCGCTGATCAACTTCCGGATCGGCTCGATGTTATGTTCGACCGTGATGTTGTACATCGTGCGGGCACCTGTCTTCGCCCAGACCACGACCGTAGCCGACCCATGGCCCTTGCCGTGCAGCAGGAACTCTTTGGCGGTGGCCGGTACAGCATCAACAACTTCGGGGTTCGAGGTGGAAATTCGCCCAACGTCGACAGGGTAGTCGATCACCAAGCTCTTTCCGATGGTCATGCTCAAGTCGACGACATTCATCGACTGGGCAGCCAGCGGCGTGGATGCAGGGGTCACCAGCAACCCAACGAGGGCGAAAGCCAGGATTTTCTGAGCATTCATGAGATTAGGCATTCTTGGGTTCCTCAATTACGGAATTGCGACAGGGGCGGGCGCACCGGGAGTGCCAGCCCTCATACCGACTGTCTCGACGGTGCGGTTGTTGCCCCGAATGACGACGATCTGTTCGGGGACTGGGGGTAAAGCAGGGGCTGGGACAGGCGCGGCGACGGCAACTGGAACGGCTGCCACGCGTCGAGTGGCTGCACGCTTCTCCTGGCGGCGAATCTCGTCCATTTCTGGATCGCCGGGGTGGTTAGGGTCGTTGAGCGGGCTGCCCCGGCCGCGCCCTTTGCGGCTGCCGTAAAGCGAATCTACGTTCACGCCATTTGTCTTTTGAATATCGTTATCACTACCATTGCGCAACACCAGCTGTATGCGGCCTTCAGAGCCAGCGAGGATGATCGTTTCAGCCTGTTCGGGGGTTACGAGGAGCGTCACTGTCGGCGCATTGATGGCTTGGCCACGGGCATCGGGTGCCATCGTCTGTCCTGCACTCAATACGGTGATGTTCTGAAGGACAGTCGTCGTGATTGTCTCAGTGCTCGAAGGCGGACGACCGGTAACCGTGATATCGACACGCATGCCCGGGAGCACGAAGCCGGCGACTCCGACGACGTCATTGACGCGGACGGTGACAGCGCGCATCCCAACCGGGATGATTGGAGCTAGGCCAGCACCAGACCCACGAGGGGCGAGGCGACCTTCGATTACTGCTTCTTCAGCAAGAATATTGGAGACGACAGGGCGGTCGAGAACTTCTTCGACCTTCATGAATCCGCTTTTGGGAAAAGCGGCGAGCGGAACTTTGTTGATGGTGACGTCGCCGGGCTTGATCGTCGTCCCGACGTTCAATGCCTTGGCAGCAACGACCAGGTCTTTCATCTCGACTTGCTCGGGCTTGGAAGGGCCTGAGCTGGAGCGAGCTGACATCGAGTAAAAGACACTTGATATGACGAGGGCGAAGAGCAAGCTGACGCCTAGTACTGTTAAAAATCTGCGGTCCATAATAAAGCTCAAACCCCTTTCGGAATCAACGCCAACCAACTGCCAATGGTGATGGCGGGTGCATACGGAATGTAATTGTCGATCGGCGGCACATTTGCCTTATCGGCCGAATTGCGGCGGCGCAAGAAGCGTAGTCCTTCGCGCCAGAGGACGACGATCATCGCGATGATGCCGCCAATGCCTGCGGTCCAAAGTGCGGCCTCACCCAAACGGGCAGGACCGAGAAGCGCGCCAAAGCCAGCCATGAGCTTGACGTCACCGCCGCCCATGCCACCCAGCAAGAAAAATATGAGGAAGACACAAAAGCCACAGACAGCACCTAGAAACCACTGGCCCAAACCATGCCAGCCACCATTGACGGTCTGCACTACAAGTGCGCCGACCAAGGCAGCCACAGGGATCGAGTTTGAAATATTGCGACGCCAAAGGTCTTCGCCGGAGGCGGCGAGGCCAATGCTGAGCGCAACTGCTGTCTCAAGTGTCATTACAGGTCTCCAGTAGTCATTCGGATGGGGGGGATGCTTTCATTAGTCCGACTGGGGAAAAAAGCTTGGCGGTATGAGGCACGATGCGCCTATAAACGATGCTAAGTTCGTCAGAATGAATGGTTTGCCAAGCTGGATCAATTTGCAATTGACCGCCGAGGTCACTATTGCGAGGAAGCAGTACTAAGTTGATTTGGTACTGGTCAAAATGGCGCCGCCAAGCAGCTGAACCATTCACCATTTCGAGGTATTGTCGACCCAATTCCGGCCCGAAGAAGTCGCTGCGTCCGTCGATGAAGACCTTTGTCGTCGGCCAGGCGCGATAGAGGAGATAGTCCCCCCATTGATCGCTAGTGAAGATGCGAGTCGTAGCAAGCTGGCCCCCGAGGGCACGCACGGCGGCGACAGGGAACAGCGTTTCTGGAAAATCCGTGGGACGCTGCTGGGGATTAGCCAGGAACAGCGCAAGCGGTAGCAATATCGCCCAGACGGAAGTCACTGCAAATTTAGGGCGCAGGTCGAAATCAAGGTCGCGAAAGACGCCGAGGATCGACGATTTCTTCGCATCTAACCAGCGGGTTTCCAGCAACAAGGTTAGTTCTGAAGCAATCACAGGGGCGGCGGCCAGAATGAAAATTGGGGCATGCCGGACCGCACCAAGCGAGAGATGAGCCCAGACCCAAACCGTTGCAGCCTCTGTCAAGCCAGCCATGCCACGGAAGGCGCGTCCCCAACTTGCGGCAATCCCAAAAATGAGCAGCGCCTCAAACTGCAGCAAGTTTTCAGAACGAAACTTGGGGCTCTGAAACTCGTCGACCACATCGCGGATCCAGCTGCTTTGCAGATAACTGAGAATGTGTTGGTGCAAATGCCAGCCATAGGGGTTGCACAAAGTAGCGGCAGCGCAGGCAATTGCGACCGTAAGCTCTTTTCGCCAAAGCGGATCGCGAAAGAACAAACGGGAGGCGATCTGGATACCCAGGAACACAAACATCGCTGGCCAGCCACCATGCAGATTGGTCCAGAGCAATGCCAGCGGCACGAGGAACCAGATTTTTTGCGATGGATTGCGGCGCTGGGCATCGAGAATCCAAAGTTCGATCACCAGGAACAACAGCGTGAAAATGTGTGGACGGGCGAGGTAGTGCATCGTTGAGCCGCCGACGGCCAGCATCATGACGGGGAAGGCGACCAGGGCGCTGGAGCCGCGCCAGATCATCCAGCGAAGGACGAGAATGCTGGTTCCAACGAGGATAAATCCGCAGAAAAAGACTAGTGCAGGCAGCCCGCCCGCTGCGTGTATGAGCGCAAAGACAACATCGGCTGCCCATTCCCAGGCGTACCAACTCGCCCCGGGGCGTGAGTAAGAAAACAGATCCTGAACGGGAACCTGACCATGGGCAAGTATCCATTCGCCTGTCCGGATGTGCCAGCCGGTATCGCCGTCGCTGAGGAGCAGCCCCCAGCCTTTGGGGGACAAAATAAAGAGCCACGCGATGAGCGCGGCAAACAGGACATCGACGAAGCCTGGAGTGAGCCAGCGTTTTGCCATCGTTAGCTCGCAGTTATCCGCTCTTCCTGTTCAATGCCAAGGAGTTTGGGGCCCTGGACTGCCAGCTCGAAACGGTCCTTCACACCCGTCTTTTCAAAGATGTGCATCAGGTGGACCTTCACGGTGCCTGCTGTTATGTGCAACAGTTCAGCCACCTCTTTGTTCTTCATCCCCCGGCAGACTGCGCGGACAATTTCACGTTCGCGTGGAGTCAAGCGGGCGGTACTTTTGCGATTGAGAAAGCCGACAACCTGATCGCTGATCGGGTTCTCAAGCCAAAGGTTGCCACTGGCGACGCTGCGCAAACAATCGAGCATAATTGCCACGGGCAAGGTGCGGCGCAGGATACCTCGGGCCCCTAACTGCAGGGCACGAAAGCACTCGATCTCTGCAAGATCAACAATCCACAGGACGGTGCGGGATGTGGGGCTGGCGACCTTCATTTCCGTGAGGAACGAGAAGACCGGGCGCAAGCCGGAGGCCTGATCGACCATCACGATATCCGGGCGTAGTTCAGAAACTTTGGCGATCGCATCGTGCGGAGTGGATGCGGTGCCGACGAGCAGCAGGTCTGGCGTATCAGCCAGAATTCGCGCTAACCCCTCGATGACGACGGGTTGCGCTTCACAGACGAAGATTCGGTGCGAAGACATTACCTATTCCTTGTTTGCTCTATCGGCTAGAGGCATAGGAAGGATTAGGTATTAAGTCGTATGTCTAAACTGGCGGTCGGCGACGGTAGTGGTCGGTCTCTTGCTCAAAGCGCGCTCCGGCATGGAGGACTTTGGCGTCAGCGAGCGGTCTGGCGATGAGTTGGAGCGACATCGGCAGCCCGTTTGAATGGAAGCCTCCAACGACCGAATGAGCCGGTGTTCCGAGAGCATTGAAGGCGCGAACCAGCATCGTAGATGCGGCACGGACTTCGAGTTGCTGACTACCACCGACGTTCACAAGTTGCTCGCCGATCTTGGGTGCCGTGATGGCGGTGGAGGGAGCGATCAGAATGTCGCAGTGTTGCCAGATGTCGCGCTCGGCCTGCGCACGATAGAGTCGGCGGAGCTTTTGCGCTTGAAGATAGTCAGTGGCGGGGATCAGACGGCCAGCCTCAAAGAGAGGGAGGATTTCGGGCCCGAACTCGGATCGACGATGGAGCTGCGGTTCGAGTGAAGCGGCGGCTTCGGCTGGGAGGATGACATGGCTGATGGCGACAACTTCGCGCAACCAACCGAGTTTGAGTTCGACGGGCGTAGCGCCCCATTCGTGGAAGGCGCGGATGGCAGTATCGACCATCGCCCGGATCTCGGGATCGATTCCTTCCAGCAGAAACTCGGGACTGAAGCCGACGCGCATCGCGTCTACTTTGGGCAGATCGGGGATGCTAATCGTTGGCAGGGCTTCGTGGCGGCAATAGGCGTCGCGATGGTCTGGCCCGGCGATCGCGTTCAACACAGCGGCACAGTCGCGGCTGGTCTGGGCCAGTGGCCCCATGTGATCAAGACTGAAGGCGAGCGGCATGGTGCCGTAGCGACTGACTGCGCCGTAAGTTGGCTTGATGCCGGCGGTGCCGCAGAAACTGGCTGGAATGCGGATACTGCCGCCGGTGTCACTACCCATCGCGGCAAACACCATTCCGGCAGCCACCGCTGCGCCGCTGCCGCCACTAGACCCGCCGGGGATGCGGGTTGGGTCCCAGGGATTGCGAACGGGGCCATAGTGAGCGTTGTTGGAAGTGATACCAAAGGCGAACTCGTGCATGCCCAGTTTGCCAGTGAGAACTGCGCCGGCGGCCTTGAGGCGTTCGACGACAGCTGCATCGTAGCTTGGGACGAAATCGCCGAAGATCTTGCTGCCGCCGGTGGTGCGGGTGCCCTTGGTGTAGAAGAGATCTTTGACCGCGATCGGGATGCCCTGCAATGGGCCTTTGTCGAGACCTTTTGCGAGTTCGGCGTCGGCCTGTTTGGCGGCAACGAGGGCGGCGTCTTCAGTGAAGGTCATGAAGGCGTTGAGCTTGGGCTGAAGTTGCTTGCTGCGCTCGATGCTTTGCTGTGCAAGCTCGACGCTGGATACTTTGCGCGCGCGTAGGGCGGCGGCGGCCTCAAGGAGTGTCACTTGGCTTCTCCCAGGCTGCCTGAAGATGTCACATCGAAGGTGCAGTCGGGGTCGATCTCTGCGTTGACCTTCGATTTCAGCGCAGCGAAGTTCTGATAGTTAGTGGCCCAGATCTTGAGCAGGGTTTCGCGTTCGGCCTCCGAGTGCAGAGGATATGTGGCCTCGATGAGCTTGGCCCAGTCTGGAGCAGGAAGAAGCGGCATGTCGCTTAGTTTATCGCTAGCGGCTTTGGTATGGACCGTGGACAGCCAGGACCTTCATCGATTCATTGCTGTCGTCGATGATGATTACGCGGAACCGGTCGCCGCCGGGTTCGACGCGAATCAGGATGTGACCCTGCGAACTCTTGAGGCGATCCAGCATCGGCCCGATGACGTCTTTGTTGGCCTGCGACATGTTTGTCGCGAATACGTCGCGCGGGCCGGGATAAATGCGCGGGGAGAGGATCCGGTCCAGGACATCGTGACTGGGATGATCCGAGGACCAGACGGCGTCGATGACGACTTGTGGCCGCAGGCTAGCGAGATAGAAGGCGTTTGTAGAATCGCGATTTCCGTGGTGATTTAGGATGACAGCCTCGACGGGACCGACCGCCTTGGCGACTGCTGACTCCATGTCTTCCCACGGGGCACCGCCCTCGCGGGTACGGCCAGGGATGTCGCCGAAAGTGCCTTAATCGAAGTTGCCGTAGCTGAGCTTGAAGCCGAGGCTGCGGCGGTTCTCGTCGGGACGATCGGCGGGGGCGAGGTCTTCCATGCGCGGGTATTGCTGGCGCGTCGAGTTGGCGACGCCGGTCCAGACTTCGGTGTTTACCAGGACGTTGCGGACCGGGAAGTTAGGGTACTTTTGCGGGGCGCGGCGGAGGACGATTTGATCAGCGCGGCCGGCGACGAAGCGCTCGACGGCGATGGAGTTTTGTTTGATGAAGGCGCGGTATTTTTCGATCATCGGGATTTGATAGAGTTCGAGGCCGTCGTAATCGGGCCAGCCTCGATCCAGCATTTTGCGAATGGGCAGGCGGGTGCCGACGTCGGGCATGCCGGACATGTGGTCGTCGTGGAAGTGAGTGAGCAGGGCGTAATCGAGGGCGGGGGTGGGCAGGACGCGGGCGGCGTAGCGGGCGATCCACTCACCAGGAGGGCGCGAGTCGTCGGGCTTGGCGGGGACGCCGCGAGGGCCCGCGTTGCGGCCGAGGTCGCCGGCGTCGAGCAGCATGGAGGTTGCGTCGGGGAGGATAAACAGCGTTGAGTTGCCGCGACCGGTGTTGATTTGGTGGATGTCGAGGGTGCCTTCGGTCCAGGCGGGCAGGGGCTGCTTGACTTCCTGGGCGGACAGTAGCGAGCCGAGAGTACAGAGCAAAAGAAATCGTCGAGGCATGTCGATGATTATCGCGCCGATGGGGTCGGCAGGCCCACGACCAGCTTGGGATCGTAGCTTGCCCCCTTTGGCACCTGAACCATTGTGAGGCGCACCTTTGTTGGAAAGAACTTTTCCGAGTCTGGACGACGATGCGCGTGGCCCTGCCCGCCTGAGGAATCCTTGATCACAAGGTCCATTTGCTTGATTCCTTCGGTCCATACAATCGATGCGTTTTCCCACCAGGAAGTCATTGGCACGTCGAGCTCATAGACTCCCTTTTCGCGATAGATTCCAGTTCCGGTACAGCCATATTTGTTGCCGATGCCGACGTTGGGGATGTAGCAGAGCGTCCAGGTGGTTGGCTCGCTCCCGGCAGGCTTGTCGATGATCTCGGCGCGAATATGAACCGTACCATTGCGGTAGTCCACTGGGGATGTCCAGTCGCGGGGCCGATCTGGATTGAGTGCGGGAGCCTTCACGTAGTAGTGCGATTTGCTGGGCGTGGCATTGTCCGCATCGGCCTTTGTAAAGGTGAATGTGACGTCGAACAGCGTGAATTGCTGGGCAAGGGCCGGGGTGGTCAGGGCCAGCAGGAAGACCGCGCAGCCGGGGATCATTTTGGGAGACATGTGGGTGATTCCATCATAGTCACCGGAGGCGCTTGCAGAGGCGGGCGGGGGGACACAGGCTGAACTGAAGCCCGTAACCACTACTATTGCTGCTGTAACCAGTGCGGCTGCCCCCACCTGTGGCGTACCTATTGTTGCGTAGTGGCTGGTTGTCAATGAACGGCGGGTGCGCTCTTGGCGCTCTCCCTACTGCTGGGCCGGAATTGGCTTTGTTTCTAGGTCATTATTTGATCCTTGGCCTCTTGGGGGATGTGAAGGCCGTGGCGCTCGACGGCTTCGATGATGGCGCGGTTGAATTCTTCGAGCGAGATGTCTACATCGGGAGCCGGGTAGTCCTGCCGTTTGGTTGGTTGGGGCATTTCTTTCTCGATTTGGGTCTGTTCCTCAATTTCCACTGGTTCGGCGGCGGGGACATTGCGGAACCAGACCAGCATCTCGATGGTTTTGCGGATCTTGTTCGGGAGACGGTCAATTTCTCGGCTCAGAATTTCGAGGGCGCGGTTGGATTGGGTTTGTTTCTCAAAAGCCAGCGCGTAGCGGCTGTCGGTGTCGGGGTCGACGACGAACTTCTCTTTGAGATCGAGGTACATGTCTTCGGCCTGGTTGTCGATGAGCGCCAGGTAGTGCGTCTGCGCGCGGAGGAATCGGGTTTGGAGGGTGGCCAGTTGCTGGACCAGGATGTGCTCGGTGGGGGTGACGGGGCAGTATTCGCCCTGGAGGTCGGTGAGTAGGGTTTTGACGAAATCGTGGTCTTCGTTGAAGAGGTTGATACGGGTGTCGGAATAGAGACCATGTTTGAGAGCGTTGGAGGCGATGCGGCGCTTGCCGGCCTCGGTTCGGGGACCGGTGGATTGCTGCGCATTGGCGCGATTGGCGGCGATTTGGGCCTGGGATGCCATGGTGATAATTACCTGCTTTCTTTTCTGAATTGCGGAGCTTTCCGCGATAGAGAAGGTAGCAGGTGGTTGGGGGGAGTTGAACGCCGTTCAACGTAGGAACAGCGTTTTTATTGGGGTTTTGACCCTTAAAATAGTTAAAAAAGCTGTGACTGCCGTTTGGGGGGAACGATCAACTTGCGTCGAACTCTCTTGGTTAGACCAGTTCGATGCGCAGATTGCGTCCGACCGCGTGAGCGGCGCGGGCGAGAGTTTGGAGGGTTGTGTTTGAATTAGCCGGGTTGAGCAAGCGGTCGAGGGCGGCTCGGCTGGTATTCATGCGCCGGGCCATTTCGACCTTGGTAATTTGGTCCTTGTCCATTGCTTGCCGAAGTTGCCAGGCCAAGGTTTCTTTCACAGCGATGGCGCGCGTTTCTTCATAGATGCCCTCCTGGCGAAGGAAGTCGTCGAGCGAGGATCCGATGTGTTTGTTCTGTTTCTTCATTGCGTCACTTCTTTCAGTCGATGCTGGGCGAGATTGAGATCGGATGGCTGGGTTCTTTGCGATTTCTTCATGAAACCGTGAAGCACGACCAGCGATTCCTCATGAATGCAGAAGATAAGCCGGGCGATGGTGTGGCTGGGGAGCGCGGTGCGGCATTCCCAAAGACCGCCGCCCAAACTGCGGACGAGGGCATGCCGATTGGCTAACCGAGTTGCACCCGCATGAGATCGAGGCCGATGGTAGAACGATCCTCTTTGGGAAGCGCGCGAGGCCAATCCAACACTAGTTCCCGGCCAAGGGCGGTCTTGTAAAAGCGAACCGGTAGCTCCAGGATTCGCAGTTTTCGATCACGAGGCACAACCGCAAGTATGTACCACGGGCGATACATTGTCGATAATTATTGTTGAATGGTCATCGGTGCGATGGAGCCTCCAGGTGGCGTCTGCCGACAATTCAAATGCAAACGCCACCTGCGCTCGGTCTATTGCAAGCTCAAAATCCCCGACGGCCTGAAGTGCTGATCCGCCTTTCCCGCCCCTGGCAATCGCAAGCAAGTTTTTTGACGTGCTTTCCCCGCTCGCTACGCGTTCTAAGGTAGGTACATATGAATTTCCCTACCGGAACCACTTTCACCATTACGGACGGTGCCAACGTCTGGAACGTTCTGATCATTGAGCAAGAACACAGCTTGGACGGCAAGAGCATGCGAGGCACTTGGGGCCTCCACCGCTCTAGTACCGGCAACATACTCTTTGACCGCCACGGTTCCTGGTATATCAATTCCATGGCGTTACCCGGAGTCGGCGATATCCTAGTCCTTTGCAATCAAAGGGGCAAGCCACTCCTGATGGTAAATGCTGGAGGCACCGCACACCACCAAGGAAACGGCTTTTTCTTCAACGCCGTCGGCAAAAAGGGTGCTCGCGTCAAAGGTTATTCAAATGTGCCCTTGCCCGCGTTTGACCGCCTCTGGTTCGGCTTCGGCATGAAGTGGGGTGGCCAGTTGGGGCCCTTGGGCGCTGAACTCACTATCGCTGCGCTCATCAACGTGGGCACGCGCGAAACCACAATCGTCCAGCTCCAGGGCTTCAAAGGTGGTCTCGGCCTCGGCGGCTCGGCGTCGCTCAACGCGATTCTCGCTTTCAACTACAAAAAGGCGCAGGAGCTCAATGGCGCAACCAACGACGGCTTCGACTTTGCTCTCTCTCTCGGCGGGAAATGGAGTGGCATTCTCAAGAATCTGGAGAACACCCCAAAGTACGCCAAGCTCCTCGGTAATCTCCCCGCCATGTGCCGCACCTTTGAGGAGGCGGAAGTCATCGCCATGCGACTCAAGAAAATGGAGAACCTTTCCAATTGGGCAAAGATCCTCGCGTCGTTCTCCAACGCCCCCACGGCCGATAGTACATTTGTCGCCTTCGACATTCCGGGCGTGGGCACTGGCCTCGAAGTCGGCGTCAGCTACGGCGTCACCACGATCATCAGCGTCGACGGCATCGACGCCCCGACCGCTCAAGTCAAACGAGCCCCACGGCCTCCCGGTGCCTACAAAGGCAACTCAAGCACCCAATTCCGCGAACCCAGTGGTCTCGGCCGCCGCGACTGGTAGTACCAGATTCTCTGTCCTTCGTTCGCTTCCCCAAGGACTCCCCCAAAGACTACTCAGAGGCTCACGCAAATCGGCTAATCAATCGTCTGGAGGGAACTCGAACCAAGTGCGGCGCTCAGATGGCAACTGCTGAATGAAACACCGCCAAGCCTTTTCTGTGTGACGAATCAAGTTGACATTCCAAAAGTGGTCATCGGATTCGGCGCGCTTGAGCCGGGAATAAGAAAGATGGGAGAGCATCTTGTTGCACTGCATTTGTTGGGCTTTTATCCACTCTGGCGTTTCTTCGTTTTTCCACGTCGGAAGATAATCAACTGCCAGAACATCGTCGTCTTGCTTTCCCTTCCGCTCCTTCTTGTTGAAAAAAGCCAGTAGGCAACGATAGTGGACAAGGGTAGCCATTCCTGCCCACGAATTCTCTATCGATTGATCGCTCAAGTCCGTCCATCGGTTGAATGCTTTCCGGAAGCGTTGCATCTCATCGGCAACGAAAGGAGCGTAAGCTTTTAATTCTTCGTCACTAAACATAGGGTTCAACCATCGTCGGGGATTCGGAGGCAGGCTTGTGCCCGGCTACGTGAATTCTTTACAGGACCCGGATTCCGGATAGGTTGAGCATCCAGATCACGAGCCAGATCGCGATTACGGCGACTACGAGGTAGCGAATCCATTGCCAGAGGGTGCGGGGTTCGGTTTGGTTGGCCACGCCTTATCCTATATCGAGGCGAGGCTTTCAGGATGGTTGTGTTGCAAAGATTCTGATGGTTGATAGGCTGGAGCCGGAGGCGATTATGAGCCAGCGTCCTCTCGTCTTCAAGTGGCGACATTTTGAGCCACAGATACGCGTCAAGGGCCAGTGGTGTATTTGTATCGTGCCATCGACTCTCACGGTCGCGACTATCGAGTTCTTCCTTTCGGCCTTTCGTGATCCCGATGCGGCCAAAAGCTTGTTCCGCCGGGCATTGCGCGACAGCGCCCACCCTCTGCCACGGGTAATCAACACAGACTCGGCACCGACCTATCCATCAGCCATACCGGCACTCCAACGATCGGGCGTCATCGCCAAGCGGTGCCTTCACCGACCCGTCCAATACTTAAACAATATGATCGAACAGGACCACCGAGCCATCAAAAAACGAGTGAATGCCAAGCAAGGGTTCCGCGCATTCGGCGCGGCGCGGAGGACGATTGCTGGCTATGAGGCGATGCACATGATCCGGAAGGGGCAAGTCCGATGGCTGCCAGATTTCGGCGTCAAACGGCAGATCCAGTTCATCGCCACGCTGTTCGGGCTATCGACGTAGACCAACGTTCCCCCGGCGTTTGCGGGCCCTCCATCTGCTCGATTATTCTTTGCAACATAACCGTTCGGTCTATTCAGGAACGCCTTAAGCTGATCTTCATCAACCTTTCGAATCTCGGAAACTGCTCACAGTCCTCTTCCAGACTTGGGCATGCGGTGCAGACGTTTGAGCGAACAGCGGGAGTGCCCTCGAAGGGGCATAGCACTTGATCCCTGCCAGACGGCGAGTCGGGGAGAGTCGAGAGAGCGGAACGCCTCTCTCGTTGTGTCGCAGGTGCAAAGCTCCCGTCTAGTCTTCTGGCGTGTCTTCTGGTTTCCCAAATTCAGCCTCGATCTCTTCGATGGTCGGGAGCGTCCCCTTGAATTCCTCGGGAAGCTTCTCCAAGTGGGTGAACTCCGCTACGCCTAGGGGCTTCGTCATGTCGCGAAGCGCATACTCTGCGACGACGCCGTCTTTCTCCTTGCACAGAATGAGGCCGATACTCGGCTTGTCGCCAGGATGGCGAAGCAAATCATCGACGGCGGAAAGATAGAAGTTCATCTTACCGGTGTACTCCGGTTTGAACGCACCGCCTTTCAAATCGAAAACCACAAAGCACCGAAGCTTCAGGTGGTAAAAGAGAAGATCGATTCTATATTCCTTGCCTGCGACCTCAAGAGGAACCTGACGGCCAACGAACGCGAAGCCTACGCCCAGCTCAAGGAGAAACTTTTGGATGTGGCCAACAAGCCCGGTCTCGACGTCTCGTTCGTGAGCATCCTTGGAGAGTGTGAGGAAATCGAAATTGTAAGGATCTTTGAGGATCTGCTGCGCAAGATCGGACTGGGGCTTTGGGAGCGTGGTCTGAAAGTTGGTGGTCGCCTTCCCCTGGCGGCGGTAGAGACCACTCTCGATCTGAATCCCTAAAATGTTTCGGCTCCATCCGTTCTCAATGGCTCCCTGGATATAGCAGAGGCGTTCCGCATGGTCTTTCACCTTGTCCAGCAGGATGCAATTGTGGAACCACGGCAATTGTGCAGCAGCCTGCTGCACAATTAGCTCTTCCGGCCAAGCATCGGCGAATGCCTTCATATACTTCAAGTTGCGAGGGGAGAGGCCGCGCATTTCTGGAAAGCTGCTCTTGAGATCCCGACCAAGGCAACTCCAAAAATGATGGTGAACTTGTTTCCCCCAGTGCAGCCGCTGGGCACGGACGGCTGCCGGAAACCATTAACAGGGTATCCTAGGATAGTCCCAAGGGGACTGGCGGCGTTCAAGCACTCTTGAAGGACATGGATCTGGAGGAAGTCTTGACTAGCGACGACACCGTTAAGGAACTCGAACGCATCGCAAAACGTGTCGAGAGCCTGATCGACACGGGAGGGGGACAGCATTCGCAATACCTCGTAAGTGCCCTCGGTATCGCTCTCGGTGACGATCTGAGGGTACTCAAGCAACTGACGAACCGAGGTCTCAACGACTTTATTCGATCGCATCTGTCGCATCGATTCAAGCTGGAAAACATTGGGATTCACGGCAACATCACTGTCGTGGTGGACGGATCTGTTAACTCAGCCACGCCACAAGAGCTCACACCTAGTCGAGAGCAGAGTCCACGCTTTCACCCTCGCTTTTGGGCGGCCTTCTCGGTGCCAGCCAAGGGCGACGTGCGGATCCTTAATAAGGATACCTACTCGTTTGACGACGTACCAAGCGAAGAAGTGGCGACGGGCGAACTGACTATTGGCAAGGATTTGATCGTCTCGGCTGATGAAGATCGGCGGGACGAAAAGATAAAAGCAAATATCGCAAGTTGGTTGGCCAAAAATGGGCTTTCTGCAGACAAGTTCCAAGCATCTAGGCGACCAAACTCGCAGACGTTTCATCAACAAACCGGATCGTTGTTGGATGCCATCATTGCGACGCTCGATCATCGACAACTTCAGTCCACTACCTTAACCCTCGACGTTGTTGCCACGCTGCTTCGCACGCCACGAGGATAAATTACGTGCCGATCGATATCGTAATCGCCGGTCTTAGCGTCGCGGGTTTTGATGAGTTGCGAAGGGAGAGCGAGAGAAGACTCGCGCCCTCCGGAAATCTGTTCGCGCGGCCAGTCAGGAAGCCCGGCTACCCCAAAGATGCCGCGCTAAAGTATCAGCAAGACATGTGTGACCGCATTTTGGCCCTTCCTGAGACCGCCCAGATCTCGGTGACCATCGCGTACGTCGACTATGCCGATGAAACGACCAAACAATTCATTGACGCTTTCCGGCCCTTCGCACTTGTAAGGCCCATCGAGCCCCTGGAAAAGCACAATGGAGCGTACGGTGAGTATCTAGTGGAGCAGGCGCTGGAACTGCGCAGCCGGGCGAGCCGGGTTAGCGAATTCACGAACATCGCAAACGTCACACCATTTTTGCTGCCGTACCGGAATTTCGATTCGCCCCACAACGAGGAAATGGTCGAGAACCTATACAACAGCTTGGGTGTAGCCGATGACATCGCCGGCCTGATGAAGACAGAAAAGAACAAGATTGCGCAATACCATCCGCGAGTTAAGCCGCCCAAAGGGCAGCAGAGTTGCTATTCGGACGGCCGATTGTTCTTCAAGAGCCCTGGACGAGCACGCCATGGCTATTTCCGCCACACCCGCGACAGGGGCATCACCCATCGTGCTTGTTGTCCGCGCGCTGTCGGTTTGGTGGAAGCTACCCTCACAACCTTCACTATGACTGCGAGCCGGTGAAGCAACTTGAGGCCAGCTATCCGAACTGCCACGGAACCCTGACGCGCCCCGGAGCAAATCACGTCAACATCTGCCCTAACGACTACATCATCTGAAAATTGAGAAGCCGCCGGGAACCATTGGCTCACCGGCGGCGGATTTCTGCTTGCTTAGTTGACCGCAGACGATGCTTGCGAATAAATAATTCGCCTTTCATCAGTCCTCTATACCTACGGATCGGCACGGCCATTCCGGAGGCGTCCCGCGGGGCGAGTCCAGAATCTAACCGTGACGAACGCGCTTTTGTTGATCGCAAGTAACCAACTCAAGCTTCGAACGGCTTTCCAAATAAGCGCAAGGCTTATTCAGTCCACTCATACAGGGCCGTCTTCATGATACTACGCTGTGCCGTAAAAAACATCGACCCCAAAAGAACGGCTTCCGAGTTCGCACTTTTCTCTGATGGGCTGGCCGGGCGACCGGCTCCCATTCTTGGACTCCTACCCGTGTCGCGGGTCACGCACCTAACCAAACACGCAAATTCTCATAACTTAAAAGTTGGGCATCGACGCGTAAAAACTCCGAGTCGGTTTCTGGAGGAGTTCCTTTCATCGCGCGTCTCAATTGAGCTGCTGAAAGATTCACAACACATGCAGCTCTGCTGAGATGCACCTTGCGATCGAGCGCCCCATGGATGTGGTCACACAATTGCTTTCTACTCTCTAGGAGTCTGTCACGAATGTTCTCCCGAGGAGACAGGACGTGATGCATTTTGCATTCAAGGAACGTTTTCTTACCGACGCTGGCGCTTTTGAACAAGAAGTCGCACTCGCGCCCATCAACAATGCGCGCCGGTTGAGGCATCAACTTTTGCGTATGGAGAACCCAACCCACGGCCGCCCCGAGCAGTCCGTCCGTAGGCTCCATGGCCTCCCTCAAAAGTCCGGTCGGCGCGTAAGCAGATATCGCCTGTGCAACCCAACCGTATGATGGACAGCGTGGAGGGAGCGTGCAGTCCAACGGCATTGACGAAACCATGAAGCCGACACCGGGACAGCGGCGACACCACAGATAAAGAGGAACTGATGGCCCAACCAGTTCGCCGTCAAGAAGCTCCATCAAAAGGTCGCGCCAACTATCCTCCGAGACCCGTCGCTCCCGTAAGAGGTGCAAGAACCGTTCTATCGTCTGCCCTGTCATCCACCGCCGAAGATGGTCGGGCTCGATACTTCCGACCAGTGGATCGAGATCCAGAGTGAGGCGATTGATAGCAGCCTTCTGCTTCGGTCTCAGTAGGAAGCCGGGGATAAAGGCCAACAGCTCTTCAAATTCCTTCCCTGTGAACGCCGAATAATCTTTGACGACCCGTCTGAGCGAGCTTTTCGTTATCGTCTCTGTATTGGTGACGAGGGTTCTGAGATCAGAATTCCCTTGGATGGTCTTGAGGACGGCAATGACCAGCTGATCCCGGAACTCGTCTCTAGTGACTTCCTGGACGGCTTGCACACGGCGACCCGTGACCTGTTGGATCTTGCGCATCTCGGCCGCCTGATGAGCGGCTACTTCTTCTAGACCTTTGCTCACGGCAAACGAGCGATGACTCCAATAGGGAAGCCCGCGCGAACGGAACACGTGAGGAAACGGGGAGCCTTTGTGAACCACTGTCGAAAACAATTCTGGGACGGCCACCAGCAGCACCCGTCCGGCTGCCTTACCATCCAAGATGTCTTTAAGGATGGACGCGAATGCAGGATTCTTATCGCATCGCCGCCAGAACGAACGAATGGTCTGCGCCGCCCTGTTTTGCCGTTCTTTCATATATCGACTTCACGAATCCGTTATAGCAAGTACGACGTTGGGCGCCGTAGAGGTCCGTCAGCTTCTAACGGAAGGATGGATGCCGGTCGGCGTGCGTCTTCCCGAACAGCCGTAGGCGGCGGAAGCCACTGCGGCCATTATCAGAATTACTGGTGGGAACTTTCGATTGCTGAACAGACTCCTCACACAGATGGAGCGAATCCTGGAGATCAATGCGCTGCGGGAGATGACCAAGGCGATCGTTGAAGCGGCTCGCGAGACTTTGGTTATTGGCGAGACCTAACCCGGTCCGCGTTACGCCACATCGCCTGCAAAGCCTTACGCCAGTTCATCTGCAAAGTGACAGTTCTGGGCGGCGATGCACAGCGAATCCTCATGGCCTAATTTTGCGATGGCATTCTGAGCGATTGCGTATTAGGGGTGGGCGGGCTGAAGTGAGCGCAGTAGGATGTTGGTGTCGACGAGGGTCGGCACTTATAGCCCACGTCCAGCGTAGATGAAGTCGCGGCTCATCGCCTCATCGGACAAGATGGGTAGGTCGGAATGGCTCTCCGCCCAAGTTCTGAAGGCACGTATCCATTCTTCAGGATCTTGCGGGGTCATCCCGCTCTCCCGAGCTTCAGGGCTAGAAGCAACGAGTGCATCGTACACAAGCATGTCAAGGGGAACACCTTGGAATGCAGCCAGATCCCGGTAGGCCTGCTCGATTTGCGGCGGAAGATTGATGGTGACAGTCATGCGTGGTACCTCTCCAAAATGAATGACAGTAATGGTAACCGGCTTGAAAAGAATTGGTGGGCCCTGATGGATTCGAACCATCAACCAACGGATTATGAGTCCGCTGCACTAACCGTTGTGCTAAGGGCCCGTCCTTACGATTCTAGCGGCTATTCCCACTCAATCGTTGCTGGCGGTTTATTTGTCAAATCGTAAAACACTGCGCAGATCCCCGGCACCGCCATTAGCAGCTCCACCATCTGCCGCAAAAGCGCTTCCGGCATCGGCACCGCCTGCGCCGTCATGCCGTCCACGCTATCGATCGGCCTCAGCACGACACTGTCCGGCTTCCCGTCGATTCCACACGGTAACAGCACGACCGGAAACTGCCAGATTCTCTCCTCAAAGCCGCTCTCTTGCGACAAGGCCCGCACGATCGCATCACAGGCGCGCAATCGCTCCAGGCGCTCTTCATTGATCGCGCAAGCGTAGGAATGCATCTCAGCAAGCGCAGCCGCCCCCTGCACAAGGGCGATCACGCGATTGACATCTGTCAGTTTGTTGATCGATTCCGTCGCCGTAGCGAAGGCAGCCTCAGAATACGCCTCCAGCGCAAGCGTCCCACGATAGGTGCGGGAATCTCCCTGCACCCCCACGCTCAACACTGGCAGCACCCAGCCCTCTTCAACCTGCCGACTCGCCTTCACCTCACTCGTGCAAAGGCACCGAATCGCCAATCCAGGGCCGGGAAATGGGTGACGATCCAGCAGTTCATCGGGCAGCCCGATCGCTCGCCCTACCTGGCGAACCTCATCCTTATAAAGCTGCGCCAACGGTTCGATCAATCGACCAGCTTCAATCAGGCTCTGGATGCCAGCGACGCGATTGTGATGCGTCTTGATCACCTCGGCCTTCGCCGTACCGCCACTCTCGATCGTATCGGGATAGATGGTTCCCTGACCCAGGATCCAGCGCCCATTCAGAAAGGGCCCGGTCTCGAGTACACGCTCCTGCACCGCGACAAATTCCTCGCCAATGATTTTGCGTTTTGCCTCTGGCTCAACCACGCCCGCCAACTTCGACAGGAATTCAGTCTTTGCGTCCACTACCTCGAAGGACTCGCCCGCCAGGCGTGTGAAAACCTCGCGCACAAAGTCGGTTTCCCCATCGCGCATCAGCCCCGTGTCGACGTATGCCGCGTGCACGCGATCCTTGCCCAGCGCACGCAAGCAGAGCGAGAACGCTACGGTGGAATCCACTCCACCCGATGCGAAGAAGAAGACATTGCGCCCACGAGCCGTGCTCCGAATTTCGTCTTCAATCGCTTCAATTTGGCGGGTCGGTTCCCAGTCCTGCTCACAGCCAGAGATCCCAAACAGGAAGTTGCCGAGAATCACCTTGCCCCCATGGGTATGCACTACTTCAGGATGAAACTGGATCCCGTAGAGCTTGCGCCAGTCGTTGGCCATCGCCGCAATCGCACAAGTGCTGGTCTCAGCTGTGACAACGAAATCTTCCGGCACCTCACCGACGCGGTCGCGATGGGACATCCAGACCTGGGAGACGGCTTGAAAGTTCTCGAACAGCCGATCCTTCTCTGTCACCTTCAATTGCGCCAGTCCGTATTCGCCCTTGGTACCCTTGATGACCTCCCCGCCCTGGATGTGGTGCGCCATCAGTTGCATCCCGTAACAGATTCCGAGCACCGGGATGCCAAGAGAAAAAATTTCAGGATCGACATCAGGGCTACCGGGCTCGTAGACGCTCGCTGGTCCGCCTGAAATGATGATTCCTCGCCGATCTTCGAGCTTGGCTGCAGGGGTCTCGCTGGGCATGACGTCAGCGTAGACGCCGAGTTCCCTTACCCGCCTCGCGATGAGATGACAATACTGACCGCCCGCGTCCAGTACGGTGATTTGAGTTTGCTTCGTCAATACTACAGGATAAGGCGGAAACTACTTCTTAGGCTCAGCCATCCGCTGGACGATCATCTTCTTGGCCTTTTCGCCTAGCTCGCGAGCCTTGGGCAAAGCTTCGATCGCCTTCTGCACTTCAGGGTCAGTTTCGATCTCATAGCGCCCGGCTTCATCGATATCGAAAGCCGTCTTGTAGAACTCGGCCTGCATCGTGGTCTTGACCCACGGCAGATTTGCCTTGAAGTCCTCTTCGGTGAAGGTGGCATTCTGCTTCTTCAGGAAGGCCTTGAATTGATCGACCACAGCAGCGTCCGGAGACCAGCCCTGGGGTAGCTTGGCTTCCTTACCATTGAAGTAGGCCGGAACGAAAGCGAAGAAAGTGGCGCGGCGCAGCAATTCGATCTGGAAAGGATTCAGCTTGGGCAGGATGAATTTCTCGTCCGGGGCAATTCCGTTGCCGCCGTAGACTGCCCGGCCAGAGTCGGTCATCTTGACGTCCTTCTGGTTCTTCACTTCCATGTCTTTGCGATAGTAATAATCGAAGAAACTGATGTTTGAATAGTCACGCTGGATCAGCCGACCGCTGGGCGTGTAGTACTTGGCGGTGGTGAGCGCAAGGCCAGTGTTCTCGCTCAGCGGGTACACCGTCTGCACAAGGCCCTTGCCAAAGGTATCTTCGCCAAGCACCCAGGCGCGATCGTGATCTTGCAATGCACCGCTGACGATCTCGGCGGCTGAGGCGGAATACTTGTTTACGATTACGACGATTGGATAGTCGGCAGCGCCGCTACCGCGACGTTCGACATAGGTGCGCTCGGGGTTGGCCCGGCCGCGATGCGACACAACCAGCTGTCCCTTTTGGAGGAAGCGGCCGGCAACGGCGACACCTTCGTTCAGCAGGCCACCAGGGTTATTGCGAAGGTCAAGAATGAGGCCCTTGACGTTCTTCTCGCCCAGGCGCTTGAAGTTTTCGTTCACCTCGGTGCTGGTGTTCTCGTTGAAAGACTCCACATCGAGATACATGATGCCCGGCTTCACCCAAAATGAGTCTTTGACGCTCTTGCGCGGGATCTCATCGCGGGTGATGTTCATGGTCAGCGGCTTGTCCAGGCCTTCGCGCTGAATCTGGATCTGCGCCTGGGTGCCACGCGGACCCTTTAATAGGTCGGCGACGTCAGCAGTGGTCATGGCGTCGGTCTTCTTGTCGTTTACCTCGGCGATGATGTCACCGGGACGGATGCCCGCGCGATAGGCAGGAGAGCCGGGGAACGGCGCCATAACGATAATTCGTCCGTTGCGCTGCCCGATCTGCATGCCGACTCCAAAGTAGCGTCCGCGCTGGTCGTCGCGCATCTGGGTGTAGAGCTTTGGGTCGAAGAAGTTGGAGTGTGGGTCCAGAGTCCGCAACATGCCAGGGATTGCGCCTTGGTAGATGACGCGGTCAGCCGAGACCTTGTCGGCGAAGTTATTCTCGACAACTTCATAAACCTTGGAAAATATCCGAAGGCCAGACTTGATGTCGTCTTCCGTCGTTGCGGCGTTGACTTCGTCCAGTTCAGGACCGAAAACACCACCTAATATCGAGCACAAGGCTACGAGAAGAGGAATCACCAACCAAGATGCGCGGCTTCGAGCCATAAAAACAGGGCCTCCAGTTATACACGATGCGATCGTGCCTTCAGTATATGCCAACGCCCAATAGACGTTGCGGCGCTCGGTTTCGCTTCGCCTGATTGACTAGACGGACCGAACTTTTTTTGCAGCAACGCTTGAGCTCTCGCGACCAACCGGCTTGCGCGTAGGCGGCAATGTGGCTGAAATCCGGCGAACCTGATCGCTTACGCACACAAGAAACATCGGTTGACGCGCACTTTTCAATATCGCAATGATGCGCTCGTGGCTCTCTTCGAGGTAAATATTCTTGCCGTCAGTCACCAGATTGAACTCTGAGCTGGGATCGAGGATGTCGGTGAGGCGCTTGCCGACCTCTTTTTGCAGGAAACGGAGGACGCGCCGAATCTTCTGCAGGGAGAAGCCCTTTCGGCGGAGTTCGGCGATCACCGAAATCTCCAGTACCTCTTCTGCCAGATAGAGGCGGCGGTGGCCTTCCTGACGGGGAGAAACGACTTTCTTTTCGTCCCACCATTGCAACTGCCGCAGGCTTACACCAGTGACAGAAGACACGTCCGTCGAAGAGAAACATGGGGACGGAAGCAGTAAATCAAGTTTGGCCTTTTTCGTTTTAACCATTCCAACCCCTTTGCGTTCTAATCTCCGCAGAACCCCTCAAATATGACGGATATTCGACTGCGGGTCAACGCACAAGATATGGGGGTGAGCCTCCCAAGCTGCTCAACCGGCAGGGGTGGAGTGGATTGGAAAACTATTGATTCCCGGATACTTCTGCCGACGAATCTTTTTGCGTCCGCGTTAGTTGTTTCACCTTGTATCTGGCCGCGTGGTAGGCGTGGCTCTTCCGCTCAGCTCGCCCCGGAGGCTGAAACTGGTATAGGACTGTCGCACCGGTCGGAGGCGTAGTGAGGGCGGAAAGCTTAGCCTGTGTTGTTCCCGAAACGGGGCGCTCCATCTTCGGTTTGGCAACCTCATAACCGAATAGCGCCATCGCCGACAGCAGTACCAACACTCCGTAAATGTGTACCAAGTAAACAGGCCGTAGCTTTTCGATCTTCATCGCCCAATCCCCTTCGTCTTTTAGGTATTTCCCCTGAGATCGGCAGGCGCTGGCGCAAAGATTAGTTAGCCCTAGCGAATCGTTGCAGGCGGGATCGGCACACTCTTGACTGGTTCAAACAGCCCGAAGGTCTGGATGGAACCCGCCGAGGCGACGGAGACGTATTGCTTTCCGTCCACCATATAGGTGATTGGCGATGCGTAGATGTATTCACCCACCTGGTGATGCCAGAGGTGTTTGCCGGTTTTGGCGTCTACTGCGATCAAGTGTCCGTCATCGTCCCCCGCAAACAGGACGCCGCTTACTGTGCCCGTAACGCTGGGCCACGTTTCCACCTTGCCGGTCATCGGATATTGCCACTTGCGCTCTCCTGTCAGCGGATCGAATGCCCGCAGATAGAACTGCCCAACCTCATTCGGCTTTGGACCCGCCCCACCACCGCCGAACTCCTTCTTGGGTTCCGGTGTTTTCGATGAGCTGGTGTAAACATTACATTGCTCTAAAACCATAACCGATAGCAGGCCTGTGGCGGGGTTGAAGGACTGACTCATCCAGTTGGTAGCGCCTCGGACCCCAGGGCAAACACGATTCCCTTCCGCAGTCGGGTTTTTGCCTGGCACCGGAATTGGCTTTCCATTCGCATCGATACCTGAGGCCCAATCGAGCTCGTCGATCAGTTTGGAAGAGCGAAGGTACTTTCCCGTAACCCGATCCAGCACATACAGGAAGCCATTTCGATTGGCATGGAAGATTACCTTGCGGGGTTTGCCCTCGTAGCTGACGTCGGCGAGGATGGGCCAGCTTTGGGCATCCCAGTCGTGCCAATCTCCGGGCGTGAACTGAAAATACCACTTCATCTTGCCGGTGTTGGCATCCAGAGCCAGCAGCGAACAGGAATAGAGGTTGGTCCCCTTGCGGTCTCCACCATAGAAATCAGGCCAGGGGTTGCCCGTGGTCCAGTAAAGCGTATTGGTTTCGGCGTCGAAGGTGCCTGAGAGCCACGTAGCAGCCCCGCCGTATTCGATGTAATTCCCCCAGGTCTCGCTACCTGGCTCGCCCCTCGCCGGTACAGTGTAGGTGCGCCAAACTTCGTCGCCCGTCCTCGAGTCGAGGGCTGCGAGAAACCCACGCATCCCGACGTCGCCACCGCCCGTGCCGACGATGATCTTGCCGTCGATTGCCATCGGGGCAGAGGTACAGAAGACGCCCTGCTCAATTTCGGCGTACTTCTTGCGCCAGATCAGCCCGCCGGTGCGGCGATCAAGTGAAACCAAATGGCAATCGCTGGTGGCGAAGTAAACCTGATTGCCGAGGATTGCGGCCCCACGATTCACTGATTCTTTCTTGGCCTGCGTGTCAATGTACTGCCAGATCCTGCGACCGCTCCGGGCATCCAGCGCGTAGAGCGCATTGGTATTGGTGAAATACATGATGCCGTCTGCGACGATTGGGCGGGTTCGCAGGCCTTTAGCGGCGGGGACTGTGAACGTCCATTTCGATGTGAGGTTCTGCGCATTCTCAGGCGTGATCTGAGTGAGGGGTGACAGTCCGCGGCCCTGATAATCGCCAGCGTAGGTGAGCCAGTCGCGATTGGGGCTCTTGCGGATATCTTCAAATTGAACTTGGGCGCACAGGCATCCAGTCAGCAGCAGGAGGATCAGTCTTTGCATGTTCGTATTTCCTATTTCGCGGCTGCGCCAGCACCCTGCTGCCGGAGATAGCTGATGAGATTGTTGACGTCGTCGCGGCTAAGCTTTGACTTATAGTCGGCGGGCATGATGGATGCCTCCCGAATTTGCATCGACTCGATCTTCTCTACTGGAATCGGGCGCAGGCTGCCGTCTTTGAGCTGAAGTTGAAGATTGTAGTTCGTTCGGTCTTTGATGAGCCCTTCGATCCTGGAGCCATCGCGCATGACGATAGAGCCGACGTGAAACCCAGGGGTACGTTCAAAGTCGGGGTCCAGAATCGAGCGGCGCAGCTTGGGTAGTGTCGACGTGCGGCCGATAGTGGAAAGGTCCGGCCCGGCGAAGCCACCCTTACCGCCAACCATATGGCACCCAGAGCAACCGGCGCTGGTCCAGAATAATTTCTCGCCTGCTGTGGCGTCCCCAGGAGACTTCACGTCCATGGCCGGAGCCGTAAGAGATCGGACAAACGCGGCTACTTCCCAAGCTTTGTCTTCCGGGAAGTTGGCGGCCGGCATAATCCCCACGCCCTTTTGAATTGTCGAGAACAATCCGGCATCGGTGAGGGGATGCCAGACGGCACGGTCGATCAGGCTGGGCCCGCGACCACCGCTGCCTTCCGGAGCATGGCATCCAGCGCAGCCCCCCAGGTAGGTTTTGCGCCCGGCCTCGATCCTCGCCTCGTCACCCATAAAGGAGTGCTTCGCCTCCTCATCCTTGGTTCCATGCTGGGCAAACAGACTCAGGGCAAACAGGCCGCTCAGTCCTAACGAGTAGAGAGTCCGCACAATGCATAGAATTCTATAACGCTTATCGGCCACCCAGCTGCTTGCTCATTGCGGAATCCTGCTGCGAGCCCGCAACATCCCCCAACTTGGCTCTGGCGGCAGAGCGATTCAAATAGGCATTTGCATATTTGGGATTGTATTTGAGGGCCAAGGTGCAATCGGCCTCAGCTTCTTTCCACTCACTCAATCGCATGTGCGCATAGGCGCGCCCGTTATATGCCTGAGGAAAGTCCTGGCGTTTTGTGACAGCCTGCGTGAACATCTCGACAGCCTTTCGGAAGTCGCCCGATTGATTCAGTTCGCGCCCCAGGAAATTAAGATTATCGGCAGACAAGCCCTGTCGGGAATCGGCGTCCTGCGGAGGATCCTCAGACTTTACTACGACCGACACCGCTGGCGGGACGTCTGCCTGAGCAACGGGTTGTGCGGCTGGGGCAGTTGCTGGCAGCGCCGCCTGCCTTTCGGCCACCGTCTGTACCGCCGTCAAAGTCGATTCAGGTCCGACAACTGCCTTGGGTGCCGCAGCCTTGGCCGCCGCCAGTCGCTCTTCCGTTTTGGCCAAAACATCCTTGGCTTCTTCCGATGCAGGATTCAGCCTGAGTGCCTCTTGAAGGTCGGTCTTCGCTTTATCGTATTTCTCCAGCAGGAAATAGGCGCTGCCTCTGGCGAGCCAGGCGTCGAACAACTTAGGCGCCAATTCGATTGCGCGATTTCGGTCAGCAATTCCCTTCTCGTGTTGACCTAATAAGTGATAGCTGCTGCCGCGCGCGACGTAGGCTTCTGCAGATTTTGGCGAGAGTTCAACTGCCTTCTGACGGTCTGCTAGCGACGCCTCGAACTGAGTCATTTCAGCGTAGGCCGCCGCACGGGCAAGCAACACGCTCACCGAAGTCGGTTGTCGCTTCAAAGCCTCTGAATAGTCGATGATAGCTGCCTGAGGCTGGCCCATGTGCTGATAGGCCGCCCCGCGTAACATATAAGCCTTGAAGTTATCCGCCTGGGATTTCAATACGGTGGTAAAGTCTGGAATCGCGCGCTCAAATTGGCCGAGTTGCCCATAGGCGTAGCCACGCTCCAGATAGGCTTCCGGGTACTCCGGCCGCAGGGAGATCGCCCGATTGTAATCCTCCAGCGCGTCCTGATATCGGCCAACAAGGGTGTAGGTAACGCCACGGTCTTTGTATGGCCCGGGCGCGTCGATCCGGAGCTTGATGGCCCGGGTGAAGTCTTCGATCGCCTTCTCGTATCGACGTAGCTTGACGAGCGTTACGGCCCGGGCCGCATACAAATGAGAATTCTCTTTGCCGAAGCTGACTGCCTTGTCAAAATCCTTCAGGGCCTCTTCGAGCTTGCCGCTGCTGGCGAGAATGTCTCCCCGCAGGGTCCACGCCTCGGAGTCGTTGGGGTCCAGGGCTAGCGAGCGATTCAGGTCTGCGACGCCATACTCGGTCTCGCCCAGAAGCCAGCGAATCTTACCGCGTTCCCTCCAGGCAGGAGCGAAGTCGGGGTCGGCCTCGACTGCCTCGGTGCAGGCCTTGAAGGCATCCTCCATCTTTCCCGACTCTTGTAGTTGCGAAGCACGTTCGAAAGACTTCTTTGCCTTCGGCGGGTCGTGTTTCGCCGTCTGAGCCGAGCCGCTGCCGGGAAGCACCAGCGCCAGAATCGCAATTGAAGTTAGAAGTCGCATGATTACACCTGCCGAAGAAGTTTGCCGTCTTTGCTAAGCGTCAACACACCGTCGCGCCAGACGACGGTGGAACCTGTCAATCCTGCAAGCCAAACCACAAAGGCCCAAAGGTCCCAGATTGGAGCGAGCCAGAAGCCGCGTCCCGCCAGTGGGCTGCGCAGAACCAGAACGCCGCCTACCAGCGCGGTTACCCATCTAAGTATCGTCAGTCCCAGCGCCAGACTCCATGCCCCACAAAGCAAAGATGCCAATATCCATAGTCCGGTGTGGGTGATCGGTAAGCCGAGGTAGCCATCCCCGCGCGAGACGCGGATCGTCCGGGCCCAGCGCACCTGATGTTGCCAAACGCCTATCCAACTGTCGTCCCCGATGGAGGTTTCGACGACAACATCCGACATGTAGGATCGCTTACCCAGCCGAGTGAGCGCCTTTGCCAATTGATAGTCGTCGGCCAAATAGTCGGCGATCGCCGGGAAGCCGCCGATCACGGCCAAGTCAGCCGAGCGGAATACGAGCGTCGCGCCGAGGCCGAATTCGCGAATGCCTACCAGCGGGGCAACCAGAACGCTTTGAGCAAAGTCAATGGCGATGCCGAGCGCTTCCCAGCGACCCGGTAGGCTGTACGAGCTGGCCCGATACAGGGCTGTTACGATGCCGACCCCTAGATCATCCAGCGGCGCTGAGACTCGCTTCAGATAGCCTTGCGGCACCAGGATGTCGCTATCGTTGACCAGCAGCAGCGGATAGCGAGCCTCGCGTGCAAGATCAATCAGGACACCGACCTTGGCATTGGGGGCGATGGTCTTGGAATGGATGATGCGGATGTCAACCTGCGGGTACTCGCGCTGCAGCTGCTGTACCTCGATCAGGCTTGGGTCATTGGGGTCTGCGGCACCGAAGAGAATCTCAAACGGGACAGGGTAGTCTTGCATCGCGTGGGACTGGATTGCCTCGTAGAAATCCGGGTCCAGGCCGCGAACCGGCTTAAGTATCGAGATCGGCTGAAGGTTCCGAATCGGCGCAGCCCCAACCGTCAGTTGCCGCAGACAGGCCACCAGCGCGGTCAATTGATAGACCGTCGTCGCCGCTGCACAGGCTAGAAGTAAATAGATCAAAGTTCCAGACAGAGAACGCCGGCTGCCACCAACACGGCACCAACCCATCTTCTCAAGCCTACATTTTCGCGCAGAACATAGCGAGCCATGAATGTTTCAGCAGGAATGGTCAGGGCGGTGGCGGGTACGGCGAAGCTCAGGTCAGCTATGGCAAGTAATTGAGTAAAGCTGAAAAAG
The DNA here is from genome assembly GCA_038206015.1 of Bryobacterales bacterium. Lineage (GTDB taxonomy): Bacteria > Acidobacteriota > Terriglobia > Bryobacterales > Bryobacteraceae > Bryobacter. The sequence goes on along the minus strand of JBBRBI010000016.1, from coordinate 29,750 downwards.
CTAAGGGTCATGAACACGATCGATAGGGCCAGTCGCCACTGGGCGAAGAGGCGCGCGATCCGGCCCAGCGAGACAGAATGAATTTCGCCGTGGGCTTTCATCGCACTGGACTGAAGCCCATCGCAGGCAATTGTCGAGACAACGATTGTGGCAACCAGCGCCCATTTCATGCCGGGTCTTCTCCGGCCTTGGGTGGTGTGGCACCGGCAACGATGGCCCCACTGAGTATTAACGCGGTCCCCACCCAGCGTTGCCACGAAATGTGTTCCTGATAGATCATAAAGCCGATTACAGCGTTGAGCACGTAGCCGACGCTGGTAAGTGGCAACACAAAAGACAGGTCGGCCCAGGAGAGGAGCGTGATTCGCGCCAAAGTCCAGACGGCGAGCAGCAGGATTCCCAGCAAGACCCAGGGGCTAAGCAGGGCATCAATTGGCTCGACACGCGTCAGGCTCATCCCCAAAGGGTGTTTCATTCCCCAGGACAAAGCAGAATTGCCGACGACGTTGGCCGCAATAACGGCTGCTGTCAAGACGTATACGCGGCCACCATGGACGCTCATCTGACCTGTTTTAGTCGCCGGTGGCGGAGGAAGCGGCGGCCTCTTTGGTCAGCGCATTCTGGTCGCGTACAAACTTTTTCCGTTTGCGACGAAGGGCCAGAAACTCGCGGGCTTCTTTAAAGAGACGGCGGCGCTCGTCTGTCGAAAACAACGCCTTCTTCACGACACGCCAGGCGGCTTTGGGGCGGAAGTAGTATTCGCCGTAGAATCGCTCGACGGAATCAACCAGTTCAGCACGGTCCAGGCCGGGGTAAACAACCGTCGGCAACTGATGACCAAGTTCGTCGGTCATGGAAGCATTCAACTGGATGAGGTTATTCTTCTGAGCGTAGTCGTAGAATTCGGTGCCGGGATAGGGATGAGCGATCGAGACCTGAATGGTCTCGCAATCCAGCTTCTTGGCGAAGTCGATGGTCTGCTGAATTGTCTGGCGAGTCTCGCCCGGCAAGCCAACGATGAAGTCGGCGTGTACGGTAAGGCCCAGCTCATGAGCATTTCGGGTGTAGCGCTCTGCCATGTCGATGGTGGCGCCTTTCTTGATGTTCTTGAGGATCTCTGGCGCGCCGGATTCGTAACCGACGATCATCAGCCGACAGCCAGCATCCTTCATGGCCGCTAGCGTTTCGCGATCAGTGGTTACACGGCTGGTACAACTCCAGGTGAAGTTGAGTTTCTTCAGTTCCTTGCAGAGTTCGATCGTGCGGTCCTTCTTGTAGTTGAAGGTGTCATCGTCGAAAAAGATCTCTTTGAGGCCGGTGAAATTGGACAGCGCCCATTCGACTTCGTTAAAGATGTCTTTAGCCGAGCGCAGGCGCCAGCGGTGGCCGGAGTGCGTTTGCGGCCAGAGGCAAAAGGTACACATGGCGGGGCAGCCCCGTGAAGTGTAGAAGCTGATGAACGGGTGCAGCAGGAAGGGTACGTTGTAGCGGCGGAAATCAAGATCGCGCTTGTAAACTTTCGATACCCACGGGAGCTCATCAAGATTTTCGATGTAGCCGCCCTCGGGGTTATGGATCAGGCCGCCATCCTTGCGGTAGCTGACGCCCGGCAGCTCCGCTAGCGGCGCGCCTTTGGCGTAGTTGACGATTTGATAGTCAAACTCACGGCGAACGATGAAGTCGATTGCCTTGGACGCCATGAGTGTTTTTTCGGGTTCCACGGTTACGGGTGGGCCCACGAAGCAAACCTGCATCTTGGGGTTGACGTCCTTCATCATTTCGGCGATCTTCACGTCGACATGGAATCCGGGCGTTGAGGTAAACAGGACGAGGAGTTCGAAGTCACTGGCCATGGCCACGGTGGCTTCGATCGAGATTTTATGCGGCGGCGCATCAACAACTTTTGAATCAGGAAGCAAACCGGCTGGGTAGCAAAGCCACACTGGGTACCAGTAGCTTTCGATTTCGCGGGTGGCTGGCCAGCGGGAACTGGCTCCACCATCAAATCCTTCAAAGGAAGGCGGATTTAAGAAGAGTGTGCGCATGGGATTTCGATACTGCTTGAAACTATCAGTCTAGCAACTTCAGCAGGTCTAAAAGCGGATGCCTATCAGGAACTCAATCTGCTGGGGTCGCGGAGTCTCGACAGTGTTGAACCAATGGGTATAGCGAAGTTCCGGCTCAATTTTGATGGGAAGCAGGCCAACAGTGAAGCCTAATGCAAAAGTGGCACCGCCGCTTTGCTCATTGCGGGACGGGACCATCCGAAACGTCGCCCCGCCAGCAACGAATGGCTTGATGGCAATCGCATTAAAACGCTTCTTGAGCAAGAGCGGGACCTGGTAAACCAGGAGCGAACCGGAGGGCGAATTGTAATTTTCGAACATCACGCCCGATTCAATAATGGGTAGAAACGGTAGGCTAAGTTCGAGATACGGCCCGCCCTTGAGCGGGAAGATCTCGTTTACGGTACGCGGCACACTGATCTGGTTGAGCACACCACCACCCTTAACGCCAATGCTGATGGGGAGCTGGGCTTCAAGAGTCGCGGCGACAAAAAGAAGGCAGAAAATTCTCATTGGGTTACTCGTAGCGGCTTCACTGGTAGCTTCGCTGGTATCAGTGACGAATGGGAGACGGGCGCGGTTGCAGCGGTTGGCTTGGGTTCGTCAAAAGTCATTTTCACAAGCACCTTCCCGATAACCCGAGTGTCGGCCCTGGAATCCTGAAATGCAAGGTACTGGACGCCGTTCTTGAACGTATAATCGCGCGTAAATTCGAGAGTCTTGAAGATTACCGAGGGGTTCTTTACCAGGCGGCCGGTTTCGCGCAACACCAATCCCGAGTCTTCGTCGAGCCACAATTCGCCCTTAAACAAGCCAATGGCGTTCGTTCGAGGATTCAACTCGTATACAACGGCGGTCCGTTCTTCGATGCGATCCCGGCGCTTAAATTTGAAGCGGTAGTGCTGGGGGTTGATGCCGATTGTCGGAGCTTCTGAAGCTTCCTGCTCACTGCTGAGATAGCGCCCGATGACATCCTTTTTGATCGTTGTATCGCCGAGGTAGGATTTCATTTCATAGCTGATGTGTCCGTTAGGAGCAAGAGACTTTTCCGCGACCATCTCGCCCACCTTGGAGAGGTTTGGAATGGACGCCTGAATTTTAACCAGACTGACAAGTGTTTCTTTGCGGGTGACGGCGGCGTCCTGGCGGTCAAGAAATTTCTTTAGCGTAATACCGAACGGCCCGGTGCTCATTGGATCAAAGGAGGTAGGGCTGTTGGGTTTGCTGCTACGGCAAGAGTTTAGCGCCATGGCAACGGTGGCCAGGCAGATGAGATTATGGAATTTCATCGGTCAAATGGAGGATAGGTCGAGCAGAAATCCCTGCTTGCCCACATTAACACCTGTTGTTCTGGATTGGGGCCCTAGAGCCACTTGTACGCCTTCCGCTTCGTGGATATGACCGCACAGGAAATAACGCGGGGAAACCTGATCGATAAAATTCGCCACTGCGGTCGAACCGAAATGTCGGCCGCCGCCCCCAAGGTCGAGTGGCGTGTCTTTGGGGGGGCAGTGGCAGACGAGAATCTGAGGATTGGGTGAGGCGAGCATGGCTAGCTTGGCCTCAATTTGGGCTTCGCTATATTCGCCTGGGGTGTTGAACGGCGTGGGATTGGAATAGCCGAGCGCGGCGATTTGGACCCCGCCGATGTTCCTCGTTCGTCCATGCATATTTTCAAAGCCGTACTGATTGCAGAAAGTAGAAATGTCGGTTTCTGATTCGTGATTGCCGGGGATTAGCAGCATTCGGCCTGCTTTGGCTTTCAGGATTTCGCCCACCTGATCGAGGCCGCGAGCCCACGAGACAAGATCGCCTGCGCAGAAATAGTAGTCCGCCTCGATATCGAACAATCGACGCAGCGCCCCCAGGTCGGAGTGTATGTCGGAAAAGAAAAGCACGTTCATCCGCACCCTCTATTGTCGCTTGAGAAGGAGGCTTTCGGCGGTCACCCTCCCAAAAACCGGTTAAAGTGGGTCCATGCAAAGAGTTTTCGTCGTTACGCTACTGGCTGCTTCTCTGTCTCTGACCGCAGTTGCTCAGGATACAAAAGCCTTTCTTGGACGTTGGGACATGGTCGCCACACCGGCCACCGGGACTCCTTACCCGCAATGGATGGAATTGCTTGAGAAGGATGGCAAGATCGAAGGCCGCGTCCAGCCCAGGGGCGGCGGCTGGCGTCCGATTCTTGGTGCCAAAATGGACGGCGGCAAGCTGGTGATTGCACTGGCGGCGACGCTGAACTGGGAATTGACCTCACCGGCACCTGGGAAGGTGGCCGGCGTTGAGAAACGCGGAGCGGCGAATGGCCCGACCCTTGCTGGCGTGATAGCTCCCAAGCTTGATCGTCCGATGCCCAAGAAGTGGAATAAGCCGGTGGCGATTTTCAACGGAAAAGATCTGAGTGGCTGGGAGCCAATTGGAAATGTAGGCAACAGCAAGTGGATCGCTCGCGACGGGGAACTGGTAAACGACAATCCGGAAGTGCCGGGCGTACGCAATCCAGGGGCGGCAAACATCAAGACGACAGCGAAGTTTCAGGATTTCAAGCTGCATGTCGAGGTGAATTGCCCAGAAACCGGCAATAGCGGCATCTACCTGCGAGGACGCTATGAGATCCAAGTTGGCACTGAAGGTGGCAAACAGCCGGATCATGAAATGGGAGCCGTATATAGCCACTATCCGCCTCCTGCGGGCACCACGGTCGATCTGGGTAAATGGACGACCTTTGACATCACCTTCGTTGGCCGCCACGTAACGGTGCTGCGCGATGGCAAGATGTACCACGACAACGTAGAGATCCCCGGGCCGACCGGCGGGGCGCTCGATAGCAATGAGTCCGAGCCCGGGCCATTCTTCTTGCAGGGTGATCATCACGGCGTGATCCGGTATCGGAATATCACCGTAGCGCAACCAAAGGAGTAACATGCCGCCGAAAGCCTTCGCGCCACACCCTGCTTTGAAATACATCGAAAGCGGCATCGAGAACTTCAAGGCCAGAACCGGCCATAGCATCGAGGAGTGGGTGGCGATTACGGCGAAGGCAAAACTGCCGGACCGCAAGGCTCGCATTGCCTGGCTGCGAAATGCTCACAAATTGGGGCTACCTTCGGCGACTGCTATCGCCGACTCCTTTGAAGGCAAATCGCTACTCGAATATAGCCCGGAAGCCTATGTCGAAAAGATGTTTTCAGGGGCCAAGGCAGCATTGCGCCCATTGTATGAAGAGTTGCTGAGGGTCTCTTACGGTTTGGGCAAAGACATTACCGCGACACCATGTTCCACCATGGTTCCGATCCGGCGCAAGTATGTGGTTGCCCAGATCAAGCCAGCGACGAACACGCGGATTGATTTTGGTTTGGCACTCAAGGACGCGGTCGCCGAAGGCAAGTTGATCGACACGGGCGGTCGGGCCAAGGGAGACAGAATTACGCATCGCATCGCTGTGAGCTCCAAGGCAGACATCAATGCCGAACTGAAGCGTTGGCTGCGGGTCGCCTACGACCTGAACGCCGAGGGCTAGAGCGCTTTCTTCAGGAAGGTGCCGTTGGCCGAATCGACAAAAACAGAGTAGGCAGAGTTGCCGACGCTGGTGCCCCAGATCACTCGCCAGGCGACTTCTGTATTTCGCTCTGTCAGTTCGAGTAGCATCGTGATGGGCACATTAGGGTTCTTGCTGGCGTATTCCTTTGAGTGCTCAAGCGCCACCTTGTAGATCTCGTCTGTATCTTTCTTGACAGCCTGGATGACAAAGGGTTGGGCCAGCCTACTCGGTCCACTGTAGGCTTCATCGTTGGGGTTGTACACACCCTCGAATAGGCCATCGCCCTGTACGACGGAATACGTGCAGTTTTTGATTCGGTTCTTGGAGGGCGACACGAAAGTCACCTGCCAAGCAAAGGCTTTGCCGGGGGGCGCAACGCGGTCTTTAACGTACAGATTTTGCACGCGGAGTACTTGAATGTCGGGTGCCCACTGCCGGGATGGTCCGAAACAGCGGTACAGGCCCGTGAGGCCAGTGATCGCCTCGACCGCTGCGGCGGGCTTTGCCTCTGCTTCTTTCTTGGTAGTTGTTGCGCCGCAAGACGCCATCAGTAGAGTCGCGAGGGCGGTCGCGAGAAAAATGCCCATGGATTGCAGGTTCACCTTATGAAATAATACCGCCAGCGCTGTACCTGATTTGCATAAGGGGCAATTATGTATCTGTCAAAGTTTTTTCTGTTCACTCTGCTCGGCACCGCCGTTGTGGCGGACCAAGGCCAAACCGGTGCCACACCCGCTCCTGGAGGGACGCCAACCACGGGCAGTGGCACGACGACCCCAGGGCCGACAACTGGCGGAACAGCGGGAAACACCGGCCGCATCACGACCACGCCGTTTCCCCAACAAACGCAGCAACCATCAATGATCGATTCCAATGCATTGCGCCCGATCTTTCTCTCGGGTAAGGTGCGTATGGAAGATGGTGCCGCTCCGCCGCAATCTGTGACGATCGAGCGGCTCTGCGGCGGCCGCGGTTCCCCGATCCCGGAAGCATATACGGATTCGAAGGGAAACTTCAACTTCCAGCTTGGGCAGCGGATGGGGATGATGCCGGATGCCAGTATCGGCAGCAGCGATGGAGGATTTGGCAACAACGGCGCGTCCAACCTGCCAAGCGCTTCCGGTCGCAACACGGGCGTCTCCGAGCGTGACTTGATGGGCTGCGAACTCCGCGCAAGTCTGGCTGGCTATCGAAGTAATCTAGTTCCTTTGACGGGGCGGCGTAGCCTGGATAATCCGGATGTCGGTACGATCATCCTTCGTCGTCTGGGCGATGTATCTGGTTTTACCACCAGCGCCACTTCTCTGATGGCACCCAAGGACGCCAGGAAAGCCATGGACAAAGCCACGAGTGCCTTGAAGAAGAACAAGCTGCCTGAGGCCCAAAAAGAATTGGAAGCGGCCGTGGCACTTCACCCAAAATACGCCGAAGCCTGGTATGAGCTTGGTCGGGTTCAGTCATTGCAGAACCAGATGGAGCCGGCGCGGCTGAGCTTCACAAAATCGATTGAATCGGATGACAAATATGTTCGGCCTTACCTCGGCCTGGCTGTGCTGGAAGCGCAGGCCCAGAAATGGCCTGAAGTGAAGCAGCTGTCGGAGAAAGTCATTAAGTTGAACCGCTACGACTTCCCTGCAGCCTTCTTCTACGGGGCTGTCGCCAACTACAACCTGCGAGATAACGAGCAGGCCGAGAAGCTCTGCCGAGCCGGCATTGAAGCCGATCAATTGCATTCCGTGCCTAAAATGGCGCACCTCCTGGGAATGCTACTCGCTGATAAGCAAGACTACAAAGGAGCATCTGAACAACTGACGAGCTACCTGAAATTCGCGCCCAAGTCCGCAGATGCGGATGCGGTCAAGAAGCAACTTGCCGACTACAGCGGCAAAGTAGCGCAGGCCAAGCCATAGTCGCCCAAGATCAGTCCTTCTAAGGCTAGTGCCCCTATTGGGGGGTGACAAAACCCCCATTCACCTACTCTCCTGAAAGTTCGAACTATACCGATTAGGTAAATAGTACTGATACCACATCGGTACAAAGTACCTTTCACGAAGCCTTTTGAGAGGTGAGACTGTGAATGGGGAGAAACCCATGGAACGCGCCGATTTTGAACAATGGAAGCCGAAAGAAGTTGCCCGGCTTCTCGCACTCGTCGAGACAGAGCGCCGCTATTACCAGGAAATCGTTGCAAACGTCCCGATTAGCCTTCTAATTGTCGGGCCGAACCTTCAGGCCATATCTTCCAATCGCCAGTTCCGTATCACGACGGGCAAGAAGAACGATGAAGTTTTGGGTAAGACGCTATTCGATCTATTGCCGATCGAGGGTGCCGTGGAGATGGTCCAGCAGGTAGTATCCTCCGGTCTGGCTGCTTCAAAGATCGAAGCCGAGTGGCTGATTGGCAAGGATTCCAAGGCGGTAACCATCTCGGTGCTTCCCTTGCGGAGTTGGGAAGAAGACTCAGAATCAGAAGCTCTGATCGTTATCCAGGAGCGAACCGTTGCCGCCCCGGTGCTGCCGGTATTGCCTGTACTTACGCCACACCAGGCCAAAGCCGTGGAGCTTTCCGCTGAGATAGATGCGATGCTCTGGGAGGCAGACCTTAGTCAGGGTCGCATCAGTTATGTAAACCCGCGCGCGGAGGAACTCTTCGGCTATACAGAAGCAACCTGGCTGGAAAATGCCGAGATCTGGACAGACCGTGTCGCGCCTGCTGATCGTGATCGCGTCAAGCGTTTCTACGAGAATCTCGCCACCAGCAAGGGGCTGAATTTTTCGGTTGAATTTGAGGCTTTGCGTGCTGATCAGTCGATCTGTGTTGTTCGCGAAAGTGTCCGTGTTCTCCGCGATGAAGCGGGCAAACCACTAAAACTTTACGGCTGCACATCTGACATCAGTGAGCGCCGCCAGATTGAAAACCAGAATGCCGCCGCGCTCAAGGGCGATGCCCTGACGCGTTTGAGCGCAAAGCTGGCTCACGATCTGAACAATCTGCTGATGATTATTGCCGGTTATGGCGAAGAACTGAAGAATTCGCTTCCGGCTGCCAATCCGCTGCACAACGACATGAAAGAGATTCTCGCCGCCACCGAGCGCCTCTATTCTGTAACGACCCAGCTTCAAACCTATACGCGCCGTCCCGTGATCAACGCAAAGATTACGAGTGTGTCGGCCACTCTTGCGCAGGCCCGACCGGCGATCGAGAAGGCGCTTGGCGAGCGCATCACTTATCTGGTGGAGCAATCCCCAGCGCTAGCCAAAGCTAAGATCGACGGTCCACAGATCGAGCAGGCGCTGCTTGCTTTGGCTAAGCACGCCTATCTGGAACTGGGTGGCGAGGGGACAGTCACAGTTAAAGCGGACAATGTCCGCATTAAGGAATCGACTGGCTCCGACAGCGGGCTGGACGCTGGCGATTACGTCCGTCTGTCGCTTGGGCACAACGGGACGCCGATGAGCCCAGATGCACGGCAGCGGATGCTGGAGCCCTGGCTCTACTCCGAAGAGAGTGTCCGTGACATAAAGATGGGCCTGTCAACGGCCTATCACATCCTTCGACAAGGCAATGGCGAGTTGAGTGTCGAGTCGTCTGCCGGTAATGGCACGACCTTCTGTCTCTATATGCCGATGGTCAGCATCGCGGAGTTGGAAGCCTCACTCGCGATTTCCGCTCCGGTGGTGATCCCGCCTGTCATTGAGGTTCCCGCCGAGCCGGAGACTACTCTCGAGACTATCCTGGTTGTTGAAGACGAAGGTGGCATCCGGGCGCTGGTCCGTAAGATTCTCCGTCGTCAGGGTTACAACGTGCTTGAGGCGGCGCATGGCGAGGAGGCCATGCGGGTCATGAACGACCATACTGGCCAGATCGACTTGCTACTCACCGACGTAATGATGCCAGGGATGAATGGGGTCGAGCTGAGCTACAAGGCACTTGAAGTCAAGCCGCACCTCAAAGTACTCTTTGTCTCGGGCTATACGGACGAGAGTTTACTCGAAGCTGGGCAATTTCCGGCGGGCACGGCCTTCCTGCAAAAGCCCTTTACGCTCGGTAGCTTGCTGGGCAAGGTGCGTGAGGTTTTGGATACCAGTGCGATGCGCCACGCGGCCAGCTAACCTCAAATCCAGACTTAACGCGATAATGGGTTTGAATGCAGAACCCATTTCTTTTGCGCGCGATTCAGCTGGCGCGTACCAATGTAAGCAACCGCACCGGTGGTCCCTTTGGTGCTGTAGTTGTCAAAGACAGCGTGATCATCGCTGAAGGGGCCAATCATGTCACGACGCGTAATGATCCAACTGCACATGCTGAAATCGTAGCTATCCGGAATGCTTGCCGCGAGCTAAGTACTTTTGAACTCAGCGGTTGTGAAATCTACAGCAGTTGTGAGCCTTGTCCAATGTGCCTGGCCGCCATCTATTGGTCAAGAGCGAGCAAGATCTACTTTGCAGCGTCGCGCGAGGATGCCGCGATCGCTGGCTTTGATGATGAGTTTCTCTATCGTGAGCTTGCGCTGCCTTTTGCCTCTCGGTCGCTACCGATCCTCCAGATGCCTTGTGAGGAAGCAACTCAACTATTTGAAGACTGGAGGAATGACCTTGGAAAGATTCGCTATTAACGCCACTAACTCTGTGACCCGTCTGCCGGTGCACGTATTTTATGGGGGCGCCCATCTGTTTCGGCAAGGTCTCTTCGCCAAGCTCGGCGAGCGGGCGCTGGCGTTGCCGGAGGCGGCGGGGCTGAGTCCGCGCGTCCGCGAGAAAATTCAGACCGAGCCGATTGAAGATTTTCGTATCGACTTTGAAGACGGCTTTGGGGCCTGCTCGGAAGCAGAAGAAGTACCGATTGCGATCACTACCGGCATTGAGTTTGCGCGGATGTCGAGCACAAACCAGCTGCCTCTCCGCATTGGTATTCGGCCCAAGGCTGACCTGAGGCGTGCCTGGCAAACGCTGGAATCCTTTTTGAAATACGCCACTGGGGCACCGTTGCCGAAGAACTTTGTAGTTACGCAGCCGAAGATTGAGAAGGTAGAAGACGCAAAGCGCTGGCGCGAAATGTTGGAGAAGGCCGAGGCCAGGTTTCGACTGCCAGGCTTGACCCTGCGGCACGAAATCATGGTCGAACACCCCAGTGCCATCCGCGCCCTGGGTGAGATTGCGAAGTCCTGCGAGAACCGCCTGGATGCAGCTCACTTCGGCTGTTATGACTATCTGAGCGCGATGCAAGTGCCGTCGCCAGCCCAGTCGCTTGATCATCCTTACGCCTGCCAGGCTCGCTGGGCGATGCAGCAGGTTATGGCACCCCTCGGCGTGGCCACCAGCGACGGGGCCTACAATCAACTTCCAGTGGGTGACAATGCCGATGCCCGCGCCGCTGCAATTGCTGGCCACAAGCAGCAGATTTTGCGTTCGCTGAATGAAGGACTATATTGTGGGTGGGACCTCCATCCAGGGCAGCTCCTAAGTCGCTATTCAGCGTTATATGACTACTTTCAACAACATTTGCCCGCAGTGCGCGAACGCTACTTTGCTTTCCTGGCGACCGAGGCAAAGGCGCGCGTTTCTGGTACTCAATTCGACGACGTGGCCACTGTTGAAGGGTTACTTGTGTTTTTGCGGCGCGGCATTGGCTGTGGCGCGATTGCAGCATCGGAGATTGAATAACTCCTAAGTGCCGCGCGATTGTAAGGACGGGCGAGTTAGACTGGGGAATCATGTGGAATCGTAGAGCGTTTCTCGCAACTCCAATCGCTGGATTCATCTCGGGATGCAAACGAGTGCCGAAGCTCAAAGTTGGTGGCAAGGCAGGTGTTGAAGGTGCACTGCTCTGCGAAATTATCGCTCAACTTCTGGAGCGAAAACTTAAGGCGGAAGTTGAGCGGCGGCTCAACATCACTGGGCCAACCGCCGTTTATCAGGCCCTCCAGAATGGCGACGTCGACGTCTACACGGAGTACACCAGGGTGGCGTTTAAGGTGCTGTTAAAGTCCGTTGAGCCCATCGATCTAGGGATGACCGTCGACAAGTTGAAGAAGGACTTTAACACCAATGCTCAAGCGGAGTGGCTGCCCTTTCTCGGCTTCGAGAACATACACACGGTAGTTGTGCGTGCAGACGATGTTGCCTTCGCCAAGATTTTTACACTGACCGAAGCCGGTCACGATCGAACGGGTTGGAAGCTAGGCTGCACCTCCGAGTTTGCGCAAAGTCCGGAAGGCTATCAGATGCTCAAGGGCGGGTACCAGATTCCCGAGCGATCAGGCACTCGCGTGGAACCGATTCCACAACTCTACTTTGGATTAGGCGAGAAGCGGATCGACATGCTAGTCACCTCCTCGACCGATCCTCGGCTGAAGAGCACAAAGTATCGAACGCTTGTGGACGATCAAAAGCTTTTCAGCCCCAATCGTGCAGCACTGCTCTATCGACAAGAAACCGCCGCTCGCTACCCTGCTGTTCGAGAAATTCTTGAGTCGCTCAATGGCAAAATCGACAATAACGCCATGCGTGACTTAAATGGCGAAGTGGAGATCAACAAGCGGGGTTTGGCGGAGGTAGCCGCAGAGTGGCTAACGAAGGCAAAGTTGATCTAGGCACCCGCGTCGAGCAATACTTGCTGCATCACTAGATTCCCTGCCGCTTTCGCCGAATCCAAGGGCGTAAATCCACCTTCCTGCGCTGTTTTTGCGTCTGCTCCATGCTTGAGTAACAGCCGAAGTGAGGCGAGATCCTGCCGAGCGCAGGCCGCATGAATGGGTGCCAGCCTGGCAGCATTTGCTGAGCGAAGATTTACATCCGCACCATGCTCGATGAGGTATTGCGCGATTTCGGGCTACCGAAAGAAAATCGCCAGACCCAGGACAGGAAAGCCGTCGGGTGCCAGCGCGTTTACCCGGGCCGGGTCGCGTTTGACCTCGGCCAGCACGGTTTCGACTTCTCCGAGCGATGCTGCTTCAAAGAAGCTGATCTCCGGGAGACATTTTCGGATCGCATGCGCCACATCCACTTGTTCGTAGTAGAGTGCCAGCATCAGCATGGAGATGCCCGTTCCTGCCGACGTCCCCACACCCTGGGTCCTGGCTTGTGACGGGTCTTGATCGAGAGCGGCGATTGCCGACTCCTTGTCTCGCTGTGTAATTGCGCGTTCCAGGGAGTTCATCGGCACTGGCATCATAGGCGAAATTTTATCATTGCCGAGTAACTAGCTCAATGCTTTGCTGCTGGCTGTGTGGCTCCAACGGGGGCTGTTGATTTCTCGCCGTGCATCGCTGCCGTCGGTTTCCCCTCAGCGCCAACGGGTGCCGCAGGCGCATCGAGGTACTGAACAATCACCGAGACACGGCGATTTTTGGGAGAATCTGGATCTTTGACTTCCATTGGGCGCTGGTCGGCAAATCCCCGAACCTGCTTTATCTGATTAGGCCGCAGGCCATGCTCGGACATGTAGCGCCGCGCCCCATTAGCCCGGTCTGAGGATAGTTCCCAATTCGTGTAATCCCGATCATTTGAGAAGGGCTGCGCGTCAGTGTGTCCTTCAAGGACGATCGTATTTGGGAGCTTGGCCAGCTCTGTGCTCATCTTCCCTAGAATTTCTTTGCCAAGGTCGCTGGGGCTGGGGCTGCCACTCTGGAAGAACATCCCCTTTTCCTTCTCCATCAGCTCGATTCGCAGCCCCTCCCCAGTGACGGTCATCGTTACGTGGTCGCGGATCTGTTTGAAATCCGGCAGCTGCTTCATCGCGGACTGGATCTTCTCCTTCAACCCTTCCATATCGTCTTTGGATAGGGTGATCTGCTCTCCGTCTCCGATCGTGCCGGTGCCCGACTCCTTCTTGAAGCCTGCAGGATCCCGGAAGTAACCACTGACAGCCTGCTTCACTTTTTCTGAGGATCCCATCAGCCACATCACCAGGAAGAACGCCATCATCGCTGTAACAAAGTCAGCATAGGCGACCTTCCACGCCCCGCCGTGGTGACCATGAGCATAGATCTTTTTCCGGATTAGATAGATCGGTTGGAGTGGCTCAGGCATTGGGTTGCTTCTCGGGTTGCTTGGCTGCGCCGCCCTTTATCTTTTGCTCCATCTCTTTGAAACTCGGGCGGACATGCGGCGGGATCGAGCGGCGTGCCATTTCGATGGCGAGTATTGGAGCCGCACCTTTCATGTACGCTCCCACGCCAGCGCGTAAGGAATGCATGTACTCGATCTCGCTTTCGTTGATCTTCTGGATATTGCTGGCGAGCGGGCCAAAGATCCCATAGCAAAATAGAATTCCGAGGAAGGTGCCGACCAGTGCCGCTGCGACGTGCTCGCCAATCTGTTCTGGCGGTCCTCCCAGAGCACCCATCGTGATCACAACGCCCAACACTGCGGCCACAATCCCCATTCCGGGCAGTGCATCGGCCATCTCCTTCAATGCGCCAACCGGCTGCTCAAGTTCGTGCTTCATGATGTCGATGTCGGCCTCCATTGACTGCTCAATCTCGAAGTGGCCGATGCCGCCGGCGATTGAGGTCCGCAGCGTGTCGCAGACAAAATCGAGCGCGTGGTGATTAGCGATCAGGATTTTGTGCGGCGAGAAAAGCGCGCTTTTCGTAGGCTCCTCAATGTCAGTTTCGAGCTTCTGAAGCCCGTTTTTCCGCCCGTAGCTAAAGATATCCGACAGGGCTTTCAATGTGTCCAGGTAGGCGTTCTTCGTATAGGGACTGCCTTTCAAGACACCCATCGTGCTCTTAAGTAATGCGATCACATTTGAAATCGGGTTTGCCACCAGCATGCCGCCGATTGCCGCTCCAAAAATAATTACGATTTCTGCAGGCTGGAACAGCACAGCGAAGTGCCCGTGGGACATGAAATATCCCGCTCCCACCGAGCCAAACACGACAACCAATCCGATAATTGCAAACATTCCTGTAAGTCCATATCGGACTGAGCGTGGCGAGCTTGAGTAAACTCTCCTGCAATCGGCTGTGGGCTCCAGCTAAAATTCAGAGGTGCCCACTCACGGTTGTATTGGCGTAATTGCTTCGCTCGTCCCTATCCTCTCGCTGTTTGCCGATGCTGCGCCTAGACCCATCGAGACCAGGGACATTCTGTCGTGGAAGCGCATCCACTCGGCCACCGTCTCTCCTGATGGAGGCTGGTTTGCCTATCGCCTTAGCCCCAATGAGGGCGACAGCGAGCTCGTCTTGCGTAACCTGAAAGACGCAAAAGAACTCCGCTACCCGATCGGCGAAGCTGCCCCTGCACCCGGTGGCCCCTTCGGTGCCTCTCAGACCGTGGGTCTCAGCTTCTCTCACGACGGGCACTACTGCGCCTTCGAGGCCGCGCCCACACGCGCTCAGGCCCGCAAGGCACGCAAAGACAAGAAGACGCTTTACAACAAGGTCACACTTGTAGAACTGGATTCGGCCAAAGTCACCAGCTTTGACAAGATCAAGTCCTTTGCGTTTTCGGGGGAACTCCCTGGCTGGCTTGCGCTGCACAAATATACCGGCGAGGCCCAGGACAAGGAGCCACCCGCCACCCGCTTTGCGGGCAGCGACCTTTTGCTGTATCAGCTTGCTACGGGCGACCAACTGAATCTGGGTAACGTCGCCGAGTACGCCTTCAACAAACCCGGGACGCACCTGGCTATCGCAATCGATGCGGCCGAAAAATCTGGCAATGGCATTCAGCTAAGGGACATGCGAAGCGGCACCCTTAGCCACTTGGATAGCTCCAAGACAAGCTACAAGAGCCTATCCTGGACAGAGACGGGCGATGGCTTGGCGGCACTCAAGGGCACCGACGACAAAGCCTACCAGGACAAGCTCTACCAAGTCCTCGGCTTCACATTGACTCCCTTCAAGAAGACAACTTTCGACCCCACGAAGGATCCGGATTTCCCCAAGGGGCTTTCCATCAGCCCGAATCGCAAGCCGTCCTGGACGGAAGGCTTAACCGCGATCAGTTTCGGCATCCACGAACCGCAAAGGAAGAAGTCAGGCATGACGCTGGACGAAGCAGCCCCAAAACCGGATGCCGCCGACACCGCCGATACGCCGGACTCCCCGGAAATGCTCGTATGGCATTTCAAGGACAAGCGCCTCGCGCCAATGCAAGTCGTCCAAGAGCGTATGGACAAGAACTACAGCTATCTCTCTCTGTATTACCCGGAGAATTCAAAATTTGTGCGACTGGCAGACGACACCCTGCGCCAGGTTACTCTCGCGCCCAAGGAGAAGTTTGCGATCGGTCGCGACAGTTCACCCTATGAGTTACAGGCCGCGCTGAATGGGCAGCGCTTTGAAGATATCTACGTCATCGACCCAAAGACGGGCACCCGCAAACTGGCCCTCTCCAAGCAACGCAATGTCTATGCTGCGTCGCCCGTAGGCACCCACCTTCTCTATTACAACGATGGCCACTTTTTTGCCTACGAGCTGGCATCGCAGCAAAGCATCAATCTGACGCAGTCAGCGCCCACCTCATTTATCAACGCGGAGGATGACCACAACGTCACCAAGCCGCCGACCACTCCGCTTGGTTGGGCCGCCGATGGCAGCGCTGTCCTCATTAGCGACAACTGGGATATCTGGCAACTCCCGCTCAAAGGCAAGCCAGTCAACCTTTCTGGCAATGGGCGCAAAGAGCAAATCCGCTATCAGACCCGATATCCGTTGGATCCTGACGAGAAGGGTATCGATCTGTCCAAGCCACAATACTTCGGGCTCTATGGTGAGTGGACAAAGAAATCCGGCATCGGGCTGTTGGAGCCGAAGCAAGCTGGCATCCAGCCTCTCAGATGGGACGATGCTGCGTATGGCGGGCTCCTAAAGGCCAAGGCTGCCAATGTGTTTCTGTTTACGCGGCAGACCGTCAAAGACTTTCCTGACTATCAGCTGGCGGATGCAACCCTGGCGAATGCCCTGCCGGTGACCGCCGCCAATCCGCAGCAAAGCCAATTCCTGTGGTCTTCGGGCTCGCAACTGATCGACTATAACTGCGACACCACGAACACCAAGTCGCAGGCTGCTTTGTTCCTGCCCGCCAACTACGAACCCGGCAAGAAGTACCCGACGATCGTCTATATTTACGAAAAGTTGTCCCAGGAAAAAAATCGCTACGGAATGCCAGCCCTCGATGACCGATTCAATCGATCTGTCTATAACTCCAATGGTTATGCCGTGATTCAACCGGACATCAGCTACAAACTGAATGACCCCGGTCGTTCCGCTCTCTGGTGTGTGCTGCCGGCATTGAAGGCGGCCATCGCCAGCGGTATTGTTGATCCCGATAAGGTGGGGCTGCACGGCCACTCCTGGGGCGGCTACGAGACCGCGTTCCTGGTGACACAGACCAACATGTTCAAGACGGCCATTGCTGGCGCACCGCTGACTGACCTGGTGAGCATGTACTCCAGCGTCTACTGGAATACGGGCAGCTCCAATCAATCCATCTTCGAATCCAGCCAGGGTCGCTTCACCTCTGGCTACATGGACAATCCCGAGCCGTACATCCGCAACTCCCCTGTTTATCAGGCTCAGAATGTGAAGACGCCGTTGATGATCTTGCATAACGACAAGGATGGTGCGGTCGACTTCACTCAGGGAATTGAGTACTTCAATACACTCAGACGACTACAGAAGCCGGTCGTAATGCTCCAGTACAAGGGCGAGAATCACCACCTGGCGAAACCGGAAAATTCCAAAGACTTTCTGATTCGAATGAAGGAATACTACGACCATCACCTCAAAGGCGCACCGGCACCAAAGTGGTTGGAGGAGGGCGTACCGATCCTCAAAATCAAAGATGAAGTCGATGCGCGCGCAGCCGACCTGGCAAAGAAAAACTAACGAGCGGTCTTCTGCCAACGTCCGTCGACAAACTCGGCATCAGCCTCGCGCCACGGGCCAAATTTACAAGCCATCTGACCGCCATCTACCAATAGCGTCGCGCCGGTAATGTAGCTGGCCCAATCGCTGGCAAGAAAGACAGCAGCCCTGGCAACCTCTTCGGCCAGTCCGCCGCGCCCCAGCGGGATGGCCCGAAAGTATTCTTTCATCGCCGCCTCATCTTGAAACGCGCTCTCCGTCAGGCGTGTGCGGATCAGGCCAGGGTTGACGGCGTTGACCCGGATGCCATCAGGGCCAAGTTCGTTCGCCGCTGTGTGCAGCAGGCCCAGCAAACCAGCCTTCGTGGCATTGTAGGCGATCAAGTTCTCCTCGCCATCGTAAGAGTTGGTGGATGCGGTCAGCACGATGGCCCCGGGGCGGCCTGCACAACGCATTCTCAGGGCCGCCGCCTGTAAGGTCTCAAAGGCTGCCGTCAGATTCAGAGCAACGATCTTGTCCCAGGTTTCGCGAGTGGTTTGGGCTAGTGAACGCACTGCAACGCCGCCTGCGTTGATCATTACGATGTCAGGGACGGGGGCCTTGGCAAATGCCCCCTTCAGCGCGGCTGAATTTGTCACGTCGACTGGCGTTGCCGATTCAAGATCGAACACCGTCACCTGAGCGCCGCAGGCTCTCAGCGTCTCCACAATGGCCAGGCCAATACCGTGACTGCCCCCAGTTACAATGGCCTGCCGACCGCCGAGGTCGATGGTCCGTTCGACGGTCAGGACGCCTCTCCTGCCTCTTCTGCCTGGCGGGCCAGTTCCTCTTCTGATACTTCAGTGGTCAGCACCAATTGCGCCTGCTCCAGAAAATCTGGCTGTGTCACCAAGTCCAGCGGCGCACTCGGGTCGAATTTCAAAGTCTGTGGCGACACGCCTCCGGCGATCCACACCGGAATCCCTTCATTCCTCAGTAAGGTCTGCGCGTAACGTGCCTCGTCGATGGTTTCGTATTGCGCGATCGAGACCAACGGTACGCCCGCTTGTGTAGCATCGATCACTTCGCTCTCGGCTTCTTCGCCCTCCGAAGGCCATTGCAAGCCACGGCTCTGCATTTCTGTCTCGTAGGCGCTCTTGGCTTCGTCGGTCAGATCGTCGGGTGCTGTCTCAAGCAGTTCTTCATCAGAGAGAATTGTCAAATGTTTGCGCAGCGCATCGAGGTTTGTCATGGTTTCAAAAAATCGCTTCCTTCAAAGGGTACACCGCTGCGCTCAATGGCTCGCGCCAGCACGGCAAGGCGGCCAAGCCGGGGGATGGCGTTGCGTACGGCGGAAATCTTCTCGACGGCAAACCCGGCCCGTTCCAACTCGACACGGATCGTCGCTTCCTCAAACGGTCGTTGGTAAAGAGTGTACTCCCCTTGCAGCTCACCCGCCGCTCCACAGATACTGGCGTGACAAAGAGCGAGACTGCGAGCCTTGTCATAGCGATACTGCAGCCGACACCGGCTTGCGCCGAGCTGTACGACATCATCGGCATCCCAAAATTCGAGATAGCCATTCTCCTGAATCACATCAAACAAGAACCAGCCACCTGTGTTCAAGTGCCCTCGTACTGAGGAAAAAATCCCGCGTACAGCGGTCAGCGTCAGCGCCTCATTGATGCTGTTGTAGAAACAAGTCACTGCATCAAAGTGCCGGGAGAGATGGAAGGCGCGCATGTCGCCTGCATAGAATTCCGCCTCCGGCATCTTCGCTTGTGCGCAGGCGAGCATTTGAGCGGAATGATCGACTCCGGTCACCGCCATGCCCCTGGTCTGTAGCCACTGTGCAAAGTCGCCGGTACCGCAACAGAGGTCCAACATGCTGGATCCAGGCCGGATCCGTGCGCTCAGAAGGCTGCGAAACAGACTGGTGGCACTATCAAAAAACGCCGTCCCCCAATGTCGTTCGTAGAACGGAGCCAGCGCGTCCCAGGAATCGCGGTTATTGCTCTCTGGAGCATGGGACGATGTCTCCAAGATCTAATTTACCATCGCTGCGATGATGCAGGCAGCTCACGCATCACCTCTCTCGCTATTTGAGTTGCGCTCCGATGTACTTCCAGATCTCTACCTCTGGCGGCTTGTGCGGAATGGAACCCTTCCGGGCGTCGTAATCAAAGTAAGAGCGTAAGTACTTGAGCATTTCCGGTTCAGTTCCATAAGTCCCCACCATTTCCACTTCTCCAGAGTCGCGCCTCATGAGCGCTCCTTCGTGCATCGCCAGCGTTGTCATGCCCTCATGGTGACTAATCGCGTATCGTGCGCCGGTCCGAAGCTTCACCAACACAGCCTGCTGGGCCCCAACAATGGCAGCCTCGTCGTCCTCCTGACGAGCGAGTGTCTCTGCTTCGGCTGCTTCAAAATCGAGCGTCTGGCGCACCACCGCTTCGTACGCCTCATCTCGGGCAAGGGCACTTTCCCTCGGAACTCCTGCCAACGCCATCCCCTCTAACCAATACTGAAAGGCTCGCTCCGCATCTGCCGCAAATTTAGCGTCCCCGCGAGAATCAGAACTGGCCGCAGCATCGAAACCGAACGAATAGAGCAGTTTTCCGTCGGGGCAACCCTCGAGCCGCAATTGCATCAGCCCCGGCAAAAAGCCGTATCTCAAGCCCGTGTAGGTTAACGGATTCTGCGATTGTCGCGGCAGCAGCGTACCCGAGCGCAGCTCAAGATAGAGCCGCAATTCGTGAGGTAGCCGCCGACCCCAAAAATAGGAAAAGTGAGCAATGGTGCGGCCCTCGGGCTTCACAGACTCTTTTCGAGGAACTGGCGAATCTCGTTGTCGCCGATCATTCCAGACGCCCCCAGCGCGTAGGCGCAATGCATCTCGAGCACGCCATCCGCAAAACTGATCTGGCGGGACTCGACATCCTTAACATTCTTCAGCTTCACCAGCTTCATGCTCTCTCGCACCGCCTGCTTGCCCATCTCGTCCTGGCAGATCATACGCAGCGCCATATTCAGGCGATGACAAGAGAGGTTATCGATATAGTTCAGGGCCGTGGCGTCGTCCGAAATGCTGTCCCAGTCGATTTCGTATGGGATCGCCTTGCCACAGATCTCCTCGATCTCCAAAACCCGTCCCGGAAATACATCCCGCTTCAATTCTTCAATCTTGCGTCGTTCGTTCAGGCCCATATGTTGCTTGCTCCAGGAATCCACCTGAGGGCGGCATCCTATAGGACATTGCGCGAAATTACTACGCAAACGATCATTATTCGAATATTTCTACACCAGAATTCTACAGAACATCCGCAAAACCCTTTCGGGCACGGTGGAAAACCGCGAAGCCTGCGTAGAATGACACCAGGGCAAGAGGATACAACTTCGCCATCGCGCGCCACTCCGGATCTGCCCCTTCGATCAGGATTGCGCGATAGGCCCGGACGATGATGTAGAGCGGGTTCTTCCCCAGAATCGGTAATGCAGCGGCAGGCAGCGATACCTCGGGGTAGCAGATGGGCGTCATGAAAAACCACATCGTTAACACCAGGCCAATTACATATACGACGTCACGAATGTATACGCCCCCGGCCGCCAGCAAGTAACAGAGTCCAGCCGTCAGCAGAAACTGTGGCACCAAAACCACCGGTAGCCAAAGCGCCGTAACTGGAATCGCACCCCGGGTGAGCAGAAGGATGATCAGAAATATCGTCGTCGCGATCAGCCCGGTGATTATCCCGGAGATCGTCAAGTTAAGCGGTAATATCTCAACGGGAAAAATCGCCTTCGTAATCAGGTTGCGGTGCTCGATTGCAGCATTGGGTGCGCGGGCCAGGGCCTCGTTCATCGCCAGCCAGGGCAACATTCCTGAGATGAAAAAAAGTACAAACCCAGACGGTGACGGGTCTCCAGGGAACTTTGTGCGCAGGAATAGCCCAAACACAAAATAATAGGTGAGCATCAACAATAACGGGCTCAGGATCGCCCAGAACGAGTCAGCAAAACTTCCCCGATAGCGCGATAGAATATCGCGCTGCACCATCGAGCGCATAAGATGGCGATTGGTCCAGATGGCAGCAAATGGCCCAATCAAGATCTCTTTGGCCAATGCTGGCCAGCGTTCTCGCCTCAGTTCCCCCAGCGTCGTCATTGTCTGCCGCTCAATGTGCACGCCGTCATCGGCGACGGCCGTGTCGATTGCGAGAAAGCTGAACCCGTTCAGGTAAGTCCAGTCTCCCTCGCTTCCCCGGATGGAGACATAAAAACGATACTTGCCAGGCGCTATAGGCAGCTCAAGCGAAATCAACGCGCGATGTTCATTCCCTGTTTTCACCCACGGGCTTTCTCGAAGAAAGCGGCCCGACTCCGGGTCGATCCAGTGGCAACCCACAATTCCTGCGCCGTTCAGCGTGCAATCGATCTCCAACTGAAAGCCGCTTGCCTTCACCGCAAAACCGGTGATGTCAGGCATAGAGCCAGCCCGGATATCGATTTCGAACCGGTGCCACTTTGCGGCCAACGCAATAAATACCGTCGCCCCGTAGGTCATTCGATAAATGATAGTGCTCGAGCAGATGCGCAATGAAATGCTGCTCGGGGTGTGGCTGTTCGAGGAACTCACCAGTCTCGAGCGTAGTTACGTCGAGTCCGGATTCCCAGAAAAGCAGATGCACTTCCTTGGCGGTATATTCACGATTGTGACGCGCCTCGGCTTCCTCGCCTTCCTTTCTGGGAAGAATGTAAGCAGGGAAGAAGGCAGGATGATATCCATGCAGAATCGCGTGGATCGCGCGATGCGAGGCGATGTTTGGCGTGGTCAGCACAAGCGTGCCGCCGGGCTTTAGAACACGATGAATCTCGCTCATCATATGCATCGGATCCGCCGTAAGATGCTCCAGCAACTCACAGCACAGCACAGTATCAAAACTTTGATCTGCGTAAGGGAACACATCCTTTTCGGCATCAAAAAGATCGACGTCGCACGCAAACGGCTTTCCATCCTCAGACTCGATCTCGTGATGATCGATACGGCCCGCCGGGCCGTAGTAGCATCCACGCACCGTGCCATAGCCAAGCTGATGCTTCAGCGCGGGCGTAATCTGCATATACGCACCCATCTCGAGAATCGACTTCTGCTCGTCGCCTCCCGGTGTCAGTGCAAGCGTCTTTGCTAAACGCGTAATGTGCGTATTCGTGTAGGACTTTCCACCCTCGTCCTGAGCCCAGGACAGAATGTACGGCGCAGGAACTTCAATCGCTGGCGCAGGCTGCGGCAGCTCTTGGCTGGCGGCTGACATCGGTCTCCCATCCTGCACCGCCTCAAGGAAGTCAACGTATCGAGAAGCGGCCACTTCCCACGGACACTCCTTCTCCACCCAGCGACGCGCACGCTCGCCAAGCGCCTTGCGGTAGGCGGGGCGGGCACACAACAAGTTCAGGTATTCAAATATCGTGTCTTCTTCAGCCGTGCTCGGTGGTGCGGGCACCTTCAGGCAGACCTCATCCGGATACTCGCTGAAACTGCCAATATCCGTCACGATCACCGGCTTGCCCAATGACAACGCGCGCAGCAATGTGCCGGAACTCTCACCCACCGTCGGGTAGCGCAAGTTGAGCACGATGTCGGTTGCATCAAGGTAATGGTGGAAGTCCTCTGGGCTAAGATAACCCAGCACCCGAACGCTCTCCTCCAGGCCCATACTGCGCAGCGTATGATGCAGGTTCAATTCGGGGTGTGGCTCGCCGCATAGAATCATCCGGGCCTCCGGCTGCACTCGAATCAGGCGGCGAAACGCGCGTAGCGATTCAAGGATTCGTTTGTACGGCTTCAGAAAGCCGAAAATACCGACCAGGGGCGTCGACACGCTGAGTCCGAGGCGGCTGCGGTAAAGGTCGCGTAGTGGCGCATTACGCGCATCACGATCAATCCAAGCCCCGTGCCAGATCTTGGCCAACGGGCCTTCAAATCCAGCCTCACGCACAGACTGCGCTACACATTCAGAATGAACAATTACGCCGCGAGCCGATGCAAGCAGGCGCCGCAGCATCGGTACGCCTTCGTAGTCTGGTCCAACCTCCAGCTTGCGCACGCGATGGGCAAACGCTTCCGCAATCGGACCCCCGTCAAAGGCGACGCCTTCCATGTAGGCGTCCCAGTTGCCCCGCTTAATCGTGCGTTCTGCATGAAGGTGATGCAGATTCGCTTCATGCAGTACGATCACTCCTGGGTGATCCAGCGCGCACTCATAAATCGCAGAATGATACTCGTTGTTGCCCATCTGATACAGCAACATGTCAAAGTCCTTCAGCCTGCTTGCAGCCGGCGGACTTTCGAAGATTTCAATTTGCGCCAGTTGCTTCAGCGGCTCAAGTAAAGCGGCAGAGTAATCCGCGATGCCGCTTCGTGCCGGAGGCAGCGGCGAGAAATAGGCGATCCGCATCTATCGTTGCAGCTCCATGGCAAAAGTGCCCAGAATGAGTGGCACGCGAAACAGCAGCGGCGTGCGCAAAGGATCGCGGCCAAAAAATACTTCAAGCGTATTAAGCGAGGCTGGTCCTTTAATCTGGATCTGCATCCGGTCTGCCTGCTCTGTCCCGCTTCCCAGCGTAACCGGGGCGGCTCCAAGGTACTTGAAAGTCAGTTGGTATGCTGCCCCAAAGTAAACAGTCTGCGCAGCGGGTACGCGGCCCAATTTCAGCTCAGAACGCAAAAAGTAAACCATCGTTAGCGCGTCGCGAGCACAAGGCCCAATCGGAACCTTGCTCACGCCAGGCTTCTGGGTCTGCACGGTGGTCCGCTCAAGGATCCCTTCGCTGACTTTGAACTCTAATCGCTCATTGGTGTTGCGCGCACCATGCTTCAGCTTCTTGTCCAGTTGCGTGGAGCAATAGGCAGAACTGGCCAGTGCCGTGATCTCATCGGCAACTGCATAACCAGGCACAGATGCGTCCAGCCGCATCTCAAATCGACGCGAAACCGCAGATGCATCTAGATTGTCCACCGACAGCGTTGCCTCCCCCAGAGACAAACCACTAGGCCAGTTGACGTTGTAGCGAAGTGTTTCGGCTGCCGCGAAAAGGGGAATACTCGCGACTGCGAAAAAGGCCAGATAACATCTCATGAAGATTGGACGGTTTGCCCCACGCGAACGTTGCCTCTTGATCGCGGTCCGCCGGCAACATCGTGATAAACATCCAATGTTTGTTTCGCCGCTTTTTCCCAACTGAATCTCGCCGCGTTCTTGAGCCCCGATCTCTCCATGCGCTGGCGAAGATCTGTGTCCAGCAGCAGATCCCGCATTGCTCTGAGCATCTCGTCCTTCGAGTTGGGATCAAAAAGCATCGCCGCAGAGCTGGCCACCTCCGGCATCGCTGAAGTATTAGAACAAGCTATCGCCCGGCCACACGCCTGCGCTTCGAGAATTGGCAATCCAAATCCTTCGTAGAAGCTAGGAAAGACAAAGATTTCGGCAGCGTTGTACAGACTGAGAAGTTCCTCATCATTAACGAAATCGGTAAAGTGGATCCGAGCCGCCACTTCAGAGTTCTTGGCCGCCTCGTAGACCTTGGGCGCAAACCAGGTCGGCTTGCCGACCAGCACGAGATGGTGCGGCAAATGCGGATAGCGTCCGATAAGCTCCTCATACGCCGCGATCAGGCCGATCTGATTCTTGCGCGGCTGCAGATCGCCGACGGACAAAATGTAGGGCCATTGGATCCCAAAATTCCCAGAGACGCAATTAAATGCCTCCTTGGGGTTCATCGGTCGAAAATGTGGCGAAACAGCGTTATGGATGACTTCGATGCGCGCGGCATCGATTGAGTAAGCAGCTTGAATCCGCTGCCGCGAGAATTCACTCACGGTTAGGATACGTGCTGCGCGCCTAACCGTGTGCGCAACAGTTGTCTGCAGTTGAATTCGCCTGGCAATCGTAAAGTATTCTGGCTTCTCCAGATAGCTGACATCATGTACGCTGACAACGAACGGAATCGGACAGTAGAGGGGCGCCGTGTATTGAACATGCAAAAGATGAGGCTTATCTGCCAGCACCCGACGGCATAGATCGAAGCCTAGGCGAATAAATGGATTTGCTGAAACTCTGCGCTTCTCAAAACGATTCGGAACTTCCGAAGCCGCGTACTCCGAACAGACATAAGCGAAAAACTCAGACCCGCGATCCAACTGGGCGTAATTCTCCAGAAGGTTTCGGATATAAACTTCGTTCCCCGTTAAATGTCGCCCGATGGTGTGCGCATCAATTGCAAAGCGCATGCGCGGACCTCCAGAATGTTCTACTGGTTTGGAAGTAGTTCTCGGCAAAGCTGTTACAGATCCAGTTCTGAAAGGGTCTTATGCGCCGCTTGCCATGTGTAGCTCGTTTCGTAAACCTGACGAGCAGCTTGAGCCAAACGGTATCTTGTCTCCCTATTGTCGAACAGATCCACCACTGATTGTGCAAACGCTACTGCTCCGTCGGCAATTTTAATTTGTAAATCCGGGATAGCACCCAGACCCTCCGCCCCAATTGAGGTGGAAACTACTGCTGTGCCAGCCGCCCAGGCTTCGAGAATCTTCAGCCGTGTGCCAGATCCGGCAAGCAGCGGCACAATCGCGACACGAGAACTTGCTATCGCAACCACAGCGTCCTCTACCGGCCCGACAAAATCGATCCCCCGTTGATTCCTGGCCACGCGACGCGCGTACTCGATCTCTTTGCCAACCAGCCGCAATCGACACCGTGGAAGCGCCCGGCGAATCGCTGGCCAACATTTGGCCAGAAACCATTCGAGCGCCTGTTGGTTGGGCTGGTACGCGAAGTTGCCGCTGAAGACAATCGACTCCGATTTCTCAATCTGCGGCAGTGCCTGTAATGGGATCGTGTTGGGTACAACGGCTGAAGCTGACGCAAGCTTGGCGATGCGGTTGCGGTCGTCCTGCGATGTCGTAACCACCAGATCAAAATCCGGAATCAACTTTGCTTCCAGGGCCAATGCACATTGGGAAAAGTGTCCCCAAAGGAGTCGAGGCAGCAGCGCAGCATCGGCTCCAACCGAGGCGAAGTATTGAGACTCCACGTTGTGTAAGTCCAACACCAGCTTTCGTGCATGGGGCCGCAGTAACGCCCCATAGGGGGCAGCCCAGAAGTGCTCAATCCAGATCAGATCGAATTCCTGATCCCTCACAATACTGGCGATGCGCGCATCAAACCTGGAGAATCGATCTACTAACGGCGGCACGCCCTGAAGGCCGCGCCTCAGATTACGCTTCATCTTCGGCCACAAGGCTTTGGCGTGCTGCGGCAGTTCAAGGGAATGGGACCCCTTCAAATAGCCAGCCGGATATGCGTCAGCGGGATCTGGGTCGCCCGCAAGGCGAAAGTGAATCGCATGCAATTCGTAGTTTGCGGCGAGAAACTCGACGATCGAGGCGGTGCGCAGTGGCCCCCCCCCAATCGCCGGGTAGGGTGCCTCGGGGAGCAATATCAGAGCCTTCGGCTTAACGGAGGCAGCGCTCATAGAGTTCCTGAAACGCAATGGCAGTTCGTTGCCACGAAAACGCTCGCGCCCGCTCAATCCCCATCGCGCTTTGGCGCTGGCGAAGCTCTGCATCAGTCCAAAGCGTAGCCATCCTGTCCGCCCATGCTTCCGCCGATTCGGGCGCAGCGTACATCGCAGCATCCCCACCCACCTCGCGAAGCACGGCAATGTCCGAGGCGATCACCGGTGCGCCACACTGCATCGCTTCCAGGATGGGCAGTCCAAATCCCTCGTACCGCGACGGATACAGCACCCCCAATGCATTCTGGTAAAGTCCGGGGATCTTGCCTTCTTCCTGACGCCCAATCCACGTGATGGAAGGATCCTGTGGGATGTCGTAGTCCGGTCGCGCCTGGCCTGCAAGCACAAGCTTCGCCTGAATGCCACGCGCCGCCAGCAACTGCATCGCCTGCTTTAATACCTCGATGTTCTTGCGTGCTTCAAGAGTTCCCAGATAAAGGAAATAGGGCTCAGCCTTCTCCTGGATGCCTGGCTCAAAGTGGGCTGCTGCCGCAAGCGGAATCGTGATCACTCTGCCTTCGGGGAAGCTAAACCGGTCCAGGAGTTGCCGCCTCACGGTTTCCGATGGCGTATGCACAAAGCGCGGAATTCGTAGTCGCAGCAACAAGCCGCATCGAGATCGGACACGCGCTGATATTGGGCTGGGGTCGAGCCACGGAGACAAGTCGTGAACCGTCAGGATGCTGGGACGCCGCGTCATGTAAGGCACCGAAAAATCAGTCCCGTGGAAGACTCTTGCTCCCAGTCGCGTCAGCGCGCGGTTCAGTCCAAAGGCCCACCAGTGCTGGTCCAACCCGCTCGGGACGGGAGCAAACTGATCCGAAACGGGCACATAGTTGTTCGACGGAAACTCCGCCCGCAAGGCTAGCAATAGCTCGTTGGTAAAGCGACGGATGCCACCAACTGGCCCCATCAGGGGAGTTCCATCAAGCGCGACCGTTAGCATCTCAGGTCCCGACCGCTTCACGAATTCCCTGCTCTACCTTCACCCGCGTGAGCGTGAACAGCCCGGCGATGAAGAACACGATCAGCGAAAGCATCGCCAGTCGATAATTGCCTGTTAGTTCCAGTGCCAGTCC
This sequence comes from Bryobacterales bacterium, assembly GCA_038206015.1. Lineage (GTDB taxonomy): Bacteria > Acidobacteriota > Terriglobia > Bryobacterales > Bryobacteraceae > Bryobacter. The sequence continues at coordinate 1,699 of JBBRBI010000016.1, read as the reverse complement.
AAATACCAATGGACTGATCCAGCTGGTTCCCTTATCGGAAATCTCATAGATCGAAAAATACTCGGCCTCGCGTCCTTTCGGAATCAACTGCGAAAACAGCGATCGGCTTAGCGCCTGGCTGCCGCCCATCACAATGCCAATGATGAAGGCCAAAACGAAGAACTCACTCTCGCTCTTCACCGATAGCCAGACATAGACCAGCGTGAGCGTCCAGATCACCAGGCTCACCGCAATGCTGGCCTTGGCTCCGATCTTCGTGGCTAGAAAATTGAATCCCATCGCGCCAAGGAACGCAACAAACTGAACCATTAGAATCGCCTTTGTCAGCGAGGCCATCGACATCCCCAACTGGTCGCTGCCAAATTGACTGGCCAGCGCAATCACCGTTTGGATCGCATCGTTATAGAGCAAAAACGCGACCAGGAACATCAGCGCCTGGGGATAGGCTCGGATCTCGCTGAACAGTTTCACCACCTGCTTCACACCGACGCTCAAGTAGTTTTCACCGGGCGGCAGTTGGCGCGCGGCGGCGCGATTCTTCAGCCCCAGCACCGTCGGAATTGTAAAGAGCGCCCACCAGATGCCCGCCGAGCACAGGCTGATGCGGACGGCCATCCCCTCTGAAAGTCCCAATTGAGTCGCGTTGCCATAGAGATAAAGATTTAGCGCCAGCAGGAAGCCGCCTCCTAGATAGCCGATACCCCAGCCGATCGAGGACACGGCATCTCTCCGCTCTGGCGGGGCGATCTCCGGCAGGAACGAGTTGTAGATCACGATTGATGCACCAAAAAGCAAATTGGCGATCAGAAAGAGGCAGGCACCGAGAAGGTAATTGTCCCCTTCGACAAAGAAAAGCAGAGCAGTTGCAATTGCGCCACAAATACCAAGGACGCCCAGCATCTCTCGCTTTCGATGGCCATAGTCGGCAATCGCGCCGACCAAGGGCAAGCAAATCACCTGCAGCACTACGGAAAGCGAAACCAGATAGCTCCACAACGCTCTCGGGTCAAGCGAAAGGCCCAAGGGGTGGATGCGCCCATCCGCTGCCACCGCCGCCTTTGCCAGTGATGTCAGGTAAGGTCCAAGGAAAAGCGTGACCACTGTGGCTGAAAAAGCAGAGTTGCCCCAGTCGTAGCAGTACCATGCTCGCTGCTCTCTGCGCTCAGCCCGAAGATCGATTTCCGATTTGTCCACAATTACTCTCTCAAACTCCTTAAACTTTTTTCGATTTTGAAGCATCTACTAAGGTATGAAATTCCTAGTATCTCTTTTCTTAGGAGGGCTTCTTACTATGTCGGCTGCAGATTCTGTTTATGATTTCACGATGAACTCGATTCAAGGCAAATCGGTCGCGCTCAAAGACTTCCACGGCAAACCCGTTTTGTTTGTGAATGTTGCCAGCCAGTGCGGCTACACCCCGCAGTACAAAGGCCTTGAGGCGCTCTATCGAAAGTACAAAGATCAGGGCTTTGTGATTGTTGGAGTGCCAGCAAATAATTTTGGCTCTCAGGAGCCCGGCTCCAACGAGGACATTGCTACCTTCTGCAAGCGCAACTACGATGTGACCTTTCCGATCATGTCCAAGGTGGACGTGAAAGGCGCTGCCATGACACCCCTCTACGGCTACCTGACCAAGACCGGCGGTGACATCAAGTGGAACTTTACCAAGTTCCTGGTCGGCAAAGACGGCAAGGTAATT
>JBBRBI010000015.1:0-78751 GCA_038206015.1 Bryobacterales bacterium | reverse complement strand
AAGGGCATGTTTTGGATAACATCGAACTTACGCAGCCGGGACTGGCTTACCGGGAAAAGGCTCTGCTGTTGCGGAACGTGGGGGGCAGGTTTAGCGATGTTTCGGCCAAGATGGGGGCTGCTTTTCAGCTGAAGATGGCGGGGCGTGGGGCGGCGTTTGGGGATCTGAATAACGATGGCTCGGTGGACGTTGTCGTTTCTACGCTGGATGGGGCTCCGAGGGTGTTGCGGAACTTGCCGACGGGGAATGGGTGGTTGCTCATAGACACTGTTGGGACGCGCAGTAATCGCGATGGCATTGGGGCTCGGGTTCGCATTGTGATGCCTTCAGGGAAAGAGCAGTTTGGGTATGTGACCACGGCCGGGAGTTATTTGTCAGCTCACGATAAGCGCGTCCACTTTGGGCTGGGGGATGAGAAGAGCGTCGCGCTGTTGGAGATTCGCTGGCCTAGCGGGATTGTGCAGACTTGGAAGAACCTCGCCCGGAATCAGATCTTTGTTGCCAAGGAAGCTGCGCAGTGAAGGTGTTGCTGCTGATCGCGTTGGCGGCCGCCGCGGCGACTGGGCCGTGGTTTGTCGAGGAGGGGTTGCGGGCCGGGCTGACCGACGTCTTCGTTTGCGGCGATGCGGCGCAGAAGAATTACATCGTTGAGACCTTGGGCACTGGTGTTGCGTTTTTGGATTTTGATAACGATGGCTTGCTCGATGTGTTTGCCGTTACGGCGTCAAGGCTGGATGGGTTTGCGCTGGGAACTGAGCCCGTCAACCGCCTTTATCGCAACAAGGGGAATCGGACTTTTGAGGATGTAAGTGTGAAAGCGGGATTGGCGAAGGCGGGGTGGGGCCAGGGGGTGTGCGCTGGGGATATCGATAATGACGGCTTTGTCGACCTATATGTGACTTACTGGGGCCATGACGTGATGTATCGCAATCGCGGTGATGGGACCTTTGAGGAGGTTGCGCTCGCGGGCGGGGGGACGCGCTGGGGGACGGGCTGCGCGTTTGTCGATTATGACCGGGATGGCCGACTCGATCTGATGGTGGCCAACTATGTCGATTTCGATCTGAAGGCAACACCGCGCCCCGATGGGCCTGCGGCTTGTCAATGGAAGGGCGAGAAGGTCATGTGCGGGCCGCAGGGGTTGAAGCCGGGGCTAAATCGGCTTTGGCATAACGAATCGACGCCGGGGAAGATTCGGTTTGTCGATGTGTCGAAGCGGGCGGGCATTGAGTTGCCGGGGCCTCGGTATGGGTTATCGGTGACGACCCTCGACTATGACCGGGATGGGTGGCCGGATATCTATGTCGCGGTGGATTCGCAGGCCAGCCTGATGTACCACAACAAGCGGGATGGGACCTTTGAGGAGGTCGGGCTAGAGAGCGGGACGGCGCTGAGCGAGGATGGCCGCGAGCAGGCGGGCATGGGCACGGCGGTGGCCGACTATGACGGCGACGGTTGGCCGGATCTGGTGAAGACTAACTTCATTGACGACTTGCCGAACCTGTATCGAAACAATCGCAATGGGACTTTTGCCGAGAGCACGATCATGGCGGGGCTGGGCAAGAATTCTCAGTTTCTGGGTTGGGGCACGGCGTTTGTGGATGCCGATAATGACGGGTGGCCAGACATCTTTATGGTGAACGGGCATGTGTATCCGGGGGTGAAAACGGGCGAGTATCGGCAGCGGCGGATTCTGTATCGCAATGGGGGTGGGGGGAAGTTTATGGATGTTTCGGGCGAGGCGGGGCCGGCCGTGATGGAGAAGAGTTCGGCACGTGGGTTGGCGGTGGGGGACTACGATAACGACGGCCGGGCGGACTTGCTAGTTAGTAACATGAACGAGCGTTTGAGCTTGCTGCATAATACGCATGCCGGAGGTGGATCGCTGACGTTGCATTTGGTGGGACAGCGGATTAACCGGAGCGCGATTGGGGCGGTGGCGCGGGTGCGGGGGGGCGCCAGAACGCTGACGGGGCAGGTGCGGTCTGGATCGACGTTCTTTTCGCAGAGTGACTTTCGGCTGGCCTTTGGGTTGGGCGCGGCGAAGGCGGTGGAGGGCGTGGAGGTGCAGTGGCTTGGAGGTGCGCTTGAGAAGATTGGAAGCTTGCAGGCTGGGCAGATTGTGACGATCACCGAGGGCAAGGGCGTGACGGGGCGGAAGGACTACACTCGATGATCGGGATGTTGCTGGTTGCGGCCCTTTGGCAGGGTGCGCCTGATTGTGGGAAGTCGGTTGCGGCGGGTTTGGAGGCGTATGGACGGAAGGACTTTGATCAGGCCTTGATTCTGTTTCGCACAGCAATGGAGTGTGACCCGAAGCTTGTGTCTGCGCCCTTGGCTTTGGCCAATCTTTACGCTGAGCGCGGCAATGATGGCGAGGCACTGCGGGCCTTGTTGCAGGTGTTGCAGATTGAGCCGAAGAATGTTTTGGCGTTGCGGGCCGCCTCGTTTCTGTATCTGAAGAACGGCTTGCATAACAAGGCGCTGCCGCTGCTGGAGGAGTTGGTGGTTGCCGTGCCTGAAGGCGCTGATGGACATGCCGATCTGGCTGCTGTGTATGCGGCGGGCGGGAAGCGGGTGGAGGCGGAGCGGGAGTTCAAGCGGGCTCTAGAGTTGGAGCCGAAGTCGTTTGCGGCGGTGGCGGGCCTGGGGAATGTGCTGGCGCGGGCCGGTGAACATGAGGCGGCGATGCCGCTGTTGCGCAGGGCGGTTGCGTTGCAGCCGAGGGCGTATGAGGGGCATTTTTTGCTGGGGTCGGCATTGAACCGTTTGGGGCAGTTTGCGGAGGCGAGCGTCGAGTTGGTGGCGGCGTCGAAGCTGGGCGGTGAGAATGAGCCGCAGGTGTTTTATCAGTTGGGGCGGGCGTGGGGCGGACTGGGGAAGGCCACGGAACGCACGGCGGCGCTGGCGCGGTTTTCTGAGTTGACGCGGCGGGAGAAGGCGAGCGAGGAGGCACAGCGGAGGGCGGCGGCTTTGATCGATGAGGCTCGAACGCTGTTGCAGACGGGGGACATGGAGAATGCGGCCAAGCGGCTGGAGATGGCGCGGGAGTTGAAGCCGGGTGACGCGACGTTGCTGTTTCGGCTGGCGGGTTTGAACTTCGACCTGGAGCGGTACGGCGTGGCGCGGGAGTATGCGCAGGCGGCAATCAGTATCAGCCCTGCGACTTGGCTGTATCACTACTTGCTGGGATTGGTGGACCAGAAGGAAAGGCGTTGGGCGGATGCGAAGGCGAGCCTGGAAGTGGCGGCGAAATTGGCGCCGAACGAGGCTGTCGTGTTCAAGGCGTTGGGCGAAGTTCTAGCTGAGGGGGCGGTTAAGCAATGATCTGCTGGATGGGGCCGTGCCCATCTTCGACTAAACGGAAGTTGCGACCGAGGGCGCGGAACTGCATTTTCTTGTGATCGAGCCCCATCTGCTGGAGGATGGTGGCGTGTAGGTCACTGTAGTAGTGGGGATTTTCGACGGCCTTGTAGCCGAATTCGTCCGTCGACCCGTGGACGGTGCCGCCTTTGATGCCGCCACCGGCGAGCCACGCGGAATAGCCTTTGGGGTTGTGGTCGCGACCGGTGGTGTTTTGCGACCAGGGGCTGCGGCCAAACTCACTGGTGAAGACGACGAGGGTGCGTTGCAGGAGGCCACGCTGCTTGAGGTCTTTGAGCAGGCCAGCGATGGGCTTGTCGACGGCGCGGCAGAGGGGCTCGTGGGTCTTCATGTCGCCGTGGGCATCCCAACTGCCGTTGCCGCCGCCGGCGTGGCAGATCTGCACGAAACGGACTCCGTTTTCGACGAGACGGCGGGCCATGAGGAGTTGGCGACCGAAGTCGTTGGTCGTTTTGTCGCCGATGCCGTAGAGGTCCTGGATGTGTTGGGGTTCCTGAGATAGATCAACGATGCCGGGGGCGCTGAGTTGCATGCGGGCGGCGAGCTCATAGGATTCGACGCGGGAGGCGATGTCGGTGTTGAGGGCGTGGCGATCGCGGAATTCGCGATTGAGATTGGCGAGAGCTTCCATCTGCTTGTCGCGCTCTGAGGTGGTGCTGCTGGCGGGCGGTTTGAGGTTGGGGATGGGGACTGGGCCGGCCTGGAAGGGGGTGGCGGCGAAGCTGGCACCGAGATAGCCGCCGGTGAGTTGGACGGGCGAGGAGGAGCGGCCGACGTTGACGTAGGTGGGGAGGTTTTTGTTGCCTGAGCCTAATGCGTAGGAGACCCAGCCGCCGAAGGACGGATTGTCGAAGGCGCGGCCGCGGTGGCCGGTTTGGGTTTCGATGACGGCGGGAAAGTGATTGCCTTCGTGGCACCACATGGAGCGGACGACGGCGATATCGTCGATGACGCCGCCGACGTTGGGGAACCAGTCAGAGACGGGGATGCCGGATTGACCGTAGTTCTGAAAGGTGCGCAGGCAGGGGATGACGGGGCGCTTCATCTCGGCTACATTGTCGCCGAAGCCGATGGCATCGATGAGCTTGCCAGCGTACTTGTTGCCTTTGGGATCGAAGGTGTCGATGTGGCTGACGCCGCCGCACATGAAGAGGAAGATGACTGCGTCGGCTTTTTTACCGGCGGGGATGTGAGCGTCGAGCTTGCCGTCCTCGGCCCAGAGTGTGCCGATAGCGCCGCCGAGCAGTGCGCCGACGGACTGTTCGAAGATGTGACGGCGGGAGATTTGGCCGCAGGGATATGGAGTTGAGTCAGCCATGGTTATTGCACGTAGAGGAACTCGTCGAGGTTGAATAGCAACCAGGCGAGGCTCTTGAGACGATCGGGATCATTGCCGACGTGAGTGAGGGATTGGTCCACTTCACGCGGAGACGGGGGGCGAGCGAGGGTAATGCGGTAGCCGAGATCGACGGCCTTCGAGAGCTCTCCGCCACTCTCTTTCTTGAGGCGATCGGCGAAGAGGGCGGTGGCCTTCTCAATCTCAGCGCTGTTCATGAGGAAGAGGCTTTGGGGCGCGGTGACGGTCTGGGTGCGGACGGGGCAGGAGGCGCGGCCGTCGTCGACGTCAAAGGACTGGAGGAAGTTGGGGACGACCTCGCGGCTGGTGGAGAAGCCGCGGATGATGTAGGCGCCGCGGCGGTTCATTTTGCTGGGTTCAGTCGGCATAGCTGCGCCGCGGCCACGGGGGGCGTTGTTTTCGATATCGAAAGAAGGACCGCCCAGAGAGGTGTCAAGATTGGCGGCGGCGGAGAGGATGGAATCCCAGATGGGTTCTGCGTCGAGGCGCTGGAGGCGGAAGGACCAGAGGAAGCGGTTGAGTGGATCGGCCTCGAGGTTTTTCTTGAACAATTCTTTGTCGCCGGAACTGGCCAGGCGGTAGGTTTGAGAGGTCATCATCAGCTTGTGCATGGACTTCATGCTGTAGTTGCGGGCGATGAATTCTGAGGCGAGCCAATCGAGCAAGGGCTGGCTGGCGGGGCGGCCGCCCAAGATTCCGAAGTCGCTCGGGGATTTCTGGAGGCCTTCGCCGAAGTGCCATTGCCAGAGACGGTTGACGGCGACGCGGGCAAAGAGGGGATTGTCTTTGGCGGTGAGCCAGTCGGAGAAGGCTTCGACGCGGCCTTCGCGGAAGTCGCGCTCGCCGCTATAGAAGGGCCAGCCGGGTTCGACGGGATGGGTTTTCTCGGGGCGCTCCGGATCGCCGCTGGTGAGGACGAAAGACTTTTCGTTCTCGAGAGCGTGATCGGTTTCGACGGTCCAGAAGGCGGGGAGATCCTTGACCATGCGGCGGCGCGAACCGGTGACCTGGTTGAGCTTGGCGCGGAGATCGCGGTAGGTCTTGCGATCGGTTTCTGACATCACCTCTTCGATTTTGTCGGTGTCAATGCGAAGGACGGGGAAGTAGTCGTCGGCGATCTTCTGTTCGGCGGGGGTGCGTTGTTTTTCGGTCTTTGTGACGATGGCGCGGACGTCGGCGGGAAGCATGGCGACGCGATCAGCGTAGAGCCTGGCGCGGTAGGGAGCGATGAGGGCTTCGACGGGGGCTTCAGAGGCGACGCGTAGCTTTTCAAACTCTTCGAGCTGTTTGCCGTAGACGACGAGATCCACGGGGCTGGCCAGGATCTGCTTCTTGATGACGAGGGGATCGAAGAGCGCCTTCATGGCGTAGAAATCGTTCTGCCGGATGGGATCAAACATGTGGTCGTGGCACTTGGCGCAACCGACGGTCATGCCCATAAAGGCGGTGGAGACGGTTTCGACGGCGGCGATCTGGAGTTCGCCGAGGTCTTTGCCATCGCGGTTCACGGCACCGCGGGCGAGGAAGCCGAGGGCGAAGAGATCGTCGGGGCGGCGTTCGATGGGGGAGCGGCGACCGACGGCTGCCATGGTGGTGCGTTCTGAGCTGCGGTAGCCGGTGAGTTGGGCGCGGACGAACTGATCGTAGGGCAGGTCGGCATTGACGGCGTTGATGACCCAATCGCGCCAGTAGTGGATGCCGGGTGCGGCATACATGCGCTCTTCGGCGTCGGCGTAACGGAGGACATCGAGCCAGTGGCGACCATAGCGCACGCCGTATTGTTCGCTGGCGAGGAGGCGGTCGAGGAGTTTTTCGTAAGCGTCGGGGGACTTGTCGGAGAGGTAGGCTTCCTGCTCGGCGGGGGGGGGGGGGATACCGATGAGATCCATGTAGACGCGGCGGAGGAGGGTGAGTTGATCGGCCGGTCCGACTGGGGTGACTTTCTTGGAAGTGTAGAGGGCTTGGACGAAGGCGTCAATCGGGTTGCCGGTTGCGGGGATAGTAGGACGGACGAGGGGCTGTAAGGCCCAGAGCTTGGGGCGACCAGCCATAGGCGGAACGATTGGCAAGCCGCCGGGCGGCTTGGGCTTTGCGGGTGGGTCCGCAGCAAAGACCAGAGCGGTGGCCGCAGCCAAGGAGAGAAGCAAGGTCTTGGGATTAAAAAACGGCAACATTGACTCCAACTACGATGATATCGGTTAATTGATGACTGCGGCGGCGACCATCTCGAGAACCCGGCGGACGCCGTCGTCGGTGCCGATGGGCCCGTCGTTGAATTGACTCCGGAGGGCGGGCTTCCAACTGTCGCGTGAGTGATCGTAAGGATAGTCCTGTTTGAGGCCGGTGCGGTTGGGATCGTATTGCGAATCGTCGCCTGCCATTTTGTAGATCACGAGATCGAGAGAAGGTACGACGATGACGCCGAAGCCGCCGCCGCCGGACTTGAAGAAGGCGTCCTTGGGAGCGCCGGGAATGTGGCCGTCGGCGTTGTTCTCCCACATGAGACTCATAGGGGCGTGGGCGTTCCACTTGGTGGGTTTGCCGCAGAGCTCGAGATAGTCTGCAGGGATCACCTGGGCTTTGTTCCAACGTCCCTTGTGGAGGATGGCGTAGAGAAAGCGGAGATGGTCGGTGGAGCGCACGGCGATGTCGCCGCCGCCAGGGGTGTGGGGCAGGCTAGTTTCGCCACGGCGCATGGCCCAGGCCCAGGGGCCCCAGCCGAGTGGCTTAGCCACGCGCTGATCGAGGTAGTCGTGCATCTCCATGCCGGTAAGATTGCGCAAGACGATGGAGGCGACGTGGGGCGAGGCGGAGGCATAAGAGTAGCCTGCGCCGGGCTTGGTCCAGAGGGGAGTGCGGAGGGCGGCCAAGTCCTGCCCGAGTGGTTCGGAAGGGCGCGGCACGGGGGTGAGTTTGACGGTGGGGACGCCGTCGACAAAGCCGGGATTGGAGCCCTCGCCGTGGAGACCGGCGGACATGGAGAGGAGTTGGCCGAGGGTGATGGCGGCTTTGGCGGGGTCGTCGAGAGGCAGCGCTTGGGGCAGGTATTTGTCGTTGAAGACTTTGGTGTCGAGGCCATCGGGGATCTTATCTCGCTTTTCGGCGAGCATGATGCCCGAGGCGACGCTGGTGTAGGCTTTGCCGACGGAGGCGGAGGCGGGATTGGCTTCGCGATTGCCGCGCCCGTAATAGCGTTCATAGACGAGCCAGCCGTAGCGCACGACGAGCAGGCCTCCGTGCTGACTGCTGCGAGAGGAGTAAGTGAAGGCCTGGTCGAGCTTCTCCAGATCCATGCCAGCGGTCTTGCGGATGGCGGCGGCGTCTTTAAGCACGCGCCAACCACCGTCTTTGTCCGATTTGGGGAAGTAGTCTTCTGCAAACGCAGTCGAGACAGCGAGGACGGTGAGTAGGGCTTTATGCATTCTAGAAACTTACTCGGAGGCTGAACTGGAGATTGCGGGGTAGATTTGATTGCGGATTGGTGAAAGTTCCGAAGTTACTGTTATTGATTCCAGTCGACAAGCCGCCCAGGAGATGGCGATTGCTGACGTTGAAGGCCGAGGCCCGGAACTCGATGATGTTCTTCTCGCTTTTGCCGAAGTAGAAGTTCTTGCTGGCCGCCAGATCTTCGCCGTATTGGTTGGGTTGGCGCAACTGGGAGATGGTGGCGGGAAGGTCGCCGTAAGTAAAGTTAGCTGGCTGAACGAAGGCCGCCCGGTTGAGATAAGGACTGAGGGGATTGTTGCGATCCCAATTGGGGTTGGTCAAGGACTGGCCGGCTACGAAGCTGCAGCGGGATGCGCCGCCGCCCGCCATGGTTTGGCTGCAACCGCCGATACCGAAAGAGGTGCCGCTCTGGTAGCGGTGGACACCAGAGACGGTCCAGTTGCCGACGATGCCGTTGACAACGGGGTTCATGCTTGCGCCGTAGGCTTTGCCCTTGCCGAAGGGTAGCTCGTAGACGTAGCCGAGCGTGAAGATGTGGGGCCGGTTGTCGCCACTTACAACTTTCTCTGCAGTGCGGTTGTAGTAATTTTGTCCGCCCGTGTTGACGAGGGTCTTAGCGAAGGTATACGAGGTCATGAGCCAGAGTCCCTTGGAGTAACGTTTCTGGAAGCTGGTTTCGAGAGCGTTGTAGGTGGTGTGGCCGTTCTGTGTTGTGACGGATCCGAAGCCGCTGTATTGCGGAAAGGGCCGGAGTGCCTGGGATAGGGTGAGATTCTGCGCGAAGCTCGGGTAGGGCAGTTTGAAGCCTGCCGCTACGACGGTGGGGTTGTTGATGACCGAACTGACGGGGCTGGTGAGGAGGTTGCCGTAGGTCGCGAAGTACTTGGGGTCGAGCTGGTTGAAGTCATAGCCAGCCTGCAGTTTGACACCGTAGTTGGCGTGGAAGCTGGTGCGGAGCAAGGTGCTCTGCGAGAAGCTATGTTCGACCGTGAAGTTATAGTCGAGGTAGTAACCGGGCTTACCAGACTCGGCTGTCTTGTAAGTGGGGCTGCCGTTCAGACCCAGGCCGGGGTTCTTCTGCGGCGGGCGCTGGCCATCGACGAAGGCCCGCAAGCCTGGGGATTCCAGACCCTGGCGTTGGGTGAAGGAGATGCCGTTGGACAGGAAGTTGCCGATGGAACCGAATCCGCCGCCGAAGCCTTGAATGCCATTGTCGGCATTGCCATCTTCGCGGATGATGTCCCACATTATGGCGCCGCCCGCACGGATGACGGTTTTAGAGCTGACTTGGTAAGCGAAGCCCAGGCGGGGAGCGAAGGCGTTCTTGCGGGAGTTGAGAAGGATCTTGCGATCATTGCTTGCGAACTCGAGAGCGCCCAGGATGCCATTGGCAGCCGGGTTGGGAATGGTGGGGTTGAAGTTACTATTTTGCAGGTCCGCTTCGCGCCGGGGAGTGCTGTAGTCGTAGCGCAGGCCGAGGTTCAGAGTGAGCTTGTTGTTGACCTTGAAGTCGTCCTGGACATAGCCAGCGTAGTATCTGTAAAGGTACTTGATATTGGCACCGAAGTTAAAGCTTCCGCCGCTGGGCAAGCCCAGAAGGAAAGCGGCGTAGCCGATTCCGTTCTGTCCGCTCACGGTGGGGTTACCGGTGGCGGCGGCGCTGTAGCCGATCGATCCGCCGCAGTTATTGCAATCTTGCCGGGCATAGCTGAGCGCGAGGTAGGTGCCACCGAACTTGACGTTGTGACGACCTTTAATCCAAGTGATGTTATCGGAGATGTTGAGAGTGCGGCTGGGTGACTTAGTATCGACGCTGCCGCCGTAATTGCCGAATTCGGTGTTGTATTTGGTGTAGGCTTTGGTCTTTTCGGCACCCGATCCGGTTAGGCCGGGGAGGAGGGTTGCGGCTCGGTAGCTTTCGGGCAACAGGGTGTTTGGGCCTTCGCCGACGTCGCGAATGTTGATGCCCAGAGTGAAGTGATTTAGTAAGTTGCTCTTGATGGTATAGTCACTGCCGAATCGCCAGTACTTGAGATGCCCGAACTCCTGGAAAGCTTCGGCCAGAGGGCCGGGGATGGGCCCAGCAAGGGGATAGCTGTCGAAATACTGGCGGCTGAACATGCCGTTGACGCGGAACTTGTCACTGAAGTTATGGTCTCCCTTGATGGAGTAAACGCCCTGCCAGGCACCGGGGGTGCGGGATCCGTTGTTGCGGACGCGGGTATTGTTGAAGACGACGTCGGGGCTATCGGGAAGTGGGAGGTACTTGAAAATTTCCTTGGCTATGGGGCTAATACGATCCGGGCAGATGACGTTGACAACGCCGTTGCAGGCCAGGGGTTTACGGTCGTTGGCATTGGCGATGATGTTGCCGCCGGCATCGATTGGATCGAAGAGGGGAACCATCGCGCCACTGGCGTTGGTGTAGCGGCGGAAATCGCCGTTGCGGAAATCGGCGATTGGCAGAGACTGAAGGCCGCTGCTGCTGTAGTTCTTGGCGCGAGAGCGTTCGCCGGCGAAGAAGAAGAAGGTTTTGTTCTTGCCGTTGTAGATTTTAGGAATCCACACTGGGCCGCCGAAGTTGACGGCTTCGACGTGTTGCCGTTGAACGGTTTCGCCTCGAGCGGTGGTGCCCCAGAAGAAGCCTTTGGCGTTCAATTTTTCGTGGCGTAATTGGAAGAGGCCGGAGCCGTGGAAGGCGTTGGTGCCGGACTTGGTTGTGAAGTTGAGGACGCCATTGGAGGATCGACCGAATTCGGCGGAGTAGGCGGAAGTTTGGACCTTGAACTCTTCGACGGCTTCGGCGCTGACGACGCGCATTTGGGGATCGTTTTTGCGTTCGCTCATGGATTCGGCGCCGTCGACGAGGAGGCTTGCCCCATTGGCTTGGCCGCCAGCGATCCGGGGTGCGCCGCCGGAGGTATCGGGGTCGCTCGTAAGGTTCATTGAAACGCCGGGGGAGAGACTGGTGAAAGCCAGATTACTGCGAAGGCCGCCATTGATAAAGAGGGGCAGTTGTTGAATTGCCCGGTTGTCGACAACGGTGCCGAGGTCGCTGCGATCTGTTTGGAGCAGAGGGGTGGTGGATTGCACCTGTATAGTTTCGGTGATGGTGCCGAGTTGCATTTGGATGTCCAGGCGGGAAGTTGTATTGACTTGGACGGCGACGCTGGCTGCTTCGGCGCGGCGGAAGCCGTCTTTCTCGGCGGTGATGTTGTAGCGGCCGGCATTCAGGGACAGAAACGTGTAGCTGCCCTCGCTGCTAGTTTCGACGGTCTGGCGTAGGCCGGTGGCCGGGTTAGAGAGGGTAACCTTGGCTGCGGGAATGATCGCTCCGGAGGAGTCTATGATTTGCCCCGTTATGGTGCCGCGATCCTGGGCGAGGGCGAGGGTGGCAGTGGCGAGCAGGGCAAGCGCGAAAATTCCAGACTTCATAATTTTTCCCTTAGTAGACAAGCCTGTCCTTTGTGTGGGGTACAGGCAGCCAGAGACGAATCATTGATGGGGCGATTCGGTCTGACCAAGGAATATTATCAGATTTTCATGGGGGAATGGGCCACTTGCCGAACGCCACTTGTCAAACGCTCTGCTGAGATCGTGCTCGAAGTATTTGGAGGCGGCGTGGGCCTTGCCTTCGCGGGAATTGGGACCGGTGGACCGCTGCGCGGATGGCTCGATTGGCGGCCATTTGCGCGGGTGAGGCGATGACGAGATTCCTGCTTTCTCACCTGTCGCAAGCGGACTTCGCGGCCAGAGACAAAGTAGCAGGCCGGGGGGGGCAGAGGGGGCTGGACGCTTTTGGAAAAACTGGTTTAGCCCGTCGACGCCGCTCGGAGCCGAATAGCCGAGGTGGGCCAAAATTGCTCGAATTCTCAATTTGCACAAGAGCCATGAGGGCAGCTCACACTCTGTGCCACGTGTCCTGATGGCTAAGGCTTGGTTTTCGCGATCCAGTTTGGATGACCTGGAGACGGAGCAGTTGGGGCTAGCTCTTTCGTTAACAGGAGTAGCCACAAGTGTACTGTCCCCATCTGTCCAACTGTTAGTTAGCCAGTGGCGGGGCCGACAGCTTGAACGACACGGTGACTTCGGTCGAGACCTCCATGGCTTGACCGTTGAAGAGGGTTGGCGCGTAGCGGGCGCGGCGGACGGTTTCCGTTGCCGATGGCACCAGTAGGGGATGCCCTGAGAGGAGCGTCATGTGGCGCACATCGCCGTCTTTGGCGATGACAATCTCAAAACGCACGTCTCCCGCAATGCGCGCTTGACGGGCGAGCGGAGGATAGAAAACAGGGGGTACAGATCGGAGCTTTGCTTCCTGGGCGATTTCCGAGACGCGGATTCGATCCAGCGGACTGGGTATCGGCGGCGGTGGGGAGTTGCTGTCAAAGTTGAGGTCCACTGAAGCACTGAAGGCGGTGGGCTGGAATCGCCAGTTGAGAACGGCAAGTAGCGCGGCCCGGCGCAAGGGGAGCGGCCCGTCTGTGATAATCGCGTCGGCGACTTCGCCACGGTCGTTGAGTGTGAGATCCAAGGAAACGATTCCGTCGATGGGATGCTCGCGAGCGCTTGCGGGATAGTGCGGGGCGTCACCTGAGAGAAGTTCTGGCCCTCGGATAGTGACGCCCGGCGGGAGGGCGAGGAGGATTGCGGGGAGTAACAAGGCGCTGCAACAGAGGCGAAGCATTGCAGTAACGATTGTCTACTTGCCTGAAAAGGGAATGACAATCTCGGTGGAGACTTCGACTGGTTCGCCGTTGACCAAAGTGGGAGCGTAGCGGGCATTGCGGACCGCATTGATTGCTGACTGCACCAGCAAGGGATGGCCAGAGCGCAGCGTCATGCGGCGGATGGTGCCGTCTTTGGCGATGACGGCGTCGATCCGGACAGTGCCTTGAATGTTCGCCTGTGCGGCAAGCGGCGGCATTTCAGGCAGGATTGGCGCGATCAACCTGGCCGCCTGCGTCGCGGCGGGGACCTGAGTCAGGCTAGTCGATTTGTCAAAGTCCAGATCGACGTTTGCGGTGGTTGGACCGGGCTTGAATCGCAAATCCAGTGCCTTTCGGATCGCAGCGCGGCGCAAGGCCTGAGGCCCTGAAAGCACGCGCGCATCGGCGACGGCACCAGACTCATCGAGAGTGAGATCGAGGTTAACCGTCCCTGCTGGATGCTGCACGATCGGCTGTGCGCCTGAGGGGAGGGGAGCGATGATTTCGGCACCGCGCGCAGAGATGCGATCTGGCTCCTGGACGATCTGTTGGAGCGGGCTGGCAGAAGCGGCCCAAACTACGGCCGTGATGGATAGGGTTACAGCGGCGACATAACTGGCCGCGAGACGGGAACGGGACATGGAGACCTCCGAGAGTAAAGTTTGGATACGGGCGGATAGTTGGCGTCGGCGCAGGAAAGGCGCGGCCGGCGCAGTGTAGGGTTGCAGGTTGAGGCCCGCCATCGAGAGCAACGCGTTGACGTAGTCCTCGGTGGAGGCGACGTTGCGGACTTCGGAGTCCACGAGTTTCTCGCGGGTGAGCCGGATTTGTTCGACCAAGAGCCAGAAGGCGGGGTGGAACCAGAAGAGGCAGAGCAGGAGTTCTTCAGCAATGGCCAGCGGCCAGTCCGCGCGGCGTACATGGATCCACTCATGCAGCAGGATCGACTCCCGCGCGGTATCGGCAAGCGCCAGCGTCTGGGGCGGCAGGAGAATGACCGGCGACAGCCAGCCGAAGGTGACCGGACCTGAGACTTGATTTGACAGCCCGACGGGGGTGCCCATAAAAGAGGGGAGCGACTGGGCGTTGCGGCGGTAGGAACGCAGACGGAAGAGGCCTGCCGCCAGAATCGCCAAGCGAACGGCGATGCCGAGGGCGAGGGCTGAGAGCAGTAGATCTTGCCAACGGATCGGCGCACTCGATTGGGTTTGCTTGTGCGGGAGTGGCGGTGCCGCCAGTGCCGAGGCGACGACTGGAAGCGGCAGGGCGGGAATCTTGCGCCAGGGTTGCGCCACTGGCAAGAGCAATGCGAGCAGAAGCAGGCATTGGAGATAGGGCAGATGCCAGCGGGGATCCTTGAGGCGAAGCAGGGCTGGGGTGATCAAGCCTGCCGCGATCAGGGCGGTGGCCTGGAGTGAGTATGCGATTAAGTTGTCGAGGTTCATTTACCGCTCTTTCTCGACTTCAGTAGCTTGGCGATCTCGTCCACCTCTTTGACGGAGATCTCGCGGTTGTCAACCAAGTGCAGGAGGAGCGGCTTTGCGGAGCCTTCAAAGACGCGGTTGAGGAAATCGCTGACCATGCCGCCAACAACTTTCTCTTTGGGCTTGGTCGGCTTATAGACAGAGGCCTTGGCGTCCGCGTCGCGCGATAGGTAGCCCTTGCCCTCGAGGATGCGCATCATCGTCATGACAGTGGTGTAGGCGATCTTACGGCGCTCCAGCAGATCTTCGTAGACATCGCGCACGGTGACGGATTCGCTTCGCCAAACCACCTTCATGATTTCGAGCTCCTGCTCGGTGAGGATAGTTGCCTTGGGACGCATACTAATCAATTAGTACGAATATAATCGTTTGTCAAGAGTTTTCTGAATCGTGCATGAAAGAGGGGGTTGAGGTTGGGGTTGTGCGCTGGCTAGACGGATCTGTTCCTTCGCGTAATCGCCTACACGAACGGTATGTCCACTTCGGCATAGCTTCCAGGCGTCGCCGTGTTCACGGCCGCGATGACGAGGTCGATGTACTTGTGAACAAGGAGCCTCTTGGAGTTGCCAAGGATGATGATCGCAATCTTACGGTCTTTAGGTTCTGCTGGTAGCGGATATTCTTGTCGGTCGAAAGGAGGCGATCAAAGTCCGCGTCTTCAGCGGCTTTCAGCAAAGCGCCGTTGGCCAGCCTGTCTCAACCCCTCGTGATGGCCTCAACCACAGTATGTCCAACGAGACAGCGGGCGATGCTTCGAGGCGTGCCGTGGTCCAAAAGGATTAGCATCTAAAGGGCAGTCCACTCCAGAGTCGGCATCGCAGACGGCGGGAGCGGTTGGAGGCTAGTAGCCGCAAAATGCAAAACCGCATTGATCTGTTCGCGGGTGACGGCAAACTCCTCCATGACTTCCTCCACGGTTAAGCCGGCTTCCAGATTCTCGAACACTGTTGCAACTGGCATACGGGTATCCTTGAATACCCAAGCGCCGCTCACCGTGCCGGGGACGCTCTCGACGGCTGGGCATTGTGACCAATCCAACGGTGTCATATTCGAGGACTCCATGCCGTCATCGTAACTGTTTCCAAGACTTCTGGCTATCGCAATTCTGGAAAGCGACGGCAGCGCACACAATCGCGATATTACCCGTCAGACTGTAGCTTTTACGCCCATTTGGCACTCGGCGTGGACGGCTTTGACGGCGCGCTCCAGACCGTCGCGACGGACCACGATGGAGATCGTCAGTTCGGTTGAACCCTGCGCAATGGCGATGATATTTACGTTGTCGGCGGAGATGGCAGTGAAGACTCGACCCGCCAGGCCCGGATGGCCGGCCATGCCTTCGCCAACGACGGCGAGTAAGCCGACGTTGTCATCCACCTGAATGGGGTGGACATAATTATGAGCGAGTTCGAGACTGAGCTCGGCCTGGAGGCTGGAAACAGCAATGTCAACTTCGTCCTTGCGGATCAGGAAACAGAAGCTTTGCTGATAGCTGGAACTGGTGAAGGCGAGGACCTCGGCGTTGGCGCGGCCAAGGGATTCGAGAACGCGGCCCATGAGCATCGTCCCATTGATGGCCGGGCTTGCGGGCTCAATCGAGACGAGCGCGACATTGCTCATCGAAGTAACGGCGCGGGGACCATTGCCTTCGGCGTGGGCGGCGATCTTGGTACCGGGCGCAGCGAGGTTGAAACTGTTCTTGGACCAGACGGGGATGCCTTTGTCGACCAGTGGCGCGATGGTGCGGGGGTGAAGGACTTTGGCACCGTTGTAGGCGAGTTCGGCGGCTTCGCGGTAGGTGACGACGTCGAGGACGGCGGCGTCGGGGACGAGGCGCGGGTCGGCAGACATGATGCCGTTGACGTCGGTCCAGATCCAGAGTTCCTTGGCGTCGAGAGCAGAGGCCAGGATGGAGGCGCTAAAGTCGGAGCCGCCGCGTCCCAAGGTTGTGGGACGCCCATCGATAGTGGCTCCGTTGAAGCCAGTGACTACCGGCATGATGCCGGCGCGGAGCTTTGGGGCGAGCACCTTGGCGGCGCGCTCGGCGGTGAGGTCCATGAGTGGGTTGGCGTTGCCGAACATCGAGTCTGTGATGATGACTTCGCGGGCGTTTACGGCGACGGCGGGCATGCCACTGGCATCGAGATGGGCAGCCAGGAGCGTGGCGCTGAGACGCTCTCCGATCGAGAGTGCTTCATCGACGCTGCGCGGAGGGCGCTCAGCGAGCATGAGGATGCCGCTGGAGAGACGCTCGAACTCTTCGATCAAGCCGCGAATCGCCAGGAGGACAGCCTCGTGGCGGGCGAGCGGGAGGAGGTCGCGGCAGGTATCGATGTGACGTTTCTCGATGATGCGGATGTTCTCTTTGACGCCGTCACGATCGCCTTCCTCTGCGGCTCGCAGAGTGGAGAGCAGCAGGTCTGTGACCTTGCTCATGGCAGAGACTACGACGACGACGGGACGGGTTCTGGCGGCATCGGAACAGATTTGGGTAGCGACGCGCATACGGTCGGCGGAGCCCATGCTGGTGCCGCCGAACTTCATGACGAGGAGATCGGAGATCAATGAACTAGTTCCTTTCCGTTGCTGGTTTTGGCACGGATGATTTTGAGAATTGCGTCCTCAACCTCAACAGCTGAGAGGTTGGAGGAGTCGAGATAAGTTGCATCGAGGGCCTGCATGAGAGGCGAGGCGGCTCGATTGCAGTCGCGGAAATCGCGCTCTTCGATCTGACGGGTAAGGGCATCGAGATCGAATGGAATGCTTTGGGCGAGGAGATCGTCAGCACGGCGGCGGGCGCGGATATCGGAGCTGGCATCGAGATAAATCTTGATGTCGGCATCGGGGAAAACAACGCTGCCGATATCGCGGCCTTCCATTACGATGCTGGAGCGAGAGGCGATGTCACGCTGGAGGTCCACCATGACACGGCGGACGGCGGGCAGGGCGGCGATGAGGCTGGCGGCGGTGGCGACTTCGGGAGTGCGAATCAAGTCGGCGATATCTTCCCCGTTGAGCAGAACGCGGTTGTCGCCCTGGTTGAACTGGATCTGGGCGTTCTGCGCAAGGACTGCAATGCGATGTGAGTCATCGAGGGGGATTTGGGATCGGATCGCCCAGAGGGCAATCGCGCGGTACATGGCACCGGTGTCGATATAGATTGCGCCGACGCGGGCGGCGATGCGGCGGGCGATGGTGCTTTTTCCGGCACCGGCTGGCCCGTCGATGGCGATGATGAGAGGTCTGGACAATTTCCTATTTTAGCGGAAGTAGCTACAATCGAAGCATGTACCGTAAAATTGCGATTTTGGCGCTTGGCGCGACGTTGGCTTTTGGAGCAAACAAGGCTGTTGATGAAGCCAAGGGTTTGATGAAGGACAAGAAGTATGACGAGGCCGTCGCTGTGCTGGAACCAGCTACCAAAGCTGCGCCGAAAGATGTCGCGGTAAAGAATGCGTTTGTTGAAGCGTTGATGGGTAGTGCGGACGCGAACATGTTCAACGAGAAGTTGCCGCCGTTCAAGAAGTACCCGGCAGCGCTGAAGGGCTATCGCCGCGTATTGGAAGTGGATAAGAGCAACCAAAAGGCGAAGGACAACATCACGATGATCGAGGGGATCTATAAGTCGATGGGTCGTCCGGTACCGCAGTAGATTTCAGGAACCGCGTTCGTAACGCCCCGCATTTATTGCCGGGGCGTTACGAACTCAAACCAGCCATCCATCATTTCGTCCACGGTGTTGTCCCCCCAGCGGATGACCTTAGATGAGTCGGGGTTATAGCGATTGTTGGGGGAGTTGTCGAAAGTCGCCGTTAATTTGATTCGTGTGCCCTTGGGGATGCGGACAGGCGCTGCGTTGAGGTACTTGGTCTGCCACTCAAAATCGTAATGAGGGACGTCCATTAGAGTTTCCGTACGACCGTCGGGATAAGTAGCATCAAAGCGCATGCTCTTACCGCGATAGTGCATGTGGGCCAGGTAACTGAGCACGTCGGCGTCCTCTGTGAATGTGTAGCAGGCGGTGACCGTGTGGTTGGCGTCATTGGCGGGGATCAGGAATGCCTGATTGTGGAGGTCAATGCGGCGGAGTTCCTGGGTGGGGGGCTGTTTGGCGAAGCGGAGGCCAACACTGGTTATATCCTTCTCTTCTTTGCCCGTGGACTTTGAATAGTGGATCGTGAACTTGAGGCGTGAGCCCGCAGGGATGCGCTTGGCGATGCCAACGGGCCATTGCTCTGGAGCTTTGCCGGGGACGAAGCTGGCCAGGATCGAACCGAGCTCGTTGGGGTTGGAGCCGGGCCACATGCCGCCATTGGGATGGGTGCATCCGTCGTCGATCACGGGGGCGTCGGGGCGGGCGTAGACACGAGAGCCTTCGCGCATCGTATAACTGACCCTGGGAGTCTTGGGGGCGGCGCTAGCGGCTTTGGGAGCCTGCACGATGTCGAACCAGACGTGGGCGTGGTGGACTACTTTGCGGTTGCCGGGACGAATCTCGACGGCTTCGGCCCAAAC
The DNA here is from genome assembly GCA_038206015.1 of Bryobacterales bacterium. Taxonomy (GTDB): domain Bacteria; phylum Acidobacteriota; class Terriglobia; order Bryobacterales; family Bryobacteraceae; genus Bryobacter. Next base: position 59,855 of record JBBRBI010000015.1, on the reverse strand, counting down.
GTCTTCTGTAAGACCGGTATCGACGAAGAAGGTCATTTGCTCGTCAAAGCCAGCCGAGGAGAGCGTGTATTCCTTGATGGAGTAGATGGCGTCGGGCTTGCCGATCTGCCAGCCTTCGGCGAACTTGGGGGCAGCAGGGAGGGTCTTGGGGTCGCCTTCGGGGAAGCCGGCTTTTGACCAGGCCAGGATCGTTTCGATGTCTTTGTCGGAGAGGCGCGAATCGTTGGAGAAGTTGCCGTAGTGCGGGTCGGCATGCCACGGGGGCATCTTGCGGGTCTTGACAGCGTTCTCGATGCTTTTCGCCCACGGGCGAAGTTCCTTGTAGCTGGTAAAGGCCATGGGGCCGATCTCGCCAGCGCGATGGCAGCTTACGCAATTCTTATTGAGGATGGGCGCGACGTCGCGAGAGAAATCGACCGAGAAGAGGCTTGCCGCGAAGATAGCCGCATGGATCATGGCTTTATTTTAACGCGAGTGATGACCCCGGTCGGTGCCGTCTGGAGCATTTGTACGTGAGGCCGATAAATAATGCGACACATGATGATCCTTTTCCTCTTTGGCGGTACGGCGTTGTCCGCCGCTTCTCTATCCACTTCCGGCTTAGTGCAAATTCAGCAGAATGGACCGCCGCCGAGTTTGGGAAACGTAACGCCGTGTAATCAGAACTCTAACTGTTCGGGAGTATTTCAGCTTCTAGCGACGCCATTCGCCAACCCGCCTACTCCGCTCCAAATGTTGTCCTACAACACGAATGCGATTTCGGACTTCGGAATCTTGAAAGCGTCCGCGAATGCGGCCACGTCGCCCCTATTTTCATCGTTTCCCTTACCGCCCTTTGCGCCGTACAACGTTCTTGGAACGATTCAGGTGACTGGAAACGCAGAGTTTCGCGATCAGTGGACGGTAACAGGAGGCACGCCGGGAGCGGCGGGATCGATAGACCTGTTCTTCAATATGACTGGCGTGTTTTCGTCCATGGCGGGGTCCAGTGCTTATGTTCAATTCTCGTCCTGGGATGGGCCGACGAACAGCCTCCTGGTGCTTTCCAGCGGAGCGAATTTCAGCTCGCTGATGGGAATTAGTGTTCCGATCCTGTTTGGCGTGGAAAAGGACTTCATCGTGAGGATGTCCGCTATCGTCCAGTTGACGCCGACCGGGCCGGGAATGGCGTTCCCAATCAATACCAGCGGGTCGGCAAACGCCATGAATACCGGGGTGCTGCGGAACGTGGTGGTGAGAGACGCGAATGGGGTTGAGATTCCGTGGCAGCTATCGACTGTGTCCGGGTCTGCGAATTTCGACAACCTTGGGCAATCGGCGGCGGTTCCGGAGCCGGGGACTTTGGGGTTGGCGGGGTTGGCACTGGGAGCCCTGGGGCTTGCGCGGCGACGGACTAGGCGTCGAGGCGATGGAGAAGGGGCAGGGCGGTAAGGCCGAAGTGGATGCCTTTGTAGGCAAGAGCGAGCTTGTGGACGGCGGCGTAAGCGCAGATGAGACAATCACCGAAGTTGAGGCGGGCGGGATGGCGGCCCAGATTCTTCGGCGGAATGAACGGCCAGACTTCCCGTTCGAGGTACGCGTGCATTCGATCGCCGCGCCCGAGCAGTTGTTCCGGCATGGCAAGCTTTTCTTTACGCTCGATTCAAGCGCGGCGAACGGCTTGGTCTGTCCACTCGTGGGCGAGTTTGGCGACTTCGTCGGCGAGACCTTCGATTTCCGCGTCTTCGATGTGCAAGGCCGTACGCTTTTATTGGAACTTCGAAGGACTTGTCAGTTGAGCCAGCGCGGCTTGGATCTGCGGGTCTCGCCGCGCTTCGATTTCGTCGCCTTTTTCTACGCCGAGGGTCTGATTGACGATCTCCTGCTCCAAGCGGTTGGCAACCCAATCGCGATCAATCGACCATTCCACCAAGCTGGGCAGAACCTTGCGGGCCGAGAGCCATTGCTGGAATTGATCGAGAGTGGTGATTGGCATTTGGAAGCCGGGCTGCGGTTTGGGGTTTACCTGGAGCCACTCCGTGGCAAATGCCAGGATGAGGCCATTGGCATCGAGAAAGGCGCGCAGACGAGTTTGGGGCTCAGGCCCCTGGGCCAAGTCTGGCTGCACACCGGCTTTGTCGTTGTTGAGGTTGGCATCGATTTGCGAACCCTCATAGCGGCGCTGGATGGAGCGGCCCTTGGGGGTGTAATAGTAAGCCGTCGTGAGGGCGAGGCCGTTGCCGTTTGAGACAGGAAAAACGCTTTGGACGAGGCCTTTGCCATAGCTGGGGATGCCGATGATTTTGGCGCGGCCGTTGTCCTGGAGGGCAGAGGCGACGACCTCTGAGCCGCTGGCGCTTTTCTCGTTCATGAGGATGGTCAGAGGAAAAGTGTAGGCATCGTTATCAACCGGGACGTCGATGTTTTCCTCTTTCTTGGAACGGCCCCGGATACTGGTTAAGCGAGTGCCTGAGGGCAGGAAGAGGCTGGCAGATTCGAGCGCACTCGAGAAGACACCGCCGGGGTTGTTGCGCAGATCGAGGACGAGGCCTTTGAGTTTTTTGCCGCCGATTTTGTCTATAGCGACCTTAAGGTCGCGACCGGTCTTGTCCTCAAAACTGCCGATGCGGATGTAGCCGATGCCGGGTTGCAGAGCGAAGGCGCGTTCCACCGTCGGGGCGTCGAGAGTGGCGGGGGAGAGGACGAATTCGAGGGGCTTGGGGAAGTTCTGTCGACGAACCGAAATGAGTGCGTCTTTTTGGCGTGAGTACTGGAGGAACTCGACCATCTGTTCGGGCTCGAAGCGGCTGAGGGCGACATTGTTGATCGCGATGATTTCATCGCCCGGATTGAGGCCGGCGCGCTGACTGGGGCTGCCCGGCATGGTCTGCAGGACGATGACTTTGCCAGGGACGATGCTGACAATGCTGCCAAAGCCTTTGCGAGTGGATGTCTCCATATCGCGCAACTGCGCAAATTGGTCTTTGTTGAAGAAGACGGAGTGGGGATCAAGTTTGCGGAGCATCGCCGGGAGGGCACCATTATCGATGGCTGCGGATGGGTCGATGGGATCGGCTGCGTTTGCCTCAACCAGGGCGTAGATCTGGGTGAAGAGGCGCATGTGGTCGGCAAGACCCGAGGGGTCCTGTTGGACGAAGAGGAAAAGTGGCAGCAGGGGAAGCATCGGCTTAACGCGTGAACTGCGTAGCCTTGCGCCGGGCGTGGCGGGCGAGGGCGAGTTCGATCAATTTGTCGAGCAGTTGGGCGTAGCCGATGCCGGAGTGCTCCCACATTTTGGGGTACATGCTGATGGAGGTGAAGCCGGGCAAGGTGTTTACTTCATTGACGTAGAAGCTGCCCGTTACGGTTTCGAGTAAGAAATCCACACGCGACATGCCTTCGCAATCGAGAGCGCGGACGGCGTCGACGGCGAGCTTGCGCATGGTTGCGGTCTGGGTCGCGTCGAGCTTGGCGGGGAGTTCGATGCGCGTGGTGTCGAGGAGGTATTTGGCTTCGTAATCGTAGAACTCGCGCTCGGGAATGACTTCGCAGGGGAAGGAAGCCTGAAGATCTTCATTGCCGAGAACACTGCATTCGAATTCGCGCCCAATGATGGCGCGCTCAATGACGACCTTGGTGTCGTAGCGGGCGGCATCCTCGAGGGCTAGCTCCAGAGCCTCGGGTGTTTTGGCTTTGCTGATGCCGACCGAGGACCCGAGGTTGGCGGGCTTGACGAAGACCGGGAGGCCGAGCCTGGCGATGATGGCGGCGGCGTCCAGGTGACCGCGACGCTGGATCAGATAATCGACGATTGGGACGCCAGCATCGTGGAGGACGCGCTTGGTGAATTCCTTATCCATGGCGGCGGCACTGCCGAGAACGCCGGGGCCAACGTAGGGGAGATCGGCGAGCTCGAAAAGACCCTGCATCGTGCCGTCCTCACCAAAGGTGCCGTGGGTGATCGGGAAGATGACGTCGATACCAGGGTTGGCACCGGGGGCGGGCTGGATGGCGTTTGGGTGCCACTGGCCTTCTTTTGAGACGAGAAATCGGGAGACGTTGTAGCGAGCGGGGTCGAGCTTGGCGATGATCGATTCGGCGGAGCGGAGGCTGACTTCATGCTCGCCGGAGCGGCCTCCATAGACGACAGCGACGTTGATTTTAGACATGGGAGCGGAACTTTGATTTTAAGCGGTTTGGGTGAGATCGCCGAAGAATTCGGCGGAGATGATGCCGTCGCAGGCTTGGGCGAGGCGGCGGTCGGAGGTCCAGAGGGGGGCGTGGAGGGATTCGGCGAGGGCTACATATGTGGCGTCGTAGGCGCTGAAGTTGTCCTGGAGTTGCCATACGCGGGGGGCGAGGGGGGCGTGGCCGAAGTACTCGATGGTGAGGCTACGAAAGAGATCGAAGGCATATTTGGCTTCGTTTGGAGTGATCACCCGACGAAGCCGGAGACGCTTCAAAGCCGAGATTACTTCAAGAGTTAGAAGGTCTGGCGCCACTAAAACAAAGGTCTCTTTTCGGATGCGCCGTTTGGCTTCGTGGCCAGGGTCAGAAGCCAGAAGCATTTCGACGATTACTGAACAATCGACGACCAGCAGCCGACCTCCATTACTCGGACTCAGATAGAGGCCCGCGCATTTCTCGAACAATCTCAGCCGCGCCGACGCTACCTTTTCTGCGCGGTACCGTCCGATCCAGCATGTCAAACCATTCATTCATTGTGGGCTTTGCGGCATCGCGCCGGATGTCTCGCAAGAGATAGTCGGACATGGAGAGGCCTTCCAAGGCGGCCCTCGACTTGATGAGACGGTGGAGGGATTCCGGCACGTTGCGAATCTGGATCATTGTCGTCTCTTCCGCCTCGTCAGCAGGGGAAGTTTCGGGGATTCTTGCCATTGCGGCACCGGTGGTGGCCATGCTTGGATTATAGGGGTGATGAAGGGAGGATGTCAACATGTTTTGCGCATGCTTTAATGTAGAATACGCTTTCCCATCGCCGAAGCAATCAGTTCCACCGCGAGAAGCGCGGTGCGATTTGCCGTATCGAGGATCGGGTTGACCTCGACGACCTCGATGGAGCGGAGGAGTTTGGAGTCGCTGAGGATTTCCATCGCCAAGTGTGCCTCGCGGTAGGTGAGGCCGCCGCGGACCGGGGTTCCCACGCCCGGGGCGTCATCGGGATCGATGCTGTCCATGTCGAAGGAGAGGTGGATGCCGTCGGTGCCAGCGGAGGCGGCTTCAATGGCACGGCGCATCACCGCGCGGAGACCGAGTTCATCGACCTCACGCATCGTGAAGGCGGTGACGCCGCTTGTAGTGACATTGCCACTTTCCTTCTCATCGACGTCTCGGATGCCGATGAGAACGGCGTTTTGCGGGAGGATCTTGGGAGCGTAGCCGCCGATGTGGGTGAGTTCCCTGGGGCCCAAGCCGAGGGTGGCCGCCAGCGGCATGCCGTGGACGTTACCAGAGGGACTGGTCTGGGGGGTATTCATGTCGGCATGGGCATCGATCCAGAGGACGCCGAGCCTGCGCTTGGTTTTGCGGTAGTGCCTGGCCATTCCGGCGATGGTGCCGGCGGCGATGGAATGGTCGCCACCGAGGATGATGGGAAACTGGCCGGCGGCGGCGGCTTTCTCGACCATTTTGGCGAGACGGGTGCAACTGGTGGCGATCTCGGGGAGAAAGCGGGCGGAGGAGGGCTTGGGTGTGATCGACTCTGGCTGGACAACGTCAATATTGCCGAGGTCTTCAACCTCGTAGCCGAGCGAAGTGAGGCGATTGTACAGGCCAGCGGCGCGAACGGCGGAAGGCCCCATGTCCACGCCGCGCCGACCAGCGCCGAGATCCATTGGCGCGCCGATTACAGCAACCTTTGTCTTGTGCATTTAGGGCCTCGTGCGGTAAATCATGCGCGGGTAAGCGATGGCTTCGCGTAAGTGGTCGAGACCGCACATCCAACTTACCGTGCGCTCGATGCCCATGCCGAAACCGCCGTGGGGGACGCTACCGAATTTGCGCAGATCGAGATACCACTCAAAGGCTTCGCGCGGGAGCTTGTGCTCTTCAAGACGCTTGAGCAGCAAGTTGAGATCGTGGATACGCTGGCCACCGCCGATGATTTCGCCGTAGCCTTCGGGCGCGATGACATCGACGCCGAGGGCGACTTCGGGACGGGTCTCGTCGGGCTGGAAGTAAAAGGCCTTGATCTCGGTCGGGTATTTGTCGACCAGAACCGGGCGGTCGAGCGTTTCAGTCAGCAGGGTCTCGTCGGCGTTGCCGAAATCCTGGCCCCAGGTGATTTCGCTGCCCTTGCCCTGAAGGATTGTGACGGCCTCGTCGTAGCTCATGCGGGGGAAAGGCGAGGTGATGGATTCCAGCTTGGAGGTATCGCGTTCGAGAATCTTGAGCTCTTCCTGACGTCGGGAGAGAACGCGATCGACGATGGAGACGACCAGACCTTCCGCCAGGACTTTAACGTCTTCGAGATTGGCATAGGCCATCTCGGGCTCGACCATCCAGAATTCGGTAAGGTGGCGGCGGGTCTTTGACTTCTCTGCCCTGAAGGTTGGGCCGAAGCAATAGACATTGCCAAAGGCCATAGCGTTGGCTTCGTTATAAAGCTGACCACTTTGGGTGAGATAGACCTTTTCATCCTCGAAGTAATCGACCTCGAAGAGCGTACTGGTGCCTTCGCAGGCGGCGGGCGTAAAGATGGGGGTATCGACGAGCAAGAAGCCCTTGTCGTCGAAGTAACTACGCACGGCACTGATGACTTCGTGACGAATGCGGGCGATGGCAAACTGGCGCTTGGAGCGGAGCCAGAGGTGGCGACGATCCATGAGGAAATCGATGCCGTGGTCTTTGGGGGTGATCGGGTAAGGGTCTTCTTCAGAGACAAGCTGATGGATCGTGAGGTCCTGAATGTCGAGCTCAAAACCGCCGGGGGCGCGACTTTCAGCGCGGACCTTGCCGGTGACGGTGAGCGAGGATTCCTGGGTCAGATTGCGGATTGATTCGAAGAGTTCCTCAGGAAGTTCCGCCTTGACGGCGACGCACTGGAGGAAGCCGGTGCCATCGCGCAAGATGGGAAAGGCAATCTTACCGCTGCGGCGGAGGTTGTAGAGCCAACCGGAGAGACGGACGGTCTGGCCGTCGTATTCGCCAATGGTGGCAATGGAGGCACGGGGGAATTCGCTCATCGTCGTTCTCTTTCTTCATCAGATTCGTCGCCTTCGGGCAAGTCTTCCAGGCGGCGGAAGACCTCTGCGGCGGACTCAATGGAATTGTGGATGGTGGGGACTTCGCGCAGTTCCAAGAGCAAAGGATAATCGCCTGGGCACTCGCGGAGCAGCGTCATTGTTTTGCGCCAGTCTACAATGCCATCTTCGCTCAGGAAGGGGTAGCGGTGGTTGTCGTTTTTACCATCGTTATCGTGGACATGGGTGGAGCGGATCCGATCCCGCATGATCCGCCACTCATGCTCGATGCCGCCCATGATATTAGCGTGACCGGTGTCAAAACAGAGGCCGTTTTTGAGGTGGGTCATCTCGAGAAAGCCGAGAAGGCGCTCTCCGCTGGAGAGGGCGTTCGGGATATTTTCGAGCAGGATCTCGACGCCACGCTGGCGGGCGAAGAGATTGAGTTCTTCCATTGCGGTAAAGGCGGCGTCCCACTTGCGCAGATCGAATTCTTCGCCGCCGACACCGAGGTGCTGGATGGCGTACTTGAAGGGGATGACCTCGGCAACCTCGAGGGCGCGCTTAATCTCGTCGGTCATCTCCTGACGCTTGGGCTTGGATAGCTCGGTGATGCTCAAGACGGCGTGAGGGCTGCTGCGGCCCCATTGGTCGTCACTGTACATGGGCATGTGCAGGGCGTGGAGTTTGAGTTGAGCGTCACGAAACCAATGGCCCAGTTCGTTGACCTGGGCCTGATTGCGATAGTCGAGATGCTGCCGCGCGCAGAAGATTTCGACGGCCGGAATACCGGCGGACCAGATGCGATCGAGCCAGACGTTGGTGAGGCGATGTTGGACGCAGACGTGGGTGGAGAGAACGTGATCCATGGAGATATTAGTAGCCGGCAGCCTTTCCGTTGCTGCGCCCGTCGGGGGCACCCTGGAGCCAACCTGCTTCCACTAGGATGCCATGCACGTTGGAGACGCCGGACGCCCCGGTTTCCACGGTGTGGCCCATCTTGCGCAGGAGTTCGGCTGTGTCCGGGGACCAGCCGCGTTCGAGATAGAGGCGATCCGGTAACCACTGGTGGTGGAGGCGCGGGGCGTCGATGGCGTCCTGGATGTTTAGCTTGAAGTCGATGACATTGAGGATGGCCTGCATCACGCCGGTGATGATCCGGGTGCCACCAGGAGCGCCGATGACGAGCAGAAGTTTGCCGTCTTTGGTGACGATCGTGGGCGTCATGCTCGATAGCATTCGTTTGCCGGGAGCGATGGCATTTGCCTCACCACCGACTGCGCCGAACATGTTGGCAGCGCCGGGCTTGGCAGAGAAGTCGTCCATCTCGTTATTCAGGAGGAAGCCGAGGCCGGGGGCGGTGACACCGCTGCCGTAGCCGCCATTGAGGGTGTAGGTGAGCGAGAGAGCGTTGCCTTCTTTGTCGACGATGGAGATGTGGGTGGTTTCAAGGCTCTCCTCAGCGGGTACATTGCCGTGCTTGAGAGAGTCGGAGGGAGTGGCGCGGTCGTTGATGGTGGCGGCGCGCTGTGCGATGTAGTTGGGTGCGAGAAGACCGGCGACGGGGACCTTTACGAAGTCCGGATCGCCGAGGAACTGGCTGCGATCGGCATAGAAGCGGCGCATGGTTTCGGCGAGGGCGTGAGCCAATTTGGCGCTGCCCATGCCAGCCTTGATGTAATCCTGACGCTCAAGCATGCCCATCATCTGGAGCATGCCGATTCCACCAGAAGACGGCGGCGGGGAGGCAATGATGTCGTGGCCATGGTATTTGCCGAGGAGCGGTTTACGCTCGACCGCAGTGTAGGCTTTGAGGTCTTCGAGGGTGACGAGGCCGCCATTCTTGGCCATCCCGGCGGCAAGCAGTTTGGCGGTGGTGCCTTCGTAGAATTCGTTGGGGCCGCGCCTGGCAATGCGATCAAGTGTTGCAGCGAGTTCTGGGAGGCGGAGGCGGTAGCCGGCCTCGTAGAAGCTGCCGTTGTTGAGGTAGACGCGCTTGGATTCGGGGAACTCGCCAAGCTGGCGCTCGCCAGCCTTGAGGCCGCGGGCGACAGAGTAGGAAAGCTCTACGCCGTTTTTGGCAAGGCGGACGCTGGGGCGGACAAGGTCTGCCCACTTGAGTTTTCCGTACTTTTTGTGGAGGAGTTCCAGACCGCGGACAGTGCCGGGGACGCCGACGGCGCGCCAGCCGCTGATGCTATCGCGAGTGGGGTTGCCATCCTTGTCAAGATACATGTCGCGCGTGGCGCGGGCCGGGGCTTTCTCGCGGAAGTCGATGAAGTTGGTTTCGCCGGATGCGGTGCGAATGAGGGCGAAGCCGCCGCCGCCGATGTTGCCCGCTGTTGGGTAGGTCACGGCAAGCGCGAAGGCGACCGCTACGGCTGCGTCATAGGCGTTGCCGCCGCGCTTGAGGATCTCGACGCCGATATCGGTGGCGATGGGTTCCTGAGCGACGACCATGGCTTTGCGGGCTCGGATGGGCTCGTGTGCAGCCAGATTGAAGGCGATGAGGAGAATGAGGGTGAGTCTCATGATTTCTTTTGAAGATTGTTTCTTTGGCGCTTCCAGTCAAACAGCACGATGCCCGCAGCGACGCTGACATTGAGACTGGGCATCGGGCCAATCATCGGAATTCGCAGGAGGAAGTCGCAGGCCTTGCGGATGTTGTCATGGAGACCGTGACCTTCGGCACCAAGCACGATCACACTCTTCTCGGCGAACCCGGCCTCGTCATAACTGACGGTGCCGCGCTCATCTAATCCGTAGATCCAGAAGCCAGACTTCTTAAACTTTTCAACGGCCTGAGCGATGTTGGTGACCCGGACGATTGTGATGTGTTCGAGCGCGCCGGCTGCGGCCTTGGCGACGGTCTCGGTGACCCCGACGGCGCGGCGCTCTGGAATCACGACGGCCCCGGCCCCTACGGCTGAAGCTGTTCGGAGGACGGCACCAAGGTTGTGCGGGTCTTCAACACCATCGAGGACGACGATGAGATCCTGGCCGACAACTTCATCGATCTGCTGATATTCTTTTTCGGCACCAAAGGCGACGACACCCTGGTGGCGGGCGTTAAGTCCGGCGCTGCGGTCGATCGCCTCGCGGGTTTCAAAGCGAAGGGTGACTTTGTTCTTTCGGCAGAGGTCTACAATCTCCTGAAGGCGGGGGCCGCCGGCACCTTTGGCAATCAAGACACGGTCGAGGGAACGTCCCGCAGTCAGCGCTTCTTTTACGGGATGAATCCCAATCAATATGGCCATCTATACTAAGTTTATCCATTCGATGAGCGCGAAACGAGCAGTATGTCTATTATCCGGGGGCTTGGACTCAAGCACCTGCCTGGCGTTGGCCCGGCGTGAAGGCTACGATTGCTACGCTTTGAGCTTCGATTACGGGCAAAGACATCGCTTTGAGCTCCAGTCGGCACAGCGGGTGGCGCAAGCGTTGGGGGTAACGGCGCACAAGACGATTTCCATCGATTTGCGGGCCTTTGGTGGCAGTGCGCTGACGGCAGATATCGACGTGCCCAAGGGCGGCGCGTCCACGGGGATCCCGGTGACTTATGTACCGGCGCGCAATACGATTTTCCTATCGATGGCCCTGGGGTGGGCTGAGGTGCTGGGCGCGGCGGATATCTTTATCGGCGTGAACGCGATCGATTACTCCGGGTACCCGGATTGTCGACCGGAGTTTATCGAGGCCTTTGTGCGGATGGCGGATTTGGCTACGCGGGCGGGCGTTGAGGGGACGAGCAAGTTGCAAATACACACGCCACTGATCGCCTTGACCAAGGCCGGGATCACGCAGCTTGCGGCGGAACTGGGACTTGATTTTGCGCTGACCTCCAGTTGCTATGACCCGGATGGCGAGGGGCGGCCGTGCGGGCGTTGCGACTCGTGCGTGTTGCGGCTGAAGGGCTTTGCCGAAGCGGGGCTTGTCGATCCCCTGCCCTACCAAACGTCATGAAGATCAGCGAAATCTTTCACTCGATTCAGGGCGAGGGCGTGCTGGCGGGGGTGTCCAGTGTATTTGTCAGAACTTCGGGCTGTAACTTGCGCTGCGTGTGGTGCGATACGCCTTACACGAGTTGGAAGCCGGAGGGGACAGATCAGGCTGTCCCTGATTTGGTGGAGGCGGTGCGGGGGTTTGGGGCTCGGCATACCGTACTTACAGGTGGGGAGCCAATGCTGTTTGCCGAAAGCGTGGAACTTTGCGCAGAGCTTCGTGCGATTGGGCAACACATTACCATTGAGACGGCGGGGACCATCTATCGCGACGTGCCTTGCGACCTGATGAGTATCTCGCCAAAGCTGCGCAACTCTGTGCCGGTGGACGACCCATTCTGGTCGGTACAGCATGAGAAGCTGCGCTTGCAGCCCGAAGTATTGCGACAGTTGATGGGACATTGCGACTACCAGTTGAAGTTTGTCGTGGCCGAGCCGGGGGACCTTGAGGAGATTCATCCGTTGGTGGCACGCCTGGGGGCTTTGGCAGAAAAGGTGCTACTGATGCCGGAGGGGCGCGATGGGGCGACGCTGAACCGGCGATCGGTTTGGATCGCGGAGGCTTGTAAGAAGTATGGCTATCGGTATTCGCCGCGGCTGCACGTCCTGCTCTGGGGCGACTTACGTGGGGTTTGACCACTTAGTCTGAATGTTAGCTACCGGTGCGCCGCTAGAATCCAGAACGACTTGCTGAATCTGGCCCTGTATATCGTCAGTGAGGACGTCAACGGTGTCGCCGATGCGGACTTCGGCCCGGTAGTGAACTTCAGCGTGGATGAGCGCGTGTGTTTCGAGAAAGGCAAGGGGGAGCGAGTCCACAGCCCAACGCAACATGGCGACATTGTTAACGTGCTCATTCTGGTCAGCATCACTCCAGAAGGCGCGGTAGCTCGTCTTAACTTGGGGATTGCTGGGCCCGGTCATAGTGCCGTCCGTCAGTTGGAGAATGTTGTAGCCGGGATCGTGGCGGTGGGCGAGGATCGATTCGGGGATGCGCACGGGGCGGCGCGTTGCCAGATTGACGATGACCCAGAGGCTGCTGGCGGTGGCGCAGATTTCGCCTTGGGCATTCTTGAGAACAAAGTCGCGATAGGCGCGGGCAGCCTTGGAGCCAGTGGCTGCCCAGGTCTCAACTGTCACGATGTCGCCAATGCGTGGGTGATTCAGGATGTCGAGACGCATCTTTGAAAGCATCCAGGTTTGACCGGAAAGGCGGAGAGCTTCTGTGGCAGCCTCAAGAAGCGTGGCGTGGCTGGCGGCGGCGGCTTGGAGAATTCGCCAGTAGGCAACCGGAGCCATGCGAAGTTTTGCGTCGACTTCGAAGAAGCCCACCGTGAAAGTTTGCGAATAGATTTTAGCTTCCATGCCCACCATGCCAAAATAACATTCATGCAACTTGCCGCCTTGATCCTTGCGGCGCTACCGATGCTGGCGCAAGTGGATGACCCGAAACTGGAGCCACCGCTGCGCGTGTTGTTTCTGGGGAATTCCTATACCTATTACAACGCGCTGCCGGACATGGTCATGCAGATGGCGAACTCGATGCCGGGGCGCAGGATTGAGACCAAGAGCGTGACGCGCGGCGGGGCGACGCTGGCAGACTTGTGGAGCTTAACGAATGCCCTGGAGGTGCTGCGGGCGGGAAGCTGGGACTACGTCGTGTTGCAGGATCAATCGACACTCGGCACGAATTACGTCGATGGGAAGTGGAACATAAACGAGCCGGCAGGGCTGCTGCGGTGGGCCAGATTCTGGAACACCGAAATCCAGCGGAAAAACGCGAAGCCACTGCTGTATCTGACCTGGGCGAGGAAAGTGCATCCCGAATTTCAGTCAGCGTTGAACTATGCCTATGCCGAGTCGGCACGCGATATCAATGCGACGATTGCGCCAGCGGGACTCGCCTGGAGGCGGGTGCGAGAGAGTGCGCCGCAGATTGAACTATTCGTTGCCGATGGATCGCATCCGTCGCCATTGGGATCTTATCTGACGGCGTGCGTGTTTGTCGAAACTCTCGTGGGACGCAATTGTGAAAGTGCCAGCCGAAATATCGGCAGCCTGAAAGTAAGCGCGGCAGACCACCAAGTATTTAGCGAAGCGGCACGCTACGCTGTCGAGCAATATCGGGCCGGGATCTTAACGAATTTGCCCAAGCCAGACCTCGGGGGGTTGCGTCTACTGCAGAATAGCGGCACGACGAAGCCAGACGAGTTTCAGGGTGCATGGAAGGGAACGGGAATGCTGTATAACGAAGTCCGAGAATTGGAATTGAATGTATCCGTGACCGGACGGCGCTGCCGGGGCACGCTGACGCAGACTCAGGGGCAAGTGAAGTTGAGTTATCCGCTGGGTGGGTGCGCGATTGATTCGGGCACACTGGTCTTCATGACCAACGATCCGAGAATGTTGGTGGAGGACTACAAGGCAGTTCTGAACGATGGCAAGCTAACGGGAACGCAGGTGCTTCGGACGACCGACCCGTATATGCGGATGTTGGGCAGTTTCGAGTTGAAGCGGGACTGATGGGGACGGACGGGGTAATTCTGGCCCGAGCGCGGGAACTGGATATTGGGAGTGCGATTGCTCTGCTCGAGAAAACTGTAGCGGAGGGGGGGGAAACCGCGGAGATCGCTAAGATGCTCGCCCGACTCAGCCTCGAGATCAACGAGGTCCGGGCTTTCCAGAACTGGTGTCATGAGGCGCTGCGGATGGCCCCCAAAGATACCGAAGTGCACCGGATGCTTGCGGCGTACTTTCGTGCGAACGGACGAGATTGGGAAGCGGAGGAAGCACTTGAGATTGCTGAAAGGCTGCATCATTAGGGGTGGTCTACTCGTGAGATTTTTTTGATCGCGATGGGTGGCGTAAGCTTTTGGGCAGTGACCGGGGACTGCTGAATCCTGCGCACGGTATCGAGGCCTTTGATGACCAGGCCGAAGGCGGCAAAGCCCTGGCCATCGGGGTTGCGGGTGCCGCCGAAGTCGAGTTCAGGTTGCGGGCCGAGGCAGATGAAGAAATCGGCGGTGGCTGTATCGGCTGAGTCACGCGCCATGGAGATCGCGCCGTTGACATGCTTGAGACCGGTGAGGCTGGTGCGTTCGAGGGGCACAGGGGGAAGGCGTTGTTTACTGGCGCGGTTGGGTCCGCCCTGAATGACTTCGATTTTTATGGGGCTCTGTTGCTGGTTGTCCGGCCGTACAGATCGATGGAAGAGGCCGCCATCGTAGCTGCCCGTGTCAACGTAGCGGAGAAAGTTCTCGACGGTCCTGGGCGCGCGGTCGCCACTGAGGGCGACGATGATCTCACCGCGATCCGTTTCGATCTTGACGACTACGCGGAGATTCTTTTCCTGAGCAAGCAGAGGAGTGGCAAGGAGGGCAAGTGCGGCGCGGCGTTGCATTCAGTTATTTGTCTTCCTGCCAGGCACGGCAACCTTCACGATCGAGATGCGCATCGAGAATTTCTGCGGCGTGGCCGTGGGATTCGAATATGCCTTTCACGAGTTCGGCTACTTCAGCGTGTCCTTTGACGAAGAATACCAAGATGCTGGGCCCCGCGCCACTGAGGCAACAGCCAAGCAAGCCGGGGGCTTGGAGAAGGAGGATTTCTTCCAGACCAGGGACCAACTTGGCACGGTAGGGCTGGTGGATGCGGTCTTCAAGAGCGGTGGGGAAGGCGTGTGCGGTGCCGGTGGCGAGAGCCGCGATGAGGAGCGCGGCTCGCTGGATGTTGAAGACAGCGTCTGCGCGCGAGTAGGTGGCGGGGAGGGCCGCGCGGGCTTCCTTAGTTGGCAGGAAGAAATCAGGTACGACGACGGCGACTTCGAAATGATTGGGCAGGTCGAGACGGACGGCGTGGGAGCGACCGGAGGCATCAGAGGCACTGGCAACGATTGAGCCGAGGACGCAGGCAGCGGCATTATCGGGGTGACCTTCAAGACGGGCTGCGGTATCGAGAATTCGATCGTTGGTCCAGTTGAGGCCGAGCAGTGCATTGGCGATGAGGACGCCAGCGGTGAGGGCGGCCGCGCTGGAGCCGAGGCCTTTGGCGAGGGGCGCCTCGGTAACAATCTCGAGTTCAATCGGTGGAAGGATCAGGCCAAGCTCTGCGGCAATCTGTTGTGCAGTTTGCCAGATGAGGTTGTCTGCACTTGTGGGAATGAGGTTTGCATCGCGGCCTTCGACGCGAATCGTCAGGTGGTCTGCCACACGAAAGCGGCAGTGGAGATAGAGGCTGATCGCAAGGCCGAGCGAGTCAAAGCCGGGGCCAAGATTTGCGCTGGAAGCGGGGACGCGGAGGCGCCACCAACTAGCCACGAGCGATACTCTTTGTGCTGTCTTTGCCGAGGAGGACGATGCGATTCTCGCGGGCGCTCGTGTAGATCGATTGCACCAGCTCGAGGGCGCGCAGGCCTTCTTCGCCGCTGATCAGCGGGGCCTTGTGGGCGGTGATGGCTTCGCCGAAGTTGCGGAAGGCGCGCTCGAAGGGAGCTAGAGAAATTGCCATCGGGTCACTGGAACCGCTGGCAGCAATGTCGGCGGCAATGGGGGCGGGGTCTCCCGAGTCATTGGGAACTTCCCATTGCGTGATGCGATCCCCGGTGAGCATGGCAGAACCCTTGGTTCCATGGAGTTCGATTCGCTCGGTGAAGCCGGGCCACATGGCGGTGGAGGTCTGAATGACGCCGGTTGCGCCACTGGCGTAGGTCAGCAATGCGGTGCAGACATCGTCGCTTTCAATCTTGTGGCGAGCGCCGATCTGCCATTGCCCGAAGACTTGTTTGACATCGCCCATCAGGTAGAGCAGCCAGTCTACCTGGTGAATGCCCTGATTGATGAGCGATCCGCCACCTTCGACCGCCCAACTGCCTTTAATAGGGCGGGAGTAGTATTCGTCGCTGCGCCACCATTTGACGTAAGCATCGGCCTGAAAGATGTGGCCGAGGCGGTTGTCAGCAATGGCCTGTTTGAGAAAAATAATCGCGTCGTTGAAGCGGCCCTGACTGACGACACTCAGCAGAACATTCTTGCTTTTGGCGTAATCCACCATTTGTTGAGCGGTGGCGACGTCGATGGCGATCGGCTTCTGGACCTGGATGTGTTTGCCGTGATCGGCTGCGAGTTTGAGCGGGGCGAGCCGGACATCGGGGAAGGTGCAGAGGTCGATGAAATCGACTTTGGGATGGCGGCAGACATCGGCCCAATTGGGGAAGAATTCCCCGCCCCACTGCGCGGCAAAGGCGCGACCGCGCTCTTGCGTCTTGTTGCTGACGGCTACGATCTCGTAGCCAATGTTCTTGTACGCCTGCGCGTGTTTGTGCGCAATGGCACCGGTGCCGATCAAGCCTACTTTCATCATTGTGTTGCTATACTACTATTGTTGCGCGAACAGCTCTGTTTGCGCGGCTCTCTTGGGTGAGAAATGAGTCGGTAGCTCAGTTGGTAGAGCATCGCACTTTTAATGCGGTGGTCGCGGGTTCGAGCCCCGCCCGACTCACCATTTCAAGCCCAACCCACGCCGCAGCTTAGAGAAATGTGTGGGGTCGCAAATGAAATAAGGCGGCCAGTTTAGCGGCGGCCTGTTTGCTGATGGGACGATGACCGGAGAGCACTTGGCTCACGTATGACTTGGTACCCAAGATTGGAACTAAGTCGACTTGCCGGAGCCCATGTTCCTCCATCAGGTACTTCAACGTGCCCGAGGGAGAGGGGGCGGGGTCGGGCTGAATTTCTTCCTCGTACTGCATGACCAGGGCGCTAAGGGTTTCAATGAAGCGCTCAATCGCCGGGGATTGGGGCACTTCGTTGGCGGCAAGGGTCTCGAGGAGTTCTGTTAGATCCGCAAGTTCCTTGGCATTGCGGGGCTTGGCAGGTGTATATTTCACCAGCAGGTCAACGTAGTCGGTATCCAATGTCGTCATTGCCATCCCCCCTGTTCATACGAAGCGTGAGTGAGCAACGCCTTGAAAAAGAGCGTCTTTCGCAGAAGCGAATAACCGCAAATCAATCCGTAAGCACCCAGGTTGAACACGAGCTTGTCGCCAACTAAATCCGCCGAAGGGAAAGTGCCTTGGAGTGCAACAAATGTTGCGAAGTTGTTCTTTGACGCCAAGTCGAACCACCTTTCCACTTTCTCAGTGAGCTGCGAATTCGCCAACTCTCTTGCGGCGTGAAACAGATTTGACTTACTGATCACATTCACGAAATGAGTTTAGCATATGCTAAACTAGAATGTTTCCGTTAGATCTTTCACATTGGGCAGCGGGTGGGCAGCTCAGTTCGATCTAGTGCGTGCGAGACTTCGCAAGATCCCGATGCACGAAAAAAAGAGATCGGCACGGGCTTGATCAACAAGATCAAGTAGGACTTGGGCCGGTAGGAGTTCAATCTATGTACTGCGCGAAATTGGAAAAAGACGATAACGGCACAATCCTTGTGACCTTCCCCGATGTTCAAGGGGCCGTGACCTTCGGTTACACGCGAGAGGAAGCGCTCTTCCATGCCCAAGACGCCCTGGAAAGCGCGTTGGAGCTGTATGAAGAGCGCGACGAGGACCTACCAGTGCCAAGGTACGAGTCCGCCTTCCCGGTCGCGCCCAGAGTGCTGGTGGCCGCCAAAATCGAGCTTCGAAACGCCATGCGAGACACTCACACCACAAAGTACGCCCTGGTCAAGAAGCTTAAAGTTCATCCCCCGGAGGTGGATCGTCTGTTGCGCCTAAATCACAAGTCTCGTCTCAACGATCTTGAAAAGGCCCTCTTCGTCCTCGGTCGCCGTATGGCGGTGAAATTCAGCGCTTCCCGCGTTTGAGGTTTTGTGAGGACTCAGTGTGGGGGAAATTGCTGGAGGATGCCGTTTGCTCCCACCAGCTTTTCAATGTCCTCAAGCTTTGAAGCCAAGAAACCGGTGAAGTTTTCGCAGCCCGCAGTGGTCACGACCACGACATCTTCGTAGCGGATGTAGAGGTTCTCTTCGGGGACGCGGAGCTGGGGATCGATGGAGAAGACGTGACCCACTTCCAATGGGCCACGCGAGTAAGGTCCATCGTCATGCACTGCCAAGCCTACAGGGTGCGACAGGACGCCTCCGCCGGTTTCGACGAGAACGTGGGCGGCCTTTTCGTAGATGGGTTTGGAGAATTTCCAGCGGCTGAAGACGGGCTCCATGGCGGTGGCGGATTCCTTCAGGATCTGCTTGGTGGTGACGCCGGGGCGGACCTTGGAGATGACGACGTCGCGGTATTCGAGGACGAAGCCGAGCAGTTCGCGCTGGACGGGGCTGAACTTGCCGCTGACCGGCCACATGCGAGTGATGTCGCTGGTGTAGTAGTGGTAATCGGGGGCGAAATCGAGCAGGATCAGGTCCCCCGATTTGAGTTCACTATTGTTCCGATAGTAGTGAGCGTTCCAGATGTTGGCGGTGCCTGCGGCGACGATGGAGCGGTAGCCTTCGAGCCGACTGCCGTTGATTAAATACTGATAGCGGGCGGCTGCGTCGAGGTGGTATTCGAATAGGCCGGGGCGGGTGGTCTTCATGGCTTCGATGAGTCCCCAGGCGGCGATCTGCGAGGCCTTTTTGATGAGGGCGATTTCGCGCGCGCTTTTTAGGCTTCGGAGCCCGTCGAGGATTGGCGTGAGGTCTTCTACTTTGGCGCGAGGGTAGCGACTGCGCAGGAGGCCGGCGAGGTGGTGCTCGCGGGAGACGCGGCCATCCCAGGGGTCGAGGGAAATGCTGGTGTTGCGGCTGAGGAGTTCGTTGCGCTGGTCGGCTGTGCCTTCGGCAGGGGTCATCATCGTATAAATCGAAACGGGGGGCTGGGTGCCGAGCCATTCGCCCTGCATGGCGGCGGTGCTAATGACGTTGGTGGCACCGGTTATGCGGCGGGCGAGATCGACATCATCGGCAGAGAGTACGCGGCCTTCGCTCTGTTCGAGACGGCGATTGCGAGGCGGGAGGAAGAGGGTGGAGCTGCGGGTACGGGCGTCGAGCAAGAGGTAGCTGTGCGGGGTTTCGATGCCGCTGAGGTAGTAGAACTCGTTCGACTGCCGAGGGAAGGTGAAGCCGCCTTCGGAGGCGGCACCCTGCAAGAGGGCGACGGCGTTGGGGCCAATCGAATCGTAGATCTTATTCCACCGAGTTTGAAATTCTTCGGCCGGGAAGTCGGTCTGAAAGTAGATGGCGCTTTGCGCGGAGAGCGCCGTGGCGGCGGCGAGAAACAGTGTGGCGAGTTTCATGGCGGTTAGTTCCTTTCGAACTTTACGAGATGGAAGAGAGTCCAGGTTTCGGGATCGAGCGTGACCGTTGCGGGGGGCTGGTCTGCGGGGATTTCGAAGGCTTGTGTTTTGGATGCGCAATCGAGCGAATGAAGGGTGCCCGCGACGTTGACTTCAAGGGGGAGCCGGTAAGCGGGGCCGGGCTGGGTTTGGGTGAGAGTGATTGCGACTTTGCGAGTGGTGGGATTGTAGGTCCAAGTGCCTTCAATGGCGGGGGAGCCGGGGCGGGTGAGCCACTGGGTGAAGAAGGCTTCGATCTGCAGACCGGAGGCCTCTTCCATGACGTGGCGGAAGTCGGCGGTGGTGGCGTTCGTGTTGCGGTAGCGCTGGTAGTAAGTGCGGATGCCGGTCCAGAATTTCTCGTCGCCCATTTGTTTGCGGAGCATATGAAGAGTCCAGGCACCTTTTTGGTAGATGAGCCGATTGAGGACGAGCTTCATGTCGCTGAGGTTTTGGTGGAGGACGGCCGAGTTGGGGAGAGTTGTTTCGAGCTTCTGGATCTGGATTCGGCTTTGTTGGAGGCCCCGGACAAAGGCGTCGCGGCCCTCGGAGTGTTCAGTAAAGAGGAGCGTGAAATAGGTGGCGAAACCTTCGCTGAGCCAGACATCGTCCCAGTCCTTTTCGGTGACGGCGTTGCCGAACGACTGGTGAGCGATTTCGTGGGCGATGAGGCCGGTGCCGGGCTTCGCCAGGATGTTCTTTTCGCCGTAAAATATAGCGCTGGCGTGCTCTGTGCCGCCACCGAAACCGGCGGCCTCGACGTTGGCGAGTTTCTCGTAGGCGTAGGGGCCGATGTGTTCAGAGAAAAAGGCGAGGGCGGCGCGCGAGGTGGGTTCGAACCAGGCGGGGCCTGTGGATTGCTCCTGATGGTAGACCCAGGTCTGGAGGG
Source organism: Bryobacterales bacterium (assembly GCA_038206015.1). Lineage (GTDB taxonomy): Bacteria > Acidobacteriota > Terriglobia > Bryobacterales > Bryobacteraceae > Bryobacter. Next base: position 39,512 of record JBBRBI010000015.1, on the reverse strand, counting down.
GAATGCTGTTGACGGGCGCGGCGTAGTGGACGGCGAACTGCGCGACCCCGATGGCGTTGAGCCAGGAGGCAATGGGGACGGACTGCTCCCAGTGGGTGAGGCGGCGACCGTCGGCGAGATCGGTCTGTTGCTGGAGGAGGCCGTTGGAGATGACCTGATAGCGCACGGGCGCGGTGACGAGGAATTCGCTGGTGGCTTTATCGTAGGGATGGTCGATCATGGGCAGCCAGTGGCGGGCGTTATTGGGCCAGTTTTCGCTGAAGAACACGCGTTCGTTGAACTTGTTGAGGATGATGCGGAGGCCGTCGGCGGGGATGCCGTGATAGCGGACCGTAAACTGGCGGCGGTCGCCGGGGGCAGCAGGTTGCGTGACAGCGAGGCGCAGTTGGTTGTTGGCGTGGGTGCGGGGGGCGGAGGCGGCGGTGACGGTCACGCCTTTGCCGTCGGGGGTGGGGGAACTGAGGTCGAGGACGAGTTCCTTGACGTTGGGCTGGGTGAGGCGGATGTCGATGGTGGCGTCACCTTCGATCTCGTTGGTTGTGTCGTTGAGGGTTAAGCGGAAGGTGTAGTGGAGGGCGTCGATGCCGGGCTGGCGGGGATAGGTGTCGGCGAGCTCTGTCAGGGGGAGGAGGAAGATGAGCAGGGTTGAGTGGCGGAACACTCAGACGATCTTAGCGCGACGGGGGAGATGGTGAAGGACAGTCTCTCCGGTTCTCGCGTGGTTCTGGTCTGTAACGTCTTCTGTGTAAACTAGGCCGCGATTCGTTAGACAATTGCCACTCAGGGGTGGAGCGAGCCCGTAGGGCGAGCGAAGCCCCTGAGTAGCAGCCAGCCTTCCGGACGGCGGCGGCAGTGGAGCTAACCTGAATCTCATGAAAAAAGGAAAAAGCTCCATGAAACACTCACCTCTACCGGCAGTAGCCGGCGAGACGACGGCCTGGGATAGCCAGGCCTTCAAACAGCAAATGCTTGAGCACGTCCGTGCCCAGGGCGGAAGCCAGGGCCTGGGCGATCCCAAGCAGTTCTTTAACCGACTGGTCAAGGATGCTCTCGAGACGCTGCTCGAAGCCGAAATGGAAGAGCACCTGGGCTACGCCAAGCACGCCCCGACGGGCCGCATCAGCGGCAACTCCCGCAACGGGTCCACGGCCAAAACGGTGCGCGGAGACTTCGGCCAAGTGCGCATTGAGACACCGCGCGACCGCGACGGCAGCTTCGATCCGAAGATCGTGCCCAAGCGCGAATCATCTCTCGGCGACTTCACTGAGAAGATCGTCTCGCTCTACGGTCGCGGCATGTCTACGCGCGAGATCGAAGAACATCTGCTCGAGATGTACGGCATCGAGGTGTCGGCTCAGTTCATCTCGCGCGCCACCGATCAAGTTCAGCAACTGATCGCCGAGTGGCACACCCGCCCGCTCGAACGCCTCTATCCCGTCGTTTACGTCGACGGACTACGCGTGGCCGTGCGCACCGAAAAAGGTGTCGTCAAGAAGTGCGTCTATGTCGTGCTCGGCGTCTCTACCACTGGTCGGCAGGAGGTTCTGGGGCTCTGGATCGAGGAAACCGAGGGTGCCCGCTTCTGGCTCAAGGTCTTCAACGATCTCAAGGCCCGCGGCGTTGCCGACATACTCATCCTTTGCGGCGATGGCCTCAAGGGCTTGCCCGAGGCCGTGGCCGCCGTCTTCCCCCGCACCGATGTCCAACTCTGTGTCGTGCACCAAGTTCGCAACGTCACCAAGTTCGTCGCCTACAAGGATCGCAAGCCCTTCTGCGCCGATATGCGCGACATTTATGCCGCTCCCACCGTCGAGGCCGCCGCTGTCGCACTTGACCGCCTTGAGGACCGCTGGGGCGCACGCTACCCCATGTCCATTCAGTGGTGGCGGACCCACTGGGACTCCCTCACTACATTCTTCAAGTATCCGGTCGAACTTCGCCGAATCGTCTATACGACCAACGCCATTGAAAGCCTCAACGCTCAGCTCCGCAAGAACATCGCTAACCGCAAAGTGTTACCGCACGACGATGCCGTCATGAAGTTGCTCTTCCTCAACATTCGCAACTTCAGCAACCGCTGGACAAAACGTCAGAACTGGGATATCGTCATGAATCAACTCTCGATCATCTTTGGTGACCGTCTCAGGGGAGAACTCACCGACGGCCTTTAACTTCTCCGCTGCTCACTTACACAGTTCCTGTTACAGTCTCTTCGGTTCTGGCGGAATCCCTTGCTGCGCCCCGCCCATCTCCCCACTATTCGGCTAACGCTTCTTTAAGCGTAGCCCTAAAACAAGCAAGCCGATCCCCAAAAGTGCGGCAGAGGCAGGCTCAGGTACCCCGTTGACTGGGGCATCCAGCGCAAATACGATGCTCCTGCCCGACGGCGGATTGTTGGCGATGAAGGTATCGACATATACCCCAGCACTGGAAAATCGCACGACATTGCCCCCGGCGTAGTTCACCACATACAAGTTGCCATCTGGTCCAAACGCCATGCCCGCTGGCCCGTTCAAATGCACCGCGTCGCTAGCGAAGTCTGGTAGGGCAGAGCCATTGGCGGCGAAGGCCAGAATCTTACTGCCCCACAACGGGCCGCCACTTCCGAAGGTCGCCGACACCAGCAGTGTAGTGCCATTGAAGAGCAGATCTCCCGCACCATTAGCTAGGGCTGGGTTGTTCATGACGAAGTTAGAGAGGAAGGCTCCGGCGCTGTTGTACTTATTGATAAGTCCAGTCACGCCGTTGCTCGCGTAAAGATTTCCGCCCCCATCAAAGGCCAGACCCGAAACGGAGCCTAATCCGGTTCCCGCGCCGATTAAGCCAATGAGTGCGCCGGTTGCTCCATTGAGCTTCTTGACGACGTCAGAGGCACCAAGATAGAGATTACCATCGGGGCCCAAGCTTAACGGACGGCCAGAGCCTAAACCGGACGCAAAGGTGGAAATAAAAGCTCCGGTCGTTGGGTTGTACTGCAGAATGACACCGGTCTCGCTGGATACAAACAAATTTCCGTTGGCACCGATGGTCAGGCCTTGCCCATTGTTAAGGCCATTCCCCGGAATCGTCTGGATCGGAGTGCCATTCAGTCCGTATTGATAGAGGTCCGCAGACCCGAAATCACGACTGGTGATGAAGATGGTGCTTCCAAATGCACTGGTGGCCAACGTGCCAGCTAGAACCGCAATTGCAAGAGTTGTATTGTTTTTCATATTTAGTTCCAGACGGCGCGAAACTTCGGCTCGCTAACCCGCCTACACTCCAGTGCGAGGATTTGTAGTCAAACCGATCATTTTCGCCCCAGAAAGTTTTTTGGGGCCCATTCGCCCTGGTCGAATACGATAAAGCTTGTATGGCACTATGAAACGAATTCTCAATTGCTCACTCAAGGCGTTCGCCTTTGGCTTATTTCTCGAACGTGCATTGCACGCCGAGTTGGCACTGTCGTCGCTGTTCACCGACCACATGGTCATCCAACGCAACGCTCCGGTGCATGTATGGGGACGCGCCGAAGTGGGCGAGCGCGTCAGCGTCCGATTTGGCCCAGGAGCGCAAAGCGTTGTGACTGGAGATCGCGGCCTTTGGAGCGTTTTCTTGCCGCCGATGGCGGCTGGCGGGCCTTATGAGATGACCGTGCAGGGAACAAATCTGGTGACGCTACGGGACGTGCTTGTAGGTGATGTTTGGGTGGGTTCCGGGCAGTCGAATATGGAGATGTCGGTGGCCAGTTCCAAGGATGCGGCGATCGAGATCGCCGGTGCCGACCGCCCACAGATCCGGCTGTTGACGATCAAGCGGCGAGCTTCGCAATATCCCCGCAGCGAAGTCGAGACGGATGGTTGGGTGTCGAGTTCACCGACATCGATCGGGCGCTTCTCCGCAGCCATGTACTTTTTCGGACGGCACATTCAGGACACGCAGAAGGTCCCAATCGGCTTGATTCATTCCTCATGGGGCGGGACGCCGCTCGAAGCCTGGATGAGCATGGCGTCGCTCACGTCTGATGCGAGCTTCATGCCAGCGCTGGCACTGTGGTCGAAAACAATGGACAACTTTGAAGACTGGCAGATGCGCTGGGACCGCCAATTGAAGCAGTGGGAACAGAAAGTAGCGGAAGCCAAAGCGACGGGAACGCCGACACCAGGACGCCCTTGGTCGAACAATCAGGAAAACTCCTGGATGCCTGGCGGCCTGTACAACGCGATGATCGCGCCGCTGACACCTTTTCCGATCCGTGGCGTGCTCTGGTACCAGGGCGAAAGCAATGCTACGGTCGAACGGGCGGAGCTTCATGAGCAGATGTTTCCAGCGATGATTCGCGATTGGCGCAAGGCCTGGGGGGTCGGCGATATTCCGTTTCTCTTTGTGCAACTTGCGAATTTCAAAGCGGCTGAAGCCAACCGTTGGCCTGAACTGCGCGAGACCCAACTGAAGACGTTGAGCGAGACCAAGACCGGCATGGCGGTTGCAATCGACATTGGCGAGGAGAAAGACATCCACCCCAGGAACAAGCAGGAAGTGGGTCGGCGCCTGGCGCTGGCGGCGCGCTCGCTGGCCTATGGTGAGCAGCTTGAATACTCCGGGCCGATCTACCGTACGTCTGCCGTCGAGGGTGCCAGTATGCGTGTGTGGTTTGATCATGCGAAGTTACTGCAGAGCCACGGCGGTGCGGTTGAAGGCTTTGAGATCTCCGGCGCCGATGGCAAATTCGTGGCAGCGCAAGCGCGCATCGAAGGAAATACTGTGGTCGTTGCGGCTGAGTCCGTTCCGAACCCGACGCGACTTCGCTATGCGTGGCTCGACAACCCGAAATGTAACTTGGAGAACGGCGAAGGCTTGCCAGCCTCGCCCTTTCGATCCTCGCGCTAACGGATACGATTTAGAATCAAGCGGCACTTGGCCGTTATCCTAAAGGTATGCGTAGGTTCGCCTGGATTTTTGTTGGCTATCTTGTGCTGGTTATTCTGTTCGGTGCCTGGGTTCGAATAGCGGGGGCTGGCGCGGGCTGCGGCAATCATTGGCCGACTTGTCAGGGCGTTGTCGTTCCCGTCGCGCCAAGCGCAAAGACGATAATCGAATTCACACATCGGGTCACGAGCGGGCTTTCGGGTCTATTCGGGATCGGGTTGCTGGTTTGGGCCTGGAGAACTGGATCGAAGGCCTTGCCCTGGGCAATTGGGATGGTTGTGTTTCTATTGTTGGAAGGCTTCATCGGCGCGGTGCTTGTCAAGAAGGAACTGGTGGAGAACAATGCCAGCGCAAGCCGGGCAATCGTGATTTCGTTGCACCTGGCGAACACGATGCTGCTGATGCTTTGCGCCGTAGCAACAGCAGTGCGCTCCGGGTTGCAGGAAAGTTGGAAATTGCGCACCACAGGGTTGATCTGGGTCGCGATGGGCGCATTGGTACTCACCAACATGACGGGCGCGGTAACGGCGCTTGGCGACACATTGTTTCCAACGCAACCCGCGATGGGGCCGGAACTGCTCGCGAAGATCCGGGAAGACCTGGGAGCAGGGCAGCACTTTCTGGTTCGCCTGCGGATGATTCATCCGGTGGTCGCAGGACTGACGGCGCTGCTTGTATTTGGCGTGATGAGCTATCTACAGCGACGCGCACCAAGTCGATGGGCGCTGGCGGCGATGGCGACGGTGGCCATGCAGGTAGGTTTGGGACTGTTGAACGTAGCACTCGCGGCGCCGGGGTGGATGCAGATCGCACACCTCCTGACCGCCCAGTTGCTCTGGGTTTGCGTCGTGGCCGTCTGGCTGGACTAGGGCTTGAGAAATTCGGCTGGCGCCAGGGCGCGGCGGCTCATGCGGCCTAAGCGAATCGCGCCTCGAAAATAGTCAACCTTGTTGATTCGAACGCCGACAGAAGTCTTGCCTTCGGTCTGAGGAGCGAGGGCAACAGTGGCGCTGAGTTCAAGCTTGCCGTTGACGTAGTGTCGCATCTGTGTCCCGTCGTAAACCAATGCGACGTGGTGCCATTGATCGAGAGGGTGAAGCAACTTTCGATCCATCAGCGCCTGCTGACCGGTGCTGGAAGCGGCGAAGGTATCGAGGCACCACTCGTCGCCGATGAGCCGAGTCTCCATGAGGTAGCGATGGATGGAGCCGGTCTCCTGCATGTGGAAAAATCTCTGTTCGGGGCGACCGCCCTTGGCGGGACGGAAGATGACTTCCCAGGTAAAGACAGTCGCCCCAGCCAGGGGATGATTCTCAATGAAGACCGCGTCCTCGACTCCATCGAACTCGATGGCTTTGCCCTTGTCGGTGTTGATGACACGCGGCGTCCCGAAGACCTGCGTCGGGTGGCCGCCGATACGGTCGAGCCGATCAAAGGTCCATGTTTCGGTTTGGATAGCAAGTGTTTCAGGGATACCAGGGAGAACAATGGTTTGCTCGGCAGCGAGTGCAGGCAATGCAGGCAGACCAACGATGACGGAACGACGGGAGATCATTTCTATTTTGCCTTCTTGAATTTGAGAAGTTGAGTGGGAGAAACTTCGAGGAGATTCTTGACGTTTGAGACGCGGGCGACGCCGTTGGCGAGGAGGTTGGCGCGACCGGAATCGCCTTGATTCTCGACGACTCCCACGAGGACGACGTTGCCCTCTTTCACGACGATGTGAATCGGAAAGACGCCGAGCGGTTCGAGGGTTCCGGCAGACGGTAACCAGCGATCAAAGTGAGCCCCAAAGAAAGCGCCGCCAGCGCGGCGATAAAAAGGGCCACCGAAGTACTGACCACCGGGCGCATAGATTCGCAGAGCCGGGTCCAGATCGAAGGTACGGGAGATTCCAGAACGGACCTGATCGTCAATTGGCGAATCCGGGAAAACTTCGATCTCGTTCTCAAGCCTGGTGATGCCGTCGATGGATTGGATGGCACGCGCTGCGTCCGCCTTCAGGGCCTCGCTGATTGTGTAGCCGGCAAGTGTAGCGACAGTGCCGACCAGCTGAAAAGTAAGGAAATCGAAGCAACCATAAAGGGGCAGAGAGGCGAGCCCGGTTCGGATCTTCTCGATCTGAACCGAGAACTGAACAGAGTTAGCCTTCTGCCCCAACAGTGGAGTTGCCGCGAAGCTACAGAGCAAAGTGCGGCGCGTCATTTAGAGGTAGCGAGTGGTCTGGCGCGCAGTGAGCTGCCAACCAGCGGGATTCTTCACCCACACCATCAGAATACTCAAAGGGAGCGTTTTCTTCTCGCCCTTCTGAGTGTTGATGACGATCATCTTGCCTTGGACGAGGGCAGTCTTGCCGATGATGCGAATGGTCTGGTTTTCGATGTCCATCGATTGATAAGTGGTGTCCGGACCCATGACTGCGGCCATCATCTCGGCCTTGGTTTCCATCTTTGCGTTCGAGTGCGAGTACGTCACGTCCGGGGCGACGAGCTTGTCGATGGCAGCCTTATCTTTCTTGATAATGGCGGTGCGGAGACTATCAACCGCAGTCTTTACCTCATCCTGTGGAGAGGCACCAAAAGCGGTGAAGCTGGCGCAAAGACTTGCAGCGAGTGCAAGAAGAAGTAATCTGGTTTTCATGCCGCTTAGCTTATCGCATCATGGGTGGACGTCGCGACGTTCAATGTTGGGAATTCTCGCCGGAGGGGCAACCTATGCGCAGAGACCGCCGACGGGCCGCTATGAAATCGTCGGGACGGCAACGATGGTTGAGTCTGGTGCGCAAGAGCTGCGCGAGGTGGTGGAGCGCTTTCAGGCCGACAAGCGGAGCCTGGACCTGTTCTTTACGCTGCCGTATTCTCCGACGAGAATCGCCGCGATGGAAGATTTTGGCAAGGCGTGGTTGGGGGCAATCGAAGAGATATCGTTTGCGAAGTTGGGGATTGAAGGGCGCATCGATTGGATGCTGCTGCGCAACCAGATTCGAATGGGGATGGTGGAACTGAACGACGATGCCAAGCACTGGAATGAAATGCAGAGCCTCGTCGCATTTGCACCGGGGCTTTGGAAGCTGGAAGAAAAGCGGCAGCGTGTCGATCCAGTAGAGGGCCGCGACGCTGCGGCAGTGTTGGTAAACGCTCTCAAGCAGGTTGAGGAGTTGAGCGGCTGGTTGAAGAAGGGTGGCGATGGCAAACCGGGGACGAGCATAGCGCTGCGGGCGTCGCGACTCGTAGAAGAAATGGGCGTTCGGCTGAAGCGCTGGTATGGGTTTTATGAAGGCTACGATCCGTTGTTTCAATGGTGGGTCAAAGACCCCTATGAGCGGCTGGCCAAGGGACTGGGTGAGTATGCTGGTGTGTTGCGTGAGAAGGGTGCGGGACTAAAAAAAGACGACAAAGATACGATCATTGGCGATCCGGTGGGCAGGGCGGCGATTGAGGAACAACTGCGCTTTGAGATGATCTCCTATACGCCGGAGGAGTTGATCCAGATTGCCGAGCGGGAGTTTGCCTGGTGCGACGCTGAGATGCTCAAGGCCTCGCGCGAACTGGGCATGGGCGAGGACTGGAAGGCTGCGCTGGAGAGAGTCAAGGGCATGCATGTGGGGCCCGGCGGGCAGCCCAAAATGATTGTCGATCTGGCAACGGAGGCGATTGATTACGTCGCCAAGAACGACCTGCTGACGGTTCCACAACTGGCGCGTGACAGCTGGCGGATGGAGATGATGACGCCCGAGAGACAGCGGGTGAATCCGTTTTTTCTGGGTGGGCCCATGATCATTGTGTCCTTCCCGACAGACGGTATGACGCATGAGCAGAAGATGATGAGCATGCGCGGCAACAACGAGCACTTTGCGCGGGCGACGGTGCACCATGAGCTGATTCCCGGGCACTTCATGCAGCGCTTCTCGCAACAGCGGCACCGGACCTATCGGGGCGCATTCTCGACGCCGTTCTGGACCGAGGGTTGGGCCCTCTATTGGGAGATGCTGCTCTGGGATCGTGGCTTTGCGCGGAATGCGCCGGATAAAATCGGCATGTTGTTCTGGCGAATGCACCGTTGCGCGCGAATCGTGTTCTCGCTCAAGTTTCATCTGGGATTGATGAAGGCTCAGGAGTGTGTGGATTATCTGGTGGACCGTGTCGGGCATGAGCGGGAGAACGCGGCAGGCGAAGTCCGTCGCAGTTTTGAGGGAGGCTACTCGCCCCTATATCAAGCGGCGTATATGCTGGGAGGATTGCAGATTCGTGGGCTCCATCGAGACTTGGTTCAAGGTGGCAAGATGACGAATCGGGCCTTTCATGACCGCATTCTTGCGGGCAACACGATGCCGATTGAAATGGTCCGCGCAAGTTTGTTGGGGACGAAGTTGGAAAAAGATTTTGTAGCAAAGTGGAGATTTTAGATGAGTGTAAATTGGCATGGCGTTTATCCGGCGTTGACGACACAGTTTCGTGACGACGAGAGCATTGATATGGCGGCGACGGCAGTGCATCTCGATAAGATGATCGCCAGCGGTATTCATGGAGTGATCCTGCTGGGGAGCGTCGGTGAGAACACGGCCCTGAGCTACGAAGAGAAGATGCTGGTGTTGCGCGAAATGATGCCGGTAGTGAAAGGGCGGGTGCCCGTGTTGAGCGGCGTCGCCGAGAACACAACCCGCACGGCGTGCAGCTATGCGCGCGACTGCGAGAAGATCGGCATCGACGGATTGATGGTGCTGCCGGCAATGATCTATAAAGCCGACCGGGTGGAGGCGATGGCGCACTTTCGAGCCGTGGCCAGGGCCAGTGGATTGCCCATCATGATTTATAACAATCCGCCGAGTTACTATGTCGATCTCAGTCCCGAGAGCCTGCTTGAGTTGGCCGACGAGCCGACGCTGGTTGCCGTCAAGGAATCTTGCGGCGACCCAAGGCGGATTACAGACGTCGTCAATGCTCTTGGGGATCGCTACATCATCTTCAGCGGCGTCGACGATCTGGTGCTGGAAAGTGCTCTGTTGGGCGCCAAGGGTTGGGTATCCGGCCTGGTGAACGCCTTCCCTGACGAGAACCGGGTGCTGTGGGAACATTGCGTGGCAGGGCGCTGGAGCGAGGCCCTGGAGCTATACCGATGGTACACGCCGCTGCTACATCTGGACACGCATATCAAGTTGGTACAGTACATCAAGATGTGCATGGCAGCGGTCGGAATGGGTAGCGAGAAGACGCGTGCGCCGAGGTTGCGCGTGGATGGAGCAGAACGAGAAAGGGTGATGGCAGTAATTGAGAAGGCCCTGCGGACCAGGCCAAAGTTGTGAAGAAAATTCGCGTCATTGATTCGCACACCGGAGGCGAGCCGACGCGGGTGGTCGTTGAGGGCGGGCCGGAACTTGGGTCGGGTAGCGTAGCCGAACGGATGGCACGGCTGCGCGACGAGCATGATCGCTATCGTCGAGCCCTAGTGAATGAGCCTCGGGGCAACGACGTGATGGTGGGGGCGCTGCTGTTGCCCCCGTTGGACCCGAGCGCTGCCGCGGGTGTGATTTTCTTCAACAACGTCGGGTACCTGGGCATGTGCGGCCACGGGACGATTGGTGTGGTCGCGGTGCTTGAGTACCTTGGCCTTGCGAAGCCAGGGCCGCAGAGGATTGAGACACCGGTGGGAACCGTTACGGCGACGCTGTTGGCGAGTGGCGAAGTGACCGTCGAAAACGTAGCCAGCTATCGCTATCGGCACGATGTGTCGTTGGAGGTACACGGCCTGGGTGAAGTGCGCGGCGATGTAGCGTGGGGTGGAAACTGGTTCTTTCTGGTGACGAGTCTCGCCGTTGAATTGCATGTCAGCGAGGCAGCCCGATGGACGGCGGTAGCGACTCAGATTCGCGAGGCGTTGCACCGTGATGGCGTGACAGGGCAGGATGGGGCCGAGATCGACCACATCGAAATTTTCGGGCCGGGGCTCCTTGGTGGAGACAGCAGAAGCTTCGTCCTGTGCCCAGGCATGGCCTATGATCGATCTCCCTGTGGGACAGGGACGAGCGCGAAGCTGGCGTGCCTGGCGGCCGATGGCAAGCTTGATCCAGGGGCAACGTGGCGACAAGAGAGCATCGGCGGCAGCGAGTTTCAGGCGTCATTCCGTTGGGAGGGGGATCATGTGCTTCCCTCGATTACCGGCCGCGCATTTGTCAATGCGGATGCGTGGCTGTTGATGGATCCGCGTGACCCATTCTGCTGGGGGATTGGGCATTGACGGCTGATGTCGTAATCGTAGGTGGCGGGATCGTGGGCGCGGCCTGTGCCCGCGGTTTCCTTAAAGAGGGCCTCAGCGTTTGCATCGTTGAGCGCGACCTGGTGGGTGGGGGAGCAACGGCCGCAGGGATGGGGCATGTGGTCGTGATGGATGACAGTGAGGCGCAGTTTGCCCTCACGAAGCGATCACGCGATCTATGGGATGGCCTGGTTGCGGAGTTGCCCGCAGAAGTTGAGTTTGAGCGACGAGGGACCTTGTGGGTGGCCGCAGACGAGGAAGAGTTGCAGGCTGTCGCGGGCAAGAAAGCCTATTACGAAAGCAGAGGCGTCGCGGCAGAATTACTGGATGCGGCGGAATTGTACGCTGAGGAACCGGGCCTGCGCCAAGGGATGGCAGGGGGCTTTTTGGTGCCTGGAGATAGCGTGGTCTATGCGCCATGCGCGGCGACATGGCTTAGCCGGGGAGCAAGCATCCTGAGGGACGAGGTGGTGTCGATGGAGGACGGCGCGCTTCGCTTGCGCAGTGGCGCACAGCTGTACGCCGGGGCAATGATTTGCGCGACGGGGACCTGGGCTGTTGAGTTGTTCCCCGCCCTGCCAGTAAAGCCACGCAAGGGCCATCTGGCGATCACTGAGCGCTATCCAGGCGCGGTGCGGCATCAATTGATCGAACTGGGCTATCTGAAGACTGCCCATAGCCACGGTACGGAGAGTGTCGCTTTCAATGTGCAACCACGGGCGACGGGGCAATTGTTGATCGGAAGTTCCAGGCAGTTTGGAGTAGTTGATAGCGGTGTTGAGAAGCACATGGTGCAGCGCATGTTGGACCGGGCCGTTGCCTATTTGCCAGCACTCGCAGGGATGAAGGTGCTGCGACTGTGGACCGGGTTTCGCGCGGCGTCTCCAGACCATCTGCCGATCGTCGGGCGCTGCCCAGGGATGGCGAAGACCTATCTGGCGACGGGGCATGAAGGTTTGGGAATTACAACGTCCTTAGGAACGGCTGAGCTGTTAGTAGACGCGGTGATGGGCCGCGCGGGAAGCCTGTCGCCGGAAGCCTACAGCGCCGAAAGGTTCGCCGAATGCCGCGTATAACATTGAACGGCGTAGTCGTCGATGTAGCTGACGATGTGAGCGTCGCCGCTGCGCTGATGAACCTTGGGGTTAACGCGCGGCGGAGCGTTAGTGGCGAGGCTCGCGGGCCCTTGTGCGGCATGGGCGTCTGCTTTGAATGCCGGGTCACGATTGATGGAGAGCAACATGAGCGCGGCTGCATGGTAAAGGTCCGGGAGGGGATGGAGGTGATCAGTGACGCAGGTTGACACCGTGATCATTGGCGCGGGGCCGGCGGGCCTGGCGGCCGCCCGGGGGGCGCGCGGCGTGGGGCGCAGCGCGTTGGTTATCGATGAAAACTGGAGCGGCGGCGGGCAGATCTGGCGCGGGCAAGCGCGACAGGTGGAGGGGGTGGCCTTTGACTTTGAACGTCAGGTGGCCTCGCTTGAAGATCTGAGTTACGAGCGCGTGATCCTGGCCTGCGGGGCACGAGAACTTTTCTTGCCGTTTCCAGGTTGGACGCTGCCGCACGTCACGGGCGCAGGCGGGTTGCAGGCATTGGTGAAGAATGGATTGAAGGTGCAGGGGAAGCGCGTGGTGATTGCTGGCAGCGGGCCACTGCTATTGGCTGTCGCGGCGAATCTGGAGAAGGCAGGGGCAGTCGTGCTCTTGATAGCGGAGCAGACATCCTGGGCGAAGCTCAGCCGCTTTGCGTTTGGCTTGTTGCGCTCGCCGTCCAAGCTGGCCCAGGGGATCGAATTGAGGAACTCGAAATACCGTGCTGGCTTGTGGCCTGTTGAAGCCTATAAGGGTGGCGTGCAGATGTCGGATGGGCAGCGTTGGAGTTGTGATTACGTGGCATGCGGATTTGGACTGACGCCGAATCTGGAACTGGCGCGCCATGCAGGTTGCGCAGTGGAGGGCGGCTTTGTCGTCGTCGATAAGTGGCAAAGAACCAGCGTCGCGGGCATCTACGCGGTGGGAGAGCTAACGGGCATCGGAGGGGTGGAGAAGGCAGAGGCGGAGGGCTGGGCCGCTGGCAGCGGCGGAAGGCTTCAAGGGGAGCATGGCGGTTTTGTCAAATTGCTGGAAACTAGCTTTGCCCTGCGCAGTGAGTTACGGATACTAGCCACACCCGATACGATTATGTGTCGCTGCGAAGACGTCCAGCTTTGTAAATTGGAAGGGCTGTCCGGACGTCGCGAAGCCAAGCTACAGACTCGATGCGGAATGGGTGCCTGTCAGGGTCGGATCTGTGGACCCATTCTTGGCTTTGTAAAGGGCTGGGTGGGGGATCGTACGAGACCGCCGAGCATTCCAGTGCGAGTTGAAGATCTTTGCTAATGCAGAAAAGCAAAAAGCCAACCCTTGCGAGGTTGGCTTTTTGCGGTTATGCGGTGTTTAGCCGCAGAGTTTAGAAGGTGTAACGAAGGGCAAGCTGCAGGCTGCGCATGTCGCCACGCGTCCCTCGGATCTTGCCAAAGTTTACACTCTGGATATTAGTGTCAGGATTGCCCCAGTTCGGATGATTCGGCAGATTGAAGGCCTCCAAGCGGAACTGGAGAACATGACTTTCCTTGTACGGCATCTTGAAATTCTTCAAGGTGGTGAAATCATAACGGTAGAAGTTCGGCCCCACAAGGGAATTGCGGCCAACATTACCGTAGGTACCGGGCAATGCCTTACTGAAGGCGGCGGTGTTGAATGCGTTCTCCGTCGTCACACCACTAACCTGCGGGGTGATGCCGGTGGCATTGGGGCGGTCAAATCCAGAACCAGTATTGGAGGTGTCGGACGAATTACTAACAGTTATCGGGAAGCCAGACTGCATCGTGATGATCGCGCCAACCTGCCAACCGCCGATCAAGGCATCGGCGAATCCATTGGTGATGTTGAACTTTCTACCCTTGCCGATCGGAAGATCGTAGAGCATGCTGGTGACAAAGCGATGTTGGGTGTTGAAGCCCGACATTGCGCGCTCGCAATCACGGCAACCGCTGTTCTGCGGGAACAGTGTGTCGCCGCCCTGGTTGCGGATCGCAGAGGCAGTATCAATTGACTTGGCGTAGGTATATGACATCAGGGCAGTCAAACCAGCCGAGTAGCGTTTGGTGAGCTTTGTACCGAGCGAGTTGTAGTTTCCACGATTGGAATTATCAACCAACTGAATGCGCCCAAAGTTTGGGAATGCCGAACGGTTTGGAACCGAAAGACTGCTGACTGCGGGGTTGACAGGCACGGCCTCGTTTGAAGCGCGGAGGCTCTCAAGGTGACGGCTGACAGAACCGAGGTAACCCGCTTCGAGTACCAGCGAGTTGCTGAATTCATGCTGCAGATTGAGCAGGTAGGTAATCGAGTAGGGAGTACGACGATCATAGGGATTCGCAAAGGAGTAAGGTGTACCAACGTTGGCAACGCCGCCAGCAATCGAAGCGAGTGAATTGCTCCAAAGCAGATTGGGGTTCGTGGTGCTCGAATTGGAACGCAAACGACCAGCAAGGTTGCGCGCCATGTCGAAGCGGGGGTTACCGGTGTCCTGCGAATAAAATGCACCGGTTCCGAAGCGGAGGACCGTCTTCGGGTTCAACTGATAGCTGATGCCGAGGCGGGGTGCCCAGTCGTTGTTGTCACGGCTCACGAGGCGTGAACCCAAGGACCCATCGCACTTGGTCTCGATGTTGGTCCAACGGAGGCTGATGCCCTCATAGCAATTCGTTCTAGCTGGGCTCTGCCGCATGAAGTAGGGATAGATGCTCCTGTCCGCGACGACTGCATTGAGCGGATCGGTACGTTTGATGTCTTGACGAACGATAGCGTTGAACAAGGTACCGGTCTGGTCCTCCCAGGGTGGGGTGTTTTCATAGCGGAGGCCCATATTGACCGTGAGCTTGGAGCTGATGCGCCAAGTGTCGTCAACGTAGAAGGCGAAGCCCGTGGAGCGGAATTCTGCCTTCGCGATCGATACAGCAGCCTCTGACTGGAACAAATTGCCGAGCAGGTAGTCTGCAAAACTGTCACCACTCTGGCCGGCGATGGAGGGGTTCCTGGTGGCGATGCGATCAAAGCCGAACTGGCCGCGGGCGAACTGATTGCCAACCTGATTGTATTGGTCGAGGCGAACTTCGCCACCAAACTTGAAGGTGTGCTTGCCCTTGACCCAGCTCAGATTGTTGATGAACTGTGTCGCCTTGTTGTTGTTCTCGTAAGGGCCTTCGGAGGAATTACCAAAACCGCTGTAGGCGTTGAGCGAGATGGCCGGGATGCCCCACTGTACGGGAGGGCCGGAGGCGAGACCGGGAATTTTGAGCTCTCCGACAACGTCTCGGGTGAAGGCAAGTTCCGGACCATTGGTGTTGTAGAACTTGCTATAGCCAAAACGAAACTCGTTGACCAGCGTATTGGTGATCACGCGGGTGTTGGTGGCAGTCCATTGAGACGCGAGAGTGACGATCTTGGAGCCGTTCAGGAAAAGGTCCTGCGATGCCTGGTTTTCGTCGGAGCGCGAATAGCGACCAAACCAATTCGACTTGGACGATTCGACAAAATCGAAACGCTGAATGAACTGATCTTTGTTGATCGGACGCCCAAGTGAAGTGTTGTAGTTGCTGGCCGGGGGGCCCGGGACGTTTGCCCGTGGGAAGAACTCGAGCAGTTGCTGACTGGTCTTATCAAATCGAGCACTCGGGATTGTGTTATTCGGGAACAACGAGGCGCTGGCAACGGTGCCATCGGCATTGAACGCACGCGTCTTGGGGTCGTAGATGCCGCCAGGGATCCCGTTGAAATCACCCGCACGATAGGCGTCGGTGGGCAAAGAATATGTCCCAGTCACGCCGCGACGTTGACGGAACCACTCGTAATTGGTCATGAAGAAAAGGCGGTTCTTGCCGTCGAAGAGTTTCGGAATCTGCACCGGGCCGCCAAGGACGAATCCGAACTGATTCCACTTGAAGGGGTCCTTGACACGTTCAGCACCAGTGAAGCGGTAGTTTCTGCTATCCAACTCACGGTTGCGGAGGAACTCATACATAGCACCGTGGTACTGATTGGTGCCGCTCTTGGTCGATACGTTGATCTGCGTCGCACCGCGACCGAACTCTGCCGGGTAAACGCCCGATTGAACCTTGAATTCCTGCAGCGCTTCAGCCGACGGATTGATCACATAGGTATTGAAGTTGGGGTCCGTATTTTCAACGCCATCAAGAGTGAAGCGGTTGAAATTGTTACGCATACCGGCAACGGAAATATTCTGGGCGGTTCGGTCACCGCCCTGGCGGCCGTCGGCCTGACCAGCGGAGGGAAAACCAAAACTTACGTTCGGCGCAAGGCCGGCGAGCGACAAGTAGTTGCGACCGTTGAGGGGAAGTTCAACGATTCGCTTCTGCTCAATGACGGTACCGACGGTGGCGTTTTCTGTTTGCAGGGAACCCGCAGACGAGGTAACTTCGATCGTCTCGCTGACTTGACCCAATTGCATCGCGATGTCGATGCGGACGTTGGATTGAACTTGAACTTCAATATTGGTCTGACTATAGGTCTTGAAGCCAGCCTTATCGACTTTGACGCCGTAACTCCCGGGGACAAGGGCTGGGAAGGCATAAAGGCCTTCGCCGTTTGTGATCGTGGTGCGCGCAGCGTTAGTGCCGGCGTTAGTAATTGTTACGTTTGCACCAGCAACTGGGGCGCCTTGTTGGTCATTGACAGAACCCGCGACGTCACCCAAAGTTTGAGCAAAGACGGAGGCGGAAAGCAGTAGCATCGTAGCTACGAGCGAAAACAACTTTGTTCGCATAGAAAAATTCATCTCCCTGAAATAAAACAATACTTCGTTGAGGTTATCACAGGACCCGACGATGATTTTAAGCGGAGCTTCCCCCAGATGGCCCGATTTGTCACGCCCCCCCTGGGTGTTTGACAATTGTCGAAGATGAACAGAGATCGACGATTCCCGTTACGCAGCCAGAACTGGTTCCAGAATCCAGACAACCTTGGGATGACCGCCGTCTACCTGGAGCGTTATGCAAACTACGGCTTGACACGGGAGGAGCTTCAGTCTGGGCGGCCAATCATTGGGATTGCGCAGACCGGGTCGGACCTCTCACCATGCAATCGCATCCACCTCGATTTGCAGGATCGCGTGCGCGATGGAATTCGCGATGGGGGCGGCATACCCTTTGTGTTTCCCGTACATCCGATCTTTGAGAACTGCCGACGGCCAACTGCGGCCCTGGATCGAAACCTCGCCTACCTGGGGCTGGTTGAAATTCTTCATGGCTATTTCTTCGATGGCGTGGTTTTGACGACGGGTTGCGACAAAACGACGCCCGCCTGCCTGATGGCGGCGGCGACAGTGAACATCCCGGCGATTGTACTCAGCGGCGGCCCGATGTTGAACAGTTACTACAAGGGCAAGCTTTCCGGCAGCGGCATGAGCGTATGGGATGCCCGGCGCATGCATGCCGCAGGAGAGATCGACTACGACGAATTCATGAATCGTGTCATGGCATCGGCGCCCAGTCCTGGACATTGCAACACGATGGGTACCGCATCGTCGATGAACTCAATGGCCGAGGCGCTGGGGATGAGTCTGCCCGGTTGCGCCGTGATTCCAGCGCCCTATCGCGAGCGGACGCAAATGTCCTATCGCACCGGCAAGCGGATTGTCGAGATGGTTCGCGAAGACTTGAAGCCGAGCGATGTCATGACGCGCGAATCATTTGAAAACGCGATCGTGGTTTGCAGTGCGATCGGCGGATCGACAAATTGTCCTCCGCATCTGGTGGCTATTGCGCGGCATCTCGGTGTCGAATTGAAGACCAAGGATTGGGAGACAGTCGGGCATAAGATTCCGCTGCTGGCAAACGTTCAGCCGGCTGGTGAGTTCCTCACAGAAAGCTTCCACCTGGCAGGGGGCATTCCGGCAGTGATCGGCGAGTTGATGACAGCGGGTAAATTCAACGAGGGGGCGCGCAGCGTGACTGGGCAGACGATGGGCGAGAGTTACGCGGGACAGTGTACTCAGGATGAGAAGGTGATCCGCCGCTACGCCGACCCGCTGGTTGAGAATGCTGGCTTCCTGGTGATGAGCGGAAACTTATTCAGCAGCGCGCTGGTGAAAACATCAGTGATTAGCCCTGAATTTCGTCTACGCTTTCTCGGCGACGACGAAGCATTTACGGCGAGGGCCGTCGTGTTCGACGGGCCGGAGGATTACCACGAACGCATCAATGACCCGGCGCTTGAGATCGACGAGCATTCCTTGCTGGTCATTCGCGGGTGCGGACCCATTGGTTACCCAGGCGCTGCGGAGGTGGTGAATATGTTACCGCCAGATAGGCTTGTGAAACTGGGCGTCGATCAGTTGCCAACCTTGGGCGACGGGCGGCAGAGCGGCACTAGCGCGAGCCCGTCCATTCTGAATGTGTCGCCAGAAGCAGCGGTTGGCGGGGGCTTGGCGATCCTAAAAACGGGCGACCTGATTCGCGTCGACTTAAAGACGAGCAGCTTGAATCTACTGGTGAGCGATGCTGAAATTGCCGAGCGCCACGCCAGTATGGCGGCGCCGATCGCAGAGACCGCAACGCCCTGGCAGGAGTTTTATCGCGGCCATGTCGGGCAACTGGAATTTGGTGGCGTTTTGGAGTTCGCGGTTAAGTACCGTGATGTCGGGCATACGATTCCGCGCCATAATCATTAGCTACATGCGCTCGATATCAATTGCTGCACTGCTTTGCCTAGGACTGTCAGGGAGTGCACTGCCAGCCAGCTACACGCTCGCACAGATCAAAAGTTATCCATTCCCCAATGAACTAGCTGCGGCGGCGACGGGGAGCCGCGTCGCCTGGGCGTTCAATGAGCGCGGGCTGCGCAACCTCTGGGTCGCCGAAGGCCCGGAGTGGCGGGCGCGGCAACTTACTAAGTACACACGCGACGACGGGCAGGAGTTGACACAGGTCTCGCTGTCTCGCGACGGCAAGTGGGTAGTCTATGTTCGCGGTGGAGATCATGGGTCGAATTTCGATGCTTCGTTGCCAGTGAATCCTTACGGCGCGGTGACGCCCACGAAGGTGCAGATCTGGGCTGTCGCCTGGGATGGCGGGGAGCCAAAGAGTTTGGGCGAGGGGGAGAACCCGGTAATTTCGCCGCGTGGTGGCGCGGTAGCCTTCGAGCGGGAGCATGCGATTTGGACGGCACCTGTAGATGGGTCTGCGCCAGCCAAACGCTTGTTTACGTCGCGGGGAGATTGCGGAGATCCGCAGTGGTCGCCCGATGGGACGCGTTTGGCATTTACGTCCTCGCGCGGGGATCATGCCTTTGTTGGGGTGTACTCAGGGCTTGATGCGCCGATCCTTTGGCTTGCGGCGACGGCCGCGCGCGATAGCTCGCCGCGTTGGTCACCGGATGGGAAGCGGTTGGTCTATGTTCGGAGGCCAGGGGCGGGCGGGCCTCCTGCTTCCGTCCTCGAGGCACAGCCGCAGGAATGGGGTTTGTGGACTGCGGATACAACGACGGGTATCGCGAAACTTCTGTGGCAGAGTCCGGTTACACTGCGCGGTTCGCCGCCCAGCACGCATGGCGGCATCAACCTTCATTGGGCCGCACTGGGACGAATTACTTTTCTGTCCTACATGGATGGATGGCCGCATCTTTATTCGATTCCGGAAGCCGGCGGACAGCCGTTGCTGCTGACGCCGGGTAAGTTCATGGCGGAGCACATTGAGCTGAGCCCCGATGGCAAATGGCTTCTATTTTCTGCCAATACGGGACCTGCGTCTGACGACCTTGAGCGTCGACACGCCGTGAGAGTCCCGGTGGATCGGCCGGCTGTGGAAGTGATGACGCCTGGCGTTGGTGTCGAATGGACGCCGGTCATGACGGGGGATCTTCGCAGCGTTGTCTACATTGGCGCGGGGACGGCTGTGCCACCACTGCCTGTCGTGAAACCGTTGGCAGGCGGAGTTGAAGTGCGGCTTGCGGAAGATCGTGTGCCTGCTGATTTTCCGACGGCGCAAATGATCGTGCCGAAAAATGTCGTGTACAAGGCTGAGGACGGCGTCGAGGTTCATGCTTCACTATTCGACGGTGGCGGAAGCGGTAAGCGCCCGGCGATCGTTTACGTCCATGGCGGTCCGCCGCGACAGATGTTACTGGGCTGGAACTATTCCGACTACTATGCAAACTCCTATGCCGTGAATCAGTATTTGGCTTCACGCGGGTTCGTAGTGATTTCGATAAACTACCGCCTGGGAATCGGATACGGCTTCGATTTTCACAAGCCGGCCCACGGAGGGGCACAGGGAGCTTCTGAGTATCTCGACGTCAAGGCAGCGGGTGTTTACCTGCGCAGCCTACCGCAAGTCGATGGAAAGAAGATTGGCATCTACGGGGGATCCTATGGTGGCTTTCTGACAGCACTGGCGCTGGGCCGTAATTCCGACATCTTTGCGGCCGGCGTCGACATCCACGGCGTGCATGACTTCACCGCAGACGGCGGATCTCGCTTCGGAGGCGCAGCGCGTTACGAGAAGAATGACCGGGACGCGGCGATGGAAGTTGCATGGCAAAGTTCGCCCGTCTCGGCGCTGGCGCATTGGCGTTCGCCGGTTTTGCTGATCCATGCCGATGATGATCGGAATGTAAGATTCAACCAGACGGTAGATCTGATCCAGAGACTTTCCCAGACGAAGGTGGAACACGAAGTAATCGTGATTCCCGATGACACTCATCATTGGATGCGTTTTACAAACATGATGCGAGTGAATGAGGCCACAGTGGAGTTTCTGGAGCGCAAGCTCAAGTCGTCAAATCCCTAAGGTGAGTTGAACGGCGGACTCCGGGAAGCCCTGTTCCATTTGGGCGCTGGCATCCTTGCGAATGTGCGCGATGTCGACAAACGAAAAATCCTCCATCAGCGCACGCGTTATCAGGAAGCGACGATGGCACTGATTGGGATCTTCCTCGGCACACATCATGGCCGTGGGGCGAGACTGTGACTGCAGGATCAACTCACGCAACGCCTGCCGAAAGCCCGGTGTGTCGCGAAGATGGGTGAAGTTCTCTCGACGGCGACCGCCCAGGTGTTGCCCTGCGAAGACGTACTCGATGCCGCTGGCCGCCAACGCCTCGCTTAAGGCTTCGCGATTAAACTGCGGGGAATGGCGCGACGAAGGAAAGCTCCGCACATCGACGACTTGTGAGATGTTGTGAGCAAGGAGCAATTCAATAAAAGCCGCGACCGGCTGATTTGAGTGTCCAATGGTAAAGAGCGATTGCATCCCTAAAGAGAAAGAGTAGCGAATGAAGCGGGTTGGGCGAAAGGCCTTCTTGGCATTATGGGGCGCGGCGGCAGTTGGTCAACAGCCGCCAGATCGGGAACGCGAGGAGCAACCAAAGCGTCTCCCCGACGGCACACTGCAGAGCGAAGCGATCTTAAAGGCCGAACACAAACGGATGCTCAGCGACGTTTCCAGCATCGTCGACCTGTGCAAAGAGATTGAAACCGAGCTGGAGAAAAACCAACACCACGTCCTGAGTCTGGGCATGATCAAGAAGCTGGATGAGATCGAAAAGATCTCCAAGCGCATGCGCAGCCGGATCCGCCGCTAAAGCGACAGTTTCAGGAAATCGCGAGCGTTGGCGAAGCAAATATTGCGCACCATCGCACCCACCATCGCTTCGTCATTGGGAAGTAGGCCCTTGGCCATGTCGTTGCCCACCAGATTGCAGAGGGTGCGTCGGAAGTACTCGTGGCGGGGGAAGCTCATGAAGGATCGCGAGTCAGTGAGCATACCGATGAAGCGAGAGAACAACCCGCAGTTGGAGAGCGCATTCATTTGCCACTCCATCGCTTCTTTCTGATCGAGAAACCACCAGCCAGAGCCAAATTGAATCTTGCCCGCGATCTTGCCGTCCTGGAAATTTCCAGCCATAGTCGCAAAGACGTAGTTGTCATTCGGGTTGAGATTGTAGAGCACCATTCGCGGCAGTGCACCGTCTCGATCCATGCGATCAAGATAGGCTGCCAGCGCATCGCCCTGTTGGAGATCACCGATCGAATCAAAGCCTTTGTCAGGACCGAGAGCCTCAAATGCCGTCGAATTGACGCTGCGGCGCGCACCCAGATGCAACTGCTTGGTCCAACCCTTTTCGGCATCGAGACGACCGAAGAAGAGCATCATGAAGCTAGCAAATCGCTCGTGCTCGAGCAGAGTCGCTTCCCCGCCCTCGCGAGCCTTGTCAAAGATGGCACCAGCCTCCTCTTCTTCGCAAAAATTGACGAGACAGCGATTGACGCCATGATCACTCAGGCGACCGCCGATAGCGTGGAAGGCATCATGACGTTGGCGTATCGCGGCCAGGAAATCAGCGAACGAATCGATGCTCTGGCCAGATGCGTGATAAAGCCTGTCGAGCCAGGGCAAAAAAAGATCGGTGCGATGTACGTTCAGCGCGTTATCGGGGCGAAAGGTCGGGAAGACCTTGGTCGGGCAAGCGCTGGCGACAATCGCGGTATGCCAACTCAGGTCGTCCGCCGGGTCATCTGTCGTGCAAACTGCTTTGACGCCAAAGCGCTCAAGAATCCCCCACACTCGAAATTCCGGTGTCGCCAGCAACGCGTTGGCCCGCCCCCAGATGCTGGGCGCGGTAGCTTCACTCAGGAGTTCGTCGATGCCGAAATAGCGCTTCAGCTCAAGATGCGTCCAGTGATAAAGCGGGTTGCGCAAGGTCTGCGGTACGGTGCGCGCATAGGCTAAAAATTTCTCGTAAGGTGAGGCGTCGCCGGTGCAAAAGGCCTCTTCGATTCCATTGGCACGCATGGCCCGCCACTTGTAGTGGTCGCCTTCCAACCAGATCTCAAAGAGGTTGGCAAACTGCCGATTCTCTGCGATATCCTTGGGCGGCAAATGTGAGTGGTAATCGAGAATCGGCTCGGCGGCTGCATATCGGTGGAAGAGATTTTGCGCCTCTTTTGTCTCAAGTAGGAAATTGTCGTGAATGAACGTCATGAATCTTATATCGTAGCCGAAGGCCCTTAGAGCCCAAGCTGTCGCTGGATCACACGATCAAGCCAGCGCGCGGGTAGCCAGCGTGGCAGCACCCAGTTGACGAGGGAGTTCCGCACTAACGCATAGCGCGTCTTAGGACGCGGCGTGCTAAGAATATTCACCAGCAGGTCGGCGCAGCGTTCCACATCGAGTCCATCTTCGCCAACTTTGGTCATGAAAGTTTTCATGCGGCCCAGGACAGCGGCGTAAGGAGACTTCGCGAATTGTTGGAGGTTGGACTTGGTCCAGAGGGGTGTGCGGATCGCGCCCGGGCCAACCACAATCACGTCAATTCCAAACAGCATCAGTTCGCGCCGCAGACTGCTTGATAGACCTTCGAGTGCATGCTTGGAAGCAACATAGGGCCCGATAAATGGGAAGGCAATCTTGCCTGACACCGAACTCACATTTACGATGCGGCCAGGCGTGCCCTCAATCGCCGGATTGGTGCCGAGCAAAGGAGCAAAGGCCTGAGTCACTGCAAGCAGACCAAAGAGATTTACTTCAAACTGATGTCGCAATTGATCCATCGAGACTTCGAGTAGCGGCCCCGATACCACGATTCCGGCGTTGTTGATCAAGCCCACAAGCCGACGCGAACCCAGCAGATTTGCAACCTTGGGAACAGCCGCCTGGATCGCTGCATGATCGGTGACATCAAAGATCAGGGGCGTGAAGTTTTGCGGAAAGTCTATCTTCAGCCGTGCGGCGTCGGCTTCATTGCGAACCGATCCAAAGACGTACATACCCATCGCAAGGGCGGCCCGGGTCGTCGCATAACCAATGCCAGTAGAAACGCCTGTGACGACGATAACGGGCAGCTTCATAGCAACAGCGCCACGCCCATGACGATCAACACAAGAGCGCTCATGATGGGAATCGTTGTAAGCAGTTGAGGGTAACGTTGTACGCGGGGATACACGAAGACGGCGGCCATACCCAAGCCAATCAACACAACCGCAAGCCCGATCGAGAAGCTGAGCAATAGCACCAAACCATAGAGACTTTGGCCACGTGCCAGTGATAGCAGAAGCAGCGAGAGCGCCTCTGGACAAGGCACAATTCCACCTGAGACACCAAGCGCACGAAGGGACATTCCATGCGGATGCGCGTGCTCGGGGATCACTGGCCCGGCGATTGGCAGGGGTTTAGGGCGCAGGCGCTGATAGAGCAACCACACTCCGATGCCTGCCACCAACACTCCACTGAGCTTATTCAGGATCGGATGGAGTTTCTGTAGATTGATCGACTCGGTTAGGTAATAGGCGAGGAGACCGAGCACAAAGACGCTGGCTGTGTGCGTGAAGGTAACAATCGTGCCCAGGCGCAGTGCGTCAATGGGTGTACCACGAGTGCCGGCAAGATACGCGGCGACAACCGTCTTGCTATGCCCGGGAGTAAGCGCGTGCGCTGCGCCAAGAATTGCCGCCGAGCCAAGCGAAAAGACGCCAGGAGCCAACAGCAATTCAGAGAGAGTGATCATGCGTTGCGAAAGGCTTCGGCCACTGCGTCCATCTGCTCGATGCTGTTATAGACGTGTGGTGAAATGCGGATGCCGCGAATCGGGCCCTCGGGTGTGACGCTAAAGGCCATTCCCTGATCCTTGTATAGCTTCTGATCGAGCAAGCGGAGATCGGCTACATGAGGCAGGTCTGCCTTCACGACGCCGCAGGAGAGATTGGCAGCGCGGTTGGTGCGCAGCGTAACGCGCGGATTCTCGCTGAGCTTGTTCATAAGATGAGTCGTCAGTTGTCGGACCCGTGCTTCTACATTCTCCATGCCGATGAGATTGAGGAAGTCGAAGGTGGCGTCAAGTGCGGCCAGCCGTGCATCATCGCGCTGACCGTAGGCCTCGAGAAAACGAGCGCCACCCTTGCCATCCTCTGAGTATCCAACGCTGACAATCGATGGCCAGACATTCTTCTGCTGCGGGCTGGCGACAAAAAGCACGCCAGCCTCAAGCGGCCCCATCAACCACTTGTGTGAACTAGTGGCATAGGAATCGCAACTGATCTGGCGCAGGTCAACGCGCAGCATGCCGGCACTCTGCGCCCCGTCAACATGGCACCAGATGCCCTTTTGTTTGGCAGCGCGGCAGAGGCGCCCCACGGGATAAAGTACGCCCGTGCTGCTGGTGACGTGCGTGAGCGTCAACACTCTGGTCTTGGGCGTCAGCGCCGCCTCGACAAGCTCCGCCAGTCGCTCTGGGGATTCAATTAGCTGAGTCGCGGGCACTGTCTTGATCGTAAAGCCTAGCCGCTTGGCTTGATTCTTCCACGAGTCGTTGTTGGACGGATGGTTGTCGTCCACGATGACAACCTCATCGCCAGCCTTCAATTGCAATCCATGGACGATCGTGTTGGTGGCCTCAGAGGTATTGCGGGTAAAGGCAAGCTCTTCAGTCGTGACACCAAAAAACTTGGCGGCTTGAGCGCGAACCCGCTCGCGCAGCGGGCCAAACTTGGCGCGATTTTGAAAGCTGGGGTCCGCTTCAAAGTCGCGCAGAAAATGTTGATGTCGATCGAGAACTGGCAACGAGGCGGGACACACATTGGCGGCATTCAGGTAGACAAGTCCGTCGCGAAGCGGGAATTGTTTACGCAGCATCGTCCAGAAGTTTTCATCGCGGGCGGATGCCGTCGAGACCGATTGGGCAAATGCGCTCCAGAGTGGGCTGGCACCGATTGGGATAAAAGATCTGCGTAACATATCGAGCGAGTATAGCCTAGGAACTCGCTTTACAGAGTTCATGAAGTCGGTACCCAGCCACTCTCGCTTGACTTGCAGTGCCACCGAAGTTTATAGTAAGAGTCGTCTTTTGAATAATTTAGCCGGTGCTCCCCGTCTAAATAGGAACCTCTGAATGATCAAGCTTGACATCATCAACGAAGTGGTCTCAAAAACCGGAATCACCAAGACCAAAGCCGAAATGGCTGTGGAGACGGTGTTTGAAAGTATGAAGCGTGCCTTGGGACAAGGTGAGCGCATTGAGTTGCGCGGCTTCGGCATCTTCAACGTGCGTCCCCGCAAGACCGGCATCGGGCGCAACCCCCGCACTGGCGATGAAGTAGCCATCCCTCCGGGTAAGGCCGTGCGGTTCAAGCCCGGCAAAGAGTTGCAGACTCTTTAAGTACCCGCTGTGATTATCGACGAGCAGCGGCGTCCTCGATACTGGTTGGCAATCTCTCTTTTTCTGCTCAGTCTATGGACCACCTCAGCCGCTGGTTCGCGGATGGTCTACAACTTCGAAAATAATCTCCCCGCCTTTCGTTTCGATCCAGATGCGCTCGCCCTCCTCGAAAGTTTTTTCAATCTCGGCGCACTCCTCAGCGGCCTTTCCTTTTCCCTGCCCCTGCTCCTGATTCTGCTTGCCCATGAGTTGGGTCACTACTGCACTTGCCTCTACTACCAGTTGGACGCGACGCTGCCCTACTTCCTGCCGGTGCCCACCTTCATCGGCACCTTCGGGGCTTTCATCCGAATCCGCTCGATCATCTACTCGCGCACCGTGCTGTTCGATGTCGGCGTTGCAGGGCCCATCGCGGGCGTCGTTGTACTTCTACCCTTTTTATTCTTTGGCGTGTGGCTAAGCCACGTTGCCCCCGATGTTGCGACGTCTGGTGACCTCGTCTTTGGCACTCCGATACTGATCCGCTTCTTTGAAAACATCTTCTTCCCTGGCGTTTCCCCGGACGCGATCTACCTTCATCCAATGGCACGAGCCGCCTGGGTCGGCATCTTCGCAACTGCCTTGAATCTGCTACCAATCGGACAACTCGACGGCGGACACATCGTCTTTTCCCTTACCATCCGCTGGGCCAAACGAATCTCCTTGGCTGCGATCTTCATACTCATTCCACTGGGCTACTGGTATCCACCCTGGTGGGGTTGGGCACTCGTTCTCTACTTCTTCGGACGCCGACACCCGCAAATCTACGATGAATCGCCAATCGATGGCCGACGGCGTGCTGTCGCCGTGCTCGCGCTGGCCATCTTCATTCTCTGCTTCATGAGCGCTCCGCTACGCTATTAATGTCGATGAAGATTTCTGCGGCCATCATCACTTACAACGAAGAGCGAAACATCGCGCGGGCTATCGAGAGCCTGCGCTGTTGCGACGAGATTGTTGTGATCGACAGCGGCTCCAGTGACCGCACGGTGGAGCTTGCCCTAAATCACGGCGCACGGGTCATCGAAACTCACTGGCGCGGCTACGCAGCGCAGAAAAATTTTGCCGCCGAAGCTTGTGAACATCCCTGGGTCCTGAGCATCGATGCAGACGAGGCTCTCAGCGAGGCGCTGGAAGGCGAAATCTGGCAACTCAAGAAGAACGGGCCGACAGCAGACGGCTATACGATGCCACGCCTTGCACAATACCTGGGACGCTGGATCCTGCACTCCGGTTGGTACCCTGATCGCAAGGTGCGGCTCTTTGATCGCAGCAAAGCAGAGTGGGTCGGCGAGTTTGTGCACGAGTCCGTTCACGTCGACGGTCGCGTAGGCGATCTGGAGACCAATCTCCTGCATTACACTTGCTCTTCCCTGAGCGAACACCTCAAGACAATGGACCGATACACGACACTCGCCGCAGAGCAAATCGTGTCTCAGAAGCAGCCAGTGCGCTGGCGCAGCATGGCCATCGATCCCGCCTGGACATTCTTCAAGAGCTACATCATCCAGCGTGGCTTTCTCGATGGGCCAGAAGGACTCGCCATCGCCTACATGGCCGCGATCTACACATTCTTGAAATACGCAAAAGCTAGGAATATGTCCCCCCAGCGATGAAAATTCTGCTTGCCGATTCAGGTTGGAAAATGCGCGGAGGCCAATGGCAAACGCTCTACCTGGCAGAAGGTCTCAGGGAACGTGGCCACAGCGTTACGCTATTGGTTCGCCACGGTTCGCTGCTATGGGACCTTGGCCACAGCGCTAACATTGCAACGCGCCAGATTGGCTACACGACGATGCTCGCCCTAAGCCGCTCACACGACGCGATTCATGTTCAGGATGCAACGTCGCACACGATGGCCGCCATTGCTTCAGTCCGCCCGTTTGTGGTCTCGCGACGCGTTGCGTTTCCGGTGAAGCCCGGCTGGCTCTCGCAACGTAAGTATGCTCGTGCCGCTGGATATCTCGCCGTCTCGCAGGCTGTAGCCAAAGAGCTGCGTCGCGCTGCAATTGACCCGCTGAAGATTCGAGTCGTCGCCGATGGTGTGCCCGATATCGCTCCTGCCGCCTACCAGCAGCACGTGGCGGCCCTCAAGAGCGACGACGCCGGTAAACTCAACGCGCTGATGATCGATTCATGCCAGGAAGCCGGTGCGGAAATCAAGCTGAGCGAAAATCTGGCTGAGGCGCTCAAGGGTGGCTTCCTGTTCCTCTACTTGAGCCAGAGCGAAGGCCTCGGTTCAGCTGTGCTGTTGGCAATGGCCGCTGGCCTGCCCATCGTGGCCAGCCGCGTCGGCGGTCTCGCAGAGGCTGTTGACGAAGGATTCTCGGGCCTCTTGGTGCCCAACGAAAAACTCGCCGTGGCTCAGGCTATCAACGTGTTGCGCGAAGATCGCAATCTGGCTCTGCGCTTCGGTGAAAACGCCCACCGTCGCTATTTGAAACACTATACGCTCGAACATATGGTTGAAAACACTTTGTCCGCATACCGGGGGCTGCTCCATGTCTGAGATCTGGTTCTTTGAAGCGGTCGCTGCCCTACTTGGCCTGGTCATCGGCAGCTTTCTTAACGTATGCATCTATCGCCTGCCTCGCGATCTGAGCGTCGTTACCCCACGCTCGTTTTGCCCTTCTTGCGGCTCGCAGATCGCCTGGTATGACAACATCCCGGTACTCAGCTTCTTACTCCTCGGTGCCAAATGCCGTCACTGCAGCGCACCAATCCTATGGCGCTACCCAGCCGTCGAACTCGTCACCAGCGTACTATTCGCGGCCGCGGTGTGGCGTATGGGCGCGACGCCAGATGCCGTCAAGTTATGCATCTTTTGCGCGCTGCTCGTGGGCCTCGTATTCATGGACCTAGAAGAACGTATCCTCGCCGACGAACTCACAGTCGGGGGAATGACCTTCGGCTTCCTGCTCAGTCTCTTTCTGTCGATGCCGCTCTTTATCGGACATTTCTTCCTGCCCTCGGATTGGCGCGAATCCTATCTGAGCCTCGGAGAAAGCCTCATCGGCGGCCTCCTGCCAGCCGTCTCATTGTGGGGAATTGGCGAGCTGTTCTATCGATTAAGGGGACGAGAGGGGCTCGGCTTTGGTGACGTCAAGATGATCGCAATGATCGGTGCCTTTTATGGCCTGCAGGGCTCGCTCGTCACGCTCATCATCGGCAGCCTCGCTGGCTCCATTTTCGGAGTGATTTTCATCGCAATGACACGAAAAGATTCCAAAACTTATGAGCTACCCTTCGGCTCATTTCTCGGCATCGCCGCGCTGGTTCCTCCCTTCGTTTTCGCACAGCCGGGAGGGAGCCTCGTTGTACCATGGTGAGTTGCGATGAATGCGCTTTTACGAGACCTCAAGCAGGGCACTGAGGAATGGATCCTCGCCACCGCCCTCAATCCGACTCGCATGCCGCGCCATATCGCCGTCCTCATGGACGGCAATGGGCGTTGGGCCAGGCAGCGCCGTCTACCGCGGATTGCTGGCCATAAATCTGGTGTCGATAGCGTGCGGGAAATTGTCGAAACCTGCGCCCGCCTGGACGTTGAGGCACTGACGCTCTACGCCTTCTCTACTGAAAACTGGAAGCGCCCGGGCCTCGAAGTCGAAGCCCTCTTTCGACTGCTTCGGCTCTACCTCCGCTCAGAGAACACAACCCTGCGCAAGAACAACGTTCGACTCAGCGCCATCGGGCGCATAGCCGGGCTCCCCACGTCCGTCCAGACGGAACTTGACCACGTCATCAAACTAACTGCCGGCAATACAGGCCTGCGATTGACCCTGGCGCTCAACTACAGTGGCCGCACCGAGATCGTCGACGCTGTGCGCGCAATCGTTGCAAGCGGTATCCAACCAGACCAGATCGACGAAGCCACCATCGAGCAGCACCTCTGTACGCACAATCTGCCAGAACCGGATCTTCTCATCCGCACCTCTGGCGAGATGCGAATCAGCAACTTCCTGCTGTGGCAGATTGCTTACACCGAACTCGTCGTAAGCCAGACACTCTGGCCCGACTTCCGCTGCCGCCATCTTCTCGAATCGCTACTCGAATTCCAACGCCGCCAGCGCCGCTTCGGCGCAGTGGAAGCGGCAAACGAAGCCGCTCAAGTCGACTTGGCCCTGAGATGAAACGTATCCTCACCGCCCTCTGGCTAGTACCCGCTGCCACTTACAGCATCTTCCTTGCACCCCACTGGGTATTCGTCACCGCGATTTGTGTATTCGCCCTGCTCTGCTACCGCGAATACGCGCGCATGGTCGACAGACAGGGTCTCAGCAGCCAAGTGATTCCGGGTGCGATTCTGGGTTTAGCACTGTTGGTTGTGCCTGGCGTGGAATGGACGGACTGGGCCGTACTGGCGCCGATCGCCCTCGCTATCGGACTACGCGTATCGGATTTCAAGACAGGCTTTGCAACGGCCGGAGCCTTCGCACTCGGGCTGCTTTACATATTCGGAGCATGGCGCTGCGGCATCGCGCTTCATGAGCGCAGCGCCCACTGGCTCTTCTTCGCCGTCGCCATCAATTGGACAGGCGACGTTGCCGCCTACTATTCGGGTCGCTCCTTTGGACGAAACAAATTGGCACCCACGATCAGCCCCGGCAAGACTATCGAAGGGGCCATCGGCGGCATCCTCGCCAGCATCCTGTTTGGCTGCCTGTATCTGCCACACTTTCAACCCGAAGTCAGCGTGTTTGGAGCAGCAGTGCTCTCCATCCTGGGCAACATCGCCGGGCAGACCGGCGACCTCGCCGAGAGCGCCCTCAAGCGCGGCGCTGATATGAAAGATTCCGGTACTATGCTCGCCGGCCATGGCGGCTGGATGGATCGCCTCGATTCCAGCCTCTTCTCGATGCCCGTCGTTTACTGGGCGCTGATAACTTACTCCCGCTGGCAATAGAAACTCATGACACTACCCGACCCACAGCCGGTCCTCTACCTGATTGAAGCCTTCCGCCGCTCACAGGC
The DNA here is from genome assembly GCA_038206015.1 of Bryobacterales bacterium. GTDB lineage: Bacteria > Acidobacteriota > Terriglobia > Bryobacterales > Bryobacteraceae > Bryobacter. The sequence continues at coordinate 8,130 of JBBRBI010000015.1, read as the reverse complement.
GATGTTCACCGCCGTCGATCTTCATGTCTTTGATCACCTGGAACATGGCCCGCTCGGTTGCGCACAACTCTCAGCCTTGATCCAGGCCAGCCCCGACGCGATGGAGCGACTGCTCAACACCTGCGTCAGCCTCGACTTACTCACTCTGACCGACACTAACTACGCCAACACACCGTCCACATCTGCTTACCTCTGTCGCTCCTCCGAGCATTCCATCGTCGGCTACGTCGAGTATTCGCAAAAGGCTCTCTGGCAATTGTGGGCAAAGCTCCCTGAGGCCGTCCTCGAAGGAACTCACCGCTGGGAGCAGGTCTTCGGCGGACAGGCCACACTCTTTGCGCATTACTATAAAACTGAAGAAGAAAAGCGCCGCTTTCTGATGGGGATGCACGGCTTCGGGATGATGAGTTCCCCTCAGATTGTCCGCGCCTTCGATCTCTCGAATTTCCGGATGATGGTGGATTTGGGCGGGGCAACAGGACACTTACCTATCGCGGCCTGCCAGGCCAATCCACACCTCAAAGCCGCCGTCTTCGACTTGCCCCAGGTGCTTCCGCTAGCCACCGAGATCATCGCCAAAGCCAACTTGACTGAACGAATCTCCACCGTCGGCGGCGACTTCTTCGAAGGCGAATTTCCAACTGCCGACATCTACGCGCTCGGCCGCATTCTCCACGATTGGAGCCTGCCCAAAATCGAGACCCTCCTAAAAAAGATTTACGCCTCGCTTCCTCCTGGCGGTGCGCTTCTCGTTGCCGAAAAGCTGCTGGAAGAATCGGGCGTAAAGCCGATCTGGACCCTGCTGCAGTCGCTCAACATGCTGGTCGTAACCGAAGGCAAAGAGCGCCGCTTCACCGAGTACAAACAATTGCTCGAAGAGGCGGGCTTCCGGGATGTGCGCTGTGTCACGCTCCCCAACTCGCCTCTCGACGCAATCCTTGCCCTCAAGTAAGAACTAAGCCTTAGGCTTGTGTTTGCCCTTGCGATGCTTGGCCGAAGCCTGGAACTTTGTCATCTGCTCGGGCGTCAGCACAGCGGCAATGCGATCATGCGAGGTCTTGCGCAGTGCCTTCAGTTCCGCCTTGGTCGCGTTATTCTTGCGCGCTTCCTGCATTGCACTTTTTTGCTCGTGCATGATCGACTGCATCTGGGTCTGCTGGTCTGGGTTTAGCCCCAATTCCTGCGCCATCCGATTGGCATGCTTGCCGCCTGCGGCAAAGCTCAAACCACTAACAAGCACGGCACCCATCAACATCTGGAGAATTGTTTTTTTCATTTCTTTCAGCTCCTGCTCAATGAAACACGCACAGGAGCAAAGAGTTTCGCCCCTGTGCTAGACCAGCCCGAATCGCCCATCCTTCTCCACCACTTCCAGCCGCGCCCCAAACAACTCACTCATCTTCTTCGTCGTCAACATCTCGCTCTTCGGCCCATCATCAACAATCCGGCCGCCATGCAAAAAAGCCACGCGCTTAATCTCCGGGATGATGTCGCTCAAGTGGTGTGTCACCAGTACGATCGTCTTGCCGCCCCGCGCCTGCGCGCTCACCAACGCATTCAACTGCTGCTGCGCCGCAAAATCCAGGCTCGTCCCCGGTTCATCCAGTAACAACGCCTTCGGCGCATGTACCAGTGCCCGTGCCAGCAACACTCTTCTCCCCTCGCCACTGGACACTTCATCCATCCAGCGGTCCGCCAAATTCGACACGCCCATGTCCTGCAACGCCGCATCGGCCAGCGCCATCATCGAATCCGTCACCTCGTGATATGGCTCAATCGTCATGCTGTTGAAGAAGCCACCCAGCACCAGTTCCCGGCCCTTGACGTCGCGCGTCGCCTTTGCCATCCACTCGTTCGACACAATACCCAACCACTTACGCAACTCATCCAGGTGCCAACGCTCCTGCCCATAGATCCGCAGCCAGCTATCGGGCCGCAGCAATGGATATTCTTCGCGCGTAATCGTCTTGATCAGCGTCGATTTGCCACAGCCGTTTGGCCCCAGGATCGCGATGTGTTCGCCGTCCTCTATACGCAGTGAGAGGCCGTTCAATGCCGGCCTCTCTCCGCGAATCACTGTGATATTTTGAACTTCCAGTAGCGCATCAGCCACAGTGAGCTATCACCATTAATGCTTCCCCTTGCTCCGGGAACAAGCCGTCAAAGCGCCAGTGACATCCACCGCAGAGCTTCCTTCTTCGATGTGTGTGATTTTGCCGTTGATGTCAACGACAAAGGTGGAACGATTGGCAAACCCCCGCTCCTTCAACAACACGCCGTACGATTCAGAAACCTTCCGGGTTGCAAAATCGCTTCCCAACGGGAAATCCAGCTTCAGGACATTGTCTGTCCAATACTTGAGACTCGGCAGGTTGTCGTTGGATACTCCAATTACCTCAAATCCGATGTCTCGAAACTTTTGGATACCAGCCTGGTACCCTGTCATTTCCTTTGTTCAACCACCGGTGAACGCAGCGGGGAAAAATGCAACCACCACTCCGTTCTTACCCTTGTAGTCAGAAAGCTTGAAGGTCTTGCCCTGTGTTGTGGGCACGCTAAAATCCGGAGCTTCGTCTCCAACCTTGAGATGCGTTTTCGGTGGCGCTACGGTCTGCGCCTGCATCGCAAAAGTGGTGGACAACGCTGCGGTCGCGAGAATCAACGATCGTCGTTCCATAATGAAATTATGCCAGACCCGCGCTACCCCATGGGGAAGTTCTCTTTCTCCCCTTTCTCTGATGACGCCGCCCGCCAGGCTGCCATTGCCGACATCCGCGACCTCCCCAGGCAACTCAAGGCCGCCCTCAACCCTTTCGTCGGTGACAAGCTCGATACCCCCTATCGCGAGGGCGGCTGGACGCTTCGTCAGCTCATCCACCACGTCGCCGATTCGCACATGAACGCCTTCTTGCGCTTCCGTTGGGGACTCACCGAAGACAAACCCACAATCAAGCCCTACGACGAAAAGGCCTGGGCAGTGTTGCCGGACAGTTCGCTACCGATTGAGCCGTCGCTCGCCATCATCGAAAACGTCCACCACCGCTGGACCGTGATGATGGAACTCACCCCGACCGCAGACTTCGCCCGCGAACTCATCCACCCCGATAACGGCCCCATGTCCCTCGATAAGTTGCTGCAACTCTACGCCTGGCACGGCAAGCACCATGTCGCACATGTGAGCAACACGCCCAAAATCTAGCTGAGGCTGGACAGCATGGCAGCCCGGTGGTGACTCTCCCACCGGCTGAGGGACGAGCTAGTGAATGACAAGGCGAAAGAAGAGGAAACCAAATAACATACACAGTAATCTACGAAAGAGGCGAAACGACCTGGGGTGCCTACGTACCGGACCTGCCGGGTGTCATAGCCATCGGCGATTCCCGCGAAGAGGTGGAGTTAGAGATTCGGGCCGCTGTTGAATTCCACATTGAGGGTCTGAAAGAAGAAGGCTTCCCCGTACCACCACCCGCAAGCGAGGCCGGAATTCTCGACATCCAGTTGGTCGCCTAGGCCCCCTCCCGCCGGGGCTCAATACCCCGGCGCTGAAATCTTCACTTCCGTCACTTCCTTGGCGTACTTCCCGATCTTCCCCCGGATCTTCGCCGCATCGCCAATCAGCACAAACACCAACCCTTTGGACTGGTAGTATTTACGGCCAGTAGCGTTAGCCTTTTCGAGGCTCACTGAGTCGATACGCGATATGAAGTCGTCCACCTCGCCGCGATTCAGCCCAAACACTTCGTTATCCGTCAATACGGTCGCAAGCTGGTCTACGGTCTCCAGATGCGCGGTCGGGTACTCCCCCTTGACATAGGCCTTCGCACTCGCAAGTTGCTCCGAATCAATACCCGGACCACTTAACTTCTCAAGTTGCTTCAGCGCGAGATCAATCGCTTCAACTGTCGTCGCCGTCTTGGTGAAAGTCGAAATCGTAATCGCTCCAGGCAATCTGTCCATCTGGACCTCACTCCCCGCCCCATAAGTCAATCCACTGTCCACCCGCAAGGCGTCATTCAGCATTGACGTAAATCGCCCGCCGAACAGCGTGTTCACCAACTCCAGCGGCGTGCGATCAGGGTTGCCTTTTTCGATACCCGGTTGCGCGATCGTAAAGTAAGTCTGCGTCGCCTCCGGCAAGTCCACCAGCAACAATCTCGGCTCCGCCCTCCGCTCCACGACAGGAGCCTGTTTCCAGACATAGGCTACTCCGGCCGGAATCTTTCCCAGCATCGCCTTCATCCTCTCCCTCATGGCAACCGGATCAAAGTCGCCACCCACCACCACGACCATGTTATTGCCGACGTAATTGGTCTTCCAGAACTGCTCCACACCCCCGCGCGTCAGCTTCGGCAAGCTCAATTCATCGCCATTCAAGGCCCGCCCATAGGGATGGGTCTTGCCAAAATAAAAGACCGGCGCGTACTCGCGCATCGCCGTACCGGGCCGATCCTTGGACACGCGCACCGTATCGATTCTTTGCGCGATTAGTCGCTTCAGCTCCGCCTCGGCAAACGCCGGATGCAAGAGCATGTCTTCAAGAATCCCCAGCGCCTGGTCGCGATCCTTTGTCATGCATTCCAGATTCAAACGCGACACTTGACGCCCCGCACCCCTCTGGATGACGACGCCAAGCTGGTCCAGGTCCTGCGCCAATTTCTCGCGCGATCGCGTGGCCGTGCCAAGCGTCAGCATCTCTGCGGTGACGCTCGCCAGTCCTTGCAGGCCAACCGGGTCCGCCTCCGCCCCGCCCTTCACGGCGACGCTGATGCTCAGCAGCGGCAAGTCGCGCTTCGGCATCAGCACCAGCACCACTCCATTGTCCAAAACGATGCGCTCAAAAGGCGGCATCTTGATCTGCGCCAACCCGATACCAGCCGAAAGTAACACACAAAGTAATAAGCGCATCTTATTCATTCTCATCACCTTTCGCACTCTTCGTCGGCATGAGAATCGCCACCGTGCGATTCCGCTCTGTAAGGTACTTTGCCGCCACCCGCTGCACATCCTCGGCGGTCACAGCAGCGATTCTCTGATCGAAATCAAACAGCTTTTCGTAGCCGCCAAAGTAGATATCGTATTGACCCAATAGGTTCGCCTTCCCCGCTATCGTCTTGAGTTGACGGTAGAAAGCGCCCAGGATCTGATTGCGCACCTTCTCCAACTCCAGCGGACTAACCTTTTCGCGTTTCAGCCGCTCCACTTCGTCATACAAGGCAATTTCTACCCGTTCCGTAGTTACCCCACTGCGCGGCTGAACCATTATCGTAAACAACCCAGGGTCGAGTTGCATCGGGTTCCCTACATTCACCCTCAAAGCCAATTCTTCTTTCTCAACAAGCCGACTATTCAGCCGCGAACTTTTGCCCTCGCTCAGCAACGCATCGATCACTGTCAGCACCGGATAATCCGCGCTGCGCGAGTCGCCAACGTGATAGCCCACCATCAACAGCGGCAGTTGCGCGCTCTTCTCGAGCTTGATGCGACGTTCCCCCTTCTGCTCGGGCTCCTTGGTACGAACCACCGGTGGCGGAGCCTGTGACGGGATCGCTTCCAGATGCTTTTTAGCAAGCGCCATCACCTCTTCAAAACTGGCAGCACCCACGACAACCAGCGTGCAGTTGTTCGGCGCGTAACCCATCTTGAAGTGGGCCCGCAGATCGCTCGCCGTCCAGCCTTCAATATCGCTGGGCCAACCAATCACGCTCCACCCATAAGGATGAGCGATGTAAGCCGCCGCGCCCAGTTGCTCCCCCAACGCCCCCGCGTTATCGTTATCCACGCTTTGACGCCGCTCGCTATAAACAACCTCACGCTCACTCTGCACCATCTTCGGGTCAAAGGCGAGGTCGCGGATGCGGTCTGCTTCCATGTCAAAGGTCACGTCCAGTGCCGAGCTGGGGATAAAGTTCGTGTAAACGGTGAGGTCTTCGCTGGTATACGCATTGTTGCGGCCACCATTCTTTTCCATCACTGTGTCGAACTGCTTCGGGCCATACTTCTTGGCCCCATTGAACATCATGTGTTCAAAGAAATGAGATAAGCCGGTAATCCCGGGCACCTCATTGCGACTGCCAATTTTGTAAAAGAGGTACATCGCAACATTGGGGATGTCACGATCTTCCTGAACAATCACCCGCATCCCGTTGGCCAGCTTGCCGGTCTTCACCGCCAATGGTTCGATGGCACTCATCACAAGCGCAACGGCACCTAAGCATGTAACTAGACTTCTCACGCCTTCATTGTAGGCGGAGCCGCAGCTGCTTAAGCGATATCTTCGGGCCGAACCGGAGTGATATCGACGTACCTGGCGAAGTCTCGGGGATTGTAGGTAATGATGCGCGAGATGCCGTGGACCTGCATGGCTGCGGCAATTCGGGCATCATGCACCTGAATACCCTTAACGTCATGCTCTACGACGAGCTTTCTCCATCGCAAGTAGGAAGCGGCATTGTCGTAAAGAACGGTGAGAATCGAGTCCAGACGCTTCAGTCGTTCCTCAGTCTCTTTCGGCCTGAGGCCGAGACCATTTTTATCTGTCGGTCGAGTGCAAACGTTCCAGAATTCAGCGAAATTTTTGCGGAAGCACGCAAACGGATTCGTCTGCGGCTAAGAGCGTTTCAATCGCCTTGCTTGAAGCTTCTCTGAATGGATGCCCCTGCTGAATGCTGAAGATCAGCACGTTCGTGTCGATCAGGACGGCCACTAGCTAGTCCCTCTGATAGATGTTCTCGCGGCTAGTACTCTCAAGCGACAGTAGCGGCAGCGAGGATGGAAAACTCATCGCCCAGGACCGAAAGGCTTCTGCCTTCTCTTGGCCGCTCAACCTAGGGGAATCGTCAACAGCCGCCTCAGCACCATCATGCTCCAGGATGCGTTGGATTAGATCCTCGAATGGCTCGCCCGTGGAACGGGCACGCGCGGTAAGTCTCGCTTCAAGTTCCGGCCTAAGATTGACGCTGACAGTCATGGCTCGCTACCTCGATCTCATGCTACCAGACGGATTTCATAATGATGCGCCTATGGCAGGGCCACGTCTTCTGCGTACTCAACGCAAAGCCACCCGGTTACTTGGCGTTAGCCGGCTCCACCGCGAACCCGGACACCTGCTCAAAGAACCACACCTGCCCAATCGGGTTGTGATCCCCCGTCTCGTAGTAAATCTCATACAGCAACGACCGCTGCGTCTTGGATTCGCGCATCACCATGTAGCCACGATTGGTCACCGGCGAGATATCAAATCCTGCCATCCCGCTAAAGTCCAAATTCACCAGCGGCTTGATCATCGCCAGCGTCCCGTCGTTGGGCGGTGCCTGCAATACCACCGCCATCTTCGCGGCGTCGATATTGTAAAGCGCCGTAGTGGTCGCCCCGGCAAAACTGTTCGTGTAGGCGCTCGCGATCACCTGCGGCGCAGACTTGTCGGCATAATTCAACGGCATGTCTACTGCCGCCACCGCGCCCGTATCCGGGTGCAGGCGCATGTTCTGGCCTGTGTTAGATGTAACCCGAATCCGATCCACCGTCGGGTTGAAGTTGAATCCAAACTGCGTCCCGTCCAGCGCCGGCGTAAAGGCCGCGCCCGTCCCCACTGCAGTTGCACGCCCCGTTGCGCGGTCGATTGTGTAAATCCGCGATGTTGATCCCAGCGCATAAAGCTGCCCGGTGGCCGGTCGGAAATCAATCGCCAAAATCTGCTCGCCCGGCTTCAAGCCCGTAAACAGCTGTAGATTCGTCAAGAATTGCGGCCTGTCGGTGTCAAAACTGAATAGCAGCGCCCGCGAGTCCACGCCCCACGCCTTCTCCGCGTGTGCTTCCACGCCCATCGCGACCATTAGCGCCGCCATCATCCAAGTTGATTTGTATTTCATCGGGTTCCTCCAGTGATCTGAACGCAAGGTTCTACAAAGAGAACGAATCCCAGCGCCAATCGGATTTACCGCCGTTAAGGCAACAACCCCCGCAACTCCCGAACGATCTCCGGCCTTCCCTCCGCCCAATTCTTCCTCTCCCCCGGATCGCTTACCAAGTCACTCAACCAAAGCTCATCCGTAACCTCCCCCAGCGGATCTCCCGGATACTTGGGCGGATGCTCGATCAACTTCCACTGCCCGCGCCGCACCGCCCGACTGC
>JBBRBI010000014.1:0-82252 GCA_038206015.1 Bryobacterales bacterium | reverse complement strand
AGTCCTCAAACCATGTTGGCGGGAACGTATGCGTCGACATGGATCCTGAGATGCGCGGAAAGAAGGTCAAATGAGCGTCGCTGAAAACATGCGCGAGGATTGGAACCGGCGAGCCAAAGAGGACGCTCATTACTATGTCGCGTTTGGGCGCCATGAACAAACCGAAGACGAGTTTCTGGGGACAGCGGCCGACGTATTGCGCGGCCTGCGTGGCGAGATGAAACGCGGTTTGCCTGGGACTAATCCCAGGGCGCGGCGGGCGCTGGAGATCGGTTGCGGGCCGGGACGCCTGATGAAACCGCTGTCCGCTGACTTCGGCGAAATTCATGGCGTCGACGTTTCGGATGAGATGATCGCGATTGCTCGAGAGCGCTTGGCACCCATCGCTAACGCCCATCCGCATGTCGGCAGCGGCGCGGATCTGCGGCAGTTTGCCGACGAGAGCTTCGACTTCATTTACAGCTATGCAGTGTTCCAGCACATTCCGTCCAAAGCCGTCGTGATGTCTTATCTTGCCGATGCGGCTCGCGTGCTCAAGCCGGGCGGGCTGATGCGCTTTCAGGCCAATAATCTGGATGCTGCAAGGACGGCTGCTGAGACCTGGCATGGCTGCTCCATTGACGCCTCCGAGATTCGGGAATTTGCTTCGCACAGCGGCCTGCGGCTCCTGGCACTCGAGGCGATCCGCACGCAGTATATGTGGGTAACGCTGCGCAAGCCCTCGGGCCTTGAGTCAACGACGACAGGGGCGACTCGCATCCGGCGCATCACCAATAGTGAATCGAGCGAGCCGGTGGCGCCCAATCGTGGACGCTATGCCGCGCTGTCGCTATGGATCGAGAGTCTGGCCAGCCACGCCGACTTACTGCGCTTGCAACTTGAAGTTGGCGGTGCCGCCGCACGGCTTACTTATCTGAGTGCTCCTGAGCCTGATGGGCTGGTGCAGCTAAATGCTGTTCTGCCACCGGGCCTCTCGACTGGCCTGCAGCCAATTCGTTTGTTGCTCGATGGAGATCTTATCGGCGAGTCTGTCTTTCGAATCATCCCCGCGCCTCCGGCTGTGCCGAGACTGGTCGAAGCCGTCGATGGCATGGACTATCTTTCCGGCACGCGGATCGTGAGTGGTTGCATCAAGCTTTTTGTCGAAGAGCTGTTTGAACCCGAAACACTGGTGGCCAGTGTTGACGGCAAACTTGCAGAAGACTATTCGATCTTGTGTACCGACCCGATGCCGCCGCGGCACGAGATCAACTTTCGCCTCGCCCCCGACACGGGCGTGGGTCCGAAGCTCCTGCGCCTGGAGGCCGGACGTCGCTTGATAGGATTAGTGCCGATTGAAGTTGTCCCCCAGAATGTCCCTGAGCTGAGGTGATTATGCGAAGTCTGTTCTTAGTACCGTTTCTTACGATGTGCGCGTTTGCCGAGCAGTGGCAGGCTGGCGTTGCAAAGATCGACATTACCCCCCAGGGTCCCATCTGGATGGCCGGCTATGCCTCGCGCAGCCATCCGAGTGAAGGCGTCTTGCAGCAGTTGTATGTAAAGGCGCTGGCTCTCGATGATGGCCATAAAGGCCGGGTCGTGATCGTGTCGTCTGACCTGATCGGATTGCCTCGCGGCGTGGCGGATGAAGTTGCGATTGCCGTGCTGAAAAAGTACGGCGTCGAGCGTGCGCAGCTTGTCCTGAATGTCTCGCACACGCACTCTGGCCCAGTGGTGTGGCCCAACCTGTCGGATATGTATCCGATGAACCCCGAGCAACGGGCCACAGTAGAGGCATTTACCCGCAAACTGGTTGCCCAGATGACCGAAGCCGTTGGTGCCGCCCTTGGCAACCTGCAGCCCGCCACCGTTGAGTACGGCATCGGTGAGGCTGCCTTCGCGATGAATCGTCGCACACTTGACGCTCAAGGCATTGTGAAGCTGTCCCCCAATCCTGCCGGGCCGACAGATCACTCGGTGCCAACACTCAAGGTGCGCTCAAAGAACGGCAAGATGATCGGCATTCTCTTCAACTATGCGTGCCACAACACGACCATGACGGGCGAGTTCTATCAGTTGAATGGCGATTACGCCGGCTATGCGCAGGCCGAACTCGAGAAGCGATATTCAGGCGCGGTAGCGCTGTTTGTCGCCGGTTGCGGCGGCGATCAGAACCCAAACCCGCGCAGTACGCTGGAGCACGCCAAAGTGCATGGCACGGCCCTCGCCGACGCTGTCGCCAAGGTCGTCGATCAAAAACACGAAGTATTGCATGGCCGCATTCGGAGCGGCTTTCAGCTCACCGAGTTGCCGTATCAGCCATTTGGCCAAAACGATTTTGAGGCCGATCTGAAGTCTTCCAACAAGTATGTCGTGGGTCGGGCGAAGAACATGCTGAAGGCCATTGAAACCCGCACCATCCCGCGGACTTTGCCCTATCCGATCCAGGTTCTCAAGCTGGGGCAGATGTCGATGGTCACTCTCGGCGGCGAGGTCGTGGTCAGTTATTGCCTCCGTCTGCGCAAAGAAACGGGTAACCCAAAGTTAATGGTGCTTGGTTACTCTAACGACGTGATGTGTTACATCCCGACCCGCAAAATTGTCGAAGAAGGCGGCTATGAAGGCAAGGATAGTTTTGTCTATTACGGCCAGCCCGCGCCCATCTCGGTGGACGCCGAAGACTTAATTATCGAGCGCGCCAAGACGCTGCTCAAGAGAGTGAAATAGATGCGTCGCAGAGCGCTGTTGGGTTCGCTGTTGGCTCCGGCCTTTGTTCGGGCTGAAGCCTCCCGGCCAAAGATAACGCATGGCACGCAGAGTGGCGATCCGGCGGTCGAGTCGGCCCTGGTCTGGACGCGCGGAGATCGTCCCTCCCGGATGTTGATCGAAGTGGCGAGCGATGAGAAATTCACTAAGATTATGCAGCGCGTACGGGGGCCTCATCTACTTGAAAGTACTGATTTTACCGGGCGCCACGTATTGACTGGCCTGCCCGCTGGCGCAGACCTCCACTATCGCGTGACGCTCGAAGACTTGCGTGAGGGCCGCGCTTTGAGCGCGCCAGCCATCGGTCATTTGCGGACCGCGCCCGCCGTTCCGCGCACTGTTCGCTTCTTGTGGAGCGGCGATATGGTTGGACAGGGCTACGGCATCAACCCTGACCTTGGCGGCATCAAAATCTTTAGCCAGATGCTCTCGCGCCAACCGGATTTCTTTCTGCATTCCGGGGACACGATCTACGCTGATCAGCCTTGCCAGGCATCCTGGCAGCCGCCTGAGGGTGGTGTCTGGCGCAACTTGATGACCGAGGCAAAAAGCAAGGTTGCCGAGACCCTCGATGACTTCCGTGGCTGCTATCAGTACAATCTGATGGACGAAAATGTCCTCGCCTTCAATTCCCAGATCCCCCAGCTGTGGCAGTGGGATGACCACGAAGTGATGAACAATTGGTCGCCAGGCAAAGAGCTGAAGGGCGATGCACGCTTTCACGAGAAGAGTATCGATTTGATTGCGGCCCGCGCTGGACAGGCCTTTCGCGAGTATGCGCCCATGCGGCGCAATGCGGAGGAAGGCGAACGCGTCTATCGGAAAATCGCCTATGGTCCATTACTCGACGTCTTCCTGCTGGACATGCGAAGTTACCGGGCTGCGAATAATTACAACAGGCAAGGCGCTGAAGGGCCAGAGACCGAGTATCTGGGCTCCGCTCAGCGCGCATGGTTGAAGCGTGAGCTGAAGTCGTCCAGGGCAGCCTGGAAAGTAATCGCAGCCGACATGCCGATCGGCATTCTGGTTGGCGATGGCAAGGACGCTCAAGGCCGTGAGATGTTTGAAGCCAGTGCGAATGGGCCGGGCGCGCCGCTGGGCCGGGAACTGGAGATTGCCGACCTTCTAAGCTTCATGAAACGCGAGAAGATTCGCGATACGGTCTGGCTCACCGCAGACATCCACTACACGGCGGCGCATCATTACGATCCGGCACGCGCGCAGTTTACAGACTTCGATCCGTTCTGGGAGTTTGTCAGCGGGCCGCTCAATGCTGGCACCTTCGGCCCGGGCGTTCCCGACAACACTTTCGGGATTGAAGTAGTCTATGCCAAAGCTCCCGGCAAGGGTAAAGGAAATCTGCCCCCGAGTTCGGGAATGCAGTTCTTTGGCGAAGTTGAAATCGACCCCAAGACGCGGGACTTGTCCGTGACTCTACGCGATCTCAGTGGTGCTGCCTTATTCAATAAGCAGCTTCACACGAGCTAAAGAAGTTGACGTGATACTGAGTCCCTTGGCAACCAGCGGTCGCTCGATTGTGGACTCGGGCACCGGACAGCGACAGCGTCTGCGCGGCGTCAATGTCAGCGGCATGGAATATTCAGACACGCCCTTTGCCGGGATGAGTCCGGGCGAGTTACAACAGGTCGTTTTAGATTGGGGCTCAAATGTCGTCCGCATCCCTTTTGTCCAGTCACTGGTGTTGCCCGGGGCTTCGACGCGAGACTATGTTGGCGAACTCAAGACGATCGTCGATTGGCTTGCCGCCCTAGGTGCCTATACGATTCTCGATCTCCAGTGGCTTGATCGCGAAACAGTAGTTGGCCCTGGCGATAACCGCGTGCCGCCGGAGCCGGACAATTCGTCGGTCGCCTGCTGGGACATTCTGGCGCGCGAGTTTCGCGGCGTGCCGCACGTGATCTTTGATCTATTCAATGAGCCGCATGGCATTGATGTGAAGACCTGGGTGGATTGGGCCGATACACTCACCGGCGCAGTGCGGTCGGTGGATGAGAGTCGCGTCGTGATGGTCAGTGGCCTCGATTGGGGTTACGACTTGCGCCGGGTCGCCGTCTCGTTCCCCAATGTGATTTATTCGACCCACGTGTACCGCGTGAAGGGCAAGTACTGGGACGGAGCTTTCGGTGACTTGGCCTGGGATCTCCCCGTCTTTGCCGGTGAGTTTGGCGGTGGGCCGGAAGATCTTGCCTGGGGCGCAAAACTGCTGCGCTACTTTGATAAACGCGACATGGGTTGGACGGCCTGGAGTTGGCGCGATTTCCCGCATCTTCAGGAGAGTGGCGTGGCCACTCCCTTTGGCGATCTTGTTAGGCGATCACTTCTTTGATCACTTCACCTTCGACATCCGTAAGCCGCATCTGACGCCCATTGTAGGGGTAGGTCAGGCGTGTATGATCGAAACCCAGGCAATGCAGCACCGTGGCATGCACGTCGTTGACAGACTTCTTGTTCTCCACCGCCGCCAGACCAAAGTCGTCTGTCGCGCCGACAATCGTCCCGCCCTTGATCCCGCCACCAGCCATCCAGATCGAAAACCCGTAGGGGTTGTGATCGCGTCCATCCATACGTTGCGAAATCGGCAAACGGCCGAACTCTCCATGCCAGATGATCAGGGTCGAATCCAGCATCCCGCGCGCGGCAAGATCGGTAAGCAGGCCGGCGATGGGTTTGTCCGTCTCGGCGCAATGCATCTCGTGGTTTGCCCGCATGTCCCAATGGGCATCCCAGCTCTCCTGAAAATTGCCGCCGCCCGAAAAAATCTGAACGTAACGGACTCCTCGTTCCACCAGGCGTCTGGCCATCAGGCATTGTCGGCCAACATACTCGCTGCTCTTATCGTCGATTCCATACAGCGACCGCATGGCTGGCGATTCCTTAGCCAGGTCCACTGCATCGCTAGCCTCCGTCTGCATTTGGTACGCGAGTTCATAGGACGCAATACGCGCTGAGAGTTCGCTGTCCTGCGGGTTCTTGGCCAGGTGTTCTTCGTTGATCTTCTGCAGAAAAGCAAGCCAGCGCCGTTGCCTCTCATCGTCCATACCCTTGGGTGGCTTCAGGTCGACGATCGGGTCGCCCGTGGCGCGGAATTGAGTGCCCTGGTATGCGGCAGGCATGAAGCCGTTACCCCAGTTGGGAGCGCCTCCGATCGGGCCGCCACGCGGATCGCTGAAGACGACGAAGGCTGGTAGGTTCTGATTGATCGTACCCAGGCCATATGTGGCCCAACTCCCCACGCTGGGGTAGCCAGCTTGGATAGAACCGGTGTTCATTTGAAACAGTGCAGGAGCATGGTCATTCGACTTGGAATACATCGACCGAATCAGCGCCAACTTATCGACATGCTTGGCCACATGTGGGAAGAGCGTCGAGACATCCATCCCGCATTGGCCATACTTCTTTGTTTCCCAAAGCGAGGGCATCAGCCCTCCCGGCGTGCCTTGCGACGGCGTAATGTTCTTGCCGGGAATCGTCTCGCCTGCATGTTTGACCAGGTAGGGTTTGGGGTCAAAGGTGTCAATGTGGCTGACGCCGCCGTAACAGAAAATCGAAATTACGTTTTTGGCTTTGCCCGCAAAGTGCGGCATGCGGGGAGCCATCAGCGAGGCCCCCGAGGCCGTTTCCGTATGCAGCAGCTGAGCCGCTGCCATGCCGGCGATGCCGCCGCCGACGCGATCAAGGAGTTGTCGTCTAGACCAGAAGCGCTGTTGCATTTGTATTCAAGTCCCTTACAGTATGTAGACGAATTCGTTCAAGTTGAAAAGCGCCTGGCAGAAGTCGACCAACGCCGCGCTGTCTTTGGCCAAAAACTCTTTGGCCTGACTGCGTTCACTCTCTGACGGTTTTCTCGACAGTGCGTGTTCAAAGGCAAGTGATATCAGTTTGTCTCGATCATTGCCCGCCTCTTTCTGAAGCCGCTCCGAGAAGCGCTTGGCATGCACCGCGACAAAGCTGTTGTTCATCAGTATCAAGGCTTGCGGCGCCACCGTCGAGCGGGTGCGCCGGGCGCAGGAGCCGATCGTGTCGGGCTTATCGAAGACCTCCAGCATCGGCAGTGGAATGCTGCGCTTGGAGAAGACATAGATGCTGCGGCGCCAGGTTGTGGGGTCCTCATCCGGACGACCGTTCCAGGTTCGCTTGGATGAGCCTTGAAACAACGACGGATCAATCCAGGGATAGATCGGCGGACCGCCCACAGTCATGTCCAGCGACCCGGCGACAGCCATCATCGAATCCCGCAGAACCTCTCCCTCCACACGACGGCGAGGCATACGCCAAAGCAACCGGTTCTCGGGGTCTTTGGTGAGATTGCTTTCGATATCGTCGCTCGCCATCCGGTACGCCGAGGACATCAGAATCATCTTGTGAATCGGCTTGATGTGCCAGCCATTGGCCATGAATTCGACGCTGAGCCAATCGAGTAGTTCCGGGTGTGTTGGGCGCTCGCCCATCTTGCCGAAGTTGTTGGGCGTCCGCACCAGGCCTTCGCCGAAGTGGTGCTGCCAGATGCGGTTCACCATGACCCGCGCAGTTAATGGATTGTTCGTGTCAGTCAGCCAACGCGAAAACGATTCGCGGCGGTGCGACGTTTTGGCACCTTCAGGCGGGGCAGGGAAGGGCCACTCGGTCTCTGTCGCGACACTCAGGACGCCGGGCTGCATCACAGAACCCTTCTGGCTGCCACGATGCAAGAAGTAAGACGCTGACGGCGTCGGACCCTTCTCCGTAATTGCCATCGCCGTCGGCAGTTTCGGCATGCTTCCTGTCAGATCGGCAATCTGCCTGTTCAGCCGGTCATATTCCAGCTTGTCGGCTGCACTGAATCGTTCCGGCAGTGTATCCGGCGTGCCGGCGAGAGTCTTCTCAACTTGAATGGCGTTGAGTTTCTGACCTTCATTGCGCTGGTCCGTTGGCGTCGCCATGGCCAGTTTCATGTAGTCCGGCAGCGCCGCCTTCTTCTCGGCAATGTAAGCATCCTTGTAGGGTTTTACGATGGCATCGACACTCGCCTTGAGTGGCTTCTGAAGCTCCTGAATTCGCTTGACCTCCGCTTTGTGTTTGGCAACATCGTCTTCTCCGACTAGCGGTCGCTCCACGCTTGTGGTCGGCCAAAATACCGCCTGCATCCGGTAGTAATCTTTCTGCGGGATCGGATCGAACTTGTGGTTGTGGCAGCGGGCGCAGCCAACCGTCATCCCCATCAGTGAATTCGCAGTCGTTACAACGACGTCGTCCAACTCATCCAGGCGCGTCTGCTCATTGCGAATGTTATTCTCCGGGCCAAGCCTCAGATAGCCAGTGGCAATGTGTGCCTCACTCGAATCGGGCCAGATCTCGTCGCCAGCAATCTGCTCTTGCAAAAATCGGTCATAAGGTTTGTCGGAACTGAAGCTCTTAGCCACATAGTCGCGATAGCGCCAGGCATTGTCGCGATCCCGGTCGTACTCGTAGCCACCGGAGTCCGCATAGCGCGAGATATCCAGCCAGTGCCGCGCCCAGCGCTCTCCATAGTGCGGCGACGCCAGCAACTGATCGACAACCTTCTCCCAAGCCTTCGGTGAGTTGTCAGCTAGAAAAGTCGCGATTTGATCGCGGTTCGGGGGCAGGCCGGTGATGTCCAGATAGGCTCTTCGAAGCAGTGTGCGGCGGTCAGCAGGCTTCTGCGACACCAGCCCCTTCTGCTCCCACTTAGCTTCTAGAAAGGCATCGACTGGATTGCTTGTCGCCGACAGTAAAGCAGCACGAACGGGCTTCTGGAATGCCCACCAGGTGCGCTCTTGCGGCTTGATCGGTCGATCCTCAAGGCTCGCCAATTCGGCGCTCACCTTGGCAGCAGACTCGGCGGGTGCGTCTTTCCATTCCGCCCCGCGATCAATCCAATCTTTCAATACTTGAAGCTGTTCGGCGCTGAGAGGCTTGTTTGGCGGCATCTGTGGCGATTCGAGGCCAGCCGCAAATCGGTAGATGCGGCTCTCGGCAGACTTGCCGGGCACAAGAGCAGGCCCGCGCTCACCGCCCTGCATGGCAAGTTGCCTGCCCGTCAGGCTGAGGCCAGAAGAGCTCAATCCCGCGCCACCATGACAGGGTGTGCAGTTCTCACGAATCACCTTTGCGCCATCCTGAGCTAGCGCAACCAAGGCGAGTAATATTAAGCCAGCGAGCAGCCGATGCATGCAGTAATTATATGCAATTCCAATGCTTCCCAAAAAACAAAAAGGCCACCCGAAGGCGGCCTTTTTTGCGAGAACCCGAAGATTTCTACTACTTCTTGCGACGGGCGAACGCCATGCCAACCAAACCAGCGCCGATGAGGGCGTAGGTGGAGGGCTCAGGAACACCGGACGGAGGAACCGTCGTGGTGGTGGTCGTCGTGGTGGTGGTCGTCGGGCTGCCAGGAGCGTTGAAGACACGCAGGTTGTCAAACAATACCTGGTCGCCATTCAAGTTTGAACCTTGGTCAGCGCCATCGAAAGTGAAGGTCACAACCTTGAAAGAAGCCAGCGTGACATCTCCGGCGTAACCGACATCGCCGCTACCTGCGGTATTGCAATCGGTACCATTGATGCACCTCTGGTTTGCCAGGTTTCCAGTGACGGAACCAGCGCCGGTACCGAAAGTCACCTTGTTGGCGGTGTTCAAGTAAGCTCCACCAGGAGTGATCGCGCCGTCGTTACCAAAGTAGCTGATGATGAAATCGCTAATTGAGTTGGCAAAAGTGAAGGTAAGAGTCTTGGTGAAATTGACATTATTAGCAGTGCCACCCGTGAACGAAAATGCGTTACCGCCGGTGCCGCCATAGGTGGTGATGTACTTACCAGCCAAGGTCGAAGCATATCCAGTTGCGCCCGATCCAATCGCGCCGTTAGTGCCGGTCGACCATTGGGCGCAGCCGCCAGGGACGCTGCAAGGCGCAGTTGCCGCAATCGTCGTCTGAATCGTGACGCTATTTCCTGCAAAGTTAAAAGGCAGTGAGCTGAACGACCCCAGTGGGAAGGCTGTGCCGTCTTCAAAGTTAATGGTTGCTTGTCCGCCGCCGGTCAAGTTGCCGGTGGCAGATGTGATTACGCCTGCGTAGGAAGCCACGGAGACCCCTAACGCCAGACCTAGTGTGTATACAATTCGCTTCATTCAAAATCCTCCGTTGAACACAGTACTAAAGATGTAGCCCGTGAAGTATTGATATTAGTACAATTTGCAGAGCTTGGCAATAGAAAATTGAAATCGCCATATTTTTAGTACGATTTCGTCGAAGTCCAACTCGGTACTCTGATCCCGATCGCTAAACTCTGCATACATCGGGTCTATCGGCGGAATGCTAGAATCACTGTAGTCCTTCTTCGGGCAATCGCTGTTCTTGGGCCTAAAGGCCTAGGGAGAGAGGAAAGTCCGGTCTCCATCGGGCGGCGTGCCGGCTAACGGCCGGGCTGGGTCGCTTAAAGCGATTTGGACGGAAAGTGCCACAGAAAATGTACCGCTTTCCCTCACAAAGGGAGAGTAAGGGTGAAAAGGTGCGGTAAGAGCGCACCGCAGGGCGAGCAATCGCTCCTGGCAGGGCAAACCCCACGCGGAGCAAGGCCAAATAGGGGAGCAGAGGCGGCCCGTCTCGCTATGACTCCCGGGTAGGCTGCTAGAGTGCCGTAGTAATATGGCACCCAGAGGAATGATTGCCTGGCGTCGGGGCTTGCCCCGGCGCTAACAGGAACCGGCTTACAGAAGAAGGACGCAAAATTGAAAATCCCGCCGCCTGAGCCTCCCTGGGGAAGCTCAGAACGGCGGGATTTTGCAAGACCGTTACGCGCGAGGCGATAGGTCAACTAATCGCATGGGCTCGGATGATGCCATAGCCCACCGTGATCACTACTGCGTTAGTAGTCGACCACCTCACGCAAGATCTTGTCTGTATTACTGCCATTAATCATCTAGACTGAATCACCTCCTTCTTTAGTGATGCCCTGATAATAAATCGACTCGCGCATCTCGTCAAGAGAAAACTCACACACCGCACAACTTCTTGTGGCACTTAAATTTTGCCCCCAATTGGTAGCGTGCCTGTTCGAATGCCACCGACAAACTGAAGTAGAAATGCGCTTGAAACCGTCAGCAAGGGCTAGAATCGAGGAAGTGGCCACCCCTGTCCTAGCTCCCGAGCGAATTCACCCATTGGACACGCCGCCTCAAGTCGCAAATCGCCGCGCCTTCATCGGGTTCTTCCTGATCGGAATTCTCATTTCGACGCCTGCTACCACTCTGCTGGTATGGAACTACCACCTGCAGCCACCCTATTGGGTCATCGGCGGTCATTTCCTGAGCTTCGCCCTCGGCGTCTTGCTGGCGATGCGAACCGGGCGGCTCCTCCTCAACCGTTTCGGCGCTCATCGGCTCCTCGCCATCTCTTCACTGGTGGCAGCGATCGGGATTCTCCTGCCGGAGTTCAGCCTTCCACCCGTCACCGCAGCGTTGCGTCATGCGTCCTTCGCAATTCTCGGCTTGGCACTCGGCGGGATTATGGCTGCGACCTTTCAGATGGTGCAACGGCTCTACGAACACGATGCAGCGGCGACGGCAAATGTCGCCGCTGGCCTCATGGGGTTAGGTGCCCTTGTACCCGCCCTCTTCAGCGCGCTTTCCTACTCCTGGACTGAATTCCGCGGCCTCTTCCTCTTGCTGGCGCTCCTTCCCATGGCCGCAGCCGTGATCCTCTTCCGGCAAACTCCTCCCCCAGAACCACTGGTGACCGACCTCGGCTTTGCCGACCTGCTGCGCGAGTTCCGAAGTCCAGTTCATCTGCTCTTCGCCGCCCTTCTATTCTTTGAGACTGCTGCAGAATTGTCTGTGGTCCAATGGACCCCGCTACACCTTGTGCTCGGGTCGGGCATGAGTCCCTCGGCCGCACTCTATTTTTTGGCCTTCTATTGCCTGGCCCTGCTGACCGGTCGCTTTGCTGCTCAAGCTATCTTGCGACGCTATTCCCATCGCCGACTTCTCCTTGCCAGCGCCGCCATGTCCTGGATGGGCATCTCGATTCTGAGCAGTGCCAACAACTTCACCGGTGCAGCCCTTGGCCTGTCCCTCGCCGCTTTTGGCTTCTCGTTCGTTTATCCGCTGCTGGTGGAACGCATCGGCAGCCGTTTCCGGGACTACCATTCCAGCGCCTTCCACGGTGTCTTTGGGCTCGGGATGCTGGGTGGTTTTCTCGCCCCGGCACTCATCGGGTTCTGGGCAGCACTTTCCGATCAAGCGTCCGCAATGATCCTGCCCCTTTGGTGCAGTTTGTTCGTTTTCCTGCTCTTGTTGCTGCTTTGGGTGGAATCCAAGTTCAACGCGAGCCAAGCTGCTCGAAGCTAAGATCCATTACCGGATACTTGCTCCAGTCCTTGTAGTCGAAGTGCCACCACTCATCGCTGTTCACCTTGAACCCGCGGTCCTCTAGCGCCTTGCGCAATAGACCCCGCAGCCAACGCTGTTGCGACGTCCCGCCGGGGTACTCAGGATAGGCCCGATCGGACATTTCGTCATAGCCGCTAACCGTCTCCACCGCCTGTCCCGTTTTCAGGTCGTACATGGATAGATCAATGGCGCAGCCGCGATTGTGACGCGATCCCGTGGCCGGATTCGCCACAAAGTTCCGCTGCCGCACTGGCGTCGCCTCCCAGAACATCTTCGTCACCTTCCACGGACGGTAGGCGTCGTGGATCAACAGCCCGTAACCGAATTGCGCCAACCAGCGATGTGCCTCCACCAGCGCTTCCGCCACCGGTCGCTGCGCAAACGCGCCCGCCTTGGAATACAGCGGAGCGGCCATAAAGTTATTCGCCGTCGCATAGCGAATGTCGAAATGGATCGTCGCAGGCAAGCCGCGCAGATCAACCAGATCGGGCGGCAAAAGGCCTTCGGGCTGCGTCGGCGCTGTGCTGGTGGCGGCGATCTTCAATAACTCCTCCAGCGGCTTCTGCATCTCCACCCGGAAGTTGCGATTCGGCTCTGGCAGTCGGGGATAAAATTCCTTCCCAAGGCGAAGTCCCTTGGCCTCCATCCGAATCTCCTCGCCCGCGTGCCGCGATGCCTTGGGGAAGCGATAGCGTTCCCGCCCGGTCGGCTCCAGGTCGCTTAAGTCCGTCGAGTCGATAAGGCAAGTCAGTTTGCCGCCGCGCTCGGCAAGATAGATCTTCTTTGCCTCCGATCCATATTCCCCCAGATTCTTGAGTATCGATCTGGACGGCGCTGGCGGCAGCTTAGGGCCCTTCTCCAATAGCCCCGGCGCAATCGGCGGCTCTGCCGCCAAGCTCAACAACAGTAGAAGTTCGATCATGGCAATCCAATCTCCGGTACTGTCATCTTAGCCTTCTCTAGCGTAGTTTCGATCCGGACTCGCCGGGCCGCGCCAGCCTTCTCGCGGGTCCTCAGGAAGGTCTTAGGATAGAAGTCTTGTCCAAACTCCAGCAACGATCCCTTCGCCGTGATATGCGGAATCCACGCCATCGGACGATGATCGATCCAAAGCCGCTTGCCTTCCCCATCCAGCCACTCAATCAGGATGCCCTCACCCTCTTTGTCGGCCACACCTGCCAGCGTGAATCGAAGGCTTCTCCAGTCGGTCGGCAAGTCAAACTCCAGCCCGCCTGCCTGCTGCCACTTCCCAACGGGCTGCTCTGGTAAGTCAAAGCGATATGCACGAAGATGAAAGCGCCCATTGCGCGAAGGGAACTCGGCCACTTGCACCGGCGGACGCTCGCTCAACGCTGCCACGCGCTGCCACTGTTCTTCGTAAGTCGGCATAACATCGGAGACAAGCCAGACAAGTCTACGCTTCTGTACAACGGCAGTCATCTCTTTCTTGGATTGGTCCGATAGCGGTGCCGCCAGCGTATCGAAGTAGTGTTCTTCCAAGTTACTCTTGCCGCCACTCAATACATACACTGTCCGGGAGATGCCCCAGTTCACAGTCGCTCCCTCCAACTCAGGCCGCGCCTCCAGCCAGCGTGCCGCACCTACTGTCATGTCGCTCCAGTGATGCATGCCACCGGTCCGGCTGGCGTTCTCAGCAAACCACCGATACGACTTGGCCGCATCCCAACCAGCTAGCAGCAGGACGCCACATGCGGCCACCTGCACCATTCTGCGTGACGAGCCCAGCCCAATTGCCGCTCCCGCCTGCCAAAACGGTGCCATCAATAGTAAGTGGTGCATTCGGCCAGCATCCGGAAATAATAAGTTGGCGCACCACACACCGACGGCAGTCAGATACAACATCAGAGCCATTCGTTGCTTCGCAATCACTGCGGCGATCAGTCCAGAGAAAAATAGAATATGCAGCCAGTACCCTCGCTGTAATTCGATGGGTGCCGGCGCATCCACAAAGCCCAACGAATTCACCCCGCGCAGCATCGCATCAAACATGCGCCAGCGTTCCAGAAAGATTGGGCGCCAGTCCAACGGCACCTGTGTGCTCTGCTTTCCAAATCCAAAAGTGTCCGGGGCGCCAAAGGCGAAGTACAGGATCGGGCTGACCAGTACCACGGCCCACACCAGCGCACTTGGCCCATACCACCACCGGCTCCGCGTCCAGCTCAACTTCCCGTAAAAGAGGGCAATCCCAAGCACTAACGGCCCAAGAATCCAAAGGTAGGTCAGCTTCTCATGAAAGGCTATCGCCATCAGGGAAACAGCGCCAAAAAAGAACCATCCGCTGGCACCCTTCCACCACTTCTGCAGGCAGGCAAGTGCCCCCATCGTAAATGCCTGTTGCAACAGGATGGGCCCGTAGTTCATCGGCAGGTGCAGGATCAGTTCCACGTCCGCCAGCAATAGCCCCATGGCGATCACTGCGCCCCAGCGCCCCGCTTCCCGGCACACAACCAAATACGTCAATAGGAAAATCAGCACGCCTATTGCCAGATTCACCCATCGCGAAACAACCGTGTCCGTGCCGAAGCACCAGTAAGCCACCGCATAGACATAGGCATCTAGCGCGCCCACATACGGCATCGTCATGAACGGCAACGGCCGATGTGCCACAGTTACGCCGTAGGGAGGTTGAAGGACTTCCTCGGCCCCAAAGGCGATCTTGACCGCCGACACCAGGAAGTGAGCTTCATCGTATTCCATCCCTAGTTTGCCAATCCAGGGCAGCGTTGCCAGGCCCAGACAGAGCAAGGCAACGGCGGCAATCGAAATAGCAGGCCAGCGTCGCCCAATCATCAGTTCGAGACGATGAAGGCCCGGGCCGCACTGACCTTTCCATCAGGATTCTTGACCGTCACCATCACCTTACCTGCCTTGGCGAAATGCTCCTGTGGGACGGCCGCACCCAGTTGATCCACGCCGCCAAAGTTCGTCTCGAGCTCCTTGCCATTGAACAGGATTTTGGCTCCTGGAAGGAAGTTGGCGCCCGTCATCCCCATCGCTGAAAAGCCCCCGGGCTGGACGTTAAAGCCCTTGCCTGCTGCAGTCCCATCGGGGAACAGTGCGCGAATCTCCGGGGCAGGCCCTGTCTTGGCCAACACGCTCCACTTCAGGTTATTTGTGCTGCGACCATCGGGAGTCTCCACCGTCACGACATAGCTGCCAGCCTTGGCAAACATCTCCGCGGGCACTAGGGCTGCCAGTGAAGTGCCGTCCCCGGACGAAGTCTCCAGCGGCATGCCGTTCAACTTGATTCGTGATCCCTTCACCAGGTTCGCCCCAAGGACGCTCAGTGCACTCGCCCCATTCGGCTGCTTCTGAAACGCTTGCCCTTCGACGACAATCTCGGGAATCAACTTGTCAATTTTTGCCTCAGGCAAGCTCGGCGATTTCTCTTTCTCGCTAACGCACGAGACCAATAACAACGAGGCGAACATGGCCGCCGACAGTAAATGCTTCATTCTCTTTTAGGTTAGACGAAAGACAACGTAGTTGCCGTCATCAAAGACAATCTCGGTTCCCGGAACAGGGAGATTCGGCTTCACGATGCCGGTATTCAACAGTGCGGGGCCATAGATGGAGGCTCCATGAGCAGACCGTTGACGATCCACAATTATGAAGCGAAAGCCCTCTTGTTTCAGGCGCGCAATCATTCCTGCCGCATTCGGAATCTTTGGCCCGCTATGTACGTTGCCCAGCCACGTATACGTATAGCCGCCAAACCAGTCCCCATAAGCCTTGCCAGGCGCGTAGAAGCGGATGTCATCGCAAAACCACGTATATACTTTGTCGTTCTTCCCCACGAGTCGGCTGGCCGCCTGCATGGGGCGGTAATACGGCAGCACAGCGTTCAGCACGCCCTGCGTTGCTGGCCAGGTCACTGGCGGCGGCACGCCGTAACGGATCACATTGCTTGTCAGGAACGAGGTGCTTAGCAGCAGCGGCACAAACAAAATTGCGATGCCCCAGCGCGGCCATTGTACCCGTCGCATCGCGCCCAGCAACAACAGGCTCCAGAGCGGCAACAGACAAGCCTCATAGCGCATCACTTGACCCGTGCGAAACCACAGTAACGTGAACAACGCACTACCCAGAATTACAACCACCGTCGCGTAATCGAGCGCCTTGCGCCGCCACAAGACTGTCGTCAACCCGATAACCAGCAAGATCAAGCAGCTCGGCCCAAATCGGAACAGATCGGCATACTTCTCCGGCGGCACCACGATCATGTTCCAAGGCGTCGCTAAGAGCGACACCAAATCCCGCCCAACGCCATAGCTCGCGTTTACTTGAAACAGCGCCTTCACATCCGGCGAGTCCGTGAGGAACGGCGCTACCGGGCTGCCTGTATGTCGCCAACTCCGCATCCACCATCCTGCGCTCGTCACCACGACCCCGGCACCCATGATGGTGGATCGCGAAAGGGCCAGCCACATCGACCGCCTCCGCCAGGCAAACGCGGCAAAATCAGCGCCGAGAAAGCAACCCACAACGGCCAGCCCCTGCAGCTTGCTGGATGCGGCAAAGCCCAGCAACAGACCTGCCGCAACCAGGCGGCCTCGACGCCATCTTTCTCCGCCCGCCAACATCACTGCAACTCCAACGCTAAGCCACGCCGTTAACGCAAAGTCCGCGTATTCCTGCCTCATGATGTAGCCAAAGATCGGAGACCCAAAAGTCAGTCCCAGCGCCGCCAGCACTCCCCAGCGGACTCGATTGCGGCGCGCAAACCAATGAAATAGGCAAACCAACATCGCCAGATATTCCAGGTTGACGAGCTTGATCAGATTCGCATCCTGCGTCAGCCACCACTGCCGCATGTAGAGCATCACCGGCAGATGAGGTTGCGCGTTAAACCGGATGCCCTCGTGATAAACGATCTTCTGCTGCTGCATGTACCAGCGCGCCGATGCCATGTGATACATGTTGCTGTCGTATTCCAGCACCGGCATCATTAAATCGGGCAGATACAACAACAGCAACGGCAGCGCCCAAAGGTAGGCCCAGCGCCAGCGCGGCAGGCGAAGTTCACTGCGAGCAAACCAAAGTCCGATCAAAGCTTGAATTACCGTGAACGCGAGCAGCCCCTTGCCCGTGAGTCTTCCAAATACGCCAAAGAAAAAGATGCCGAGTGCCGCCGTGCCCGCCCCCATCGCCAATGCCGCCGCCTGCTTGAGTCCGCCATTCAATCGCACTCGCAGCAGCTTCAGCAGCGCCAGGCCCAGTAGATAGTCGGCCAACCAGATGGGCGCGCTCGTCGCAATCGCCTGCACTGCGTATCGCGCCAGCAACCACCCGTCAAAGCTGGGTTCCTGCAATTGTCCGATGAGGGTTTGCAGGTTCGGGAACCACCACTCAGGGATCCAGGACCAAGCGGCTGGTGTCACGCGGCTGTACTGGTCCCCTGTTCGAGCGCCTGCTTCTCAACCGGCTTCTCCATCGGTATCACGCGATACTTGACCAGTGTCCACATCGCATGAAAGCCGTCCTGCCAGCGGATCTTTTTACCCTCAAGAATGCCGCGGGCGTTGTAGCGGATCGGCACTTCATGAATTGCGTAGCCCAGCCGCCGCACCTTGGCGGTCACTTCCGGACAGAACTCAAATCGCAGGCAGCGCAGGCGTATGGCTTGCAGCACTTCCATGCGAAACGCCTTGTACGCCGTCGCCTCATCCGTGATGTTGCCGCCATACAGAACATTCGTCGTCACGGTGAGAATCTTGTTCGCCAGCCAGTTTGCCATCTTCATGCCTTGTAAATTACCCATGAATCGGCTGCCATAAACCACGCTGGCCTGGCCATCGACGATCGGCTGCAATACCTTGATGTAATCGTTCGGGTCGTATTCGAGGTCCCCGTCCTGGATCAGTACGATATCGCCCGTCGCCTTGCGGATGCCAATGCGCAACGCAGCGCCCTTGCCAAAGTTTTCAACCGAATGATGCAGAATTACCAGCCCGCGATAGCGGTCCAGTAACTCCGAGGTTCCGTCGGTCGACCCGTCATCGACGATTACGATTTCCTTTTCGCACCCCAGCGGCAGCGCCGCTTTCATGACGCGATCCAGCACCATCGGAAGCACGTTGACCTCGTTGTAGACCGGGATGATGATCGAGACTTTCAAGCTGTCACCGGAATCTTATCGCTTTTCCAACACTGCAAACACACTCTGCCCAAACGGCGGCGTGATCGCCGTCTCCAGCTTTTCGAGCACCGGTACAATCGTGCCATCGAAAAAGTCAATCTGGCCTTCGCTCTGTTCGGTTCGCTTCAGTATCTTTGCGTTCACCCACCACCCAAAGAATCCAACCATGTTCATGTAGCGCAGCGTCGGCGCCGCAAACCCAGCCCGGCTCGCCGTCTCCTCAAAGCTTGCCAGCGTATAGCGGCGATAGTGACCAAGATACTTGTCGATGGGGCCATAGAGTCCCATGAACGCAGGCACCATCAACACCGCTTTGCCGCCATTGGGCAGGATCGAAGCAAAGGCGCGCAAGGTGCCTAGGTCGTCTTCGATGTGTTCCAGCACGTTCAGGCAAACCACACTATCCGGCTGATGCTCCTTGAGTTGCAAAAAGGCCGGGTCCATCGCATCAAGCACCATCGACTGCACATTGCCCTGTCCGGCAAAGCGTCGCTCGTGTTCGGCAATGCAGGCCTCTTCGATATCGACACCCACGACGAGCTCGCGATCAGCAATCATTCGCGTGAAATTTCCGATGCCGCAACCAACTTCGACAATGCGTTTGCCCAGTGGCTCCATCGCGAGCCGCGCCTGCCAGGCAAAATAGTTGACCGCTCGCGTCATCCGCTGCTGGTCGCGGACCGTGTAATCGCTGGTCGTGGAGACTTCCGAAGGATTCAAGTCTTGATTCTACCAAGGGCCATGCCACTGAAGACGGGGGCCAAAACTCGATAAACTCACGGTATGGCTCGGTCGAGGAATATTTTCCAGTCCTGATCCGCCTTTGACCAAAATGACAACGGTTCTCCAATTCCACGAACAGGCGGCCTTCTTGAGAGAATCCAGCGGCTCGACGATCATTGAATCTACCTTGCTAAAGGCCTTGAAGGTTTTCGCGCGCTTCGAGATTCCCCACTTTGTTTGTGGTGGCTATGCCGTTCAAGAGCGCGGCTATCCTCGCTCCACCGTCGACGTGGACATCATCGTCCCCGATGTCGCCTTCGCGCGCGAAAAGCTGTCGATGAACGGCTTCAATCCGAACCCCGGCTCTTCCATGACGCTTACCGACCGCGACACTAAGGTCGAGGTTGATCTTCGTCCCGGCGGTTGCATCCTGGACCCCGGCCCCCTTGTCTTGCCGATGCCCGTTACTGTCTCTGAGATTCCCCAGGTCTTGACCTTAGAGAAGCTCATCTCAGCCAAACTCTCAACCTATCTGGGGCGCGGCACTCAGCGCGTTCAAGACTACGCCGATGTTGTGAAGCTGATTCAAGTCAACGCCCTGCCTAGGGACTTCGGCGTCGAACCCGAAGTGAGCGAGATGTTCCACAAGCTCTGGGACGAGATGCAAGAAAGCCGGTAACGCCCCCCGCCCAGCTACACTGGTCTTTACTACTACATGACCAGCCTACTGGACCGACTCAAGCAGGGAATCCAAAAAACCCGCAGCGGACTCGTCGGCTCTCTGGATAATTTGATCCATGGCCGCAAAGAGATCGATCCCGATTTGCTTGAAGAACTCGAGCACTCCCTGATCGGCTCTGACATCGGCGTCCGCACCTCAATGGAAATCCTGGACGGCATCCGTGAGCGCGTCGAACGCCAGCAACTCACCGATGCCAGTGAACTCCGCGGACTCATCCGCCAGCAGCTCCTCGAAATCCTCGAAGCCAATGAAAAGCCCATCAATTGGGCCAAGACCGCCCCCACCGTTGTAATGATCGTTGGCGTCAATGGCGTTGGCAAAACCACCACCATCGGCAAACTTGCCAACCGCTTCAAGCTCGATGGCCAGAGCGTTCTGATTTGCGCGGCAGACACCTTTCGCGCCGCCGCCATTGAGCAATTGGAGGTCTGGTCTCAGCGCAGCGGCGTCGACATGATCCGCCAGCAGAGCGGTTCCGATCCCAGTGCTGTCATCTTCGACGCGCTCCAGGCCGCCCAGGCCCGCAACTCTGGCGTCGTCTTGATCGACACCGCCGGCAGGCTCCACAACAAAGAACATCTCATGGCCGAGCTTGAAAAAATGATCCGCACTGCCCGCCGTATCGTCCCCGATGCTCCCCACGAGGTCTGGCTCGTTCTCGATGCCACAACCGGGCAGAACGGCCTCGAACAGGCCAAGAAATTTACAGAGAGCGCCGGCGTCACTGGCATCGTCCTCACCAAGCTCGATGGCACGGCCAAAGGCGGCGTCGTGGTCGCCATCGCCCGCGACATGAATCTCCCGATCCGCTATGTCGGCATCGGTGAGCAGATGGATGACCTGATTCCTTTTGAGGCGGACAAGTTTGTTGCATCCCTATTCGACAATTGAGCGCATTGCGACGCTAAACCCTCACATGCGCGAGGCCCTCGATCTCGCCCGAGGCGTGATGGGGCAGACCAGTCCCAATCCCAGCGTCGGCTGCGTGATCGCTTGCGATGGCACGGTCATTGGGCGCGGCGCGCACCTCTACGCGACAGTCGATCATGCCGAAGTCCTTGCACTGGCGCAAGCCGGTGTTGGCGCTCGCGGCGCTGATGCCTACCTTACGCTCGAACCCTGCTCCCACCAGGGACGCACCGGGCCATGCGCTGAAGCATTGATCGCCGCTGGCATCCGTCGTGTCTTCGTCGCCATGCTCGATCCAAACCCGATCGTCGCCGGCGCTGGCCTCCAAAAATTAAGCGCTGCCGGCATCGAAGTTGTCCTCGACTCGGACGCCGCGCCCGAGGCCGCCCGAATCAATGAGCCCTACATCCACTTCATGCGCACGGGCCGACCCCTGGTGACGCTCAAGAGCGCCGTAACGCTCGACGGCAAAATTGCCGCGCCTGAAGATAACGAAGGCTGGATCACCAGCGAGTCCGCCCGCCAGCATGTACAGAGCTTGCGTCACTGGAGCGACGTCATGATCACCGGCATCGGCACGGTGCTTGCCGATGATTGTATGCTCACCGATCGGACCGGCGTCGCGCGCTCACGCCCGCTGCTCCGCGTTGTTCTCGATTCCCAATTGCGCCTGCCGATCACCTCGCGTCTGGTTCACACTGGAGAGCCCTCCGTCATGGTCGCAACCACTACCGCTTTCTCGCCCGCCCGGCGCAAGGCACTCGAGGCTAAAGGCGTCGAAGTGCTGGTTCTCGATGCCGCCAATGGTCGTGTCAGCCTGGAGTTGCTGGTTCAGGAACTCGGCCGCCGCCGCTACCTCTCGGCCATGATCGAGGCGGGCAGCAAGGTGAACTGGGCCGCACTCGATAGCGACGTCGTCGACAAGGTTTTCTTCTATTACGCGCCCAAGATTCTAGGTGGCATGCACTCCCTGCCGGTGGCTGGCGGCCTTGGCCGTCGCCGTCGCTCCGATGCCATTCTGCTCCATGACATCCGCCTCCATCCCGTTGCCCCGGAAGAATTTGCTGTGGAAGGTTGGTTGCAAAAAGACTGATGTTTACTGGCCTCATTGAAGCAGTCGGCGAGATCGTTGCCCTCACACCCCGTCCTACTGGCGCTCGCCTCACGATCTGTTCGCGCTACATCGTCAGCGACGCCAAAGAGGGCGATTCCATTTGCGTCAATGGCGTCTGCCTGACGGCTCTCGATGTCGATGGGCAAACCTTCACCGCCGATCTCGCGCCAGAAACCCTTGCCCGCACTGCCCTCGGTCAACTCAAGACCGGCGACTCCGTCAACCTCGAGCGCTCGCTCCTCCCCACCTCCCGTCTCGGTGGCCACATCCTCCAGGGCCACGTCGATGGGGTCGCTATCATTCATGGCATCAAGGAACTCGGCGATGGCAACTGGTGGCTCACCATCGACGTCCCCCCATCGCTTGACCGCTACATCGTGCACAAAGGCTCCATCGCCATCGACGGCATCAGCCTGACGGTGGCCGCAATCGAGGCCCTACGCGTCAGCGTCACGATCATTCCTCACTCCTGGACACACACCAACCTGCATCGCCACTCACCCGGCGATCAGGTCAATCTCGAAACCGACATCATCGCCAAATATGTCGAAAAAATGCTCGTAAAATAGAGTTGTGGCTATGCGAGCCGCACCGCCCACAATCGATCCCCCGTCCCCAATCTCCGTCCATCGGGACGCCAACCCACTCAGCAATTTTTTGTCGCGATATTGCTATTCTTTAACATCTCCACCAATGCAGAAAGATTTCTATGGGGTCTTATTTAATTGCGCCATCAAGCCTGTTGCAATTAAATAGAAACGTGATAGTATCCGACCATGCGAAAGAGACTATTGATGGCGCAGGGCCAGCCGAGTCCAGGTTTCCCCCATGATTCCCACTACCAGGGACCTATCAGGGAATTCTGCAGTTTGGTGCTCCCCAGCGGATTGAACCGACATCTTTCGACATAATTGTCGTTCCTTCAGCGAATTAAGGCGCTTACTGCCAAAATCGATTGAATTGAACGGCCAGGGAGATCTAGATGTGGCCTGCATTTCGAGAACTGATGGATCAGTTCAACGAAGCGGTGATCGTCACTGACATTCCAGAGCGCTCCGCAGCCAAAACTACTGCTCGGTTTCATCGAGCCTTGGAGCGCCAAGTCCGAAAATGGGTCGATGAGACCGATCCTGCCTTCTTCGCAGTCGCTTTTCTCGATGTCATTCGCTTCCGCAGCATCAATGACTCCTTTGGCTTCGCCGCCGGTGATCGCCTTCTCCGTCAAGTCGCCAATGAGATAGGCAAGCTACTCAAAGCAAACGACGTGCTTGCACACTTTGGTTCAGACCATTTTGCGATACTCATCCGCTCACGGCAGAACCTTGAGCAGGCTGAACTGCTGATGCAAGAAGTTCTGCGCAGCATTGAGCGCGAGTTTGCGCTCGGTGAAGGTTGCATAGTGCTATCGGCGCGCATTGGCTTGGCTGCTCCGCGCGGACCTGATACCTCGACTGATGCCATTCTGCGCGACGCAGACAGTGCCCACCAACAGGCTCGCGTAAGTCGCGAATCCATCGTCGTCAGCCGCCCGCCGCAGGCGGCCAAATCGATTGTCCAGATTTCACTCGAATTCAATTTGAAAAATGCCCTCGAGAACAATGAGTTCTACTTTGAATTTCAGCCCGTCTTCAATCCTGCAAGTGGTCGCGTATGTCTGCTTGAGGCTTTGCTGCGCTGGCGTCATCCGCGCCTCGGCATCATCTCACCGGCCGCGTTCATCAGTCTGGCTGAAGATTCGGGACTCGTTCTCAAGCTAGACATGCAGGGCCTTGAGCGCCTCGCTAAGCAGCTCTGCCTCTGGCATGCGGAGTTCCCTGCCATGGTTGGCGTCCCAGTCAGTCTCAATATTTCGGGACGCCATTTCCCCAATTTTGTAATGGAGAAGCAGTTCCATGATCTCCTTCGCCAGCCAGCCCTTCGTCGTTCCAGCATCATCTTCGAGATTACCGAGAGCGTCTTTGTGGAGGGCAACCCGAAGACGTCTCAGGGCCTGCAACGCTTGCGAAACAAAGGGGTTCAGATTTGGCTCGATGACTTCGGCGAGGGATACTCCTCCTTCCGATATCTGACCCACTTCCCGATTGACGGCATCAAGATCGCTTCCTGTTTCACCAGGCATTGTGCAGACCAGCCCAAGTCCAGGGTGATCCTCTCTGCACTGCAAACACTGGCGCGCGGCATGGGTGTGATGGCCGTGGCGGAAGGCGTGGAGACCAGAGAGCAATTCGAGATGCTCAAGACGATGGGCTTTGATGCCTTGCAAGGCTTCTACCTGGCGCGTCCAATGCCAGCATCGGAGATTCCCGCCCTATTCAATCACGCCCCTGGGCCAAGCCTCAGCCTGCGTCGCAGTGCCTGATCATACAATGAAGGCGTGGATTCCCCGGCCCTACGTTTCGGTCTCGAAAATCTTCCATTTTGCATGTTCGGCCACCCGGCTCGGCCTGGCATCCGCTGGGGCAACGAGCTGATTGACCTGCCCGCCTTCGATCCATCGATAGCGGGCACTCTAAACGAACTCTTCGCCCATGATCGACAGGCCGCCCTCACCATTCGTGCCCGAGTTCAAGAGGCATTGGCCGCCGGTCGGTCCCTGCCTTCCCTCCCGGTCGCAATCCAGGCGCTGCACCTGCCATTTACGATTCCCAATTTTGTCGACTTCTACTCCAGCCGAGAGCATGCCACCAATGTCGGCCGTCTCTTTCGCGACCCCGCCAACCCCTTGCCCGAAAATTGGCTCCATCTCCCCGCCGGCTACAACGGGCGCGCCAGCAATGTCATGCCAACTGGCACGCCGATCCAGCGTCCGCGCGGCCAGTACAAAGACGCCGCAGGCGAACTGGTCTTTGCCCCCACCGCCCAGCTAGATTTCGAACTCGAACTCGGTGCCTTCCTCTGCCCCGGCGCGCCAGACTCGCTCGCTGGCTTCGTGCTCCTGAACGATTGGTCCGCCCGCGACATCCAGCGTTGGGAGTACACTCCATTAGGCCCCTTCCTGTCCAAGGCCTTCGCCACCACCGTTAGCCCCTACCTGGTTCTGCCCGAAGCACTCGCCGCCTACCGCTGCGACGGCCCGCCGCAAAACCCGCCGCCTTTCCCGCACCTTCATGTCCCCGAGCCGCGCGCCTGGGACATCCACCTCGAAGCCGAGCGTATCCCCGGTGGCGTGCTGGCCCATAGCAACTATCGCGACATGTACTGGAGCCTCGGGCAGCAACTGGCCCACCTGCTCAGTGCGGGCATCCGGCTTCAGACAGGCGACCTGATTGGCTCCGGCACCGTCAGCGGCCCCACAAGTCAAGGCAGCTTGATCGAGTGCGGTGGCCCCTTTCTCAGCGACGGCGACACCGTGATCCTGCGTGGCTATGCGGGAGAAACAGTCGGTTTTGGCGAACTTAGCAACACCATCCATGCCAGCCCATCTCTCTAAGTTTCTGGCCCGAACCGGGCACCCCGATAGCTGGTCCTTGCACCGCTGGTCGATCGAACACCCGGACGACTTCTGGCGCGAATTGGCTTCGTTCGCGTCCTTGCCACAACCCGATGCCGACTTCAATTTCGCTGAGATCCTCCTTCGCGGCGATGGCCACCAACAGGTCTTGCTCTTCCGCAATGAGGCCGGCGAGCACACAGAATGGACGCGGGATGAGCTTCGCCAGTGGGTGGCCACCTACGCTGCACTGATGCTCAATCACGGACTTCAGCTCGGCGACCGCGTCGCTGCTTATCTCCCCAATCGACCAGAAACCATCGCGCTCATGCTGGCGGCCGCGTCAATCGGAGCCATCTGGTCCTCCTGCTCCCCCGACTTTGGCGTGCAGGGTGTCATCGATCGATTCGGCCAAATCGAACCCAAACTGCTCTTCTCGACCGCTCGCTATTCCTTCGCTGGTAAGAGCTTCGAGTTGTGCGGCAGACTGGACGAAATCAAGATGAACTTGAAAAATTTAAAGCAGATAATCCTTATAGAGGACGTCGAACCGAGCGAAGCCAATCTCGTTTTTGCCCAACTCCCCCACCGCCACCCCCTCTTCATCCTCTACTCCAGCGGCACCACCGGCGCGCCCAAGTGCATCGTCCATTCCGCTGGCGGCACCCTACTGCAAATCGTAAAAGAGCACCTGCTCCACGTCGACTTGCGCCCCAACGAGCGCCTCTTCTACTACACGACCTGCGGCTGGATGATGTGGAATTGGCTCGCCGTTGGTCTGGCTTCCGGCGCAACCCTGGTGCTCTACGATGGCTCGCCAATGTACCCGGACCCTGATGTACTTTGGCGCATGGCGGCAGCCGATTCGATCAACCACTTCGGCACCAGCGCCAAGTATCTGGCCTTGCTTGAGAAGAACGGCTATCGCCCGGCCCAACACCACGATTTGACCGCGCTGCGCCAGGTGATCTCCACCGGCTCGCCCCTGGCACCCGAAAGCTTCGACTATGTCTGGCGCGACATCAAGCCGGGCATCTCGGTTGCCTCGATCTCCGGTGGTACTGACATCGTCTCTTGCTTTGTCCTTGGCAATCCACTCCTGCCGGTGCACCGGGGAGAACTGCAATGCGCAGGGTTGGGCATGGACGTACAGGTTTGGAACGCACAGGGCGAAAGAGTCTGGGACACACCCGGCGAACTGGTCTGCACCAATCCATTCCCCTCCATGCCGCTAGGCTTCTGGAACGACCCTGATGGCACCAGATATCGAGCCGCTTATTTTGATCGATTCCCGGGCATCTGGCACCACGGCGATTGGGCTACCCAGAACTCATCCACCCAGGGATTCGTGATTCACGGTCGCTCAGACAACACGCTCAACCCAGGTGGTATCCGGATTGGTACGGCTGAGATCTACCGGCAGATTGAGACGATTCCCGAGATCGAAGATTCTGTCGCAGTGGCCCAGGAGTGGGGCGGGGATGTGCGGATTGTCCTGTTCGTCAAACTGCGCGAGCACTGCGAACTCACTCCAGAGTTGATCCAGCGAATTCAAAGCACCCTGCGCACCCAGGCCAGCCCGCACCACGTACCGAAAAAGATCCTGGCTGTCTCGGCGATCCCCCGCACGGTGAGCGGCAAGATCTCAGAGTCTGCCGTCCGCGACGCGATCCATGGCCGCAGCGCAACCAATCTCACTGCATTGGCCAATCCAGAATGCATAAAGGAGTTCCAGGCGCGCCTCGAACTCCTCTATGCCTGACAATTTTCTATTGTGACTTTAAGGCTTGGGGGCCTGATCCGGGGTGTGAGGCGCAGCGGGCGGTGGGGGCGGCGGATCTTCCCTGAGAGCATTCTTGAAGTTTTTGATTCCTTCACCCATGCCCTTGGCAAGTTCAGGGAGCTTGCGCCCGCCAAACAGCAGCAGCGCTACTCCAAGAATCAGCACGAGTTCCATCGGTCCTAGATTCGGCATATTTCGTTCCTTCTTTCCTTAAGTATGGCAAATTTGCCGGATCTCAGTAAGCCAATAGCCTTTCGCATTCGCGAACCAAGTCCTCAACCTGCGGGAGAATTGCATCCTCCAGCGAGGGGTTGTACGCAACCCACGTGTCTTTAGCGGCTACCCGAGCCACCGGCGCATCGAGATCGGAGAACAGTTCGTCCGCGATTCGAGCAGCCAGTTCGGCTCCAAAGCCCCAACTCAAAACATCCTCATGGGCAATCAGCACGCGGTTGTTACGCCGCACACTTTCCGCGATCGCGGTCCAGTCATAGGGCGAGAGGCTTCGTAAATCGATCACTTCGATCGACTTGCCAACATGCTTCTTCTCCAACAACTGCGCCGCGTCCAGCGACTTCTTGACCAGCGCACCATAACAAATGATTGTCAGGTCGCCACCAGCCTTCACCGTCTTGGCTTTCCCAAACGGTATGGTGAAATTCTCACCAGGGTGCGCGCTACGGTTATAGGGCTCCCGGTAAAGTTTCTTATGTTCCAGAAATAGCACAGGATCATCCGAACGCAACGCCGTACGCAATAATCCGCACGCATCGAGGGCATTGGATGGAAACACGACACGCAGCCCAGGGATGTGTGTAAAGATCGACTCCCCGCACTGGCTATGGTAAATACTGCCGCCCGTGAGGTAGCCGCCAATGGCCACGCGAATCACCGCCGGGCAGCTCCAGTCCCCGTTGCTGCGCCAGCGCATCGTTGCCAGCTCATCGCGAAGCTGCATCATGGCGGGCCAGATGTAATCAAAGAACTGGATCTCGCCCACAGGCTTCAGTCCCCTCAAACTCAACCCGATTGCCCGGCCTACGATGCCAGCTTCTGCGATGGGAGTATTGAAAACTCGGGCACTGCCAAACTCACGTTGCAGACCCAGTGTCGTCTTGAAAACGCCGCCCTTGCCTTTCACCTCAGGTAAGACGGATTCGCGACTACAGTCGGCAACGTCCTCGCCAAATACCAGAATGCGAGGGTCGCGTCTCATCTCCTCGGCCAACGTCTGGTTGATCGTATCGACCATCGTGCGCGGCTCGCCACGCAACTGCGCAGCCTCTTCAAACTGGGGGCCAGTCGGATCGATCAGCGGTGAATACAGGTTGTCGAAAATCGTGCTCTTGGCCGGGGCAGGGTACTCCAGCGACAGGTCTGCGGTATCCTGCACTTCCTTGTCGCAATCCGTCATCATCTCTTTGATGTCGGCCTCATTGACGGAACCACCTTCGATCAACAGTCGATGCATCCGCTCGATTGGATCGCGTTCTGCCTCGCTGGCACGCTCTTCTGCCGACTTGTAGAAGCGCTCGTCATCACTAAGGGAGTGCGAATAGGGCCGAATGACCTTGGCATGCACCAGCACCGGACCGAGGCCCTCCCGGCAGTGCGCTACGGCTTCCGCCATTGTCTGATAGCTGGCGATGAAGTCGAGGCCATCTACCTCCAGGCGCAACAGGCCGGGAAACCCGCTGAGTACCTTCGAGATGCTGCCGCCCGGCGTCTGGAATTCAACCGGTACGCTGATCGCATAGCCATTGTCCTGGATCAAAAAAATGATTGGATAACGGTTGAGGCAACTGAGGTTGATCGCTTCCCAGAATTCGCCTTCACTCGTGGCTCCCTCACCACTGCTGACCAAGGTCACCTCGCCGTCGTTCGGCTTGAGAATCCTGGATGCGTGCGCACAACCGACGCCATGCAGATATTGCGAACCGGTGGGAGAACTGCCGCTGATGATGTGTAGGTCGCGAGAGCTCCAGTGGCTCGGCATCTGACGGCCGCCGCTCATCGAGTCTGCTGCGGCACCTGCGGCTTGTAAAAACATCTGCTTGGGCGTAATGCCAAGCGTGAGCGCCAGCGCGCGATCACGATAGTAAAGATGAAACCAGTCAAACCCGGGTGCGCAAGCCATGCCCGCCGCCACCTGGATTGCTTCGTGCCCCGCCGCACTCACTTGGAAATAGATCTTATTCTGCCGCTTGAGAAGAATCTCGCGGTCATCGATCCGTCGGCTAAGGTACATCAAACGGAAGGCACGAAACAGCTCACTCGCCGCCAGTACATCCGTCTGCGTTCGCATCGGGCTCCTAAGGTCAGGCTCCGATCGGTAGGCTTGCATCGGTACCTGCTTTCTCCACTGCTAGTGTATCCAAATCACCCTTAGCCCGTTTCGTGAAGCAAGATGAGAAAGCCCGTTTCGATGAACTCCGCCGTGATTCGATTCCAGACAACCTTTGCTCTGCCCCGCGTGCCTGGCAGAGCAAAATCGCACTCCTGGCCGGACCTAAGCTGCGAATTGGCGTGTCGCGCGCGAAATCCAGACGCCGAGATATCCAGCAGCCGTGCCTCAAATGCCACCTGATAGTCCTCATTCAATCGCAACGAGACACTGCCCGCTGCCCGATGCCGCGCCTCGATCCGCCGGTCCTCCCAATTGACCGCCTCTACCTGCCTTGACGCATTCATGCTGACCTCCGAATCTCTTCGTGGCCCAGCACCAGGCCGAAGCTGCGAATCCTTCTGCAAAGTGTTGTCTTGGAAATTCCCAGGGAATCGGCTGCACGCTGGCGGTGCCCGCCAGACTCTGCCATCGCCCGCCGAATCATCGCCTGTTCGACACCTTCGATACCTCGCTCCTCGGCCAGGGGTGGTTCAGCTCCGACAGGCTGCCTGAGCGTGAATACAATGTCGTCAGCATGCAACAGCGGCCCTTTTGCCATTAA
Organism: Bryobacterales bacterium; assembly: GCA_038206015.1. GTDB lineage: Bacteria > Acidobacteriota > Terriglobia > Bryobacterales > Bryobacteraceae > Bryobacter. Next base: position 52,293 of record JBBRBI010000014.1, on the reverse strand, counting down.
GGCCGAACGCAGAACTGCGTTGCGCAATTCCCGTACATTTCCCGGCCATCGATAGGAATACAACGCGATCATCGCGTCGGCGGCGAAGCGTAAATCAGGATTCTGCTGCGCCAGAAAATGACAGGCCAAGGCTTCAATGTCCTCATGGCGTTCCCTCAATGGCGGCACCGTCAGTGTCGTATTTGAAAGTTGACTGAATAACTGATTCCTGGCGCTACCGGGCCTTCGAAAGTCTCCGCTAGCTGCCGCAATTAGCCGCACATCCGCGCGAGTTTGTCTAACTGCACCAACTCTGAAATATGTTCCCTGATCGAGTACCCGCGAGAGCTTGGCTTGCAATCGTTCGTTGAGACTTTCGACATCGTCGAGAAACACACTACCTTGATGTGCCATCTCCAGCAATCCCGGTTTCATCGCGCTCGCACCCGAGAAAGCGCCGCGCTCGTGTCCAAACAACTCGGCGTCGAGTAGATCCTCCGGCAGCGCGGCACACGACAAATCCACAAACGGATACGGCTTCCGCGTCGAATAGTGATGGATCGCTCTCGCGACGATTTCCTTGCCGCTTCCAGGCTCGCCCACCAGTAAAATGGGGCCCTCAGATTGCGCGGCGTCGCGCACCTGCTGGAACAACTCCCTCATGCGCGGCGATGCCGCGACTGCCTCAGTACCCAAAAATTGGTAGTGTTCCTGCATTATGTATGAATAGACCGCTACTAGATCTTACGGTCGGATGGGTTAAATCTGCACTAGCGCTTGACCTGAACCGCCCGCCCGAAAGACCTTAGGGGGGCTAAGTCCTCTGAATGACAAATTCAAGCGGTACGGAAGTCCGGGCTCTGGCCTAAAGGTTCTAATGCCTTTCGCCGATTCCCATAGAGAACGAGGATTGACCCTTAGTATTCTCGTGTTTCCGCCATGAACTTATTGAGCTTGCCCGCTCGCGCTTACGTCCTGCTGATCAGCCTGATCGGCACGATCGTCGCTGTTGCCAGCCTTTTCCAGTGGGAATCCGGCAACGTGGTCCGCTTCGTTTGCTACTTTCTGGTCGCATTGTTTGCCGCGGGCCTGCGCGTAGGTGTGGGGAACAACACCGGCAGCGCGATGCCCGTTAATATTCTCTTTGTGCTGATCGGCATCATGGAACTTACTCTTCCTGAGACGCTGTTGATCGGTGGAGTTACGACTGCCATTCAATGCATGCAGATCTTGCAGGGCCCCAGTCGGGGATTCCTCACTTTTTTCAATGTTGCCAATATTGCGACCGCAACCTGGATTGCTCACTTCGTTTACTTTCACCCTCAGCTGCATTTGGAGGTGGCAGAGGTACCAGTCCGTCTGGTTCTTGCTGCGACTGTTTTCTACTTGTTCAATACCTTCCCTGTTGCGGCTGTGATCTCTCTGACAGAGCAAAAGAGCTTACGCCGCATCTGGCGAGAGCGCTACATCTGGAGTCTGAATTTTTACGTGGTCGGCACGGCCGCCGCCGGTCTATTCAGCTTCGTCAACCGCTACCTGGATTGGGGCTATTCGATGCTGGCCCTATTCTTCTTCTACCTTGTCTATAAGGTCTATTCGATGCATCTGTCGCGTATCGACAAAGAGATGCAGCATGCCGAACAGATGGCCGCCCTCCACCTTCGTACGATCGAAGCGCTCGCCTTAGCCATTGAATCCAAGGACGAGACTACACACGAGCATTTGCAGCGCGTTCAGGTCTACGCCCTCGAAGTGGGTCGCGATCTGGGCATGAAAGATGAGCAATTGGAAGCCCTTCGGGCTGCCGCCATCCTTCATGACATTGGCAAACTGGCTGTACCAGAACATATCATTTCAAAGCCAGGTAAGCTGACCCCTGAAGAGTTCGAGAAGATGAAGATTCACCCGGTCGTGGGGGCGGAAATTATTGAGCGTGTTCAGTTTCCCTACGATGTGGCACCGATCGTCTTGGCCCATCATGAGAAGTGGGATGGCAGCGGATATCCTTACGGCACCAAGGGCGAGAATATCCCACTCGGAGCCAGAATTCTCGGGGCCGTAGATTGCCTCGACGCATTGGCAAGTGATCGTCAATACCGTCGCGCGCTTCCCCTGAACGAGGCGATGGGTGTTGTCGAACGCGAAAGTGGCAAGAGCTTTGACCCAAGGGTTGTAGAAGTGTTGAGAAAGCGCTACGTCGAACTCGAAGACATGGCGCGCGCTGCAATTCGCAGTATCGTACCGCCGCCAAAATTGTCCAAGGACATCAAGATTGAAGCAGGCATCGCCCCTGCGGCTGGCTTTGAACAAGTCAAGAAATCAATTCAGGCTGTCACCAGCGGCGACCCTGGTGAATTCATCAATTCCATCGCTTCGGCGCGTGAGGAAGTACAGCAGCTCTTTGAGATCTCGCAGGATATTGGCAAAACCCTGAGCCTGGACGAAATGTTGAGCGTTCTCTCGCTTCGCGTGAAACGCATGGTCGCTTATGATTCTCTTGCCGTCTATATCCGGCGCGGCGACAAACTCGTGCCTGCCTATGTGAGCGGTGAGAACGCCCGCCTGTTTTCCTCGCTCGAGATTCCAATGGGCCAAGGCCTCAGCGGCTGGGTGGCGGATAACAACAAGCCAATCGTAAATGGTAATCCCAGCGTTGAGCCTGGTTATCTCAACGACCCTGAAAAATTCAGCACACTGCGCAGTGCTCTTGCCGTGCCGCTCGAAGGTAAACGAGACATTGTCGGTGTCCTGGCGCTCTATCGTTCAGATCGGGACGCCTTTTCGCGGGACAACTTGCGCGTGATACTGGCCATCGCCTCCAAAGTCGGCATGACGATTGATCACCTTCTGCGTCTTGAAGCAGCCGAAAGTACGGCCACCACAGACTTTCTGACAGAATTGCCCAATGCCCGCAGCCTTTTTGTACATCTGGATTCTGAGCTTGCCCGTCGAAATCGAAGTGGTGAAAGCGTAACAGTTCTGGTGACAGACCTTGATGGTTTCAAGGCCGTCAATGATCGCTTTGGCCACCTCGAAGGGAACAAGTTACTGAAGGCTGTAGCCCAATGCCTAAAGCTGAGTTGTCGCGAATACGACTACGTGGCGCGCATGGGTGGCGACGAATTCGTGCTCGTGTTGCCGGGCATGAAACGAGAAGATCTTGCAATTCGGATCGCGCGCATCTCCTCGATGGTCGTCGACGCGGCACGCCAGATCATTGGCGAAGACGTGGTCGGCATCAGCATTGGCTCTGTCCACGCGCCTGAGGATGGCCGCGATGCTGAAACTCTTCTGGGAGAAGCCGACCGCCGTATGTATCAGGCCAAGGAAGCGCGCAAAGAATCTGCGCGAAGCGCACAGTTGCAGAATCTGGGCCGCAAAGACTTCAGCTGGCGATCGGCAGCCTCTGTGGCCCCTCACCTCGAGAGCCTGCGCTAGGTCTACCTGCGCTAAGTCTTTTTCGCGGAAGGGTCTTCCTGCTCAGTTCGCTCCACCAGCTTCTCCACCGCCACAGAAAAGATGGCCGGCTTCCCCAACCGATCGGATTGAAAGTAGATACGTTGCGAACTGGGTGCAAAGCGTGGCGCTACGCTCGTTGGGTCGCTCGATTTGTGTTCGCAGAGGGCCAACTCCCGCCGAGTGATGCGCAACATGATCAGAATGAAGGGTTGCGCCTTCGATCCTGATGCACCCACAAAGACACTTGAATCAACGTTTCTGCCAAAGTCAGCAAACTGGCTGGTCTTGCCCACCAGCGATTCCTTGCTCGTGTCGAGCGAATACTCAAACAAGGCGTTGGCAATGCCGGCACCTTGGTTGAATCGCAGATAGAGAATACTTCTGCCGTCCGGGTTCCAGAGAGCCCGCCCCAGTTGTCCCTCAATCGGCAGCCGCTTGGGCTTCGCCCCACCTGCGGTGCTGATGACATGAATTGATCCGTCCGCGCCCCGGAAAAAAACCTGGCCCGATTTGCTGACCGCGCTCTGCTCAGCTCCATTTTCCACTTCAGCAAGTGTGCGCACTCCGCTGCGCCCGGCAACGCTCGCTGTTGAAATCAGCACGATGCGATCGCGGTCAATCAGGGAGATCGTAGCGCCATCTTCAGATAGCGAGATGCCACGCTTGAAAATGTCGGGCGATGATCCCTTGTATAGCTCCCGCGGCTTGCCACCTGAAAGGCCGCTGGCCAGAAGTTGGTCCCCATCGGCGAAGTATAAAGTCCGGTCATCGGGTGCCAGCGCCAGCGATTTAGGCTCCATTGCCATCGAGCTCGTAATCAGTTTTCGATTGCCGCCTTTGATCTCCAGGCGCATCGCTTGAAACCCGTTTGTGGTCTCGGTCGCATAGACCAAAAAACCATTTCGCGATGATATGGAACGGTTGCAGGGGTGCGGCAAAAAACTTGCGTTTGCCGGGTCAGTTAACGCCAGTACCTCGGCTTCCGTGGTGGGGTCGAAATAGCGTCGAATGGGCGTGAGCTGGGCCTGGCCCAACGCCGCCCCGCTGAGACCCAGACCAAAAATTCTTCTAGTCACTTGCACTTATAGGATATGACGCTCCGTTAGAGCGCTTGGATGCAAGCTTGCGCATCAACTCAGGAAATGGCAATACCCAGGTTTGATCGTTTACGGGGTAGCTATCGGAACCGGGGTACACCAGATAGCGCTCTGTTGCGCCAACGTCTTTGGCCCCAATGTGAAAGCCCTTTGACAGTTTTGGGGCCAGGTTGCGCTTGATCTCGAGCGCAACGCAATCATTCTCGGCGAATTGGATGATCAAATCGACCTCAGCGCCGTTGGAGGTGCGATAAAAGCTGACACGAGCTTCTGCACCCAGCAGCGCAATAATGTTGTCGATCACGTATCCCTCCCAACTGAAGCCCGCGACTGGATGGCCAAGCACATCTTCCATCGAGTGCAGGTTCAACAGGGCATGGGTGATCCCACTATCGCGGACGTAAACTTTTTTCGACTTGGTCAATCGCTTGCCGACGTTGCCATGCCAGGGTGGGATCTGGCGAACCAGAAACAGGTCCGTCAGCAGATCGAGATAACGCGCCACAGTGACGCTTGAGATTCCAAGCGTAGTTGCCATGCGCGAAGCGTTAAACTCGCCGCCCTGGTTGTGGGCCAGCATGGTCCAAAATGTGCGGATCGTTTCAACCGGAACACGCATACCAAACAACTGTATGTCTCGTTCGAGGTAAGTGCGAATGAACGACTTGCGCCACTGGAAGCTCAGATCGCTGTTGAAGCGGAAGTAGCTTTCGGGAAAGCCCCCAAAGATCCAGTGTTGGTTGAGATTGACGTCACCGGTATCGGCAACCTCAAGGTAGTGAAATGGTTGCAAGTCGACGTAGATCGCCCGGCCTGCAAGCGATTCAGAGGATTGTTGCGACAGTGTCACTGACGACGAACCCAGTAGCAGAAATTGGTTGGTGCGCCTGCCTTTGCGCCGTCGTTTGTCGATGGTGCTGCGAAGAATTGGGAATAGATCGGGCATGCGCTGTACTTCATCGAGAATGACAAGGCTGCCTTCGGTTGCCGCGAAGAATGCTGATGGATCGGAAAGCTTGGCTTGGTCGATCGGGTCCTCCAGATCGAGATAGACGACCGGATCATCTGACAGATCCTGAAGCATGATTGCCAGTGTCGTCTTGCCGCACTGACGTGGCCCCAGGAGAACTACGGACGGAAAGTTTGCCAGAAAGTAAGCAATATCATTCGCTCGCCAGCGGCCATAATATTGTTCACTCACAATGCAACCTTAACATACAAATAAAAATTTGCATGATAAAACAAAATTTACCATGCAAATATAATATTATGATTTAAATTTGCATGGTTGACTTAGTGCGCAGCCTTGTAGTGTTCTTTGAGCAGGTCGCGCCCAAAGTCGTTCTTCAGGTCGCGCCACATTGCATGAATGTGGTTTGCACCGTTCTGCGTGCAGTCGTATTCGATCAGGAACTCAGGAGTGGTGACGCGGTAGTAATGCGGACCGCCCTTGGCCGTCACGCCCGCCCAGGCGAAGTAGGATTGTGACGCCAACTTGGCGAACTGCGCCCGGCGGACTTGCGCCATTTCCTCTGGCACGTTGTTGGCATAATCGTCTACCAGATTCTTGAGCATTTCTTTTTGCTTGGCGGTCATCTTGGAGGCAGCCAAGCCGTTTGGTTGTCCCTTGAGGGCGGCCACGCGGTCGGCTGCCGTCAGAATGTCGTCTGGAGCTTTGTCGGTAACAATGGCGATCTTCTGTTGCTCAGGGCTTAGGGCAGTGACCAGTTCGCGGCCAAGGTCTTCTTCCTGCGGCAGAGCACGAAGACCCTTGCGGGGACCTTCCTTGACTTCGGCAGGGTTTGAGCCGAAGAAGGTCGGGGTGGAGGCAGCCTTGCCGTTTACAAACGCAAAGTGCAGGCTGATGTGGTGGCCTTCAAATCGGAAGCCCCAGGTGCCGGTCTCTGATGGCGTGCCGAAAATCGAGAGGAAGTATTTGTCAGAGTTGCGACGACCGGTTGTGTCCTTCTCCTGAATGCGCAGCACGTCGTCCAGGCTCATGATCGTGTTTGCCTTTGCCGCGCCCTGCTGGGATAGACCAGCGGCGATGAGCGACTGAGCGAGATGGCGTTGTGGCGCGGTCAACTCAGTAAAGGGCAATCCCTTGCGCGGGCGGCCAAAGCGCTTGGCCACGTCTTCAGCTGGAATGTAGTGGAAGAATTCGCGCTCGTCGTCTTCAAACTTGAAGCTTGTTTTGGCGCGTTGTTCCTCGTCAAGTGACGTGAGAAAGGTGTTTGCAGCGTCCGACATTTGATGTTGAACGCTGAGGCGGGCGTAGGCCGAGGCTAGAATGGCAAGGCAGCTGGCTGCCAGAGTGAGGCGGAGTATCGTAGATCGCACGATGCCGAGTTTATCAAAACTCGATTCTAGAAGGGGAGTTCGCGACGTTTTTCTTGCGGTTTGGTGCTCGCCACAATCGCGGCTGCTTTGAGGTAGGGGTAGGGATTGACGGGAGATCCTGAGAGGCGGACTTCGTAATGAACATGCGGTGCAGTGGCACGGCCCGTCTTGCCAGACCAGGCAATGACTTCGCCACGGGCGATGTGTTGGCCGGGTATCACGTTAAATCGCGAAAGGTGACCGTAGTAGGTCTCAACTCCGTTTCCGTGATCGAGGACAAGCAGTCGGCCATAGCCTGCGTAGTTGTCGGCGAATTTGACCTGACCCCCTGCCGTGGAGAGGACTGGCGTGCCAATGGGCACCGAGATATCCAGGCCGGGGTGGAATGCCCCAAGCCCGTGGAAGGGGTCCTGACGCTGCCCGAAGTAGCTGGTCAGCTTGCCTTGGGCGGGCCAGAGGTTAGGGCGGCTTTCGCCAAAGATGCGCGAGCGGATGGGGCTGACGGTGTTGAAGGTATTCCGGAAGGTAGAGGCGAAGGTCGTGTTGCGGAGGAAGTTGTAGTCTTCGATCGACTCGTGGAGGGTGGGGATCAATTTGGCTTCAAGGCTGAGGGGCTCTTTGGCTTCCAACTCGCGCTTGATGCCATACGCAATTGTGATCTCGCTGGCCAACACCTGGAGGGTTGCCAACTGCTGCTTACCTTCGTCGTTCTCTTTTTGCAAGCGCAGATAGCGGTTGCGGATCGTGTCGATATCGGCACGGAGCGTGTTGTAGTTGCTCACTTTCCAGAACATCCGCGCGTAAGATGCAGCAACCCCGGCGAGGGTAACGGTACCCAACAGAGCCAGGGCGAGCACGCCATAGCAAACGCTGTAAGGCACATGAATGCGCCTCAAACGACCATGCAAAGAATGCGCGACTACAAGAATGAAATACGGTTGCTGCACGGGGACGATTATCTACAACGAAAGCTCAGGCTAGCAGCGTCGGTGGGAGACTGTCAACCTCTTGGTACTAGTACTAAGAGGTTAGTCTGCTGCGCTAACGTGGAGGGGTGTCAACCGATTTGCTCGCTAAGCTTGACCTTCTGCCGCTCCATTCGCGGACTCCTCTAGAGTGGGGCAGATCCGTACTTGCCGACCCGATCGCGCTACTGATTGATCATGCTTTTCTTGAGAAGAAGGCCTGCAACAACGCGATGGAGCTGATGACGCGCTGGCCAGACGAGTGGGTTCCGGGATGGGTGGAGACGATGACCTCAGTGGCACGCGACGAGGCTGCGCATCTGGCTCAAGTGACGCGGATGCTGATCAAGCGAGGCGGCAAGATGGCTAGAACCCACAAGTCGGAGTACGCGAACTCGCTCCGATTGTTGGGTCGAAAGGGCGGCATTGAGGACACGATCGACCGCTTGCTGATCTCGGCGATGATCGAGGCGCGGTCCTGCGAGCGCTTTGCCGTGCTGTCGGTGAGTTCCCCGGATGAGGAATTGGCTTTGTTCTATCGGGCTCTATTCTCGTCTGAAATGGGCCATTACAAGGTGTTTCTGAAGCTGTCTCATCACCTCGCGAACAAGGCTTCGATCGCCGTGAGATGGCAGCAACTGTTGGCATCAGAGGCGCGTATCCTGAGTGAGCAGGAGCCTGGGCCGCGGATCCACTCTGGATTGGCTTTGAACTAATCGGGCCGGATTGGCTTGCGATGCTGGCTAGATTGGACTACCATAATTAGTATTGGTATGATCCAATTGCCTCAAATCGACGCCCAATCTGACCAACCGGTCTACCGGCAGCTCTATGCCGGGCTGAAAACGTCGATATTGGCTGGTCAGCTTGGCGATGGGGATCGGCTTCCTCCTACGCGCGATCTGGCCCTACAACTTGGTCTAAACCGGGCGACCGTCAGCGCCGCTTATGCGTTGCTTGAGGAAGATGGCTTAGTGAGCGGGCAAGTGGGGCGGGGCAGTTTTGTACAGAACAAAGCCACCGATGAGGGCGAGATCAGTTTTGCCACCTCGCGCCCTTCGGCTGATTTGTTCCCCCTAGATGAATTTCGCCAGACGGCACAAGAGGTGCTGGCGCGGCAGGCTTTGCAGATATTGCAGCTGGGATCGCCATTTGGTTATGGACCGCTGCGGAGCTACCTGATCGACGAGGCGATTGCTGAAGGCAACTTCGACCCTGAGCATGATGATTTACTCATCACTTCCGGTTGCCAGCAGGCGCTCGACCTGATTCAGAAGGCGCTGATTCCGCGCGGGTCGCTTGTATTGGCCGAAGAACCCGTTTATCCAGGACTCAAAAACGCCTTCGCGGGGGGACTGACAGTCGACGCGAGTGCAGCTAACATTGAGGCGATGCTGGTGACGCCCAGCTTTCAGAATCCGACTGGTTACACGATGAATCTGGCTGAGCGGCAGGCCCTGTTGGAATCGCGCAAACTGATCATCGAAGTCGATATCTATTCGCGGCTGCGCTACAGCGGCGTGGCGATGCCGACCGTCCGGTCCCTGGGCATGCGGAACTCTGTTCTGTTACGGAGCTTCTCGAAAATTGCCTTCCCTGGATTGCGCGTTGGCTGGGTGATTGGCAGCAAAGCCGTGGTGCAGCGGCTGGCGACGGCCAAGCAATGGACTGATCTTCATTCTGACCAGTTGTCGCAGGCGATCCTGCTCGAGTTTGCGCGCACCGGTCGTCTTGAGAAGCACCTTGAGCGTGTGCTTGAGGCTGGCCGACTGCGGTTGGCCGCGACGCTTGAAAGTCTGGCAAAGGTATTACCTGCAGGATCGAGCTTTACCCGGCCAGAAGGCGGCATGAACCTTTGGGTGAGTCTGCCGCGCGGCTGTGACAGTGCCGCGATTTTGGAAAAGGCGCGCCGGGAAGGCGTCAATTACCTGCCTGGGCGCTATTTCAGCGTGAGCGCGCCATTTCATGAAAGTTTCCGTTTGAGTTTTGCCGGCTTGAGCCCGACTCGGATCGCCGAGGGGTTGCGCCGGTTGGCCCCCTTGTTTGAAGAAGAGGCGCAACTCGCCTCTCGATACCACGATCCGCTGCCGGCAGTGGCCATGGTTTAGACGTTGGTTTAGACATTCGATTTTTGGAGTAACTAACAAATGATTCTTAATGAAGCATTCCGCAAGAAGATCGGCTTAGCCGAGATGTTGAAGGGCGGCGTCATCATGGACGTCACCAATGCAGAGCAGGCGCTGATTGCCGAGAAGGCTGGCGCGGTTTCCGTGATGGCGCTGATCAAGGTTCCGTCCGATATCCGTAAAGAGGGCGGCGTGGCGCGCATGTCGCCGGTGGAGACGATCCGCGAGATTCAGCAGACCGTATCGATCCCGGTAATGGCGAAGGCGCGCATTGGGCATTTTTTGGAGGCGCAGATTCTTGAGGCGCTGGAGGTGGATTTCATCGACGAGAGCGAAGTGCTGACTCCAGCCGACGAGGAAAACCACATCGACAAGCATCCGTTCAGCGTGCCCTTCGTGTGCGGCGCGAAGAACCTGGGCGAAGCGCTGCGGCGCATTGGCGAGGGCGCGGCGCTGATCCGCACCAAGGGCGAGGCGGGCACTGGCAATGTCGTCGAAGCGGTGCGACACATGCGCACGATCATGCGCGAGATGCGGCAGTTGACGGTGCTAAACCAGGACGAATTGATGGTGGCGGCCAAGAACCATCAGGCGCCCTATGAGTTGATCGAGTATTGCGCCAAGCACGGCCACCTGCCGGTGCCGAATTTCTCAGCTGGCGGCATTGCGACACCAGCCGATGCGGCACTGATGATGGCGCTGGGCGCCCAGACGGTGTTTGTCGGTTCGGGCATTTACAAGAGCTCGGATCCGATCGCGTTCGCCAAGGCGATCGTGATGGCGACCCTGAACTGGAAGGACCCGAAGAAGGTAATGGAGTCGATGGAAGGCCTGCCGGACGGCATGCCGGGCCTGGACATCAGGCAGATTCCGAAAGAGGAGATTATGTCGGGCCGTGGCTGGTAAGTCCCCTTTGGTGGGCGTGCTTGCATTGCAAGGCGACTTTGAGAAGCACCAGCTTGCGCTTGAGCGGGCGGGTGCTTCTCAGTGCGAAGTGCGTAATCGTGAAGACCTGACAAAGGTGGACGCGCTGGTCATTCCCGGTGGGGAATCGACGACGATGCTGCGGCTGATGGATTACTTTGATCTGTTTGACGAGCTGCGGAGCTTTGGTCTGCAAAAGCCGGTCTTTGGCACTTGCGCTGGCGCGATTCTGATGGCGCACGAGGTGCTTTCGCCGATGCAGAAGTCGCTGGATCTGATGGATATTACCGTGGAGCGCAATGCCTATGGACGGCAGGTGGATTCAAGGATCGTGCCACTGAAATCTGCGATCGGTGAGCTGGAGGCTGTGTTTATCCGTGCGCCGATGATTCGACGGACGGGGCCGGATGTCATTGTGTTGGCAACTTATCTGGATACTGCGGTTTTGGTAAAACAAGGGAAGCATATGGCAGCTACTTTTCATCCTGAATTGAGTGACGATTTGCGGGTACATGAATTGTTTCTGGAGTCGATTGGCGCATGAAGCACCGCGTATTGTTTGTGTGTGTGGGGAACTCTTGTCGGTCGCAAATGGCGGAGGGTTTCGCGCGGACTTACGGGCATGACTGTATTGAGGCGGTGAGTGCGGGATTGTCTCCGGCCATGATCATCGACCCGAACACGAAGGTCGTAATGGGTGAACGAGGAATCGCGCTGGAGACACAGTTTGCTAAGCCGATTGAACTGGCGCTGGTGCCAGTGCCGACGCTATTGATCAACATGAGCGGGGCGGCGCTGCCGAATTCGGTGTCTGGTATACCGAGCGAGACTTGGCGGGTGCGCGATCCGATTGGCGAGGTGCAGGGAGTGCATCGGGAAGTACGGGATCAGATTGAAGGGCTAATCATGAACTTGATCTTGAGGCTGCGCCAGCAGCAACCGGCACCAGTGCTGGCCAGCGCTGCGCCTGTCGCACCGGTGCCGGGCAAGAGGTTCAAGTTTGGACGGATGGCTTAGTCAGTGGATGTTAGTATTCGCGACTTTGAGCCGGGCGACGAGATCGCTTTCCGCCGTTTGAACGAGGAGTGGATCACGCGCTACTTTGAGCTGGAGGCCAAGGATCGAGGCGTGCTGGACGAGCCGCATCTGACGATTCTGGGGCGCGGCGGGCGGATCTTGTTTGCGGTGCATGAGGGCGAGCCGGTGGGGTGTTGCTCGATGCTGCCGCTGGAGGCAGGAGGGTTTGAGATAGGCAAGATGGCGGTGACGGAGCCGTTTCAGAGGGCGGGTATTGGGCGGAAGATATTGGAGGCGGTGATCGAGAAAGCCCGGGCGGTGGGCGCGACACGGCTGTATCTGGAGACGAATGAGAAACTGAAGCCGGCTCTGCGGCTGTATGAATCGGCTGGGTTCCGGCCCGTGCCTCCCGAGCGGGTGACGCCGTCATTGTATGCGCGGGCGAATGTCTATTTGGAGATGTTTCTGTAGTCTGCGTAATGTAATGCCGCCGGCGCTTAGTAGCGACTCTGTGCCGACGTTAGCTTCTCGCGCAGGGAGCGCTGTAGAAACTCCACTATACCGGCGAGCAAGGATGGGACCAAATAGAACTCAATCGTCCAAGAGATTTGGAAGAGTGAGAATTCGCCCCAGGCGATGAAGCGCGGGAAAGCTCCGAGTCCCAGCCGGGAGGCTGCGTCGGAGGCGAGCGATAACGCGAACAGCAGCAGAAGTGCGACGATCGCGGTGCCGGAGGAAGATCGCGATGACAGCCGCTGGAATCTTTTAAGTAGGAGCGGGGCGACCGCATAGCAAGCGGTCGTCACAACCAGAGCAAGGACTAGGTAGGGGACTAGATAGATAAAGTCATAGTGACTTTGCCGACGGTAGTATTCTCCGAGATCCGGGGCCTCTGGCCGACCCCAAAAGAGAGTGGGCGTTGGCCCGGAGCCGTCGAAGTAAATGGGGAGCATCCGTCGCAGGTGCGCGACGGTGGCGGCCCAGTAGAGAATATATCCGGCTGCCCATAAGCTGTTTCGCCATACGGTCATGAGAATACGACACCGAACAGGCCGGCGCGGTTCCACTCGATCCTGCTCCAGCGATCACGGTCAGCTTGCGAGTTTGCGTTCTTCGCGCTCAACCGCCTCGTGGAACAGTTGCCGTACGAAGGATTGGTAGGAGACGCCCTGTTTTTGCGCTAAGGCGCGAGCGCGGTCCAGATCTTCGCCGTCAAAGTCGAGAGGACTTCGTGCCTTCGACAAGACGGCCTCCAGTGAGGTTGTCCTGCGGCGTTGGATCGCGTCACTCATCCAAGCAGCCGTTTCACCTCGATGGAGGTCCCACCATGCTGCTTCTTCTGCCTCGGATGCGAACACCGGAATTTCGTTTCGTTGGATCAAGATTCCCATTGCCTCAAATATTCAAGATGTTGGCTTCTCGAAGCCGTATACGAAGTCACGGGCCGGACTGCGGACCCACGCATTGCGAAGATGACGGTCAGAATTCGACCAGCCGACGACAACCCAACTAGTTGGATGCGTTCCTCGCCTTGCTCCGATTGTATCTCCACAAGCAGCGCACGATCATCCAGGACACACTGCTCGACCTCGAGCGGGGAGATTCCGTGAAGTGCGATGTGCCCGGTATTCGCTAGGTCCCAATCGAATTCCGGGGCCCTCATTTCGAGCGATCCTTATTCATTCGGGCTAGCCCCGGCCCCTTAGCTTGTTGATATCTCGCCGATCGCGCTTGCTTGGCCTCGCCTCGGGCGCGCCGGCCTGCAGCATCGATTTACGTTCGTCAGCCGCCTTAAGGCGGCCGGCGCGCCCTTCGTCTGACTCTCTGTACATCGTCTGCGCCTGCGCCGATGGGCCGCGGGTTTCGCTGAGTAACAGCACTTCAATGTCGAAGACGCCGACCTCGATCTTTACTTGCAGACGGTCTCCGAGCCTAAGTTCACGCGCGGGCTTGGCCGTTTGCCCATTGCACTCGATGCGGCCCATTTCGCAGGATTTTACCGCCAGAGCCCTCGTCTTGAAAAACCTTGCCGCCCAAAGCCACTTGTCCACTCGCATCGTTAGTGTCCGCTCAAGAAGTGATGAACAAATTGCACCACCACGCTGCCTTCGCCCACGCTACTGGCCACGCGCTTGACGCTGCCGCTGCGGGTGTCGCCTGCGGCGAATACTCCCGGGATCGAAGTCTCCAGTAACATTGGGTCGCGGGGTAGCGGCCAGCGCTGCGGGAGATGTCCGTTCTTGCTCAGGGATGGACCCGTGCGGACGAAGCCGTGCTCGTCCAGGCAGAGCGTCCCCTTCAGCCAGCCTGTGCACGGGCGCGCGCCGATAAATATGAAAAGTAACTGCGCGGCGACTAACTCCTCGCTGCTAAGTTGGCGATTACGAATCGTGATGGACTCGAGATGTTCTGCGCCCTCGACAGCGACTACCTCGCTGTGCGGACGCACTTCGATGTTGGGTGTTGCCAAGATCTGGTCGATCAGATACTTGCTCATCGTGGCCGAGAGACCGTCGCCGCGAACAAGCATCGTAACCTTACTGGCAAAGTGCGAGAAGTGCATGGCGGCCTGGCCTGCACTGTTGGCCCCGCCGATGACGTAGACGTCCTGATCCTTGCAACTGGGTGCCTCTGTGGTTGCCGCACCATAGTAAATGCCAGCACCGGTGAGGCGGTCCACGTTGGGGATGTCCAGGCGGCTCCAGGACAGGCCCGTAGCGAGCAGCACGGCAGATCCGGCGACTTCCGCGCCGTCTGCCAAAGTCAGGATGTGATACGAGTCCTCGGTGCGCAGCTGGACACACTCCTGCGGGGCGAGAATCTCAACACCGAATTTGCGGGCCTGTGCAACCGCCCGTCGAGCGAGGTCTCCGCCGCTCAAGCCAGACGGGAAACCAAGGTAGTTTTCGATGCGCGAACTGAGCGCGGCCTGACCGCCGGGCGCGTCCCGATCAATCATCAAGGTGCGCAAACCCTCGCTGGCACTATAGACAGCAGCAGCTAGGCCGGCGGGGCCTCCGCCGATAATGACCAAATCGTAAGCCTTTGTGTCGGCTTTGGTGTGAAGCTCAAGCTTAGTGGCCAGCGCTTCTGAGTCTGGGCACTCCTCCAAGCTTCCGTCGGGAAACACGATGAAAGGAAGCTTCCGTTTTGTGGTCAGGAAGTCGCGGAGAGTATCGTCGTTTGCGGCCTCGGCTACATCCACCCATCGGAAGGGCACATGGTGGCGGCCGAGAAAATCCTTGATGCGATGTGCCTCCGGGTTCCAACGCTGGCCGACGACTTTGATGCCTCGGAAGGGTGGGGAATACTCGGCGAGCCAATCTGCAAGTAAGTCATCGAGGACGGGATAGAGGTTTGTCTCGGGCGGGTCCCACGGCTTCATCAGGTAGTGGTGCAAACGGACGTCGTTGATCGCCGCGATGGCGGCATTGGTGTCGGCATAGGCGGTGAGCAACACGCGACGGGCATCTGGAAAAAGCTCCCGTGCTTTGGCCAGAAATTGCACGCCATCCATCTCCGGCATACGCTGATCAGCGAGGATCAACGCTACGTCTTCCTTGCGTTCCATCAACTGCGAGAGAAGTTCCAATGCAGCTTTGCCGCTCTCTGCGCGAAGGATACGATAATTGGCGGCGTACTTACTGCGAAGATCCCGCTCAACGGCACGGAGAACCGCAGGATCGTCATCAACGGTCAGCAGGAAGGGCTTAAGCATGATTGATTCCGGCAACGAAGTCTGCGGCGACGTTCTCCACGCTCGCATGTTGAACCGCAACCTTCGCATTCCAGTTTCGCATTTGGTCGACGGAAATTTTACCCGCAAGAAGATCCAGGGCTGCGCTTAAGTCGGCGAAGCGGACGATGGCGTCGTTGCGGACTGCGATGCAAGCTTCATAGGGCGGGAAGAAGAGTTTGTCGTCCGTGAGCGCGATGAAACGATTGTCGGCCAGAGCCGGGTCGGTAGAGTTACCCGCGACCATGTCGACACTATCCGATTGGAGGGCGCGATAGATAAGACCTAAATCCATCGTCTTGATTCCGCCTGAGGCGTCAAGCGGGTAAGCTTTATGAAAGCTGGGCCAGCCGTCCTCGCGTTGTTCAAACTCATAACCGAATCCGAGGCGCCAGTTCTTTTTGCGCTCCACCGCGTCGCTGAGAGTAGCGATGTTGAGGAGAGTTGCGTCTTCCCGGCGCATCACCATGGCGAAGTTGTTGGCGAAGCCGAGGCGCCAGCCCCATTCGACTTTGTGGCGAGTTGCGTAGGCTTCTCTGACCTGATCGTAAACCTTGGCGGGGTCTTTCTCGATCGGGAGTTTGAGGCAAGTCGTAAGTGCCGTGCCGCTGTACTCGGGGTAGACGTCGATGGCACCGCTGAGGAGAGCCTCGTGGGCGATGAGTGTGCCACCAAGGTGGAGTTTTTTTGTGACTTCGCTGCCAAGCTGCTTCTGCAGGTGCTGGGCGATGATCTCGCCGAGGATATCTTGTTCGACGAAGTTCTTGGCGCCAACTTTTAAGCGAATCTGCTGGCTGCAAGAGCTGGCTAGCGCGGCGGCTGCGAGTTGAAAAACATGTCGTCGGTGCATTGGGAGAGAGCTTCCCCTACTTTAGCGAAGCCGACCTGTGTAGCTGGTCTCGACCCACTGAAAGAGACGGTCTGCGGCCAAGGCCATGACGGCTGCCGGAACCGCTCCGGCGAGGAGCAAACCCGTTTCAACGGTGGCTAAGCCACGATAGAGCAGGACACCCAAGCCACCTGCGCCGATGGCGGCAGCTACGGTTGCCGTGCCGATCGTAGTAACGGTTGAGATGCGCAGGCCCGCGAGGATGGAAGGCGCCGCCAAGGGCAATTCCACTTCGCGCAAGGATTCCCATCGCGTCATGCCGAGCGCAATGGCGGACTCGCGCACTTCTTGATCGACTCCGTTCAAGCCCAGTATGGTGTTGCGCAGAATTGGCAGAAGCGCATAGAGGAAAAGGACGAAGATCGCCAGTCGTGGCCCGATGCCGCCGATCAGTGGCAAGGGCAAGAGTAAGCCGAACAGCGCCAGGCTGGGCACCGTTTGGATCATGTCTGTGAGGCGCAATACGAAGGCACCGGGGCGGGGATTACGGCTGCACCAGACGGCGGCTGGGATGGCAATCGTCGCTGCGGCCGTGACGGATATGGAGACCAGAATCGCATGTTCGATGCTTAGCGAGACGACGTCGGCGATCATGCTTCGAGAGTCCTGAAATAGGCCTGCACTTCAGCGTCAGGGCAAGTGGCGAAGGCTTCTGTTGCACCCTCAAAGACGAGGCGACCCTGGCTTAAGAACACGATGCGTTTACTGATGCGAAGGGCCTCTCGCAAGTCATGTGTGACGAAGAGGACCGTCTTATCGAGACTGAGAACAAGGTCCTGCATGTCGCGGCGCAGGATCGGGTCGAGGGCAGAGAAGGGTTCATCCATCATGAGCGTCGGTGGGTTGCTGGCGAGGGCGCGGGCCAGAGCTACTCGCTGTTGCTCGCCGCCACTGAGCTCGCCTGGATAACGGTTGAGCAATGCTGCCTGCAAGCCGACCGATTTGGCCAGCTCCGTGACGCTATTGGGCGGCTGAAGGAAGCGCGCAATCTGGCGGTGGGCGGACCAGTTCGGAAACAGGCCGAGGCTTTGGGGCACGAAGCCGATGGACTTGCGAAGGTCGAATTCATTTTGTTCCCGCAGGTCGCGGTTGCTGTATAGGATCGTGCCTGCGGATACTTCGAGCAGCCGATTGATCAGCCTCAGCAGTGTGCTTTTGCCGCTCCCGCTGCGGCCGAGGATCGCTGTGGTCTGGCTGACAGGGAAATGGCAGCTGATGTTATTGAGTACGCTTCGACCGCCTCGCTCCGCGCTGACTGAGTCAAAGTGAATCACGATTTTGCGCGTATCGGTAAGCGCACCTTGAATGTGGTTCCGCTGGCGGAACTGCGGAGTTGGACTTCGCCGTGGTGCTGCTTTACGATTCTGTAGACTGTGTCCAACCCGATGCCGGTTCCTTCGCCCTGAGGCTTGGTCGTGAAGAATGGTTCGAATACCCGCGCCTGGACGTCTACGGGGATCCCTGGGCCATTGTCGGCGATCTCGACGATGGCGTCATCCATCTCCTGGCGCGTTGTAATTGTCAAGACGGATGGGTGGTCGCGGTGCCCCAACTCTTCCATCGCGTCCAGGGCATTGTCGATGAGGTTGGTCCAGACCTGATTCAGTTGCCCCCCGTTGGCGGATATCGGCGGGAGCGTGGTGTCGTAGCTCTTGACCAGTTCGATGCCCTGCTTGAAGCGGAAACTGAACATGGTCAGCGTCGCTTCCAGATTCTGATTAAGGTCAAACTCTGCAATGGCCGAACGGTCCATAAACGAATAAGTCTTCATCGCTGCGATGAGATCGCCGATGCGGTGCGTGGAGTTGCTCAATTGCGCAAGGACTTGTGACATTTCGATGGATGAGGCGATGCGATTCAGAGCGAGTGCGCGGAATTCTGAGGGCCAGCCACTGGTAGCCAGCGCCAATGATCTGGCGTCGAAGCCTGCGTCAATGAAGGCCGGAGCGATGCGCCAGCTTTCTGGTGCCTGGATCGAGTCGAGCCAGGTAGTGATGGATTCCTCAAGATCGCTGCGTATGAGCGAATTGATGACGCGTGGAGTTTCCACCGCAGCCGTGGCGCGGGTTTCGAGCGAGCGCACGGCTTCATAGAGTTCGGTTGATGTGCATTGCACCGCCATCTTGTCGACTGTCTGGCGATAGCAATCGAACAACTTACGAGCACTTGCGGTGGCCTGCCGCGCGGCGGCGGCGGGGTTGTTGAGCTCATGGGCCAAGCCCGCCGAAAGTTTGCCGATCGCGGCCAGTTTTTCGGTCTGATTGTTGCGGAGCGCGATCTCGCGCACACGGTCAGTCAGAATCCCGACAAGCTTGGGAATCAGTTCGGGAAGCTCCTGGTAGAGCGCGGGGAATTGCTGCTTATGCATGCGCAAAACGCGCACGGTGGGCGAGACGGCGCGAACCGGCATTGGATAGGTCTTCATCCGGGAGAACGGCAGGAAGCCTGTTACATCGCCTGCTGTGAATGTCAGAACCGGCCCATCGCCATGCTCCTGACGAACCTGAAAAGTGCCCTCCAGCACGGCGAGCAAATACACGGCAGGGTCCCCAGCATGACTGAGGTAATCGCCCTGGTTAAAACTCATCGCGTCGGCATGTTCGATAAACCAGTGTAGTTGAGCATCGGACAAGCCGGAGAATGCGTTGACAGTTCGCAATTCCTGGATCGTTTGTTGGAGTTCCACGCTGTTACGATTATCGCTCTGTCTGAGTAGCAGCAGGCGCAAGACGCCAGACTTGGTGCTAGTCTGCTAAGACGTGGAAGAACTCACCTTTACGAAACGAATCCGACTCTTCCTGCTTTTGTCCTGGCTGGGACTGTTGCCGCTCCTGGGGCTGGTCTACTATCCGGCATTGCAGGGTCCTTTCCTGCTCGATGACAGCGGAGGGATCGTTGGAAATGCTGAATTCCGCAGTTTCAGCGCCCATAATCTGATGATGTTATTCCGTAATCATGGCGACAATCGCGCCTACGATCACCACGCCGTTCCTGCCTTTGTGTCGATGGTGGATCAGGCATTGTGGGGTGTCGATCCGTTCGGTTACCACCTGACGAATCTGGCGATCCACTGGGCGAATTGTGGCCTGGTGCTTGTGCTGTTCTTCCTCATATGGCGGCATGTGGCGGGAGATACTGCGCGGTGGCAAGCCTTATGGATTGGCGTTAGCCTGATGGCGATCTGGGCCGTCCATCCGTTTTCAACAATGTCCGTCGCCTACATTACCTGCCGGACGGAATCGCTCATGACTTTGTTCTACGTTTTGGCCTTGATTGCGTTTCTTGCGGGTTGGGAGTGGAGCAGCATTCCGTTGGGTGTCGCCGCGATCCTGTCTAAAGAAGTGGCGGTGACTCTACCGGGTGCAATCCTCATGGTGGATTGGGCCCGCAGCGGCGTGGGAATTATTCCGACCCTGTTGGGGCGGTGGCGTTATTACACGGGACTTACGACGGTTTGGCTGATCATGATTGGCTATCACCTGCGGGGTGGCCGGCGGCAGGCGATCGGTGGCGATGTGATGCCATTGGCAAGTGTCTCGGAGTATTTCAAGGTTGAGTGTGGCATCATTGCCAGCTATTTCGGAAAGCTCGTCTGGCCGGCAAAGCTACAGTTCTACCCATTTTATCGCCCGGTAACGGAGTGGCAACAGTGGGTGCCGCAGTTAGTTGGGATTGTGATCTATCTCGGGATTGGCATCTATCTCTTGCGCCGGTCGCGTTGGCTGGCGATAACGATGTTGTTTCCCCTGCTAGTGCTGTTGCCTACCTCCACTTTCATTCCGATCCCTTTGGAGCCGGCAATGGAATATCGTATGTACTTGCCCAGTGTCGCGCTGCTGGGCTTAATTCTCGTTGGCTTGTGGCGCTGGGTTTCGCCGATGTGGGCGCGCATTGCGCTGGTGTGTGCAGCCACCCTGTCCATGGCGGTGGTGAGCCATCTTCGGTCTCGTGATTACGAATCGATCGTGAGGTTGAATGAGCAGCAGGTCTCGGTGGACCCGCGCAGTCTCAACGGGCTGGAAGCGCTAACCGGAGCGTATTCCTCAAAGGGACTAATCGACCGCGCGATTGCGACTGCCGAGAAGATGCTGGATTATGCGCTTGCGGACAAGAATAAGGAGTATGCTGGGCGGGCATTTAATTTGCTGGGCAGCATTGAGAGCGATCGGAAGAACTATGCAGCGGCGCGAGATTACTTTCGGCGCTCCTACGAGATGGCGGGTAGCGGCGCGGCGCAGATGAGCCTGGCAAACATGCACGTGCAGCTGTACGAGTTAAAAGAAGCAGATAAGATTCTAGACTTTGTTCTGGCGATGTCGCCGGATCAGCCGAACGCGATGCTGCTGTCATTTGAATCGAAAATGTCAGCGAAGGATTACCCGGCTGCCGAGAAGATCCTGGATCGATTCTTCGAACTGTACCCGGAGCGCCGGGCGGAACTCGATGTTCAGCGGACGCGTTTGATGCATTTCAAACGCAAGAAGTCGGAAGGTACTGAACCACTTAGCCGGCCTGCGCCGCGCTAGACGTTGTGCGGCTCCGGGTGTACATAGGGCGCGCGATAGTCGCGGCGCAGCAGTCCTGTGGCCTGTGCGTCATTGGTTACTATCCGGTTCACCGGGTCATAGCTGAGCGTGCGGCCCAGTTTCATCGACAGGTTTGCGAGGATGCATGCGGCGGTCGAGATGTGCCCCTGTTCAATGTCTGCGACTGGCTTTGAACGCTTATCGATGGCGGCGAGCAGGTCTCGCATATGCCCGCGAATTGCGGGCGCGACATGGCGTTCGAGGTCGACCTCTGTGCGGTCTTCCGGGTACTGATCCAACTCGTAAGTAACATCCTTGTGAACGGGACTTTCACCCTTGCCCAGGGGAATGTAGTCGTATCCCTGGACGCCTGCCTTGAGCGTTGCTTTGTCCCCATAAAAGGTCGCGGCCCAGGGGTATTTGGCATCGGGTGGAGCGCCCCACGAACGATGTGTCCAGATGACCTTCACGTTGCCAAAGTCAAAGCTTGCCTCCTGTGTGTCCGGGATGTTGGCCTTGGAGGCTTTGTCAACGAGAATGCCGCCGGTTGAGGAAATGTTGGTCGGCCAGCCCAGGCCCATCATCCAGCGCACCATGTCGAGCATGTGCACGCACATGTCGCCTACGATGCCATTGCCATATTCATTGAAGGCTCGCCAACTGCGCGGATGCACCAGCGGATTGTAGGGACGCATGGGCGCGGGGCCGGTCCAGGTTTCGTAGTCGAGATTGGGCGGCGGCGCTTGATCTGGCGGGTTGGCGGTGGCGCGCATGTGGTAGTAGCAACAGATCTCAACCAAGGCGATCTTGCCCAGCTTGCCTTCGTCGATGTAGCGATTCTTCGCCTCGATCAAGTGGGGAGTGGACCGACGCTGGGTGCCGATCTGGACGACACGATTGTACTTGCGCGCGGCGGCGAGCATGCTTTCGCCTTCGACCACATCAACAGAAATCGGCTTCTGTTGATACATGTCGATGCCGGCTTTGGCGGCCTCGATCATCGGCAGGGCGTGCCAATGGTCGGGCGTGGCGATCTCGACGATATCGAGATCCTTTTCGGCCAGCATCTTGCGATAGTCGGTGAAGAGGCGCGGACGCTTTTTCGATACCTGTCGTGAGGCGACCAGGTCAGCGGCCTTATCGAGCATGATCGAATCTACGTCGCACAGCGAGACGATTTCGACCGGGGCGATCTGGACGAGCCGGAGGATGTCGGACTTACCGTACCAGCCCGACCCGATCAGGCCGACGCGACGTTTTTTCTGGACATCGAAAGTCTGGGCTGACAGGTTGTAGGCAGCGGCGGTGGCGAGGAAGTTTCGGCGGAGCATAGTGCTGCCGACAGTATATATAAAGTTCTAAGCATAGCCCTTGACGATGGCCAGGACGCCTTTCTCCAGCACCCCCAAGGGAGCGCTGACCCCAAACTTGCCGGCACTCTCCAATGAAACGTACCCGTGAAGGAATGACCATAAGACGACTGCGGCTGGGTGGTGGTCTCGCTTAGTGGGGCTGCAACGGGCGATGGCGTCGAGCATAAGATTCCAGATCGCTTTGGATTCCAGTTGCGTAATATCAGCCTCGCTGGGGCGAGCGATTAACGGATAGAGAGCGCGATTGTCGCGAGCAAAGCTAACGTAAGCCCGGGCTATCGCGTGGATGCGTGGGGTGCCATCGAGGCGACCCGCAGCCGTATCCATCCTTAGTAGCAATGTCTTTGCGGCAAGGGCACCAAGAGCTGACTCGATTGCGGCGCGATCGGCAAAGTGGCGATAGAGGCTGGAGGCGCGAATGCCAAGTGCGGCAGCAATTGCGCGCATCGACAGGGCCTGCCAACCGGAGTTATCAATGATGTCGAGGGCGGCCTTGAGAATCGCGAGCGGCTCAGTTTTTGCAGGGAAGGGCATTGTGAACAGTGTACGCCTTGACGCTGGCTCATCAAATGACAAGAGCGCCGCTTGCGCGGCGCTCTTGTTGAGTACAGAAAACAGATCCCTTGCGGGAAGCGACTACTTTACGGCAGGTGCCGGGGTCATAGTCGTTGGCTTGGCTGTCTTCTTGGTCTTGGTCGACTTTGCCTTCGCCGTCGACTTGGCCGGAGCCGGAGTCGTGGTGGGGGCAGTGGTTGCCTGGGCGAAGAGAGTGCTCATTGCCAGGATGGCGGTTGCGGTCATGATTTTGAGTTTCATTGTGTTCTTGTAGAACCTCCAACTCCATTTAGCCACGAGTGCTCGAAATCGCCTATCGCCTCAGCAGGCTATTCTTAGACCCTATTTCTCGATGGCCTTGCCCACCTTTTTAGTGCCATCGACGACACCCTTGCCAGCAGCCTTGGCCCCTTTCTCCGTCGCGGTAGCGGCCTTCTTGGTGCCCTCTACCGTGGCTTCGCCTGCTACCTTGGCACCGTGGGCGGTGGCGGAAGCGGCCTTCTTGGTGCCGTCAACCGTAGCGTCGCCCGCTACTTTGGCACCGTGGGCGGTTGCGGAAGCGGCCTTCTTAGTGCCGCTAACGGTAGCGTCGCCTGCTACTTTGGCTCCTTTGACAGTGGCCGAAGCCGCCTTCTTGGTGCCGTCTACGACATCTTGTGCGGCCAATGTCAGAGCTGTTGCAGCTATCGCTGTGAAAAATATCCTGGTGTTCATGTTCCTAAGTTTCCTAGACATAGAATAATACGATCACTTCGCTCTTCGCAGACGCAATCCGTTGCGCTATGTTGATTCGTAGAGAGTGTTGAAGATTCTGCATTCAATGCAGGCGTAACTTCATCCCATCAATTGACAACAGGTATTCGTATGAGAACCCTAAAACAAGCTTGGATGCCCGCAGCATTGGGCGTTTTGATTGGAATTCATGGAGGTGTGGCAATGGCGGCAGATTTTCCAGAACCGGCAGTAGACCAGAAGCTCGCGGCAACCAAGGGCAAAGCGACTGCTGTCCTGGCGGGTGGCTGCTTCTGGTGCACAGAAGCGGTGTTTGAAATTATGGAGGGCGTCGACGACGTCATCTCAGGCTACGCCGGTGGCACCAAAGAAACGGCCAAGTACGACATCGTTTCCACGGGGCAAACGGGGCACGCCGAGGCGATCCTGATCACCTACGACCCATCCAAAGTGACCTATGGCCAGTTGCTGAAGATCTTTTTTGCAGTGGCGCATGATCCGACCACGCTGAATCGCCAAGGTGCCGATCGTGGTCCCCAATATCGCAGCGAGATCTTCTACATCGACGCCGAACAAAAGAAAATCGCTGAAGCCTATATCGCGCAATTGGGTGCAGCCCACGTGCTGAAAGATCCAATTGTGACCAAAGTCGGGCCTCTCGAAAAGTTTTATACTGCCGAAGGTTACCACCAGAATTATGCAGTTCAGAACCGGCAGAATCCTTACATCGTCAACGTCAGTGACCCCAAGGTGGAAAAGCTGAAGAAGCAATTCCCGGGTTGCGTCAGGAAGAGGAAGTAGTCATGTTGCATACGAACCGCCGCGAATTATTGTTCGGACTAGTGGGAGCGCTTGGCCTAAAGGGAGTTACCAAAAAAGTGAAGATCGCTGAATTTGATACTGCTGGCAAGAAGACCGGAGTGGTCGAAGTTGAGAAAGTCGACAAGCCTGAAGCCGAGTGGAAAAAGACACTGTCTTCTATTGAATTCGAAGTTGCCCGGAAGCATGGTACCGAGCGGCCCTTCACCGGCAAGCTCAACAAAAACTATGCCGATGGTCTGTATCGCTGCGTCTGCTGCGATACAGCGCTATTCGATTCCAGTACGAAGTTCGATTCTGGTACTGGCTGGCCCAGCTTCTATGCGCCAATCTCGAGAGAGAACGTGAAAGACATCACCGATACGAGCTACGGAGTCCGAGTCGAGAATCTCTGTTCCCGCTGCGACGCGCACCTCGGTCATGTGTTTGAGGATGGGCCCAAGCCTACGGGTCTGCGTTATTGCATGAACTCGGCGTCGTTGAAGTTTGCGCCGCGCCAGAAGGCCTAGCAATTACCTGAATAGCAGTATCGTCGACACGGCGGTGAGCAGGATGATCGTGCCTTCAAAGACCTTGGGTGGGATCCGTGCAACCACCCACTTTCCAGCCAACGCCCCTGCCAACACCGCCGGTGCCATTGCCACGCCAAAGGCTAGCGATTGCGTGCTGATCAGACCCTGCCAGACATAGATCGGTACTTTGATGAGGTTAATGAAGAAAAAGAACCAGGCACCGGTTGCGACGAACTCTTCTTTTGGCAGGCGCTTGCTTAGCAGGTACAAGCTCATTACTGGCCCAGCCGCGTTGGCCACGGTGGTTGCAAAGCCCGCTGCGATGCCGTAGGGCAGCGGATGCGCTGCGGGCGTAGTGTCTGTGGCGTGATAGCGCCGCCACAGATAAAGACAGAACATCACGAGGATCACACTGCCGACGATCGGTCGCAGTGATCGCTCGGGCAGCGAAAGCGTAATGGCCCCTGCGGCCATGCCGATCAGCACCCACGGGGCAAGCGAAAACAGCTTACTCGCCGCTGCGTGACGCCGCCAATAATACACCGCGAATAGATCGGCAAAACACAGAATCGGCAGCATCCATCCGGCCGATTGTCGGGCGTCGCCGACGATCAACACCATGACCGGTACGGTCAGGATACTGAGGCCCGGCACACCTGTCTTGGCGACACCAACCATGAAGGCGCACACGGCACCGGCGGCGTATTGCCACAATGAAAGTTCAGGCACTGTCTGGCATTATCCCAATACCTCCTATGCGCGCGCTACGGGCCGAACTGCGCCCACTCCTAAAACTCGCGATTCCCGTCATCCTGGCCGAGCTCGGCTGGATGCTGATGGGCGTCGTCGACACGATCATGGTGGGACGCCTGGGGCCAGAGGCGGTGGGCGCAGTAGCCATCGGCAACATCCTCTTTCACACGGTCGGGTTGATCGCGATTGGGCTGCTGCTGGGCCTCGATACGCTGATTGCACAGGCCGTGGGTGCCGGAGATATCGACGACGCGAATCACTCGATGCGCCAAGGCTACTGGCTCGCATTGTTTTGCGCGCCGCCGTTGTTAGGGGCGATGTGGCTGCTGGTGCCGATCATGCGGCACTGGGGGATCGATCCCAGCGTGATGGATCTTGCCGACCCCTTCACTTTTGTGCTGGCACTGAGCGTTTTCCCGATCGCGTTCTATACGGCGCAGCGCCGCTACATGCAGAGCCTCCATATTGTGCGCCCCGTGACGGTTGCGTTGCTGAGCGCCAACCTCGTAAATCTTGCCCTCAATTGGATGTTGATTTATGGGAATCTGGGCGCGCCACGGATGGGCGTAGTGGGCTCCGCCTGGGCCACCGTCGGCGCTCGTGTGTACCTTGCGCTCTTCCTGTTTTTCGTTCTGTACCTTCGAGAGAAAAAGCGGGACACAGGATTGTTTTGCTCTGAAGCTCCGGACTGGAAACGATTGGGCGCTCTGCTTACGCTGGGTCTGCCAGCCGCTGTTCATATCTTTCTTGAGATCGCTGTCTTTGGGGCTGCGACGGCGCTGGCCGGGCAATTTCCGCCAATCGTGCTGGCGGCTCACGAGATCACACTCAATCACGCCGCCCTCGCCTACATGGTGCCGCTGGGCTTATCGAGTGCCGCTGCAGTGCGCGTTGGCAATGCGATTGGGGCGGGAGATCGCGCGCAAGCCCGTCTTGCCGGCAACACGGCCATCGCCGTTGGCGCGGGATTCATGACCTTGTCAGCTGTCTTGCTGTTTCTGTTGCCGCGCTTCATCCTGGGCATCTATACGACCGACGCCCGCATCATCGCCGCCGCGCTACCGCTGCTGTTTTGGGCTGCCGCCTTCCAGATCTTTGACGGCATTCAAAGCGTTTCCACTGGGGCGCTGCGTGGCCTTGGTGACACCCACGCGCCTGCAGTGGCTGGCCTGGTTGGCTATTGGTTGATTGGCTTGCCGATCGGCGCCTGGCTTTGTTTCTCGATGGGCTTCAACGTTGCGGGCCTCTGGATCGGCCTCAGCGCAGGCCTCGCCCTGGTTGCGGCAATGTTACTTGCCCGCTGGGTACGTGCCTTCAGATACGCTGGTTGAATCGTGGCTGCCAGGAAAAAAGATCTGCGACACTTCTTAGTGGCGCATTCCAGAGATGAGTTGGCCGAATGGATTCTCGGCGTTGCTGCCGCCTCGACGGACTTTAAGCAGCGTCTGGATTTCTACGTCGGCACGCATCGCTCACCGGCCGATGCCGCCCTCGCCGTCCGCGCTGCAGTGGATCAATTCAACGACTTGACAAAGTTGCGCCGCACCTTGAAGCCGGTCGAAATCGTCAAGCCCGCCCTCTTCCTGCTGGAGTCGATCGATGCCTGTCTGAGCTTCGGCTTCCGCGATGACGTTCTCGATTTGATTGAAACCGCCATGCAGTCGCTCGATCGCCTGCTTTGGCAAGTCCCCGTGCGGACTGCGCGCCTCGACGATTTGCAAAAGGAGTTCTCCGTTTTGCATCTACGGGCTGCACAGTTGAGTAACCACGAACCAATTACCCTGGCCCAACGCATTTTCACACTTCGCGAAACTGCCCTTGGGCCCATTGCCACAGGTGCTCCCAGCTCATACACTGAGCTTCTTGGCACCACAGGGTTGGCCCACTTCCGCGAACTTCTCGAACCGACCTTTCAAATTGTGGTCAATCAGGCTGCTCCGGTCCCGCGCCAACGCAGGGACATGCAGCACTTCATGAACCGTCGCAAGATGTTGTTCGATTGGGCCATGCTCACCGAGGACTTGGATGAAAAAGTTGCCGTGCTCATTGCATTTGCCCGGCAACCCGCTGAGATCCTCAACATCGCTGGCATTTTCGATGCCCAGCAACGTCCGATGGACGCCTTGGTGGCCGTGCGCCGGGCGCACGAACGCAACCCGAGTCAAGAGCTTGCCACAGATCTGGCCAAACGTTTTGAGTCGCAAGGCGAGGCATCAGCGTCGATCCCCTATCGCTGGTACCTGTTTGAGCAAAGCCCGGTTATCCATCACTACGATGCGCTCATCGCCACTGCCGCCCAGACAAATCAGGCCAAGGCATGGAGTGAACGCGCGATGAGTCTGGCACAGGAGCGTGCTCCTTACCTCTACATCGATTTGCTGCTGCGCGAGAATCGCCTTGAGGCGGCGCTTGGTGCCGCGCGCGCCAGTGGTGCGCCGCTCAATACCTGGTTCCAGCTTGCGGGTCTGCATGCCGAAAGTGACCCGCATACTGCGATCGGGCTCTATTTTGATTGTGTTCATTTCGCCTTCAAGGGGCGCCTCGATAGCAGCCCCGCCACCCCCGCCGCGCTCCTCGTGTCGGCATGGCACCTGGCTAGCGACGCGACGACCTTCCAGGCCTTTAACGGAAGGCTGCGTGCTCTTTTTGCCAAGGAGCAAGTGCCAAAGTACATCATTGGGCAGCTTGAGGCTGAAGGCATCCCCATCGAGAGGTTACTCAGATGATTCCAACGATAAACAGCAGGCGGGCCTTTCTGGGGGGGAGCCTCCTTGCAGCCTCGCTATCGTACTTGCAGGCTGCGCCAAAACTTCGCATAACTGGATTAGAGTTGATCCCCGTGCGAGCTACAGAACGAAGCGTCTGGCTGATGGTTCGACTTACAACCGACCATGGCCTTTCTGGCCTCGGCGAGGCTTCCGATGCCTTTGGCTTCGCCAGGACAAATAAGCAGGACGCCTTGGCAATGGAAGCTCATCTGCGAAAGTTCTTCACGCTGATTGAAGGTAAATCTCCGCTGGAAGTGGAAGCCTTTCGGCAAAAGGCTGAGCCCATCGCCGCTGCGGGCGGGCTGATCGTTGCCACGGCTTACAGTGCAATCGAACAGGCGCTCTGGGATCTGGCTGGACAGACGCTGGATCTGCCGACTTACAACCTCTTCGGCGGTAAGCTACGAGACAAACTGCCAGTCTATGCAAATATCAATCGCGCAAGCACTCCGCGCACCCCGGCAGGTTTTGCCGATACAGCCAGGCGCGCCGTCGCCGACGGATTTCGAGCCGTTAAAGCTGCGCCTTTTGACGGCTTTCCCAAGCCTGGTTCGACCAACTCGATGATCGCCGCTGCAGTCGATTTGGGCATCGCCTGTGTTGCGGCCATCCGTGCCACTGTCGGCGCGGACGTGGAAGTGATGGTGGACTGCCACAGTTTCTTTGATGTGCCACTCGCGCGCAGTGTTGCTGAGCGGCTTGAACGTTTTAACCTCGCCTGGTATGAAGAACCGGTTGCGCCTGAGCGCACGGCTGAGACTTTGGAGATTCGCCGTTCCATCAAACAGTCGATGGCCGGCGGGGAGATTTTGTTCGGTATGAAGGGCTTTGCCCCACTTTGCCGCAATCAGGCCGTGCAGGTCATCATGCCCGATGTAAAGCACTGCGGCGGGTTGCTGGAGATGGCGCACATTGCGGCGATGGCGCAAGCCGATCAGATATTGGTCGCCCCGCATAATCCGAGCGGGCCTGTTTCCACTGCGGCCAGCGTGCAGGTTTGTGCCGGGATGCGCAACTTCCGGATTCTCGAACTTCAATGGGGTGAGGTTGGCTGGCGCTCAGATCTCGTTGTGCCGCCGGAGCGATTTGAGAAAGGCTCAATCGCGGTGCCGGATCGCCCAGGCTTTGGCATTCATCTCAACGAAAAACTCGCCCAAGCCCATCCCATCTGATAAAACTGAACCAGATGCGATCCATTCTCCTTGCACTTTGTCTGTGTCCTGCTGTCTCTGCCGCTGGCGTTGAGCTAAGAAGAGACATTGTTTACTCCAGCGTCGCCGGGGAGGCATTGAAGCTCGATGCCCACATCCCCAGTGGGCCAGGGCCCTTTGCTGCGGTGATTCTTGTGCATGGCGGAGGCTGGTCTGCCGGTACCAAGCAGGCCTCCTTCATTCAGCCCCTTTTCCCGGTGCTCGATCGCAGTGGCCTGGCCTGGTTTAGCATCGACTATCGACTCTCGCCCAAGTATCGGCATCCGGCGGCGGCTGAGGATGTCGAGCAGGCGATCCGATTTGTGAAGGAACATGCCAGAGAGTTTCGGATCGACCCTAAGCGGATTGCCTTGATGGGGGAATCGGCAGGTGGCCATCTCGTGGCGCTGGTCGGACTCCATCATGGGCCGGATACCGGCGTTGCTGCGGTCGTGCCGTTCTATGGCGGGCTGAATCTTGAGGCGCTGATCGCAGAGAAGGGAAGTGTCACTCAGGGCTTCGCTGCTTTTCTGGGTGTTACAGATTTGAGCGAGAGATCTCGGAAGTTCATGCGTGAGGCCTCGGGTTCCAATTACGTCCGGCCCGGTGCGCCACCCTTTCTCCTGATCCACGGGACCAAGGACGAAGCCGTGCCCTACGCCCAATCGGTGCACTTTGCTGCACAACTTAAGGCAGCTGGCGTGCCCTGCGATTTCTTTACCGTAGAGGACGGAATTCATGGCGTGATCAATTGGGAAAAGCACCCCGAACAACATGCCTACAAGGCGGTACTGGTCCAGTGGCTGCGACGAACTTTGAAAGTGGCTGGCACCACCCCCTGATTCTCCACTTGACAGCCCCACTCTCTCCCTGACAAGCTAATGAATCTACGGGCAGAACTCATGGCCGCCTCCTTTCAACAAGAAACGATGGAAAAGTTGCTGGACTCCACTCTCGACAGTGTGGACTTGGCCGATCAGGCCGCGATCGACTTCGCCCGCAAAGTCGGCTTTGACGAGGACGATCAGAACTCGATCTCGATGGCTGTCCGCGAGTGTATGGTCAACGCCGTCGCCCATGGCAACCAATACAATTCACGAAAAAAAGTTTACTTGAAACTCGAAGCCAATTCCAATAGCCTCGTCGTTACCATCGGCGACGAGGGCCATGGTTTTGATGAAAATACAGTCCCCGACCCGTTGGCTCAGGAGAATCTCCTGCGCCAATCCGGTAGGGGTTTGTTGTTGATGCGTGCCTTCATGGACGAGTGTGAACATTCCGCTCGAACTCCAAGTGGTACGCTAGTCCGGCTAGTAAAGCGTCTGCAAGAATCTTGATTTTCTGGCTTTCCGAAGGAGGAATTAACTGTGAGCGTAACAATGACCACCCGTCAGGTTGGAGATGTCACCGTAATCGATGCGGCGGGCCGCATCACGCTGGGTGAAGGATCCAGCTCATTCCGGGACACTATTAAGGACCTGGTAACCAAGGGCGATAAGAAGATCCTGTTGAACCTGGGAGAAGTCAGCTACATCGACAGCTCCGGGATTGGCGAACTTGTGAGCGGCTTCACCACTGTCTCCAATAGTGGCGGTAAGCTCAAGCTGTTGAGCCTCACCAAGCGCGTCAAGGATCTATTGCAAATCACCAAACTCTACACCGTGTTTGAGGTTTTCGACGACGAAGCCGAAGGCTTGGCGAGCTTTAACTAGGTTTTGAATCGACTCTCTGGTTTCCGCTAAGGAGTCGGCGATATTGCGATATCCACCATGTCGTGGAAACTCGAATTTGTCTCGATCGCCAGCGGCACTGCCGACCCTATGGGCGCAGCCGCTGGGATCTGGACGTTGATCTGGTAAAGCCCCGCAAACCCCGGTGCGGCACCAGCAAATGTTACCGTCGATTTGATCCCGCCAATATACACGTTCACCGAGTCCACGATCCTGTTCAAGACCGTTGACGATGAAGCCGTACCATCGGCTAGCGCCGTTTCCAACGCCCCCAATCCTGTCAAATACACCAGAACTGTGTCTCCCCTCCTTGCTGGATTGCTGACGGTGACGATCGAGAAGTCTGCCTTCAAAATCGCTCCTGAGCCAATCCCATTTTGCGA
Organism: Bryobacterales bacterium; assembly: GCA_038206015.1. Classification (GTDB taxonomy): domain Bacteria; phylum Acidobacteriota; class Terriglobia; order Bryobacterales; family Bryobacteraceae; genus Bryobacter. The sequence continues at coordinate 20,420 of JBBRBI010000014.1, read as the reverse complement.
GTTCGAGTAGATTCCCGGAGAACTCCGGCTCACCGGCAACATCACTCGATTCGACTCCACGTTCCCCACCTTGACCACCACCTCAGCTGTCGTCCCTGATGTTGCAAACGGCACAAGCGCGCTGATCTGGTTGGCGCTCACAAAATACAGTGGCGCTGGCCGCCCTTGTACACTCACCGAGACTTCTCCCAGCGATGGCGGAAAGGGTGCCGCTGCTATGGCCGGCGTCGCCGGTCCCAGCCCCGTTCCAAATAACGCCATAAACTGCCCAGGTGCAATCGGGTTGCCCACCGGCGCAAAGCTCGCGCCATTCAATACGCCTGCCGGATTCAGGAACGGGACTGTCCCGCTCAAATCGCGGGTCTTCACTCCGATAATGACTTCGTAGTTGTCGGAATCGACAAACGAGGTGCCGCAGGACAGAAACAGATTGTTGTTCACCCCGATTGCGAAACGATTTGTCAGCAACGACCCCACCCCGTCAGGGTTGATCGTGTAATCGTTGATCGCCGTCAAATCACTGTTGCCCTCCGGCTGCCGCGTGCGGCGGCTCCAGACTGCCTTGCCTGTCCCCAGTGCGTTCACCGCACCCGAGAAGCTGGTTGGACGCGATTGTTCCACCTTCAGACCCGCCCCGAAGTAGAGACCGCTGAAGTTCTTGGCCGTTGCCGCTCCGGATAGTGTCCGCATCGCAAATACCAGGTCGTGCGCTCCTTGCGATATCGAGCCGCCAATCACATAGTCGCCTCCAGCCGAAACGTAGATTTGCTTATCTCCCAGCAACAGCTGGTTTGTTGTCGTATACGGGCCTGTCGGGGGGAAAATCATCAACCCGGAACTGTCACTCGAAATGCTATACGTGCTCGGCACGATCGCTTGGAGTAAAACCCGCTTGCCACTCTGTACCGTCTGCCCTGAAGCAGTCACCGCACCCATACTGCCCAGTCCATTGGAATTGAAGCGCATGAAACTGTTCTTCACGTTAAAGAAAAGGCTGTTCGGAAACTCGATGGAGGTCCCCGCATACGCACCCGTTAGCGTTGCGTTTGATGTAGCCACCGGCGACAGCGGAATCGCAACCAGAAGATCAAATAGGTTTCCCGATGAGTCCGTAGTGCTCCCTAATAAAAGTCCACTGCCCAAGCGCAGGTTCATTGTGGAATTTGCGTCCAGTGGGTTCGCCATGGCTACAAAGCCGCTTGACGAAACGGAGTAGCTTCCCGCGCCCGCCGCCGCATTCGGCGCGTTATTGTTCAGGTTTCGCGTTCCTTTGTACGAATAGTTGCCGCGCCCGTCAAAGCTGAACACGCCCACCATACTGCGCATTTCAATCGGCTGTCCGGCAGGATTCGTCGAGATCAGCACCTGCCGAAACCCGTATAGCCCGGACAGAAAATTATTGTCCAAAACCTGCCCTTGCAAAGTACTTGCAACAAGCAGTATGGCTAAATAGATCATGCGGCGACCGTTTTGGTCCGCGATCGCGATATACTTTAAACAGTTTGACAAGTGAGTCCCCTCATTAAATCTCTAGCCCAACTCCGCATAGGCCAAAAAGCTCTCATCGGCCGTTTTGCGCTTCCAGAGGAGATCAGTCTCCGCTTGATGCAAATGGGGATGATTCCTGGCTGTGAAGTGGAAGCTGCCCATGTTGCTCCTGCTGGCGACCCTACAGTCTATCGTATCGACGGTACTGAGATCGCGCTGCGCCGTGAAACTTGCCTGGGTATTCTTCTCGAAATTGAGCATTCGTAATGGAACAGAGCTAATGGAACAGTGCCACAACAACTCCGGTGCCACTCTCCCGCCCATTGCAAACCCTGCGGCTCATAAGCTAGTTGCGCTCATCGGCCCTCCGAACACTGGAAAGTCCACTCTTTTTAACCATTTAACAGGTTTGCGTCAGCGCGTCGCCAATTATCCGGGCATTACCGTCGAGCGCCACATTGGCACCGCCCGCGTCGATCTCATCCGCGAAGTCACCCTGATCGACTTGCCCGGCGTCTATTCACTCGATCCGCGATCAGAAGATGAGCAGGTCACCTTTGACGTCCTGCAGGGCAAAATGCCCGACTTGCCCAAGCCCGACGCAGTGCTTCTGATTCTCGATTCCACCAGCCTGCCCCGCCAATTGATGTTGGCCGCCCCGGTCCTCAGTCTCGGCATCCCGACCCTCGTCTTGCTGAACATGTCCGATGACCTCTTGCGCCGCGGGGGTGCGGTCGACACGGATCTGCTCGCTGAAAAACTGGGTGCTCCGGTTGTCCTCATCAGCGCCGTAACCGGCCAGGGGATTGCCGATGTCCGCTCATTCCTTGCCAGAACCATCCCTCCTCCTGCTCGCATCGAACTGCCGGTCCTGAACAATCTGCCCAGTTGTCGGCGCTGGAGCGGCGAGATCGCCGCCACCTCCGGCTACACCAAGCCCGCTCCTCCCGAATGGACCTACCGGCTCGACCGGCTCTTCCTCCACCGTTTCTGGGGCCCACTCACCTTTCTTCTTGTCGTGCTGGCCGTCTTCCAAAGTATCTTCACCGTAGCCAAGCCGCTGATGAACCTCCTCCAGACCGGCATTCAGGTGAGCGGTACATGGATCGAGATGTTGTTGCCTGCCAGTTGGTTCCGCTCGCTGCTCATCGATGGCGTCTGGAGTGGGGTTGGCAGTGTTGTCGTCTTCCTGCCGCAGATCATGATCCTGTTTGCCTTCATCGCCGTGCTCGAAGACTCCGGCTATCTGGCCCGCGCCGCCGTCATTGCCGATCGAACGATGGCGAAGTTCGGCCTTCAGGGTAAGAGCTTCATCCCCTTGCTCAGCGGTTATGCTTGCGCCATCCCCGCGATCCTGTCCACGCGCACCATCGAGAACAAACGCGACCGTATCGCCACCATCCTGGTCACCCCCCTGATGACCTGCTCGGCTCGACTGCCGGTCTACGCGATGCTCATCGCTGCCTTCATTCCCGACAAACCGCTTCTCGGACAGTTCTTTGGTCTACGAGCCGCAGTTATGTTGGGTCTCTATGTTTTGGCTTTTGTCGCGGCGGGCCTTACAGCCTTAGCGCTGAAAAGTACGATTTTCCGATCTGAGACTACACCTTTTTGGATTGAGCTTCCTTCATATCGAATCCCGCGCCTTTCCAGCATTTTGTATAGATTGTTAGACCGCGCGAAGGTTTTTCTGAAGCGCGCGTCCACTGTCATTCTCGCCACTAGTGTCATTTTGTGGACACTTGCCCACTTGCCGCACACCGCTGGTGTCGATACTCCGATCGAGCAAAGCTACGCTGGCCAATTGGGGAAATTCATCGAGCCTGCCATCCAGCCGCTCGGCTTCAACTGGAAGATCGGCGTCGGGCTCATCAGCTCTCTCGCCGCTCGCGAAGTCATCATAAGCACGCTGGGCACGATTTACGGCATCCAAAGCAAGGATGATGACACCGGCTTGCAGGAAGCGCTGAAGAAAGATCTCGACCTTCCCTCCGCCGTTGCCCTCCTCGTATTTTTTGCATTCGCCCTTCAGTGCATGTCTACTTTAGCCGTCGTGCGACGCGAAACAGGCTCTTGGAAATGGCCGTTGTTGCAATTTACCTACATGGGTGTGTTGGCATATGTCTGTGCCTGGGCCACTCATTTCTTACTCCTCCTCATTTGAGGGTATTCCTCCCCGCTGAACCTCCACCGATAGGGTCCTAGTACTAAACCTATCCTTAGAGTATGGCTAAGGTCTTTCCCTAGGGTGCAAACTCAGGTAGAACAAAGGAGAACACCTTTTCTATGAAACGCATCTTACTACTCACCTCCCTCTTGGCCTCGGGTCTCTCAGCGACCCCTCTGGTCTACAACAACAACGCTTGGTACAACGGCGTCGATCCCAACCTGATCGGGCTCAAAGAGAATTTCCTGATCCAGAGCGTCAGTGTCGACAATGCCAAGGGCGGCACCAACGGCACTTTCGAGGCGATCCTCAAATTCAATTTCGGCAACAATTCGTTGACGCCCTATAACCTCACAGGCACCTTGAGCAATATCACGATCTCTGCTGCGGACCTCTTCTTCGTCCAGAGCGGCGTTATCAAGTACGGAGTGCCGCTCCTGACGCACGGGGGCACCAACGCCATCAACGGACAGAATATCGGTGCCGGTACCGTCGATGCGGGTGATCTTTACAAATTAGCTGGCAACATCTCAGCCGTCAACGCTCAAGCCCTCCAGCCCACAGTTAACCCGTTGCCCGCCGGTAACTACCACCCCAACAACTTCGTCTGGCTCTCCAATTCGGGTGCTTCCGTTGCTGGCTTCCAGGCTGGCTCCTCGGTTCCCACCTACTCAGGCACGGATTGTACCGCCACCACCTGCGCCGTGGCCGAATTCTCGGTGAAGATATCCATCACCAACACCACCGTCACCGCCGGCAGCGACTGGGCCAATTTCCTGGCTGGCATCGCCAGCGGTTCGATCACCCCTTACTTCACCGGTTCCACCTGCGGCAACGACCTCCTCACGGGCGTCCCCGAGCCTTCAACTTACGCGTTGATCTCTGGCGGCCTCCTGCTGATGGGGCTCCGCCTCCGTCGCAAGCAGTAGTCAAAAGAAGTAGAACAGCAGTTTCCCTCCAAAGCTGTAAAATGAAGTCAGGGCCGCACGGTTTCCCCGAGCGGCCCTGGCTTTTTCTCTATGCACAATGTAGTCATTCTCGGGTCCGGCTGCGCGGGCAATACCGCAGCGATTTATTCCGCACGAGCAGGCTTGAAGCCGCTCATCCTCATGGGGCGCGAGCCCGGAGGCCAATTGTCGATCACCTCAGAGGTCGAGAATTTCCCCGGCTTCCCCGAAGGCATTCTCGGGCCGCAGCTCGTCGAGAACATGAAGCTCCAGGCCGAGCGCTTCGGCGCGGAATTCCGCCATGGCACAGTCATCGAAGCTGATTTGTCCAAGCGACCCTTTCGCCTCAACGTCGACGGGGATTGGATTGAAACTTCGACGCTCATCATTGCCACCGGTGCCAGCGCCCGCTGGCTCGGCATTCCTGGCGAGCAGCCCCTCATCGGCAAGGGCGTCAGTTCCTGCGCCACCTGCGATGGCTTCTTCTACCGCAATCTGAAAATCATGGTCGTCGGCGGCGGCGACAGTGCTCTCGAAGAAGCAAATTTCCTCACCCGCTTCTCCAATGTCATGTTGGTCCACCGCCGGGAAGAATTCCGCGCCTCCAAAATCATGATTGATCGCATTAAAGCCAACCCCAAGATCCAGTTGATCCTCAATACAGTTGTCGATGAAGTGCTCGCCAACGATACAGGCGTCGTCAGTGGCGCCCGCCTGCGGAACCTGAAAACGGGCGCAATCCACGACGAGCCCGTCGATGGCTTCTTTGTCGCCATCGGCCACATTCCCAACACCACACCCTTTGTCGGCCAAATCAATCTCGACGACGAGGGCTATGTCCTCACCAGCGGCGGCGCAACCACCAACATCGCCGGCGTATTCCATGCTGGCGACGTCCAGGATCGCACCTACCGTCAGGCAATCACCGCCTCCGGCGCAGGTTGCATGGCCGCGATTGAATCAGAACGCTTCTTAGAGGCCGAGGGTCACTAAGATGACTGTAGGGCAACAGCGATGACTCTGGTCGGCAAGACCGCCCTGGTCACCGGTGGGGCCTCCGGCCTCGGTGAAGCCTGTGTCAGGGCCCTCGCCGCCGCCAAGTGTACCGTCGTCATCGCCGACCTCCACGAGGCCAAGGGCGCCGCCTTGGCGCACGAACTCGGGGCATTGACGCAATTCTGCCGTACCGATGTCTGCGATGAAGCCGATGTTCTAGCCGCACTCGATGAAGTTGGTCGCCTCGACATCGCCATTCATTGCGCCGGCATCGCCTCCGCCGAGAGGGCCCTGGGCAAAGACGGTCCTTTAAGTCTTGATCGCTTTGAACGCGTCCTGCGCACCAATGTCATGGGCACCTTTAACGTCAATCGCCTGGCAGCCGCGCTGATGGCGAAAAATGAGCCGGGCCCCGACGGCGAACGAGGCGTCATTATCAATACCAGTTCTGTTGCCGCCTACGATGGCCAGATTGGCCAAGCCGCCTATGCCGCTTCCAAAGGCGCTGTTGCCTCGATGACGCTGCCCCTGGCCCGGGAATTTGCCCGCTTCGGCATCAGAGTTCTGGCCATCGCCCCCGGCTTATTCAAAACGCCGCTGCTGGCAGGCCTGCCCGATGAAGCGATGAAGCAACTGGCCGCAACCATTCCGTTTCCGTCTAGGCTGGGAGATCCGGCAGAATTCGCCTCTCTCGCTCTGCATATGATTCAGAATCGTATGCTCAATGGCGAAGTGGTGCGCCTGGACGGTGCCTTACGGATGGCGCCGCGCTAGCACGATCCGCGAAGGGTAAAGCGTCTGGGTGACTGTGTGTTCCCGCACGTTCTCAAACCCGCAGGCTTCGAGAAGTTCCAAGCCCCGCCGATCCATTTGCTGACCCCAGAATGCAGGCACCAGCTTGGACGCAACCCGATAGGCCCGATTGAAATACTCGCGATTCTGGCCGATCATGATCAGCGTAAACGTGCCGCCCGGCTTCAGAACTCGCCTCACTTCATTCAGGGTGCGAACAATGTCATTCGAAGCCAGCAGTTCCAGCAGATAACAACACATCACGCTGTCGAAGGTCTGATCGCGAAACGGCATCGCCCGCGCGTCAGATGCCTCGATCGTGCAATTTACCTTCGGATGCTCCCGCCGAATCCGCCTTAGCGTCACGGCCGCCATCTCTGGCGAAATGTCGACGCCTACATTGAGGCCTTTCGCGTTCCGCTTGGCGATGTGCGAAAACATTTCCCCCGACCCGATTGCCACTTCCAGCACATTCGTGCCGTCCTGGATGTTTGCAAAGTCGAGAGCGATTCTGTGCGCCTTGGCGTGAAACAAGTAGCTGGAAACTGGATAAACGCCAGCAACCAGGCCATAAATGCGCCTCGTGCGATTGGCGATGGTTACCGGAATTCGCTCGGTTCGCCAGTTCTCGAGGATTCCTTCGAGGTTTGTCAAATCACTGTTAGTGTATGCCAGTTAGCGCCGTCTTGCTGGCCGGAATCTCAATTTCCGTTCGAGTTCCTTGTCCGAGGCGACTGTCCACTGACATTCGATAGTCCTTGCCAAACAAAACTTCAAGCCGTTCTTTGACGTTTGAGACCCCAATCCCACTGGCGCTGCCAAAGAGATTCTCCATTTTTTCCTCAGGAATCCCCTCGCCATCGTCCTCCACCGTCAACAACAGGCGCCCCTCGCCATTGAGCGCGGCGCGCAGCCAGATCGTGCCTCCTTCCAGCTTGCCCGCCAGTCCATGCTTGATCGAATTCTCGATCAACGGCTGCAAAATCATCGACGGCACCAGGATGTCCAGGGTCTCGGCCGACACATCGCGCTCGAATCGCAACTTCTCCCCGAACCGCACCAGTTCGATCGAGAAGTAATCGTCGATGAAAGCAAGCTCGTCGCGCAACGGAATAAAATTATCGGTATTCTTCATCGCCCGGCGCAACACGTTCGACAGCTTATAGATCATCGCGCGTGCCCGATCCTGGTCGATCCGGATCAGGCTGGAGACGCTGTTCAACGTATTGAACAGAAAGTGCGGGTTGATCTGGCTGGTCAATGCAGCCAGTCTGGCTTCGGCAATCAGCCGCTGCTGGCGCGAAAGCATACTCTCCAGGCGAGTCGTGTTCCAGATCTTGATCGGCAGCATCGTACAAAAAATCGAGGTTGTACACAATGCGCCCACCCACAGATACAGCGGCTCGTCATCGAGATGCACCGGGCTAAAGATGATCTTTGAGCTAAACAGAAACTGGCTGGTAAGGCGCAGCAGCTCAGCCACAATCACGCCAGCCGTGATCAACAACTGATACGCCAGTAATGGGGCAAGCGCGCGCTTTCGAACGACCCGCCACGCTCCCAGCAGGTCGAAAACCGGAGAGTAGCGCCAGATTTCTTCTGCGCTCGGGGCAAAGTCACGCACCAGCCCCCCCAGCACTCCAATCCCGGCGTACAGCGGCATGGCCAACAATTCGTTGGCAAACATCGCCGGTAGGGCCATCAGAATGCCGCTCACCATGCCGGTGACGTAACCTCCCAGCAGCCCCGCCAGGTAAGCGCCAGCAAGCGTTAAATCCGCAGCTTGATAGGACCCAGTGGCAACCCGCGCCGCTGCGCCCGTTCCAAAAATTGCACCAAAGGCGAGCGCCATCTCCAGGCGTTGTGTGAGCGATCTCTCTTCGCGCAATAGCATCCGCTGAAAAGCGTGGATGCGCGAAAGCACTGAAGCCAGTGCTGCTGCGACACCGAGATTGAAAAGAAGCAGGACGAACGCCGGTTCGACCATAATGAAGAGATCCCTTCCATTATGAATCTAGTTCATGCCGCCGACGCGGATTTCCCCACCGAGTTTGGCCACTTTCGCATCCACGCCTTTGAGTGGGGCGTCGGTGAGCAGCGCGAAGAGGCCGTAGCGGTGACCCTGGGTAAGCTCGACGACGCCCCGCCGCCTCTCCTGCGCATCCACTCGCAGTGCCTTACCGGCGATGTCTTCCACAGCCTGCGTTGCGATTGTCGGCAACAACTCGAAATGGCCCTCCAGGCGATTGGCGAGGTCGGCCGCGGCTTGGTTGTGTACGAAATGAAAGAAGGGCGGGGGATTGGCATTATCAACAAGCTCCGTGCCTACCAGTTACAGGACGAGGGTGCCGACACCGTCGAAGCAAACCAGGCTCTGGGTCTCGAAGTCGATTCCCGCGATTACCGCCTCCCCGCTGCCATCTGCCGCTATTTCGACATTCAATCTGTCCGTCTGATGTCCAATAATCCAGACAAAATAGCGGCCCTCGAAAGCGCCGGGGTGATCGTCGAACGAATGCCGAGCATAGCTCCAAGCAGCGAACACTCACGCGAGTATCTCGAAGTGAAGCGAGCCAAGCTCGGCCACTTATTTGATTGAAGGCGGGTTTACTGAGAACTTAGCCGTCGTTGGCGACAGCGCTCCACTGACCCCATTGCGAAGGTTCAACGTGTAATTTCCCGCCACCGTCACCGTAAAAGTACCAATGGCCTGTGTTACCGCTAATTGCTGCAAGGTGTTAGTCGCCAGGATACATCCGATTGCCGGGCACCCCGGTCCCTTGAAGATGAACTGCAATGTCTTGATGTCAAAGTCCTTCCCAATCACTGCCAACTGAAAAGACCTGTTCAGTGTTGGTCGAGCAAACAGATAAACATAGGTGAAGCTCGGAACGATTACAGGTGGCGTCGTTGGATTGGGGTTCACCGGCAGCGTGCCGCCATAAAGCATCACTTCGCCCTCTCTGTCACCCGTCTCAAGCGTCCGCTTTTTCGTCTCCCCGGCTGCCGCAGACGCCCACATTGTTTGCTCTGAGCAACTTGCGTCCGAAGGGTGATCCAGGCCCATCGCGTGGCCCAGTTCATGCGTGCCAATCCCCTGCACATCAAACTTCGTCGGCTCCCCACCCGTAGACCAGCTGTAGTTACTATTGAAAGTTAATGTAAAGCTGACGATCGTATTAGTCGAAGGCTGATAGGCCACCCGCGTAGAAGCAAGCACTCCTGCCGTCGTAATCGGAGCAAAGTTCACCACATTCGCGCTTGATCCGTCAAACGCAAACTTATAGGGCGATGTACCCTCAGACCACGTACCTGCAGCTGCACTTACAGCCGGTCCGAAACCAGCCGGAAGCGTAGTATCCAGCTTGTAACTCGCCATCTTGGCCGCCCACTTCGGCCCCATCAGCTTGTAACAGACGGCTGCAGTAGCCAGTTGCGTCGACATATCCTTTACCGCGTAGTTCTGAGCCAGAAACTCAGCCCCCCGCCGCCACTCATTGTCACGAACCCGAACTCCGGCCTCGCCTGCCTCGCGCCCAACCTCCAACATCAACTCCAATGGAGAAATCCCCAATTCTGGCACTCGGTCCAGGTTGATCAAGTACTTCGCCGTGGCCCTTAATGCTAAGCCAGCAGGTGAGCCAGCGACGGTTTCCTCCAGGAAAACCATCACCGGCTCCCCCTCCGAGAACCGGGGCGCTGTTGTAAACAGAACCCCCACGTCGCCAACCTCTCCACCTGGCGACGTAAACGTGATTGAATCCGGTCCACCAAATCCATCCTTGAGATTTGCCGAAACCCGCAGAGTTACATCCGTGTAAATCTCCCCATCCCCTCCGTAGTAGCTGTTCGTCCGCTCCACCGTGCCCATCACGATTGCCTTTGCCGCCTGAACATCCCGCTTCAAATTCACCTCAAGGCTGGATGCCCGACTGAGACTTGCAATGGACAGAAAGGCGATAAACGCCAAGGGGAAACAAAAGGCTCGCTGCATGGATGTTGTACTGATCGGTACCAATCCGGCAAGCTTGAATGAATATCGAAGAAAAGAGTGGAGTGAGTGCGAATGGCCTGAGAACTACGGTACTCAGGCCCACGTGGAGCTAGGGCGAGGGCCCTATTTGTGAACTCTCCTTCAGCCCCTCTTCTATAATCAAGTGGTATGGGCAGCTTTCACCAATGGCGACCGATCAAAGACATTCCGCCGCAACTTCTCAAATCGCTGAGTCTTGGTGTGGAGGAGATCCGACAGATCTGGCAGAACCGGCGTGCTGCCACACGAACTGCGGAACTAACAGAACTGCTCCGCCAGCAAGTAAATCGACGTTGGGCCATCGAGACCGGAGTCCTCGAGGATCTCTACAAGATCTCTCGTGGTGCGACCGAGTCGCTCATTCTTCATGGTCTCAATCCTAGTTTGGTTTCCCCCGACGAAACCAATCTCAACCCAGACCGCACCGTCGCCCTGATCCAGGATCACGTCGACGCCTTGGATGTCATATTCAGCGCAGTCAAAGGTGAGCGCCCACTTACCGAAGGCTTCATCAAAGAGCTTCACGCTTCATTGGTGCGCAACCAAAAGACCTATGTCGGTCGCGACGCCCGAGGCGAGCTCTTCGAGGTGCCGCTCGAGGGCGGCGTTTACAAAACCCAGCCCAATTCAGTCAAGCGGGCCGATGGCCTCGATCACGAATACTGTCCCCCGATCCACGTTCCGAGTGAGATGGACCAGCTAGTTAAGATGCACCTCGCTCACCGCGATGCTGGCGTGCCGCCGGCGATTCAGGCAGCTTGGCTCCATCATCGCTTTACCCAAATCCACCCCTTCCCCGATGGCAATGGAAGGGTCGCGCGAGCCTTGGCTTCAATGCCCTTGATCGCGGCCAATATCTTCCCTCTAGTAGTCGACCGCGAAGAAAAATCATCCTATATCAATGTGCTTGAAATTGCCGACGGCGGCGACTTAGAGCCCCTTGCCGCTTTTATCGTCAACTCACAACGCAAGATCCTCGAATCCGTGCTCGCTCAATTCAACCAACTCGATCCCGCTGACTCGATAGACGAGCTGATATCAGGTGCCGCCGCTTCGTTCGATCAACGCGTGGCCATACGGCCCGCGACTCCGGCGACCGTCCTCAGCCTCATTGATGCAGTTTCTAAGGCCATTGAGCTGGAAACACGACAGGTCGCATCCAAAATCGCAGTTTCCTTCTCTGGGCGTTCCGAATTTAGAAGTAGTTCTGATGGGACAGTAGGGCAGTCTCCCGTATTGGCCGCTTGGCTGCAGGCTAGGTCCCTTCGAATCCGAGGCGGATGGACGTTTAATATTTCCTCCCCCGGAACATTGGACTGCCTGTACCTTTTTGTGGGCGAAGCCCAAGCGGACAGCGGTTTTGTGGATGTTTATCAAGTCGTTAACCAGATCCCGCCCGAATCCGAACCCTTTAAAATGAACTACCTCCAAACGCCTGAGCAAGTCCTCGAGCGTTTTCAGCCTTGGCTGGAAGCGCGCCTCAAGGAAGCGCTTGTCCGCTGGCGCGCCTCCCTCTAGCGCGCCACCCCCGGCCCCCTCAACACAGCATTCAAAAACAGAATGTTCAAGCCATCCATATACGCGCGATAGTTCGGGTCTGCGGTAAAAGCCACCACCAGCCCCCGCCCTTCCCGACCCACCACCACCAGCGGCTTATACGAAAGCTGCTTCTTGTTCTCTTCCCACATATAGCCGCTCTGCAATAGATCTCCTGGCCCCGCATAGACAGCCGCATTCACACCGCGATCAATCTTGATCGGCGTGTAAATCGCACGGCCATTTACCAGAGCATTCACATACTCCTGACTCCCGGCGCCAATCCACGTCTCGGTATCTACCTTCGCCTTGCAAAGCACTCCGGCAACATCGTCTGGCATCTCGCGATCACTCTGGATTGCTTTGAAATAATCCTCTTCCTTGGTGAATATCTTGCCAGCAATTGGACCTCCATCGGCGACCGGCACAGCAGTTGCCGCAGCCGTCGGCGCAGCCCCGGTCGCCCCACGTCGTCCGCCCGCTTCTGAAACGGGCCCAGACCCTGCCGCCGCCGGCGTCTCCTTCGCCAGTAACTCCTGTTGAATCGGCAACAACCCGACTGCCGCGCTCGTCAGAAACGCCGTCGCATTTCCAACTCCAACCAAAACGCCGCCGGCCGCCACCCAATCCTTCACCCGCTTCAATCCTCCACCCAACTCAGTGGCCAATCCCGCGCCCTGGCTCTCCGGCACAATCAGCACCTGGAACTTACTGAGGTCTGCCGCACTCAGACTACGCACACGAATTCGCGTCACCGGGTAACCATACTGCCTCTCCAGAACATAAGCGGTCGCCCCGGCGCTCGCCCCTGAAACTGGTGCATCCCACAAGATCGCGATGTTCGGCTTCTTCAGGTTGAAGTTCAAGTTACTGCCAAAGTTCGGGCCATCATCCACCCAGCTGGAATTCACGGCCACCACATCGGCACCCGTTGTTACAACTAACTTCGCCACCGTATCGTGTACCGTCTCCGGGTTGTCCTTCACTTGCAGGATCAGCGTCCCATTCGGATACTTCCGCGTACCCTGCGCAAATGCCTTTCCCGCACTTACGATCTTCAAATTCGACTTGAACGCCTCAGCCAGGAACCGGCCGCTCGCCTGTGTGCCCCACGGAATCAGATACGCGACACTCGCTTTACCGCCCTCCAGCTTGCCTTCCGGCATCTTTCCCGCCAGCACGGGCTCGCCCGGCACGCTCAAAAAACTCTTCGAAATCACCTGTTGAACGTTGAACTGGATCGGCATACTCCAACCCGTAACATCATAAATTTCATCGCGCTGCTTCTTCTTGCGCCGACGCTCCTGCTCTTTCAGAAAATCATCTTCCAGCTTCGTGTCAGGGTCCAGCAGGGTCCGAATCATCCGCTTCATGGGCTGCGCCGCACTAATCAGGTAAGAACCCGATGGCGCCGTCACGCCTTCCACCTGAAAGGCATCCTTCGACTTGCGTACTTCAATCCCCTGTGCCACCAGTAAGTCAGCCAACTTGTCTGCCGCTGTCGGGTCGCCCTTGCGAATTAACACGTATTCCTTGCCGGCTTCCGTCTTGCCCTCTTCAATGGCCGTCTTGCGATAGCTGTAGAAATTCTCGAGCAGGCTCTTCCGATTCTGTGCCGCTGTTTCGCAAGTGGCAACGCCAGCGACAAAGTGCTTCTGTACACTCTGTGCAAAGCTGAACACGGTCCCGTCGGTCTTTTCCCACAGCAGGCCGCGTGAACTGGCGTTTTCATAGGTCATCGCGATGCCGCCATAATAAATCGGCCAGCTCGCACCATAGCCAGGGTAGAACGCGTCATAGACTTCGCGCGTAAAATAGCGGAAGCCAAACTGATCGAAATACTTGGCATCGTTCTTCCCGAAAGCGATCAGCATCTCGCGCTGGTTCTTTACGATGTGCGGGTTGTAGGGCACCGCTTCCGGCGTAAAGTAGTAAGTCGAATCGCCACCCATCTCGTGTAAGTCGACAAACACCAGCGGGTACCAGTCCAGCAGTGTTTTGATGCGGCCGCGCGTCTCCGGCTGCGTCATCGCAAACCAGTCGCGATTCATGTCAAACATGTAGTGGTTGGTGCGCCCGCCCGGCCAGGGCTCCGCGTGTTCCGCAGCCATCGGGTTCGCCGACGCTTCCAGCCCCTCGGCGATCTCAAAGTTATGGATGAAGCGCTCGCGCCCATCAGGGTTCTGGATCGGGTCAAACATCACAATCGTGTTCGCCAGGATAGACTCAATGCTCTTATCGTTCTTACTCGCCAACAAGTGATACGCGGTCATCATCGCCGCGTCGGGGCTGGAAATTTCATTTCCGTGTACGCCATAGGCCAACATCACTACCGCCGGTAGCGTGCCAATTAGCCGAGCCGCCTCTGCGTCGTTTGTTTTGCGCGGATCGGCCAGTTTCTTGATTCCCGCCTGAATCTCCGGCAGCCGCTTGATATTCGCCTCGCTCCCCACCATGGCCACGATCAACTTCCGCCCTTCCCAGCTCTTGGCATACTCGACCAGGCGCACGCGATTTGGCTGTGCCGCCGCCAGTGCCTCAAAGTACTTCATCAAGTTGGCGTGCGAAGCGATACGTTCGCCAATCTCAAAGCCCAGAGTCTTCTTTACCGTTGGGATCGCGGGGTCGTACTGAGCACCCGGCCACATGTCCACAGTCTTCTTTTGGGCCAATAGGGATAGCCCAATCAGTAAAAACGAAATGAAGCGCATTGTCTACTAGGATAATGCAATTGTCATATCGCGAACGGCCTCAATGACAGCCTCTGGCGCATCCAGCATCAGCCAATGCCCAGTCCCTGCAATCATCCGAAAGTCCCCTCGCCTCGACAACTTTGCCAGTTTCGCTTGCTGCCCCGGATGCCCTGGTTGGCCATGTTCCGCTGAAACTACAATCAGCGGCTTGTCCCCCAAGTCCGGACACAGTTGCGCCTGCGCCGACGACGCTGGCAAATCTGCCAGGTATTCGGTCATTGTGCGAAACGAAGTGGAACGCGACCAATGCGCCTTCACCCGCAGCCGAACGTCGATGGGAAGCTTCTCGATCGGCCCTGTAATGCGCTGCGCAACCCCCATCCCTCCGGCCCCGCTAAACAAACTCAGCAGCTTCGGCACCAGCCACCTGCCGCGTTCAACTGCCGTCAGGGCGTAACGCACCACCCCATGCTCCGCCAGCCAAGCGCCCCGGCTCGCGAGTTGAGCCGCCCGGCGCAGCGTGATCGTACGTTGCTCGGTCAACGGGAACCACTCTTCGGGGCTCAGCGCATCCACCAACACGACGCCCGAAACCTCTTCGGGATACATCGCGGCATACATGCGCATCAGCATCCCGCCAAAGCTATGTCCAACCACGATCCGCGGCGTCGCAGCCCCGGCCGCCGCCATCGCCAGGCGCATCTCTTCCACCAGGTCTCGTGCGATTTTCGGTCGCGCGTTGTAAGGCGACCATCCCAGGCCCGCCCTGTCATACGAGTAGACGGTGGCAAACTCCGCCATCGCCTTATCTACCAGCTTCCAGCTCAAGCTGGTGGCTGCGAGGCCCGCCTCCAACACCACAGTTGCCGCCCCCTCGCCCTGTTTTTGCACATGCAAAATCCGCCCGCCAATATCGACAAGCTGGCCAGGCGGCGGGTACAGTGCCGCATCCCGCGCCAAACCCCTGCGCTCATAGCCGCGCGTGTAACGAGAGAGCATGTACCATTACTCTAACTCTGTGACGCAAGACTCACTCTGGCTTTCTCTGACTGTCCTCGCCTCGGCCCCGGTGCTCTGGCGTATCGGTCGCGAGTTAGTTGCCGGCAACTGGGCAACTGACCTCATCGCCGGAGTTTCGATCATCACCGGAATCCTCACCGGCCAATACATCGTCGCGCTGATCATCGTCGTGATGCTCGTCGGTGGCGGCATCCTTGAAAGTTATGCCGTCCGCCGCGCTTCCTCCGCTCTCAGCGCACTTGCAGAGCGCGTCCCCACCCTCGCGCACCGCGTCGTTAACAACACGCAGGAGGACGTAAAGCTCGATGCCATCCAGGTCGGCGATCATCTGCTCATCCTGCCGCACGAGATCTCGCCAGCCGACGCGGTCGTCGTCCTCGGACAGGGCCGCATGGATGAGAGTTTCCTCACCGGAGAACCCTACGACGTCAAGAAGGCTCCCGGAGTCCAAGTCATCTCGGGAGCTAAAAACGGACCCACGCTCCTCGAAGTCCAGGTCCTGCGCCGCCCTCAGGATTCGCGCTACGCCCAGATCATGGGCGTCATGAAAGAGAGCGAACTCAAGCGTCCGCGCATCCGCCGCCTCGCAGACCAACTCGGCGCTTGGTACTCCCCCGCCGCCCTCCTCATCGCCGCGCTCGCTGGCTGGCTCAGTCACGATTGGCAGCGCTTCCTCGCCGTCGTCGTCGTCGCCACGCCTTGCCCACTTCTGATCGCGATCCCCGTCGCCCTCATCGGAACGATTTCGCGCGCCGCCCGGCAAGGCATCATTATTCGCGATCCAGCCATTCTCGAGCGCATCTCTGAGATCAAAACTTTCATCTTCGACAAGACCGGCACCCTCACCCGAGGCAAAGCCCAACTCGTCAGCATCATCCCGGCCACCGGCGTCGATCCAAATGAAGCCCTCGCCGCCATCGCCAGTCTCGAACGTTACTCCAAACACCCACTCGCCGCGCCCCTACTCGCTGGAGCGGAGCAAGCTGGCCTCACCCTGCTCGATGCCGACGAAGTCAACGAGCACGCCGGCCAAGGCATGACTGCCCGCATTGGCCCCGACCACTTCTGTGTCATCGGGCGCAAAAGCTATCAGGGCGCAGACCCCCTGCCGCCGCTTCCGCCAGGCAGTCTGGAATGCATCCTTGAAAAGAATGGCAAGCTCGCGGCCACCTTTCAGTTCTTCGATGCTCCCCGCAGCGACACTCGCCTCTTTCTCCAGCACCTCGGCCCTCGCCACAGCGCCGTTCGAACTGTCTTGCTCACCGGCGACCAAGCCGCCCCCGCCGAGCAACTTGGCAAACAGGTCGGCATCGGCGAAGTCTTGGCCAATCAGACCCCCGAGCAAAAGCTCGCATTCCTGCACGAGGCCAACAAAGCCGGTCCCACTCTCTATGTCGGCGATGGAATCAACGACGCTCCGGCTCTTGCTGCGGCTACGGTCGGCGTCGCCTTCGGCGGTGCTTCCAACGTCACCAGTGAGGCGGCCAGTGCCGTGATCCTCGAACCCTCCCTCGGCAAGATCGACGAACTCTTGCATCTAGGAAGCCGCCTGCGCCGCATCGCCCTTCAATCTACGGTCGGCGGCCTCAGTCTCAGTGTCGTGGGGATGATTGCTGCGGCCTTCGGCTATCTGCCGCCCCTGTACGGCGCGCTCTTTCAGGAAGCCATCGACGTGTTGAGTGTCTTGAACGCTCTGCGCACCAGTCTCGGTACGGACCCCGTCGACTACGATCAAGCCTGACGCCGCACGCCCCCCCGAAGGGGACGTTCACCTCCGTCCCCTTCGGGGGCATCGCGACGGTCAAAGCCGAACCCTCCACTCGCCCCTCCGCATCCCATCCGGCCCTCAATGCCGATACTGCTCCACGCGCCCACCTCAGCAGCACTCTATGCTGAAATGACATGTCCGCCCCCGATCTCTCCGCGCAATACGAATCCCGCCGTGCGCAATTGCAATCCAGTCTCGACGAAGCCCGCTCCCAGTCCATCCTCTCGATGCTCCTCTTCGGCGTCGCGCTCCTGCTAATTCCCACCGCCGCCTTCTTCGCCTTTCGCGACCAATCCTCGCCCCTCTTCGTCCTGGCTGCCGTCGCCCTCGCCATCTCTCAGGGCCTCCGCCTCCGCCACCACAAAGCATCCGAAGACCGCTTCTGGCGCCTCCGCCGCCTCTACGAGCGCGCCCTCCAGCGCGTGAACGGCGAATGGTCCGGCTCCGGCCCCGACGGAGAAGACTGCCTCGAGTCCGCCCACTCCTATGCCACAGACCTCAACATCCTCGGCCACGGTTCCCTCTTCCAACTTCTCTGCACCGCCCGCACCTCCATCGGCCGCCGCGGCCTCGCCGATTACCTCCTGCAACTCCCCACCGAGCAAGAAATCCTCGCCCGCCAATCCGCCGTCCAAGAGCTCCGCGACCGCGTCGATCTCCGCGAAGCCGTCGCCCTCCTCGGCAAATTCGACTTCTCCGAATCTCGACACGAAACCTTCGACGAATGGGCCGCCGCCCCGCCCTTTGTCTTCGTCAAGGCCATCCAATACCTCGCCCTCGCCTCCTCTGCTCTCGTCGCCATCCTCGCCCTGGGCACCCTATCCACGCTCATCCACTGGCGCGTGACGGTGGAAGTGGCGCTCCCCATCCTCGGCCTCAACTTTGCCATCGGTGCCCTCTATCACGAGCCGGTCAAAGCGATGATCGGTCAACTCCGCCACCTCGCCGTCGAAATCGCCGTCCTCCGTGACGGTGTCCACTTCCTCGAAACCCACCAATTCGATAGCCCCAAGCTCCAGGCCCTCTCCGCCGCCGTACGCGATCAATCCAAAGCCCTCCGTCGCCTCGAACGCTACCTCGGCGCTCTCAACGAACGCGACAAAGAATGGTTCTACGGCCCCTCTCTGTTGCTCCTCACTGCCACCCAGCTCTGCATGGCGATCGAGCAATGGCGCGCCTCCCACAGCCTCCAAAGCTGCATCACGGCCTGGGCCGAGTACGAAGCCCTCAATGCCCTGGCTACCTACGCCTACGAGAATCCGGATAACAGCTTTCCCACCCTCGCCCCTCCCGGATCTCCCGTCTATCGAGCCGAAGCTCTCGGCCACCCCCTCCTCACCGCAGAGAGTTGCGTAACCAACAACGTCCACCTCGGTGCTGACCTTCGCTTCTATCTCGTCAGCGGCTCCAACATGTCCGGCAAGAGCACCCTGCTGCGCTCCATCGGAGTCAACGCCGTCCTCGCCCTGGCTGGCGCCCCAGTCCGTGCCCGCTCGCTCCTCCTGTCGCCGCTCACCATCTGCGCCTCCCTATCTGTAGTGGACTCCCTCGCCGAAGGCAAGTCCCGCTTCATGGCCGAAATGGACAAGCTCCGTCAGATCCTCGATCTCAGTGCCGCCCAGCCCCCTGTTCTCTTCTTGATCGACGAAATCTTCTCCGGCACCAACTCGCGCGACCGCCGCGTCGCCGCCGAAGCCGTCGTACGCACTCTCATCGCTAACGGCGCAGTGGGCGCGCTTTCCACCCACGATCTCGCCCTTGCTGAAATTGCTGAGATCTCAGCCTTCCACGGTGCCAACGTCCACATCGGCTCCCGAGGCAACGGTGATCCGCTCGACTTCGACTATCTCCTCAAGCCCGGCGTCTCGGACGAAACCAACGCCCTCGCCATCGCCCGTCTCGCCGGCGTGCCGGTCTAAGCTCCTTTCGATGAGTACGATGAGTTGAGTACGCTGAGTCCAACGCTATGTCCCGGTTTTGATACACTCACGTTGTGCGGTCGATTGTATTTCACCCAAAGCCCGTGACGCGATTCGAACATTCCCCCGGGAGCTTCGTGATCGATTGGGAAAGGCTTTGTACCTGATTCAGGCTGGCGAGCAGCCAGGAATGCCGCTCGTGAGGCCGATGCCGTCGGTCGCTCCGGGTGTCTCTGAATGGCGGCTGCACAGCGAAGATGGCCAATACCGAACCTTTTACGTCACCGCGAGTAGCAAGGGCATTCTGGTGATTCATGCGTTCGTGAAGAAGACGCGTCAGACTCCCCTCGCAGAAATCGAATTGGGCAGAAAGCGCTTGAAGGAGATGCAAGATGACCAAGACTAAACCAGTGGTCGCAAGAACGCCAGAAGCCTTGGCTCGTACGCTCGGGCTCAGCGGCACGGAATCGCACGAATGGCAAGTGCAACATGCTCTGCTGAGACGGCTGAGGCAGATTGTTCGTGATGAATCCCTCACGCATGCTGAAGTGGCTCAGCGTGCCGGTTCTTCCCGAACCAGAGTTACGTCGATCTTGAACGGCAATCTCGATAACGTGTCCAGTGATTTGCTGATCCGCCTGGTGAGCGCATTGGGCTACCGGGTCCGGGTGTCCGTCTCCCGTCTCGATTCCGCCGCCTGATCATTCGCGATTACCGAAGGCGCTTGGTTGGAGAACTTTGCCGGAGTGGTCGAGTCGATCGTAAGCGTGCGAGCATCCCATCTTTCTTAGCCGTCTAATTTATGATTTGCTGAGGGTATGAAATTTGGGCGAGAGGCGAAGGTTGGGATTGGGGTTGCAGCGGCATACCGAGCGAGCGGGCAGACACGGGCTGAGTTCTGTCGTAAACAGGGCATACCGGTGACGACGCTGGATTATTACTTGCGGCGCGACGCTCACCATTCGCAGCAAAAGCTGGTTCCGGTGCGAGTGGTCCAGGAAGCCGCGCCGACGAAGCCCGGCAGTGGATTCACGCTGGTCTTGACCAATGGACTGCGGCTG
>JBBRBI010000013.1:0-86907 GCA_038206015.1 Bryobacterales bacterium | reverse complement strand
CTCGCTGGATTGGTTGCTCGTTCTTGCCGGAACTCAGCTTCCAACCTAGCGCAGTGTCACCGCTTTCGCCCTACCTCCACTCGCCCTCTCGCTCCCCCGCGCCGTCACCACCCTTCAATCGCTAATTTGGACAAGAGTGGGCTGGGACATCAATCCGGTCCGGGTGGGGCAGCAATCTGACACCTTTCTGGGCGGACGCTTCACCTTTGGCTCGCGGATTCCGCTTGCGTTGGTCTTGCAGAGCGCTACAGGGGATCCAAATATTGCAACGATTCTTGCCGGTGTGCTGGCAGGGGCGGGGCAGCAGCGCTTGATCCCGGTGCTAAGTCAGCCGATTACAGCGCTGCAGAGTTACTCACTTGGCATCCCGGAGTTATATCAGCAGGGATTCGGCAATCCCAATTATCGAATTACCACCACTCGCTACAACTTATTCGTCCAGGATACCTGGAGAGTGAATTCGCAGCTTACTTTGAATGGCGGGTTGCGCTATGAGCTTGAGCGGCACAATCCGATCGTACCGCGGGACTACAACAACATCGGGCCGCGCGTGGGATTTGCGTGGGCTCCGGGAAGCTCGCAGAAGACGGTGGTGCGCGGTGGTTATGGCTTGTACTATGCGGCTGTCAACGGCCAAGTGGCGGGCGTCGCCGAACCGCTTTCGGGCAAGTACATCAATCAGGTCTTACTGACGCCTTCGAGCGCGATTTTCCGGGACCCACGCACGCAGCAGTTTGTGACGTCGGCGACGGTATTTCAGACCTTGACGGCGCAGGGTGTGATTGGCAAGCGGCAGATTAGCGAAGCAGATCTGGCGCAGTTTGGCGTGCGCGTGGGTCCCAATCTGCCCGGGAGCGTGGTGTTTGGCATCGAGCGCGACTTCCAAAATCCGTGGGCGCATCAGGCGAGCTTTGAGGTGGAGCGGCAGGTTGGCGGTTTTGCGGTATCGCTGGGCTACAACTTCAATCGTGCGGCGCACCTCCCGCGCAATACAGGGCGCAACGTGGCGTACTCCGGGCAGCGCTTACCCGATGGGCGTCCAACTTTTGTGCGGCCCAATCCGCTGCTCCTGCAGGTGAATAACGCGATTTCAGACGCGAACTCTTTCTATCACGCAGGGATTCTACAAGTGTCGCGCCGCTTCTCGCACGGGTTCAGCTTTAACTTCAGTCAGACCTTTTCAAAGGCAATGGACGAATCGACGGACTTCAATAGCGACTACTCGCCGCAGGACCAATTGAACTTCCGAGCGGAGCGGGCGCTGTCGTCGTTCCATCAAAAACACCGGACGGTGTTTCATGCGGTCTACCAGTCGCAGGCCAAGCGGGCGTTGTGGAAGGACTGGAGCGTCGCGCCGATTTTCATTTACAGCTCGTGGCGGCCGTTCAACGTGCTGACGGGTGTCGATAACCAGGGCGATACCTATGTGAACAACAAGCGGCCGGCGACGCTGGGACGAAACGTGGGACAGGGCCCGGATTATGCGAGCGCGGATTTGCGCCTCTCGCGGCGTTTTCACGTGGGGCGGCGTGAGAATCAGGCTGTGGAGATATTGGCCGAGGGCTTCAATCTGTTCAATCGAACCAATTTTCGGACGGTGAACAACATTGTGGGTGATGTATCGCCCGCGACACTACCGAATCCGATCGTGGCGACACGGGCAAGCGCATCGACGCCGCTGGCCTACACGTCGGCGCTGGAAGCGCGGCAGTTTCAGTTGGGCCTGAAAATTTACTGGTAGAACTTTTTTGTGGATCGGCGTAAACGAGAGGCCCCCGCTGGGGCACATGAGCGCGCGATCAATCCGTTCTACTTTCTCGCATCGGAACGCGGCAATCACTATGGCGTGGCGGCTTGCGGCGAAACGAGGACATGACAACAGCATTTGTGTAGAAGAATGCAACACAAGCCCTAACTCGGGCTCCGATCCCCCTTGCAGGCACCGCGCTGGCTGGCCGAAGAACCGCAACCCCAACAGCGTTTGAGGCGAAAGTAGGTACTTCCGAAGCAAACTCCTTGTATCCTTCGCGGCGAGGGTCAACTCAAGCGGCCAGAACCGGACCCGCTGTGACGTCCAAGCCCACACGGCGCGCCTGGGGACGGGAAAGACCATGGATAGAAAACATGCTCATCGACTGCTGGACCGGCTTGGTTCTGCGCAATTCAATACCGTCGCGCAGACTCCCGAAGTTTTAGCCACAGAGTCGACACCGCTCCCCGTTTCGCTCGCGGAAATGATCGTCGAAGAAGAAGAGATCACTGCGGAGACTGCCACAGCCCTGGATCGCTCCCGCGCCTCGCTTGCGCGTGGCGAGGGGATTTGCAACCACGAGATTCTACGGGAGTTCGGGTGGACGAAGTGAGTGACGCCGCTGCGCCAGAGCGCCTCGCCAACGACACCAAATCCCACCCCAAAAAACTCCGGCATGCTACGCGATGGCGGCCACCCTACAAGTAGTCCGCAGATTCCCGCTGCACCACACCCAAGCGCGGCGCGAATCTCCGTCCCGGCCTAGTCCGCCGAACGTACATCAAACCTGTCCGATTTCTGTCTGTAGATTGCTTGAGCGGCCGTGATTGTCGCGTCCGTCACTCTTAATGGATTTTCCGGTTTTTCGTCTCAGCGGGATCGCTTACATTCAAGGCCCAGCGCGTCGCGGATGTTTCTAGCGGACCGGGCACCTGCCTCGCGATCAGTCCGCCCGAGGTCACGTAGCGATACGCTCCGCCAACCGCTAGCACGCCGACAATCATGGCTGCCAACGATATACGTTTCGTCAGGGACATGCCTTCACCTCATTTGATCCGGCCAGCGGCGCGGTATCGCTAGTACATTGGGTTCCAGATGATTTGGAATCCAATGTTCAGTCTGTCGGCGTCATTTGAGATTTTATTCTTGAACTGGTAATCGACGCCGAGTTGTCGGGTTGTAATCACGATGCTCCCAGTCCCTCCCCTCTAGTGGTGGGCAGCCAAATCGCCAGGTAATCAATCCAGCTTCGCTGATACCGCCTTCCATTGCTTTCCCTTCACAAGGGTGACCTCGGCAATCGGATGCCCATCCTTGAGGGCCGGGTAGGCGCTAACCGCCTTGAACCCCGGATTACCTTTCATCACTTTGGCGACAATCGCCTCAAGGGAATGCTTCGCGTTTGACATCGCTTCGCTTTGTGTTTTTGCCGCAGTAAAGTTCTCACCGCTCGTGATAGGTTCGGCTTTGCTAATCTTCCCGGTGTGATGGTCTACGATGACTTCGGAAAACGCATCACCCTTTGCCGTGTAAACCGAAAGCTGGAGTTTACCCTCTTCCATCTCAAATTTCGCCGAGATGGGATTTCCCTCACGCATACTCGCGGTTATTCCCTGTTGCAGGAAAACCTTTGCAGCCGGGACGGTCTTCGCAAGCTCAGTGTGATCCTTTTCCTGGGACCAGGCGGGTATCGCCGTAAAGATGGCTAGTCCAGCGGTCAGACCCCAAATGATTGTTCTATTCATAGCCTTCTCCTTTTAATGTGAAACTCTTCAGCAAACTTTAATGGCGTGTCTTGCACGCCGTCGATCCTTGTCCCTCTGATCTAGCGATGAGTCGCCGCCATACCCTTACCCAACTCGTTCAGCGCCGCCTTGAACGCCGTCGCTAGTTTTTCGGCCGGACCCGTTCCCCAGTAGTGAAGAAAGTAAATGGTCGGCTGGGTACCTGTCATGTGGTGGTGAATCGCAACAATGTTCAGTCCATTCGCACGGAGCGCTTTGAGAACCGGAGTGAGTTCCTGCGAGACCATGGCGACATCACCAGCAATCTGGGCGTTGGCGTCGCTTCCATAAAACGCCGCCCAAGTGTTCAGGCCCATTCGCGCATTGATCACGGCACCCATCTCTTTGAGCTTCAGGTTCTCACGGCCGATGGTGATCTTGTACACGTCTTTATTCTGTTCGCCTTCGTGTCCCACGATGTTTGCGATTTTCGCCGTGTCTATCTTCCCTGCGGAGACGTTGGCGCTTCCGCCCGTAACCGAACTCTGATGCTGTGGGGTTCCCTGGCCAATGAGGTCCACAGCCGGCTTCGCCATTCTCGCCAAATCCGCAGCCTTGCCATGACCGTGCACGTGCATGTAGAAGATGCGCGGACTTTCAAAGAAAAAGTGATTGTGGATCGCCGTCACCTCAAGACCGTTGTCGAGCAACGCGGACATTACGGGGTTCACCTCGTCTTCCAGAAGAACCAGATCGCCCATCATCACGTCCATACCGCCGTCGCCCCTGGTCATCGCGAGCCATCCTCCGAAGCCGAATGGAGTCGGAGTGGCGATGCCATCTATACTTACTTTCAGGTCGTTGCGGGGAATATTAATCTTCAGGACCTTGTCCTTGAAGTCACCCTGCTTCCCCAGGGTTTTCATGGCCTGTTCGTAATCCGTCGGCATCTGCTGGCCATAGGCTGCAAATACTAACATCGAGCTTGCTATGAGCGTGGCGACGCCCACGTGGCCGGGCACCCTTTTCATTGGTCGAGTCATTATTTTCCTCTTTCCTTGCTTTCAGTATCTTTGGCGCTAGTACAAAAATCATCGGAGTAGTTGACGTCGTCGGATTAGCGCGGCATCGCTAGTACATTACATTCCAGATGATTTGGAATCTTGTGTTCAGCCGGTCGTCGTTATTGGAGATCTTATTCTTCAACTGATAATCCAGACCGAGTCGGGAGTACTCGCCGATGTAGTGGAAGTAACCCTAGTTGAACGCTCGAATGTTCTCTCCCGAGACTAAATCGCGATTGAACTGGTCGTAACGCGCATAGACTTGATCCTGGCCGACCACGCGAAAGCCAATAAAGGCCATTCCGCCCGCCACGTGAGCGCCAGGATGAAAACGCGGTGCAAACTCCGGCGTGAGACCGAGCAGGGTGGAGGGCATGTTGGCTCCCGCTACTTCGGCGCGGACGCCGACCCGCTTCCAGGACCACTGGGCATCCGCACCATACAGATTCTCATTGGCGCTGCCGCTGACTCCCGGCGGAAGTAACTGCTTCCCAATTTGCGCCGAAGCTCCAACAGCAAATGGCACACTGCTAAAGACTTTTCGGAACCTAATGTTGTAGTTGAGCTGACGGTTGTTGTCTACGAAGAAGCGATTCCCATTGAGGACGGCAGCGGAAATTTGCGCGCCCTTCCACGCTGCACCTAACTCTTCGAGTTTTACGGGGATCAGGACACCGCGATCGCGCTGGCCGGGGAAGAAGTAGCCCGCGAAGATTCCGCGCTCCGGCGATTCCCGCACGCTACTGGACTGCTGGATCGCGGAACCGAATGGCTTCACAAACTGACCAGCGCGAATCGTGACTTGCTTTGAAGCATAGTATTCGACAAATGCATCGTTCACAATTTCGACTGCGGCACCCGTCGGGGCGGGGTAATATTGAAGCTCGAATCCCAAACCGATCTTTTCCGAAATGCGGCCAGCACATCTCGATGCCATGCGTGTGAGGACAAAGTTGGATGGTGCCGAAGATAGGTCTGTCCCAGGCAATGGTAAGGACTGAAAGCGCGATTGGATAAACAGCTCCGGACGTGCTGTTAATTTGTTCTCCCGTTGATCGCCGCCGAGGTCCGGGCCAAGAATTTGATTTTTGAACGCATCCTCGTTTGGAGCGCTGTGCGCTTCAACGATTGGCCCGGGTGACGGAGCGGATAGCCCCGCTAACGTCCTATCGCCTTGGCGCAGGGTCGTCAATTCGGCGGCAAGAGTCTCAATTGTGCGTTGTAAAGAAGACGCTATGTCGCGGGCTGCCGTGAGTTTCTTGTCGAGCTCTGCGATTCTCGCGTCCCGGTCCTGACCGTGGACTACTGAAGTAAATAAGCTGCCGAACAAGAGGAGCAGGGACACGCGGTTCATCGCTTGACGCTCATTTGTTTACTCTGACGACCGCAGACAGATGCCTTCGCAACCCAGCAGGCGAAACCACCCTATGCTGAATGGCGTGGTTGATCGCGACTCCGGCTCGATAGCTCACAACACTATAGATAGTAGAGGAGGAGTCAGTGTTTCCGCATTTCATCTCACTTGACGTTGAGGTGCAGCAGAGTCCGGCAAAATTGCCCCACGCAGGGTGACGACAAAAACAAATCTTTTTTCGCTAACCCAAGTGATTGACTCAAAGTAACGTCGTCCTCCTCCGCCAACCCGCCCGGCCACAAGCAACCCCCAAATCTTCACGCGGTTTGAGGCACTTTCACTTGCGTTGTTCCAAGCTCACCGTGATTGCCATGGAATAGTTCATTTGCTACCTTAGCTTTTCTGGCAACGATCTGTCAGGCCTCCTTCGATTCGCAGCCGGTATGAAGTGCGAATAAGCGAACGTAGGCAACGCTGATTGCGATTTGCTAAACCAAGCAAAATCAGTGAGCTATTCCAACCCTGAGCATTTTTTCGGAATCGTCATCCGGCTGAACTATGACTTTGCCCCCCCTGGCTTAGTCCGCCCAGGAGGATGCCGGGCTGGGGCAGTTTCCCACGCCGGATCGCCGTCGGCCATTCACAGCTTTGCCACTATTTTCTCATTCAAATCCCCAATAAGAACTGTGCTCCCGTGATGAGGAGCGTTCAAGTCCGCAGAACCCCCTTCTACCTTCTCTATCGCGGCAAGCTCCGCAATCAACAACGAAAGTAGGTAACAGCGCTTATGCTATCCCCCGCCCAAATCGCCGCTAATCGCGCCAATCCGCAGCCCCCTACAGGTCTACGAACCGAGCAAGGCAAGCGCTGCATCGCACCCAACGCCCTCAACCTCTACAACGAAGGACACGATTTCGTCAAAACACTCCTCACGGGATCCAGAGTGAATACTGCCCAGTCACCCCCACTGAGCAGGCCCTCGTCCAACGGCTGCCGCCACCATCCAAACCTGTTTGCTCCGCTGGAATTTCTCAGGCGAGAAATTGACCGTCTCCCCTACAAGACTTGCAAAACCATCCAAATGCTGGCCTGGTGCCGCAATGTCTCCGGCGCAGAACCCCAGAAATCGAGGAGTCCAAATCGAGAAAGAAATGCTGACACAAACCCGTCCCGGGCACTACCCGGCACCCGACGAAGGCATCTCTCTCGAAGAATTTAACCGCGCCACCACGTCGACATCCCTCCCGAAGCCAAAGAACAACTCAAAAACTTGGATTCAAAGCTAATTTCAGGCCAGCCGTAAAGGAAGCACAGAGAGCACCCCCACCCGAAAACTGCCCCACCTCAAAATTGACCATACGGCCGTCTGGCGTTAGAATAAAAGATTGGGCCCCACCTTCCTATAGAGGGACGGTTCGCCTGCGGGCATTCAAACTTCCAAAGAGCAGGAGTCGAGCATAAATCAGTGGCTGAAGCAATGAAGCGGATTTTTACGTCGGAATCGGTGACCGAAGGCCACCCCGACAAGATGGCAGACCAGATTTCCGACGCGGTGTTGGACGCTGTTCTAAAAGATGACCCCATGGGTCGCGTGGCTTGCGAAGTCCTGGTTACCACCGGTCTCTGCGTCGTCGCGGGTGAAATCACCACCAAGACCTACGTCGATGTTCCCGATCTGGCCCGCCAGGTAATCAAAGACATTGGTTTCGACGATGCGACTTTTGGCTACGACGGCAATACCTGCGGCGTACTCAATGTCATTCAGCGCCAGAGCCCGCATATCGCGATGGGCGTCGACACCGGCGGAGCCGGCGACCAGGGCCTCATGTTCGGCTTTGCCTGCAACGAGACCCCAGAACTGATGCCGCTGCCAATCATGCTTGCCCACAAGCTGGTGCGTAAGCTCAGCGAAGTGCGCAAGGCCAAGACCCTTAAGTACCTACGCCCGGACGGCAAGAGCCAAGTCAGCGTCGAGTATGACGGCCACAAGCCCGTTCGTATCGATGCTGTCGTTCTATCTACCCAACACGGCGATGACGTTTCGACAAAGAAGCTCCGCGATGAAGTCAAAAAGCTCATCATCGATCAGGTGCTCCCTGCCAACATGGTGGACTCGAAGACCAAGTTCCACATCAACCCGACCGGCCGCTTCGTCATCGGTGGACCCAACGGCGACACCGGCCTCACTGGTCGTAAGATCATCGTCGATACCTACGGTGGCATGGGCCGTCACGGCGGCGGTGCCTTCTCCGGTAAAGACCCAACAAAGGTAGACCGTTCTGCCTGCTACATGGCCCGCTACATCGCCAAGAACATCGTCGCTGCCAAATTGGCCACCCGTTGCGAAGTGCAGCTTGCTTACGCCATCGGCGTCGCCGAGCCCGTCAGCGTGCTGGTCGATACTTTTGGCACCGGCATAGTGTCCAGTGAGAGATTGACCGAAATCGTTCGCGCCAATTTCCTGCTTACCCCCAAGGGCATCATCGATGCTCTCGATCTGCGCCGTCCGATCTATCGGGCCACGGCAGCCTTTGGTCACTTCGGTCGATCCGAAAAGACCTTCACCTGGGAGAAAACCAACAAGGCCGCAGCTCTCAAAGCTGCTGCCGTTTAGGTTTCTCGACGAAGACTCCAGGGCGATGCGGTTCCCAAACCGGCATCGCCCTATTATTTTTGTAGTTTGTAATTTTCGAAGAAAGAGCGCCCACCGTTATGGCATTGATTGAAGGCTGCCGGCATGAACTGGAACTGACTGTCTCCCTGTTGGAGATCGCTGACGCGACGGATATCGTCGAAGCAAAAATTCAAAAGAAGGCTCTGCTCAAGGGCTTTCGACCTGGCAAGGCGCCGATGAGCGTCATCCGTAGCCAATTTCAAAATGAGATCCGTCAGGACGTCATTGAAGAAGTCATCCCCAAGGCCCTCAATGCCCGTTTCATGGCAGATAAGGTCGCAGTCGTAGGCCAGCCCAGCGTCACGGACCTGAGCTTCGAGCCCGGCAAGCCGTTCACCTTCAAAGCTCAGTTCGATGTCCATCCCGAATTCGAACTTAAAGACTTTAAGGGCCTCGAAGTCGAGTACGAAGACCCTCAGGTCACTGACGCCGATATCGATGAGCGACTCGAACAGATCCGCGAGTCCAAGGCCGAGTACGTCAATATCGATCCCCGTCCGGCTGAGGATGGCGACTATGTGGTGGTCGGCATCGAAAGCGGCGATGGCCTTGAAGGCGAGCCGATGCGCAACCCCGAAATGACCCTTCAGTTGGGCAACCCCGACACCATTCCAGCTTTCACCGAAGGCATTATCGGCATGTCGCCCGGCGACAACAAAGATATCGCCGTCACCTACGGCGACGACTACGGGCAAGAGCGCCTTTCCGGCAAGACTGTCAACTTCGACGTTGAACTGAAGTTCATCCGCCGCAAAGATGTCCCCGCCATTGATGATGAACTCGCCCAGTCTATGGGTGACTTCCGCACCCTCGTCGAATTCAAGGAACAGGTCAAGGCCAGCATCTTCGCTGAGCGCCAGTATCGCGCCCAGGAAGAGGCCAAAAACCTCCTGATCGAGAAGCTCGCCGATAGCCACGACTTCCCTGTGCCCGAGACCTACGTCGACCGCCAGTTGCAGATCCAGCTTGAGAGCTACGCTCGCTCGCTGCAGATGCAGGGCATTGATCCGCGTCAACTCAACCTTGACGTCAACAAGTTCAAGGAGAGCCAGAAAGACCGCGCCGTGCGTGACGTCAAGGCTACACTGCTTTTGGACAAGATTGCTGATGCCGAATCGATCACCGTCGCTCAGGAAGATGTCGACAAAGAAGTGCAGCGCGCCGCCCGCCAGCAGCGTGAGCCAGTAGCTGCAGTTCGAGCCAAGCTTGAGAAGGATGGCGGTCTTGATCGCATCGCCAATCGCATCCGCACCGACAAGACGATTTCGCTCCTGTTTGAGCATGCCCGCAAGGTAACCCCGGTTCCCAAACCGCCCGTAGAAGATGAGAAAGTAGAAGCGTAATGTCACAAGACCTCACACGCCGCACCCTCCTGAAGACCACCGCTATGGCTGCCACCGTTGTCCAGAGCAGCGCCCAGAACAATCGCCTGCGCGTCGGCTGGATCGCCGCCGGAAGCCGCGGGCAACATGTCATGAAGCAGATGTACCTGCTCAGCAAGGACATGGTCGAAGTGACCCACGTCTGCGACACCTACAAGGGCAACCTTGCCAAGGCCAAGGACATCGTCCAGACCGAAGGCAAGAACACGCCCAAGACCACCATCGACTACATGGATGTCATCAATGACCCGAACGTGGACGTGATCTTCATCGCCTCGCCCGAGCATTGGCACTACCCAATGGCGATGGCCGCGCTTAAGGCCAAGAAGCACATCTATCTCGAAAAGCCGATCGCCCATACCATCGAGCAGGGTGCTGAGATTGTCGCCCTCGCCGAGAAGACGAATGTCGTCGTTCAAGTCGGTACACAGAATCGTTCGAATAAGCTGTACATCCAGGCGAAGAAGATGGTTGAAGACGGCCTCATCGGTGAGGTCCACTACACGCGCGCTTTCTGGTATCGCAACTTTGATCAGACCGCTGACCCCAAGAAGACCACGCCAGCTGCCTGGCGCTATGTGATCCCAGAGGATGCCTCCCCTGAGAACACCGATTGGAAGCGCTTCCTTGAAGCCTCTGAGCACAAGAACATCCCTTTCTCGAAGGAACGCTACTTCCAGTGGCGCAATTATTGGGATTACTCCGGCGGCATCTCAACGGACTTGCTGGTCCATCAGACCGACATCACCAACTTCGTAGTCGGCGGGCTCGTCAAGGCTGAGTTGCCTTTGTCCTGCATGGCCTCGGGCGGCATCTACCAGTGGGGCGCCCCTGATGATCGCGAAGTGCCGGACACGATGAGCGCGCTGTACGACTACCCGAACAAATTCCACCTGAACTACTCCTGCTTCTTCGGCAACGACCAATACGGCTACGGTGAGCAGTTCATGGGTCAGAAGGGCACCATCGAAGTGATGGACCGCCAGAACCTCTACTACAATCCTCAGCCGAAGTTCATCCGGGGCTCAAAGCCGTTCTCGCCGCAGGCCGCCGTCTCGATGAACTACCTGA
This sequence comes from Bryobacterales bacterium, assembly GCA_038206015.1. Taxonomy (GTDB): domain Bacteria; phylum Acidobacteriota; class Terriglobia; order Bryobacterales; family Bryobacteraceae; genus Bryobacter. The sequence continues at coordinate 75,888 of JBBRBI010000013.1, read as the reverse complement.
AGGACTTCAATCAGCCCGACGCCACGGCCGACCATGTGAAGAATTTCATCGAAGCTGTGCTGGGCAAGACGAAGGCGATCGCCCCGGCCCGCGCTGGTCAGATCGCTGCCATCCCTGGGCACATGGCCACGCAGAGCTACCGCGCCAAGAAGGCCGTATTCTGGGACGCCAAGACTAGCAAGCTCAAGATCGGTTAGCTGTGATAGGCTAGGGCGGTTTATGGACTCCTCAAACATGCTCATCCTGGCCGCCGTCATGGCCATCTTTGTATACGGAATGATCGCCGCGATGTTGGGCAGTATCCTGCCCGACCTCTCCAAGCGATTCAACCTCAGCCCCTCACAGAACGGCACAATCGCCATGACTCAGGCAATCGGTCTAGTCATCGGATCCCTGCTGCAAGGTCCACTGATCGACCTCGAAGGTAAAAAGGTTGGCTTGGTGCTTGGCCTTGCCCTGATCGCCCTGGCGCTATTCTCGTTGCCCCGTTCCAAGGGCTACGGCAGCATCCGGCTATACATGCTGGTCCTTGGCATTGGCGGCGGCATCATCGTCGCTGGGGCCAATGCGCTGGTCAACGATGTCAAGACCGACAACCCGACGGCGCTGTTCAACGGCTTCAATACCTTCTTCGGTCTGGGCGGCATTGCCACTCCGTTCATCGCGGCCAACCTGCTGGCTGGCAACTCATTTCGACTCTGTAATCTCACGGCCATCCTGACCGTCGTGACGCTGGCCGTTCATGGCGCTACGCCGATGCCGCAGCCAAGCGGCGTCGTTCAGTTTCACTTCTCTGACGTTCCTGCCTTGTTGAGCAACCCGGCACTCTACCTTCCGGCCCTGCTGCTCTTCCTGTATGTCGCAGCCGAGGTTGGCGTTTGGAACTGGCTGGTCCGCCACCTGATCGCTCAAGGCATCAATGAGAAGAAGGCCCTTAACATCCTTTCCTTCGGCTTCGCTCTTGGACTGTTGGCTGGTCGATTGGTTGTCGCCACCGGTGTCTTCAAAGACTTCTCCAATGCACAGATTCTGATGGGGGCCTCGATTGGCATCGCGGTCACCACCTACCTGATGCTGCAATTCAAGGATGCCAACCTCGCCTGGGGCCTGGTCTTCCTCGCTGGCGTTGCCATGGCACCGGTCTTCCCGACCGCCCTGTCTATGGTCGGTGCCAAGTTCACTACCGGGACTGCCACCGCCATTGGCGCGGCAGTGACCTGCGGTTGGCTCGGCCTGGTGGCCAGTTCGCCAATCATCGGCGGCGTGGCGGGCGGCGAAGCGACCGGCCTCAAGAAGGCACTGTTGCTATTGCCAGCGGCTGGCGCGCTGATGTTCCTGGTAACCCTCGCTCTCTAATCGCGTCACACTGGAGAAGTGAAGTTTATTCTCCTGGCCTCGTTATTGCCCTGCCTCGCAGCCCAGATGGGACCGCGCATCGGCATTATCGACTACTACGGTGCCAAGGCCTTCTCCAACGAGAAGCTACGCCAAAGCCTCAAGATCGCCGAAGGCGACCCGCTGCCTCCATCCAAGGGCGACCTTGAGGAAGTGCTGGTTGGCCTCAAGGGAATCGCCCGGGCCAACGTTGAAGCCATCTGTTGTGAAAATGGCAAGGCGATCTTCTACATCGGTGTCGAGGAACGCGGCAGGCCGCACCTGGACATTCGCGAAGAGCCAAAGAACCTCAAGCTGCTGATGCCGGACGACGTGGCGGCTATCTACAACAAGCTGCTAGACGCGGTCGCTGACCCATCAAAAGTTGAGGCCCTGTTGCCGGACATCGCCGAGAACCACCAGGCGATCCTGCGCCAGATCCTGCGCGAGGGCGCTGACCCTGAAGACCGTCGCGTTGCAGCCACCATGCTCGGCTACGGGCCGAGGGCGCAGGCGATCATTGAGGACCTGCAACTTGGCTTGCGTGACCCCGATCAGGAGGTTCGCGCGGCTGCTCTGAAGAGCCTGGCTCCCTTGGCCTTCTACGCCCGCAAACACCCCGAGGCTGAGATTCAGGTACTGACGACCTGGTTTGTCGAGATGCTCAACAGCGTGTCCTGGAAGGACCGCATCAGTGCGATGAAGCTGCTGGTTGAGTTGACCAATGAACGCGACGAGAAGCTGATGCGCCACCTGAAAGAGCGCGGTATTCCGGCACTGGTTGAGATGTCGATGTGGAAGCACCTGCCGCACGCGCTGCCAGCCTACATTCTGCTGGGCCGCATCGCGGATCTGAGCGAGCAGGAGATTCAGGATAGCTGGAGCGCGAATCAGCGGGAAGAGACCGTCAAGAAGATTCGGAAAAAGTTCAAGGTCTAGCGCGGGCCCTTGCTTGCTGCCACGTCGAACAGCAGGTTTGTGATCATTTTGAGCCCGGTCACAAGTGAGTCAACAGGGACTCGTTCGTCGTTGCCATGCATGCGGGTCAGATCCTCGGCGGTGATCGGGTAGGGGTAGATTCCAAAGACCGGGATGCCTCTGGAGCGCCACGCGTAGGCATCTGTCCCGGCCTGGAAAAGATAAGGTGTGACGAGGGCCTCGGGGTAAGTCTGCTTGGCGTGCCGCGCAAGCGCGGTGTAGAGTTCTGAGGTGATCGGAGATTCTGGGATCGGGGGACGCTTGCGCGACGCATCGACGGCCAGTTCGGTCACTTCGACAAGCGGATCATTGATGACGGATTGGAGTTCGTCGATGAGTTCACCGGCGGAAGTGCCGGGAATGATCCGGAAGTTGAGCGTGGCATCGGCAGAGCCGGGGATGACGTTGCCGCGAAAGCCGGCGTTCAAAAAGACAGGTGCGATGGTGTTGCGCATGATGGAGTGCAGGAGCACGTTCTGGGAGATGGCCTTGTCGGCGGCAGCCACCTTGGCTGGGTCCGTCCCGGCGACGAGGTTGTAGAAGTGAGACTTGAGCGGCTCGGGGCTAGTATCGCCAAGAGTCTGGAAGAACATCTTCGTCGAGGCATTGAGTTTGGGCTTTGTGTCGTAAGAACCGACTTTGGCCAGGGCGCGCGAGAGGCGGAAGATAGCGTTGTCGGCGAGCGGCATGGAGCTATGAGTGGAGGTGCCTTTGGCGCGAATGCGGATATTGATGCTGGTTTTATCGGCAGTCGAAATCGAGACGTACTTCACGGCGCTGGAGTTGTCATCCCTGACGATCCAGCCGCCTTCATTAAGGGAGAACTCGCAATCGATCTTGTCCCAATGGCGTTCCGCTAGCCAGCCAGCGTTGTAAGTGCCACCCTCTTCGTCGGCCTCTGAGAGGAATATGATGTCGCGGTCGAGGGGCCTTTTGCTGGCGGCGATGTCGAGGACGGCCTGGGCAAAGACGGCGAGGCCGCCTTTGAAATCGATGGCACCACGACCGATGACGTAGCCCTCTTTGATCACCCCGGCGAAGGGATCGACAGACCATTTTTCGCGTTCGACGCCAACCACGTCGGCATGGGCGGCGAGGAGGATGGGCTTTTTGGAGCCATTGCCGCGGAGCCGAGCGATGAAGTGGGCTTTGCCCTTTTGAGGGGTTTGGATGATATCGACTTCAAAGCCGGCGGCTTTGAACAGTGGCGCGAGAAACTGCGCGACAAGATCTTCGTTACCCGGAGGGTTTGCGGTGTTTAGCCGTATGAGGTCCGCCAGGAGTTTGGCGACGGGCGGAGGTTCTTGAGCGCCGAGTATCGTGCCGAAGATGAGGATCGCTAAGAGCTTGGTATAGAGAATGTTCACAAGGATAGCAATTTTGAACCAAAGCCCTTTGGACAATAATGGAGGCATGAGTTCTTCCGGTTTTTCGAAGCTTGCAGCTGTTGCGCTGGCTGCTTCCATCGCTTTTGCCCAGGACCAGACAGCAGGGCAAAGGGCTTACGATACACGCTGCGGGCGTTGTCATGGCGGCGATGGTCGTGGCAGTGACATGGCACCACCCATGCTACGCGGTGTTGCCACGCGCGATGACGCGCAGTTGGCACTCTTGATTCGCAATGGCGTGCCGGGGAAGATGCCGGGGAGCACCGTTGGTGATGACGAGTTGAAGGCTTTGATTGCGCACACCCGTCTGTTGCGGGAGCGCTCGCGGCAGCGGCCGGTGGTGCGTGAAACCGTGGAACTGACCGACGGCCGGAAGATTGAGGGCGAGGTGCTGGGCGAAGGCTTTACGGATAAGCAGATGCGGAGCAATGGCAAGTTATTCCTGTTGCGGCGGGCGGCGGATGGTAAGTATCGCGAAGTTACTTCGGGTGTCGATTGGCCTGGCTACAATGGTGACCCTCGCGGGAATCGCTATACGGAGATGACGCAGATCAATAAGACGAATGTGGCAGGCATGACGGCTAAGTGGGTATTTCCCATTCCGAATGGGGCGCGACTGCAGGGGACGCCTGTGGTTGTGAAGGGTGTCATGTATGTCACGGATGTGAATCAATGCTTTGCTCTGGATGCGGGGACGGGACGGCAGATCTGGCATTGGCGTCGCCCGATTACCCCGGGCACCGTCGGGGCGGGTTCGAATCGCGGCGTGGCGGTGATTGAGGATCGGGTGTTTATTTCGACCGACCACGCGCATCTGGTGGCGCTTGATCGGCATACGGGGCTGGAACTTTGGGATGCTGAAACGGCGGACTACCGGAAGAGCTACTTTGCGACCGGCGCACCGTTGGCGGTGGGTGGATTGGTGTTGGCGGGCGTCGGCGGTGGTGAGCATGGCACGCGCGGCTTTGTGGCTGCCTATGACGCGATAACGGGGAAAGAGGCCTGGCGCTTCTGGACGATTCCGGCGAGGGGCGAGCCCGGTTCTGAAACCTGGATCGGCAAGGACCTGGAACATGGCGGCGGGCCGACGTGGCTGACCGGGACTTATGACCCGGAGCTAGATACTATCTATTGGCCGATTGGAAATCCGGCAAAGGAGTATGACGGCACGGATCGCGGAGGGGATAATCTTTACTCGGATTCTATAGTGGCGCTTGAGCCGAAGACGGGGAAGTTGAAATGGCATTATCAATTTACTCCCCATGACCTTTGGGACTGGGATGCGACGGAGACACCGCTGTTGGTGAATGCCGATTGGGAAGGGCAGCCCCGTAAGTTGTTACTGCATGGTAATCGCAATGGGTTTTTCTATGTACTGGATCGGACTAATGGCAAGGTGTTGCTGGTGAAGCAGTTCGTAAAGAAGCTGACGTGGGCGACGGGAATGACTCCAGAGGGGCGGCCGATCAAGGCACCCAATCAGGAGCCTTCCGCGAAGGGGACTTACGTCTGTCCGTCGCAGGACGGCGCGTCGAATTTCTATTCGCCCTCCTATATTGCGGCGACCGGATTGTTCTACTTCCAGACCTTTGAGAAGTGCAGCGTTTATACGAAGCGCGATCAAGGAGATTGGGCAGCCGGGAAGGCGTATCTTGGCGGGTCGCAGCAGACGGCACCGGGGGTGGCGGAGCACTATTTGCGGGCGCTAGATATCAAGACGGGAAAGACAGTTTGGGAGTTGGCTCAGCCTGGGCCGGCGCAGGGGTGGGGCGGGACGATTGCCGCGGCGACGGGATTGATCTTCTTTGGTGAAGAGAACGGGGCGATGATGGCTGCCGACGCCACGACCGGGAAGCCATTGTGGCGGTTTGAAACCAACCAGAATTGGAAGGCTTCGCCGATGGCCTATCAGTTTGATGGCAAGCAGTTCATCGCCGGGATCGCAGGGGGCAATGTACTGGCGTTTGGGCTGCCCGACTAACGACGGGTGAGATCGCGGTTTGCCGTGTACCAGTCGTAGGTTTTGCGAATGCCCTCTTCGAGGGAAACAGACGGTGCCCAGCCGAGTGCCTTGAGCTTGGAGTTATTCATCTTGCGGCGGGGGGTGCCGTCCGGCTTGCCTGTATCGTAGACGATCTTTGCGCTACATCCGACTACGCGCTGAATCAGAGTTGCGAGATCGGCGATGCTGATGTCCTCGTCGACGCCGACGTTTATGGGGTCGGGGCAGTCGTAATTCTGCATCAGGAAGAGGCAGGCTGAGGCGAGATCGTTAACGAAGAGAAACTCGCGCCTGGGGGTGCCAGAACCCCATAAGACGACCTCTGAAGCCCCACTGGTCTTGGCGTCGTCGAACTTGCGAATCAGAGCAGGCAAGACATGAGAAGACGTGAGTGAAAAATTGTCCCCGTCTCCGTAGAGATTCGTCGGCATCAGCGAGATCGTCGGCCAGCCATATTGCTTCGTATAGGCTTGACAGGTCATCAGGCCCGCGATCTTGGCGATGGCGTACCACTGGTTGGTCGGTTCCAGCGGCGCGGTGAGCAGGCTCTCTTCACGGATCGGCATTTCGGCAAACTTGGGGTAGATGCAGACTGAGCCGAGGAAGAGGAGTTTCTTGACGCCGTGGCGGTAGGCGCTGTCGATCACGTTATTTTGGATTGCCAGATTCTGGTAGATGAATTCTGCGGGGTAGTCGTTATTGGCAGCGATGCCGCCTACTTTGGCGGCGGCAAGAAAAACGTATTCAGGCCGGTTGGCGGTGAAGAAGGAATCGACGGCCGGGCGATCTGTCAGGTCGAGTTCTGCTCGGGTGCGAGTCAGGATGTTTCTATAGCCGCCCGCGCGCAGGGCGCGAAGGATTGCGCTGCCAGCCAATCCTAGATGGCCAGCAACAAAGATCGTTGAAGCTTCAGTCACATTTGGGATGATAAACGATGACGAACGAGGGAGCGTGTAATATTTTGGCGAAGAAAGCATTGATCACCGGGATCACGGGACAGGACGGGTCGTATCTAGCAGAGTTACTGCTGAGCAAGGGATACGAAGTTCATGGGGTCGTGCGGCGGGCGTCAACCTTCAATACGGGGAGAATCGATCATCTCTACCAGGACGTTCATGAAAGCGCTGCTGGGCTTCGGCTTCACTATGGAGATTTAGCTGACGGTTCAGCGCTGCGCCATGTGCTGGAGAGAGTGCAGCCTGATGAGATCTACAATCTTGCCGCTCAGTCACATGTCCGTATCTCATTTGACCAATCTGAGTACACAGCCGATATTGTCGCGACCGGCACGCTGAGGTTGCTGGAGGCGTTTCGGGACTATGTCCGCAATTCAGGACGGCAGGCAAGGCTGTATCAGGCAGGATCGTCTGAAATGTTTGGGGCAGCGCCCCCGCCGCAAGACGAGAACACTCCGTTTCATCCTCGAAGTCCCTATGCGTGTGCGAAGGTTGCGGCGCACTGGTATGCGAGGAACGTCCGTGAATCATATGGGCTATTTGTCTCAAATGGCATCCTGTTCAATCATGAATCGGAGCGGCGCGGTGAGACCTTTGTGACGCGAAAGATCACTCGCGCGGTCGGACGAATCAAAGAGGGCCTGCAAAAGAAGTTGTATCTGGGGAACCTTGACGCCAAGCGTGACTGGGGCTATGCGGGTGACTATGTGGAGGCCATGTGGCTGATGCTGCAACAGGAGAAGCCTGACGATTATGTCGTCGCAACCGGAGAGGCGCACTCGGTGCAGGAGTTTGTGGAAGCCGCGTTTGGCCATGCGGATTTGGACTGGAGAGAATTCGTAGAAATCGATCCGCGGTACTTTCGTCCGAGCGAAGTGGATTACTTGTTGGGGGATGCCACAAAGGCGCGAGAGCAGTTGGGGTGGACGTCCACGGTGAAGTTTGATGAACTCGTGCGTAAGATGTATGCCCACGATTGGGAGCTGGCGATTCGAGAGAAGCTGCTAGAGGATTCCGGCTTTTCCAGCCACTAAGCGTTTTGTGCGGCGGTGATGTGCTTGAGATCCTCGAGCCAGGCTTCGAGCAGCGGTAGCTCGCCGCTACCGACGAAGGTCTTGCTGATCAGGGCTTCATAACAGAGCCGCAAGTTGTCTGGAATCTTGTCGACGCCAGGGGCGAGTTGCAATGCGTCGAGTGTTTCGGCAATTTTCCGATTGTGCAGATAGCCTGGAACTTCGTCGGCGAAATCGCGGATCAGGCTGTGATCGTTTCGCAACTGATAGACGTTGGCTTCATGGAAAAGAATGTGCCAGTTGTTAGCCCAGGCGATGCGCTGGGCGACGAAGCTTCGCCAGATATCCGTCATGCGGAAGGTGCAGAAGGATGGGAGGTATAACAACGGATAAGCTTCTGGATACCAAGCCGTATTCTGACTGTTGAAGGGGCACCAGGCACCGTTGCCGAGGTGGACACGGCGATCCTGCCGGAAACTGACAGGCAAAGGAAGGATGAGGCGATAGATGGCATCGACATCCGGGTTTTCATCGGCGAGGCCCTGCTGGATTGGGCAATTGACTTCCGCTAATGGCAGCGATGCGTAGTCGGTAAGTTCCTGTTGAATGGCATCAAGCGGTAAGCCACGAGGCCAGATGTTGACATCGGAAAAGTACTTATAGACGTTAGTCCAGCCGTTGCCTTCGAGGACCGCACCTTGGTGCGTGCGCTGGCGGGGGTGCCAAAATTCAGCACGTGGAAAATTATCATCGTCTGTTTCGAGGATCAACTCTGAGCGCTGCTGGATGGCGAGAAGATAGCCAAGATTCTTGCGAGTGTAGTGGCGCGTGGGGAGTAGCTCGGCACTGTGGAAGCCGGTCTTGGCCTGTTGTGCCAGCGAGTAGAAATCACAGCCTTCGAGCGAGAAATCGGCTGGACTGGGCACGTCACCGATGACGGTAAATTTATAGCCGCGCTCGATGCAGCCAGCCGCCAGGTCGCGCAGGGCGGGGTTGGGGGCCGAGATCGAAGTGACAACCACACTGAGTGGATTTGTATATGCGAGATGGTTCATGCTTGGTTTCTTTATAGCTTTCCCTGCAGCCGCAGCTGGAAGAGGCGGAACAACTGGCGGAATGCGTCATTGAGTGCCTTTGAGCCTAAGCCTGGGCTGGCGGCCCGATAGGTGATGGGTACTTCCACGATCTTCAAGTTGCGACAGTGCACCTTGATTTCTGTCTGGAAGAAGTGAGCTCTTGAATGAATGCCGGCTGCGAGGACTTTTTCAAGAGTTCCCCTGGTGAACAATTCGAAGCCGCTAGTCATGTCTGTCTGGTTTGTGCCCATCGCTAGATTCGTGAGCGTGGTGCCGCCCCAACTGACGATCTTGCGCATCAAGGCGCTTTCCTGGATCGAACTCCCAGCGGTGAAGCGACTACCGAAGACGCAGTCATAGCCGCGATCCATGGTGGCAAAAAATTGTGGAATGTCGGAGGGTTGGTGCGAGAAGCCAGCGTCGATTTCGAGGATCCAGTCAGCGCCGCCAGCGAGAGCTTCGCGATAACCACGAAGGTAGGCGTCGACGACTGATCGATTCTCAGGTGCCCAGACAACTTTGAGGCGTGGCTCTTTGGTTTCAAGCTGACGCATCCGCTCCAGCGTGTCGTCTTTTGTCGCGCGATCAATGACTGCATAGAAGGTGACAGTCCGGAAGCCGTTGCATTGCTTGAGGACCTCGACGGTAAAGCGAACGGCCTCTGCGCCCTCATTGGCCATGGGGCAGACAACTCCGAGCTGAACTGATGAGCGGGGGGAGTTAGTGGGCATTAAGATTCGGCGAGAGATGCTCGCTACGGCGTATAGGCATCTCCATCAGCTTAACCGACGGCGGGTGGTGTCAGAGGCCGAAGCAGAGGATATTGGGGCCCGCAGCGATGGCGACGAATTGCTTGCCGTCGACAGTGAAGGTCATTGGCGAGGCTTTCATGCGGACGTTGGTTGGGATTTGCCAGAGAGCTTTGCCGTTTCGCTGGTCGACGGCTGCGAAGCCACCATTAGGCTGACCATAGAAGAGGAGCCCGCCAGCTGTGGCAAGAACGCCGGACCAGGTTTTGGCGCGCGCGAGACCGGGTTGGGGAATTTCCCAAGCGACGGCACCGGTCTCGATGTTGAGGGCGCGGAGGTAGCGTTGGCCAGTTTGCTCGGGGTAGCCGGTGGGCTTGCCCGTGCACTCTTCCAAGGCCAGGAAGTAGTAGAGGCGGGTGGTGGGGGAGAAGGCGGTGGAGTCCCAATTGGCGGCGTCGGCCGGGCATCCGCCGGGGTCCTGGACGACGGGTTTGCCATTGGCGTCTATGCTGGAGGCCCAGTCTACGCGCCGCAGAAAGGTCTTGGCCAGGAGCAGTTTGCCGTCGGTGCGGTCAAAGACGTAGAAGAAGCCGTTGCGATCCGCGTGGAGCAGGAGCTTGGCCGGCTTGCCGCGGTAGACGGTATCGACGAGAACGTTGGGCTCAGTGGCATCGCGATCTTTTTGATCGTGAGGAGTGAACTGGTAGTGCCACTTGAGTGCGCCGGTTCTGGCGTTGAGGGCCAGGACGCAATCGGTGTAGAGGTTGTCGCCGGGGCGGTTGACTTCGTCGCGATTGGGCCAAGGGTTGCCAGTGGCCCAATAGAGGGTGTCAGTTGAGGCATCGTAGGAACCGGTGAGCCAAGTGGAGCCTCCGCCGGTGAGGGACTCTTTACCTGCCCAGGTTTCGATGCCGGGCTCGCCTTTGCGGGGGACGGTCCAAGTGCGCCAGGCCAGGGCGCCATCGTTGGGATGGAAGGCGGCGATGAAGCCGCGCATGCCGTGATCGCCACCAGCTACGCCGACGACGACCGTATTATTTACGATGAGCGGGGCGATGGTGCCGCCGTAGGTGTGCTTTTCGCCACTCGGCATTTTGGCCGCCATGGGAACGTCCCAGAGGAGTTTACCGTTGGCGCGATTGAGGGCGAGTAAGTGGGCGTTATCAGTTACAAAGAAGACTTTGTCGTCCAGGATAGCGACGCCACGATTGGTGCCAAGTTTAGAATCGCCGACGAGCCCGGGGCTTTGCGGACGTGAGTAATGCCAGAGGGGCGCGCCAGTGAGGGCCTCGAGGGCGAAGACCTGGTTGGGGCCGGTGACGTACATCACGCCGCTGGCGGCGAGGGGGGTGACTTCGAGGCCGAAAGAGGAGATTGGAAAGACCCACTTGAGTTTGAGGGCAGCAACGTTCGTTGTGTTGATTTGCTTGAGAGGGCTGAAACGGTTAGCGGAATCATTGCCGTTGTAAGTGAGCCAGTCGCCTGGCTGGGGAGGACCCCAGGTGATTTTGCGGGCCGTGTCGGAGTTGAGGATCGGGGTCAGGATGGTGTCGGCGTTGAGACGGCGGAGGTGGCGGGCCAGAGTCGTGAGGTCTGCTTTGGAAAGGTCGGAGAAGGACGGCATGCCGGCACCGGGGTTGCCGCGCTCGAGATACTCACGGAGCTGTTCGAGGGGTTGTTCGGCGACGCGTGGGTTGTTGTAGAGGCCGGGGCCTTGGGCAGTGCCGCGAGCGTCCGGGCCATGACAGGCGGCACAGTGGTTATTGAAGAGTTGCTCGGGCGGGAGCGGCTGAGCGAGGCAGGTGAGGGCCAAGAATAGGAGCCCAAGGAGAGATGGATTGCGCATCTGTTTTTGGTGATTTTCACAGTAGCAGAGTCCGTCGAGAACCCTCGCCACTACTCCCGCAAGAGCCCTTGCAGCATACTGATCGCCTGGGGCGCATCGGCGAAGAAATCGGCGGGTGCGCCATGGATGCTGAATCCCCCCTTGTAGCCGCCCTGTTTCAAGACGCGAAAAAAGCCCGCATAGTCGGCCTCGGTAGCCAGCTTGGGATACACGCGACCGTTCGGATTTGAGATCTCAACCTGGCGAATGTACTTTGCCGCCGTCTTCAAGATCGCCATGTCTTCCTTGCCCTGGGTCATGTAACTGAAGTCCACTAACAGGCCAAAATTCGGGTGATGCACTTTGCGCACCAGGTCGATTCCTTCGGCCACTGTGTTCACTGTGTTTGTGTTTCGTGTCGGCATTGGCTCGAACAAGATGAAGATCCCGTGTTTGCCCGCTTCCTTTGCCGCCCTTTGGCCAAAGTCTACAACCTGCTTCATCGCGAGATCGTGCGCGTAGCCCTCGGGAGCTTGCCGCGAAGCGCTATTCAGATTGCCATAGACCACCATCTTCAAGCCCAGCCGCACGGCTCTTGCCATGCTGAGGGTCAACATCCTGTCCAGCTCCGCCGTGTTGACTTCAGGCCCAACGATCTTCATGTCCGCTGGGAGGAAGCCATAGCCCGATAGCGCCGGGATGCCCAAGCTACGAATGCGAGTCACTAGCTTGGCAAACTCAACTTCATCCAGCGCCAAGGTGTCTTGCAGCGCTAACTCCACGTACTCGAAGCCAACCTTAGCGGCGTCCTCGGGTGCGGTTACCCCGAGCACCTTGACGCAGCGACCGATTGGAAAGCCAGGAACCGGTGACCCCAGGCTGAAGCCGATCGAGAGCAGGAGCACAAAGAGAAATCGCATCCCCTCAGCTTAGTCGACAAAGCCTCGCCACATATTCCCTTTCTCGTCCCGCAACATGATGCCACTGTCCTGGTCTGAGATCCCTGAGATGTAGTTCCCGTCAGAATCACGAAATCGAAAACGAACCATGGTGTCCCAAACCTCGGTCACGCCTCGCCACTCGTGCCCATGCTCATCCCTTAAGCAAATGAAGTCGCCATCGCCAAAGCCGTGCATGACTTGGCCGCCCTTCCCCTGGAAGCGATAATACCCGGACTTGGCGGCGGAACTCCGGCCCTGCCTACGTGTGATACCCATCTGTGCCTAATCTATCGGGGGGATGACGCCAGAACTTTAGTGGCTGGAGCGGTTGGGGAAGCCAATATATTGAACTTCGGCTTCGAGGCTAAGTCCAAATTTCTCGAAGACGAGTGCTTGTAGTCGGTCGATGAGTTCGCAGGCTTCCGCTGCCGTGCCCTTGCCCGTGTTGTACATCAGGTTGGCATGATAGTTGGCTACTTCGATGCCTCCGCAGTGCATCCCCTTGGACCCGATCTGCTCCAGGAACCAGGCCGACGGCACCTTGCCCGCGCGCATCACCCCAGGCGGCACGCTATTGAGGGCCTTGCCGGGCAACTCTGCGACGAATAGATTCTTGAAGATGCTGCCGGCGCATTTCATCGTGGGAGGGAACTTCTCATTGCGCGTGGCCAGGATCTCGGCGGCGGTCTGGCGGACTTCCAGTGGGTCACCTGCCGCCAGACGAATTTGTGCGCTCAGCAGGACCCAGTCTTTGTGCGCCTTAAAGCCACTGGTTCGATAGGCGAAGCCACAATCGCGGTTCGCTATTTGACGGATGCCTTCTCCATCAAAGACCGCGACAGTCTCGACAAAGTCCATAATTGTCTGCCCATAGGCACCAGCATTGCCGTAGACCGCGCCGCCCAACCAGCCAGGAATGCCGGTCATTCTTTCCATTCCCGTGAGGCCGAGATCGCAATGGAAATCCACAACGGCTTGCCAGGTGGCCCCTGTCTCGGCGTGTGTGGTCTCAGCGTCGCGCTGAATCTTAGCGCCGAAAAATCGCAGTACGATACCGTCAAAACCCGCGTCTGCGGCGATCAAATTCGATCCGCCGCCGATGGTGACCATCGGGAGGCCGCTAGCGCGCAAGACCTTCACGACCTCAGGCACAATCGAGGCTGTTTTGACATCGACAAGGAAGGCTGCGGGGCCGCCGAGGGCAAATCGTGTCAGCTCACGCAAGGCTACGCCTTCTCGAATCACCAGATCCGGTGCCAACCGTTGCAGCTTTTCCATCCACCCTTGCATCATTGAATAGTATGTTCCCAAAACAAGCGTTACAGTTTTTCCGAGCTCTCGAGAAGAATAACAACCGCGAATGGTTCGAGACGAAGAAGCCGGTTTATGAGGCCTCCGTCAAGGCCCCGATGCTTGCGATGGTGGACAATCTGAATTCCGATTTCCTGAAATTCGCCCCCGAATACGTTGTTGACCCCAAGAAGGCTGTCCTGCGCATCTATCGCGACGTCCGATTCTCCAAGAACAAGACGCCCTACAAGACCAATGTTGCTGCTGAGTTTCGGCGGCACAACTTAGCCAAAGGCGAGGCGGCCAGCTTCTACCTTCATCTGGATACCAAAGGCGTGATGGTGGCAGGTGGAATCTACAACCCGATGCCGGAGCATCTGAAATTGATCCGTGCCTTTATCGCAGAGCATCACGAAGAATTCCGCAAGCTGATCGCCGCAAAGAAGCTGAGCTCGCTGATGGGGGAGCTGCAGGGCGACCCGATGACGCGCATGCCAAAGGGCTATTTGCCAGGGCACCCGGCTGAGGATTTAATCAAACGCAAGATGTATGTTTTCTGGACCATGCTGCCGCCGGGCCTGGCTGAGACGCCTGAACTGCGGACCGAAATCTCCAAGCGGCTGGCCGCTGTTGCCCCGATTGTCGAATTTCTCAATCGACCGCTATTGGCAAACCGCCGCCCGCTCCATTTCGACATGTCAAAATAGAGGGTATGTCCTCTGCTGTCGCGGCGCTTCCCACCCCTGAACAGGTCGCTAAATATGAACCTGTAATCGGCCTTGAAGTGCACGTTCAACTCGCCACCAATACTAAGATTTTCTGCGGCTGCCCCACGAGCTTCGGCGATGAGCCTAACTCGAACACCTGTCCCGTCTGCCTGGGCCTGCCCGGTGCCTTGCCGGTGCTGAGCCGCGAGGCTGTAGAGCTCGGAGTCCAGGGCTCGTTGGCCCTGCATTGCAACGTCAATCCCAGCTCAGTGTTTGCGCGGAAGAACTACTTTTACCCCGACCTGCCCAAGGGCTACCAGATCTCCCAATACGATAAGCCGCTGGCGGAACATGGTTGGCTGGACATCAACATCGAAGGCGTCACGAAGCGCATCGGTGTCACGCGCGTGCACATGGAAGACGACGCCGGCAAGAGTTCGCACGATGGTTTTCGCGACTCCGAGCAGTACAGCTATGTCGATCTCAACCGCGCCGGAACACCGCTGTGTGAGATTGTCAGCGAGCCGGATATGCGCAGTTCTGACGAGGCCTACGCTTACCTGACCGAGGTGAAGCAGGCGATGCAGTTTATTGGCGTTTCTTACTGCGACATGGAAAAGGGGCAGTTGCGCTGTGATGCCAATGTCAGCGTTCGCATCAAGGGCGTCGAGCCGTTTGGCACCAAGGTGGAAATCAAGAATCTCAATAGTTTTCGGCATGTGAAGATGGGCATCGAATACGAGATTCTGCGGCAGATCGGTTTGCTGGAATCTGGCCAGCGCGTTCGCCAACAGAGTCGTCTGTTTAATGTCGACAGCGGCGAGACGATGCTGATGCGCGACAAAGAGGTCGCGGAGGAATATCGCTACTTTCCCGAGCCAGACCTGCTTCCGCTGCTTGTGAGCGAAGAGTGGAAGGCAGAGCTTAAGGCGCGCATGGCGGAGTTGCCAGCGGAGCGCCGAGTCCGCTTTGTCGCCGAATATGGCATCAGTGAATACGATGCCCAGGTGCTCACTCTCACCCGCCCGATGGCGGACTATTATGAACGAGCTGCGAAGGCCTCGCCCGACCCCAAGCTGGCCGCCAATCTGGTGATGGGGGAACTGGTTGGCCTGCTCAATGGCGCCAGCAAAGAGATCGATGCCAGCCCGATTCCGGCAGAGCATATCGGTGAACTTGTGAGCCTCATCCATAGCAACGAGATCAGCGGCAAGATGGCCAAGGATATCCTCGCCAAGATGTTTACAGACGGGCTGGCGCCCCGCGCCATCATGGACCGTGATGGGCTGAAACAGATCTCCGATACTGGCGCAATGGACAAGATCATTGACGAAGTACTCGCGGGAAACCCCAAACAGGTCGAGCAATACAAGAGTGGCAAGACTGCGGTGATCGGCTTCCTGGTTGGGCAGGTGATGAAGGCTAGCAAGGGCCAGGCCAACCCCGGGGTTTGCAATGAGATGCTGAAGGCCAAGTTGGACTCGTGATCCGAATCCTCCTATTCCTGGCGGCGGCGCTTACTCTTTGTGGCCAAAGCGACGTGCTGCCGATGCGCTTTTCAAATCTTCCGGCTTGTCCTGCACCCAGCGCGAAGAGCGACAGCTTGTTGTTACGCCTTAAAGACCCCAGTGGTCTCGGCATGGAAATTTGGTGCGCAAAGGAAGCCGCCGGGTACAACTATCAATATCGACTGTTGAGCTCTGATGGGCGATCCAAGAGTCTGGATCGATGTCAGCTTAGCGGGGGGCTCAATTCTGTGGGAGTGGACCACACCGGGCCAATCGCCGAATCCCAGTTGGAAAACGGGGGGCTCTTTTTGCGAACGCCGGGGCGACTGGTGCGGTTCACTCAGGATAACTGGGATAGCTATCGCGGTCGGCACACTGTCTATGACTTCCAAAAGCAACAGTTTACGGCCTATGAGACGGAAAGCATGGAAGATAGTATGGGTCGCCGATTGCGGCTGCTCACGACAGCTCACAGCATGCCGCTTTCTGTGATCGAGCCCAAGGTACTCGTGACGGATCGGGTGTTTGACGCAGCCCACTCCGGCTGTGTCACGGCAGACATCGACGCGGGGATGCACATCCACGAGGAGCAGGTGGCGGCCTTTGTCGAGCCCGGCAAGGCTGGCAAGCTGACTGTGGCCTGGCCTGAGATTTCGGCGATTGAGAAAATCGAATTCGATGCGGCGCGCCGCCAGTTGAAGTTGAGATTCTCACCGTTGGCCCGCAAGACGATCGTCAGCATTGCACTGCCGCGTACGATGCTTGGCTTGGGACGGGAACTGGCGCATGTGCGCCTGGACGGGCGCTTCGTTGATTCCGATGAGACGACAACGGCGACCCATAAGGTGATCCGCTTTGCCCTGGATGAGCCAGCGCGTGAAGCCTTGCTGGTGGAGTCGGGTGGTTTCCCGTTCTTCATGGTCAGTGGCGTGGCGATTGTGGGCGGTATCCTCATTGGCGGAGTGATCGGCATGTTGTTCCGTCGGAAGTTGCCGGCGGTGCCCGATGAGATTGACCCGCGCGACCGCGGTGCAGTTGACTGAACGATGAAACTTGGTGTCATCGCCTCGGAGTTTTTCGATCCGGCGTTGGGCGGGATGGGTGGGTTTGGTTGGGCGGCCCGGCAAGTGGCCCAGACCTTTCAGCAAAACCCGGAGCTGGGCGTTGACCTCGTGTTCATCGCAACAGATATCCGGGAACTGGCCGGCCAGACCGAGACCACCGCGCATGGTGCCCGAGTAATCCTCCGCGCACCCAGCCGACTCGCGAACTTGATCAAGATGCGGCGCGAACGCTTCGATCTGCTTTTGGCGATTGACTACCACCTTCCCTATAGCGTCTATCTACGCTCGCTTCCGCGTACGCCGGCGATCATCTGGTCGCGCGACCCGAGGCCGCCCGAGGACGTGGCCGAAATCTACACCTGCCGTATTCCCGGCGAGGGGGACGCCGAACCCCAAGGTTTGTTTTGTTTCGACGGTCGCTCCATGCGCCAGATTGTGCGCGAGGCTTGGTTTTTCCGCCGTAAGCTTTTCTTCGCAACCCCAGCACCCACTTTGTTGCCTAAGCTCGCGGGGAGCTTCGGCGTGGAGCCGCCGGTTTGCTATTTCCTGCCCAACATCATCGCGCCGCCGCCCGATCCCATCGTCAAGAGCGAGACGCCCACCGTTGTCTTTCTCGGCCGTCTCGATCCTATCAAGCGGCCGTGGCTCTTTGTTGAACTGGCGCGCCGCTTCCCGCAGGTTGAATTTTTGATGCTGGACCAGCCGCATTTTCACGGTCCTGGAGGCTACGCGCCCAGCAGCCTTCCGTCCAATGTCCGCGTATACGGCCATGTTGGCGAGGCCGACAAGCAGCGCATACTCAGCCGAGCCTGGGTCGCCGTGAACACCTCAATCCATGAGGGCTTCCCAGTTAGCTTCTTTGAAGCGTTTGCCTGTGAAACTGTCGTCTTTAGCGGAACAGATGTAGACTACGCCGCGTCGCGCTTCGGGCATTTCTATGGTCGCTTCGATGGCACTGGGCTCGCCGGTCTGGACGCGATGGAACTGGGCCTCCGCCATCTGCTCGAGAATCACGATCTCCGCCGCAGCCTGGGCCGAGCCGCCCGTCTGTGGGTGAACACTCGGCACAGCGAAGCGTCGTTTTTGGCGGCTTTTCATCGGCTATGTGACCTGGCGGGTGTCGCTTGAACGCTCCCCGTGTCAGCGTTGTCGTCCCAACTCGCAACCGGCGGGATCTGCTGATTGAGACACTCTCATCAGTGCGCGATCAGACTCTAGCCGACTGGGAACTGCTGGTCGTCGATGATGATTGCTCTGACGGCACGGCTGAGTATCTGGACGGGTTCATGGATACCCGCCTCCGCCGCTTTCGTCCGGCTGGGCATGGCGAACGTAGCGCCGCTCGCAATTTGGGCCTAGCCAACGCTCAGGCAGACTATGTCATGTTCCTCGACGACGACGACTTGCTGTGGCCGGATGCCTTGCGCCTTTTGGTAAGCGAACTGGACTCGGACTCAAGCCTGGTTGCGGCGGTGGGTTCACGCCGATTTCGTGAAATCAATCAGGATTCGACGTTGCATTTCCAGATTTCCAGAGCGGCGACGATTCACGGCGGATGGCGAGATCTGCTATTCAACTGGACGCCGAATTCCGGACAGAATCTCTACCGCGCCGACGCGGTCCGCGCAGTCGGTGGCTACGACACGCGATGTCTACCGTGCGAGGATCGCGCCATGTGGCTTAGGATCGCTCACATGGGGCCTGTGCGGGTGATCCCGCAGGTTGTCCTCGAGTATAGGGTGCACGCGGGCCAGTCTAAGCCGCTGGACGTAGACGAGATCCGCGAGACAGTCTTTCGAAACTTCATTGACACGCTCGCCCCGGATGATCGCGAGGTGGCGCTACGCCTGCGAAGGGCAGTTGCAATCGGGCAGGACAGCTTCTCATCTTGGTTCCGATCCATCGCTGTGGCACCTTATCTATTGCGCTCGCCAATCTCGCGGCGGCCACTTTGGTGGCAATTCCGCGACTTGTTTCTGAGAATCGGCCAGCGATGAGAATTGCCTACTTTGTCGGTCGCTATCCCTATTTCTCCGAGACATTCGTTCTGCACCATCTGAAATTGTTGCTCGACAATGGTCATGACGTATGTGTTTTTGCGGAGACCTTGGCTGAGACGATTCACGGTACCCGCCCGGTGGCTCCGTTCCGGCTGGAAGAAATGCCGAGTCAGCCGTTGCGGCGGCTCTTTAGTTTCTTGGCGGCGTTTTTGCGGCAGGAAATTTCCCTATCCCGGCCCTTGTTTCGTTCGTTGAATTTCTTCCGCTTCGGCCTGGATGCCCTGTCGCTGCGCCTGGCGTGGAGCGTTTGGCGGGCCGGGGAGAATGCTCCATTCGACATTATCTACGCTCATTTTGGGCCACGGGGTCGCCGTGCTGCGCTGCTTTGTCAAACCGGCGCGATTCAGGGCAAGCTCGTGACGGTAATGCACGGGGACGACATCAGCAGCTATCCCCGGCTCTTCTCTGGCCAGATCTACGCGCCCCTGTTTGCGAGTGGCGAGCTTTTCCTGGCGGTCAGCAATTATGGCAGGCGCAAGCTGGAACTCCTTGGCTGCCCTGTTGATCGCATCACCGTTAAGTGCATGGGCGTTGATACGAATTTCTTTGTTCCCGGTGCGGGCTTGAGGCAGAAGCTGATTATCCTTACGGTTGCCCGATTTGTCGCAACCAAAGGACTACATTCTGCCATCGCGTCGCTGGCACAGCTTGGATGCACTTTCGAATACCATCTGATTGGCGACGGCCCGCTTCGCGAGAGTCTCTAATCGCAGGTGCAGGAGCTTGGACTGCAAGGCCGCGTGACATTTTTTGGCGTGAAACCCGCACTGGACATCCGGCTCGCGCTACAGGCAAGCGACATTTTTCTGTTGCCTTCCGAGACCCAAAGCAATGGCGATGAAGAGGGCATTCCAGTTGCCATCATGGAGGCGATGGCCTGCGGCCTACCCATCGTTTCCACCCGCCACGCTGGCATCCCCGAATTGATCGACGACGGCGTAGAAGGTATTCTTGTTCCGGAACGCGACCCCGTCGCACTCGCCGCAGCCATCGAAAGCTTGGCGCGCTCACCCGAGCGGCGCAAACAAATGGGCGAGGCGGGACGGAAAAAGATTCTGCGCCAATATGACTCTGCCGCCCTGGATAGGCAGTTATTGAGCACATTGGAAGGACTGCTCTAGTCTTATGCCTTTGCCTAAGGTCACGATCGTCGTTCCAACGCACAACCGGCCCGAAGTGTTGGCAACTTGCGTCGCGGCTTGCCGAAGCCTTGATTATCCAAGTGAGCTCATCGAGATTGTGGTGATCGACGACGGCTCCGTCCCGCCAGCCAACCCCGGTATTGGCGTTCGTTTGGTCCGTCTACAACAGCGTGGCCCCGCATCGGCCCGCAATCGAGGCATCAGCGAAGCAAGCGGCGAGTTTGTCGCCTTTACCGATGACGATTGCGAACCAACCCCCGCTTGGCTGGGTGAGCTGGTTGCCGCCTACCTCCGGGACCCAGAAGCCATCGTCGGCGGCAGCACAACTAACGTCCTCGTGCAAGATCCCTTCGCCTCTGCAAGTCAATTTTTGGTCGATTACATCTACTCATATTTCGAGCGGTCCGGCAAAGCTCTTCGTTTCTTCACCAGCAACAATTTTGGCGCGGCAGCTTCTGGCTTGCGTAAGATCGGCGGTTTCGATGAAACTTTTCCGCTCCCTGCTGCCGAAGACCGTGATCTTTGCGAGCGCTGGGGCAAGCTCTGCTTAGTGTCCAGCGCCGTCGTCCTGCATCGCCACCACCTGACCTTTCGCTCCTTTTGGAACCAGCATTTCCGTTACGGCCGGGGCGCCGTTACGCTTTGGGAAAGGCGCTTTGAACGAGGTGTCCATCAGACGGTGCCGCGCGGAGATTTCTTCCTCGGGCTCATTCGAGCACCTTTCGACGATCAGAGGATTCGGAGGCCCTGGCAATTGCTTGGGCTCTTGCTGCTCTCCCAGGTTGCCAATACAGCTGGCATTATGTACGAGGCTAGTTTGGCCGCATTCCGGGGTCGCCAAAATGGAAGTTCTCGCCCAGATACACGCGCTTGACTTCGGGGTCGCGGCCCAACGCCTCAGGGCTGCCGGCACGGAAAATCTTGCCATTGTTGATGATGTAGGCGCGGTCTGTCACGGCAAGGGTTTCGCGGACGTTGTGATCGGTCATGAGGATGCCGATGCCCTGGCGCTTCAAGTCGAAGATGATCTTTTGCAGTTCCAGTACCTGAATCGGATCGATGCCGCTGAAGGGTTCATCGAGCAGGAGAAAGCTGGGCTCGATGACAAGACTTCGCGCGATTTCAACTCTGCGCCGCTCGCCGCCGCTCAACATGTAACCTTTGCTCTTGGCTACTTTCTCCAGGCCCAGTTGCTCGATCAAATCACGCATTCGCTCTCGCCGAATGCGGCCATCGAGTGGCAATGTTTCGAGAATTGCCATCAGATTTTCTTCGACGCTCAGTTTGCGAAAGACGCTTGGCTCCTGCGGGAGATAGCTGATGCCGCGCCGCGCGCGTTGATACATAGGAAGATCTGTGACGTCGTCCTGGTCGAGCATCACACGGCCGCTGTCCGGACTGACCAAACCGACGATCATGTAGAAGGTCGTTGTCTTGCCAGCGCCATTCGGGCCAAGGAGCCCAACGACTTCGCCCTGCTCGACTGACACCGAAACCCCGTCGACGACGCGGCGGCCACCGTAAGCCTTGATCAGTTCCGTAGTTTTGAGTGTGCGCAAGAGTTGGATTCGCCTGGGACTTCCAGCTTAGCGCTTTCGCTGGAGATTACTCACGGCCGGCTTCTTCTCCTGTCCGTCCACGATCAGTTTATCGTTGTCGGCAAACCAGGTCAGTTGTTTGCCTGTCGTCCGGCGCTGTTCGACGCCCTTGACAATATCCACCATTTCAGGCTTTCCGCCTTCGAGCACGAGTTTGCCATCGGTCGTGTAGTACTCGCTGGTCTCTCCACTGCCCTTTCGCACTCTGTTTTTTCCGGTCTCCACAATTCGCACATCGCCATAAGAGAAGATTTTTTCGACGCCGCCCGCTGGCTGCTCATTGAACTTCTCGGCATCTTCTTCATCGAGATAGGCCCGCAAACGGTTTGCTTTCACTTCCAGACCAGGACGGTTCATCACGACTGCGCCCCGATATTCAACGACTCGATCTTTGTCGGCGTAGTCCATGTCAGTCGCCTTGACGTTGGTCAGGATGACGCCTGTCTTGAGGGCTTGCGCTGATTTCTCATCCACCATTTGATGGACTATGCCGCCGACGGCGTGAAGCTGGCCCGCCTTGCGGTCGAGATCAATTCGAGGCGCGCGCAGACGGTTCTCGCCCTGCCACATCACGGCGTTGCCTTCGTAGCGGATCTTCGAGTTCTTCTCGCGCATCTCCATGCGGTCTGCGGTGGCCTGGGTGATCTCTCCGCTTTTACCGGTTTTGGGATCCTTTTCTGCCTCTCTAGTGCTTCGAACCGTTCCAGTCGCGATGGATTCGTCCGTTTTCTGGTTGAGCACGATCTCTTTGGCGTCGGTTGAGCCGCTTGGATCCCAGACACGTGCCGCGCCGGTCATCGTAATACGGTTCAGCGCATTCTCCTGAACTGCCCGCTCAGACTTTCCCCGACGATCGCCTTCCTGGTACTTGAAGTCGCCCGTTTGCTCCAGGCGCACCATGTCGCCAGTCTTCGGATCAAATCGGGCTTCCAACTCTTTGCTGGAAGTGAGCATCGGCGGACCGTTCTTCTTTGCTGGAGTGTTCTCCGGTTCTGTGCGGGTTGTCGCGTTAGTTCCTTTGAAGGATTCGATCTGATTATTGGCGGCGTACAGGATCGTCATGCGCTCAGCCTCCATGTGGCGCTTGCGCTGGGTCGGGCGATTGGGAAGAAAGTCGATGGAACCCGGTGCGTGCACGTCTACCCGCTGGATCTCCTCGCCGCCCGGAAGCATCTTCATTTCGATGCTTTCACTGCGCAATACCTTTGTCTCCGCCACGGGCAGCCCAGCCTTTATCGCCGGGATGGATTCGACCACGGCCTTGCCATTGGCGAGGGCCCGTTCCAGCAGCGATTCCTTCTCGGTCACGCGAAAAAACAAGTCGATCCTGCTTGCCGTCGTATTGGTCTTGCCGCTCAATCCCTGGGTGTTAAGTTTGGCTGCATCTTCGGCGATGACTTTTTCGACGTGACCCTCAGGCGTGAAGTCCACGTTCATCGTCTTGGCCTCATATTGCACCTGACGTTTTGGGGTGGTGTCTCGCCCACGCGCCTCCACGGCCAGTACATGGCGAATGACGCCTTTTTGCAGACTGATCTCACTGGCGGCAGCCTCCATCGAAAAATCCTGTTTGCGCATCTTCGACCAAGGCAGCAAGTAGACCTTCGATTCCAATTCCCTGTAGCGGACTTCTTCACTTTCGACTTCAATGGCTGCAGCCTTTGGATCTTTGGGCTGCCATTTGATCAGGGACGAGTGCAGCAAGTGGAGCTCATGCAGTTGTGGGCTGTATTCCGCTCCGACGGCATGTCCCTTGCCCTCTCCTCCACGTTGGCGAAAGCTAAACTCCACGGCACCCTGGGTTAGCATCTTTCCGGTCTTGATTTCGAGGCTGGCTCCCTGAGCCTTGATTCCCATCATGCGCCCCTGCGCTTCGTCTTCATCGACGGGTAGGGCCATTTTCACTTCAACCTCGCTATCGCTGGCCAGGCGTCCTTCTGCGGGGAAATAATCGCCCTTGGCCGCCTTTACGAGATCGAAAGTCTTGCCGTCTACATGGAAGAGGCGGAGTTCCATTTGATCCAGCTCCATGTGGGGCGGATTTTTCACTTCGCGATAGTCTTTTGCTCGCAATTCGGCGACAGTGCGGTTGCCATCGGAGGTCGCATAGACGAACTCTTGAGCTTTGGAATTGAGAGTGCTTGGCAGCGGTTGGGGCGGAGTCGCTGTATTCCGCTTTTGATCGGCGATCTGCTTCTGGTAGCTATACCAGACAAAGCCCGCGACCCCGAGGATCACAGCCAACAGGAGATAGGGTGCGGCGCGTCGCATTGCGGCAGCTTTAAGCTTAGCAGCTTCGAAAACTAAGGCCCAAACTGGCGGTGACAGGTTTCTTCATTTTTTTTGCACAGCGTTTTCAACACTTTACAAGCCTTTGAAATCGAAGTGGTCGCTCCTGCTGACTATTCTTATCATGCTGACGAAATGTCATGCAACGGCAATTAAATCAAAAGGTTACAAACAATGGAACCCATCATTATCATCGTCCCCTTCCTGTTCTAGCTTCCATCGTCGGGGCTAGTCACTAACGTGGGCGGAGGAGAATATGTGGAAAACTCCATTTGCCTCTTCCGCGCTGAGTCTAAACCTGATACATTTCTAGGAGTACTAGTCATATAGTACTCCTAGACCTAGCCATGATCTCCAACTACTTAGTATTGCTGCTACCACTTCTGGCGATTGGTTCTTGCACTTTGTATCGGGCAGCGCGAATCGCCCCGCAGTCGACAGGAGTGGTCACCTCCTCGGCAACGTTAAAGTCGCTTCGCGAAAATGCCTTTAAACTCGTGATTGCAGTAGACTATGAATCTGCGATAGCCGCGTATGCGCGAGCCCGGCATCAGGCCTTAGACGAGTCAAATTTGCCTCTGGCGGTTCAGTTCCTAAATAATATCGCGGGATGTTACCACGCGCAATATAGATACAGGGAGGCGATCCAGTACTACCATAAGGCCGTTGAGGAAGCAAAAGCTCACAAGCTCAAAGCGATGGAGAGTACTGCCGCACTCAATCTTTCCAGTATTCACCTGGCGATGGGCGAGAACCTAAAAGCTGCTGACTCGATAGCCTCCATTCCGGTCGATGGAGCAACTTTCATCGAAGAGTCCAGATTGGATAGCTTCCTGCAACTGGCCGCCGTTTTTACTCGGTTAGGTGAGGAAAGAAAAGCAAGTGCGGCCTTTGAGCGTGCAAGTGTCGAAGCGGACAAAGATCCGCCCGCCGAATTGCTTAAGTCTCTTCGCCCGCGTGACTTGCGCTGGTCGGAGAGCTTTCGCGAATCTCGGCGGGCTTGGGTTTTTGCTGTTCGCGGCGAGTGCCTTAATTGGCTCAAACGCTTTGATGACGCAGAGCCATATGTCCTGGAAGCTTTTCGAATCCGATCCACCTTCCGCCAAAAGTCGCACACTCGGAACGCTCTCCAACTGGCCATGATTGCCCGGAACCGAGGTGATTTTGCGTCTGCCAAAAAACTTCTGGAGGTGGCGCATAATCTGGACCCTGGCAATCGGACACCAATGCACAATTTTTTGCTCAACCGCGAGGCTTCCAAGATCGAAATGGAAAGTGGAAACTTCGCGGCTGCGCTTGGCCCTCTGCGCGAAGCTCTGGCCCTGGCGCGCGCCTGGCGGATGGAAGTATTGCCTTCGGACTCGACTTTTCTAAGTTTTGAGTCGTATCTGAATCACGAATTGCAGGACAAATTTCTTGAATCTCTGGTGCAGCCGTCATTTCCACTTCTTCAGAAACAGCTGGCTGAGGAGTCCTTCTGGGTGGCTGAAGAGGCGCGATTTGCCAGCATGCGCGCCGCGCAGTTCCCTGCCACGGAATTTCTTTCGAGACTCCCCAGTGAATATTGGTCCCAGTTGTCACGCTTCCAAAGTCTCCAGACTGCGATCGCAGCGGGTAAGGGCGGCACTTCGGAACAACTTGCCTCGATCGAACGGTCGCTGAATGCCCTCGAGGTCGAAGCGGGATTGGCTATCCCCCGATCTTCAAGTGCTGGCATCCCCGAGCTCAAACGGTGGCGACAGGCCATCCCTGCGGATGAGGTCGTCTTCTCTTATTACTTGGCCGAGCCCTTCTCGTTGGCATGGGTTGCGGACAATCGTGGGATCAAAGTGCGGCGAATCGCCGGCAAGAAGCAACTTGCCGATTTGATTGCGAGATTTCGGGCCGAAATCGCTAGCAGCTCCCAAAACAGAACATCTAGTACCGGAATGGAACTTACTCAGCAATTGTTCGGAGAATTCTTGTACACCAATCACACTACTCCATTCTGGACAATGGTTATAGATCAGGAACTTGCGACTTTGCCCTTGGCGGCGCTTCCAACCGGCGGCGATGGCGGGCGCTACCTGGTTGAAGACCATACCCTTCGCGTTCTGCCGTCAGCGATCCTACTCCATTCCGAGCCCTTGCGGGCATGGAATCATCAAGCGGCAGGAATTGCCGACCCGATTTACAATGCGGTCGACCAACGGGTTGCCATTGAGCGGGGAACGAGCCTGGGTTCGCCGCAGCTGAATCGTCTCCCTGCTTCGGCGAGAGAGTTACAGGATAGTTTTTCGGTGATGAACGCACGCCAGTGGGCGACTCATGGCTGGACGGGAGCTGAAGCGACGGCGCTGAATCTTCGTGCCGCATTGCAGGCCTCTCCTGACATCGTTCACGTCTCGACGCACTTTATTGCGAACGAAGCCAATCCTCATTTACTCTCGATCGCTTTGGCTCCAGATCGCTCTGGGCACACGATGTTTTCTGCGCTTGATATGAACTCCCTTCGTACCGGGACGAAATTGATCGTGCTTTCCGGGTGTAATTCCTCGGCTGGCGCCGCAGTCTCGGGGATTGCCGTCAACGGTTTGGCGCGCGCCTGCCTGATTGCCGGTGCCAGCACTGTCATTGCTACGCTCTGGCCTACGGTCGATTCCGACGGGCCAATTTTCCCTCTCTTTTACCGCAATCTGCTCGGGCAGCAATGGAGCCAACGCGCAGCAGCGCAATCGCTCCGCGCCGCCCAAATACAAATGATCCGCCAAGGCGGATGGACCTCAAGGCCTGCCTATTGGGCCGCCTATCTTGCAATCTCGAAGGGTTGAATCATGCTTGCCATTCACGCCATCGACGACTCCAGTCCGCTCGATCCACCAAGGGACCCTATTCAGGAACCGGATTCGTTGACCTCTACAATGCCGGGTGCCCCCGAGGAGATCCCTCCCGTCCAGCAGCAGGTTGATTGGACCGCATTTGTCCAGAGGATTCAAGCCAATGAGGAGACTGCGCTCGAAGAGCTTTACGGCATGTTCTCTCGCGGCATCAAGTTTCTGATCGTTCGCCAACTCGGTCGCCAGGACATCGATGACAGGGTTCACGACACCTTCGTCATCGTTGTCCAGGCGCTCCAGCGTGGCGATTTGCGCGAGCCCGCCAGGCTTATGGGCTTTGTTCGAACCATCGTTCGCCGACAGATCGCCACGTTTATTGAGCGCAACTATTCGCGTCGCCGCGATGAACTTGATGTCGAAAACAGCCCTGGCCTGATGGACGCGAAGCCGAGTCCAGAGCAGGCCGCGATTCAGAGCCAGAACGCCAGCATCATGGAGGACCTGCTGCGCACCTGCTCCCGGCGTGACCGCGAGATTCTGACCCGTTTCTACCTTCTTGAACAGACCCAACAGCAAATCTGCGCCGAGATGGATCTGAACGAAACGCAATTTCGCCTTTTGAAATCACGCGCCAAGCAACGCTTCAGCGAAGAAGGCCGCCGCCGAATGGCAAAAAGCAATTTACGATCACTTTTCTTGAGAAAAAATCCGGCTGCCTGACACTACCTAGTTACATGACGCCATTAGAGCATCTCGCCGAAGAAGCGCTCGAAAATTATGCACTCGGACGCTTCGACTCAGAGGCTGAGGCTGAGGCAATCGAGGAGCATCTGCTCCACTGCGTTTACTGCCAGACCCGGCAACAAAGAATGGATGGCTTTGTGCAGGCGATGCAGTCGGCTACCAAAACCGTCTCAGTCAAACCAAACAAAACGATTCCAAACGCCTACGCGGTGATCGCCATCGCAGCTGCGGCTACCGTTATCTTCTTTATTCCAAGGGGTTTAGAGGCACCGATTGCCGTGGAATTGTCTGCCGTTAGGAACGAAGCCAAGCTGGTCGCCCCGGCTGGAAAGCCCCTCAAAGTGAAGATTGATCTCACTGGGCTGGCACCTGGCATCTACAAATGGGAACTGGTCTCTTCGGGTTTATCGGGAGCCGTCAATCCAAACGAACCCATTTTGAGCCTTCCCGCCTTGGCCAAAGGCCAGTATTGGGTTCGCCTCCGCGAGGCACACACCGAAGTACTGGTTCGCGAGTTCAGTCTCGCCGTTCGTTGATCTGAACCAATGCTTCAGATTGCGGCTTCTGCTGAGGCTTGAGGAGTTTCACCGGTAGGCGCCGCCAGTACGCCAGCTTTTCAACCCAGGGCAAAAACTTGCGTACTGTCTTGCCGTGAAAGATCAGACTTCCGGCAACCAGGAAGGGATGCGGAATCGCTGTCCGGCACTTGGAGCAGATCTCAATTTCGCCAGCTCTTTTGGAGACATGCAGCCCGCGCATCCGCTGCATCTCAGCGGAGTTCCAGATGTCTGTAAGGGGTTGCTCGCCGATGTGGCCCACAGGCTTGCCGTCGAGCATGTAGCTCTGGCAACACGGGTACACGTCCCCATTCTGCTTCACATACATCGGGCCGCGCCACAGGTAATGGCAGGGGTGCTGAAAGTCCCCCGCCGCATGCCCTCCCTGCGGGCTCATCAGGTCTGTCTCGTCAGCCTTGACCCGCGTCTGATCGACGCCGGGCACCGATTTCCAGAAGCGCTCAAAGTCGGCGACTTCGTCCCAGTTTTTCTCCATCCGGACCATCTGAACGACGACCTGGACCCTGGACTTCATCGCTTCCTTGAGCTTGGCAAAACGGACAAAATTATCTCGAACCTTCTCGAACTTGGCTCCCTTTCGGTAGTACTCGAAGCTTTCTTTCGAGGCACCGTCGAAGCTGAGTGTGATGTGCTCGATGGGCGTCTGGAGCAGGCGTTGGGCGGCATTTTCGTCGAGCAGGGTGCCGTTGGTGGATAGCAGCGTCGAGACGCCATGCTTCTCGCAAAACTCGATCCGATCAAAAATCTTGTTGTCGAGCAGGGGCTCGCCGAGGCCAATCAGCATCATGTGTTCGGCGCTATTACTGCTCTCAGTGACCAAGCGCTCGAAGACCTCGTCGCTCATGTCCTCTTTGGGCTGCTTGTGTGTCTCTCGCGGACACATCGGGCAGTAGATATTGCACTTGGCCGTGGTCTCGACAATGTACTCTACCGGCAGGGCGTTGAGTCGCGTCGCACGACGCAGATAACCCCAAAGCAGGCGAGCGCGGTTCCAGGCACGCATTGAATACCTAATTGTACCGCTTTGCGTGAGGTTGCTTACCTCGAGCGATCAGGTGGCGATCCATTTGCCCTAGAATAAAACTAGTAGAGCTACAACTGATGCGCATCACTATGACCGGCGCGACGGGGTTTCTGGGCCGGAATTTGGTCCAGCGGTTGAGCGCGGATGGTCATTCCATTTGCCTGCTGACGCGCAAGCCAGTGACCGGGCTACCTGGCAATGTTGAGATCTTCATGTGGGATCCGCCACGCGTTACTCCGCCTGCTGCATCCTTGCAGGATTCCGATGCCGTGATCCATCTGGCGGGAACGCCAATCAATCAACGCTGGACCCCTGCCACCAAGAAAGAGCTTGTTTCGAGTCGGCTCGATTCAACTCGAGTGCTGGTGCAGGCGCTATCGACTCTCACAAGGAGACCACCGCTGTTGCTAAGTGCCTCGGCAATCGGATTCTATGGGGAACGCGGCGACGAGTTGCTGAATGAGACCTCAGCGGTTGGCACTGGCTTCCTGGCTAGCTTGAGCGAAGACTGGGAAAAACAGGCTGACATGGCGCGTTCGCTCGGGATCCGGGTGAACTGTCTTCGCACCGGCGTCGTATTGGGTAAAGGTGGCGGGGCGATGGAGAGCATGCTGCCGGCCTTTCGTTTCGGCGTGGGCGGCAAGCTGGGCACCGGTCAGCAGTGGATGAGCTGGATTCATATAGAGGACTGGATCGGCATGATTGTCCATCTACTGATGAAATCGCTCCCCTCTGGACCCGTCAATTTGACTGTTCCCAATCCGGTGCGCAATGTTGAGTTCGCGACCACATTGGGCCGCGTTCTACACCGCCCAGCCCTGCTGACCGTGCCTGCATTTGCCCTAAGGCTTTTATTGGGCGAGATGAGCAGCATCGTATTGATAAGCCAGCGAGTGGTGCCAACGACGAAGTACGAATTCAGATTTCCGACCCTCGAAACAACCCTCCGCAGCCTGCTATAATCGGAGACGTTATGTCAATCCCTAACGTAAAGCGCTATCGCATCCAGAATGCGGATGGCACACAAACCGCTACAATCATGGCGGTTCTCCCCAAGGATGCCGATGTGACTGCCTATCTTTCGGACGCCGCAAAGCGTTTCGACTGGAAGGCTTACGGCGACGCGCAAGCGAAGCAGTTCAAAGTCCGCGTCGGTCAGCAGAAACAGAAGAAGGCTAAGTAAAGCCTTTTCAGGGCAGCTTTGCACTCAGGGCAGCTTTGCACTGAGTGTCCGGGCTGCCTTGATTCCTTCTTGAGATACGTCGGCGTCGCGATCATGGGCAAGTGCATCGAGCGCTTCCCGATCTTCACTGGTTCCTTCAGCTGCAAAGATTCTTGCCAGCCCGATCTTCTCCGATTTGGTCGCAGTAGCGACTTTCCCCCGCAATTCCTTGCGAACCATTCCATCCCGACTCAACTCCTTCAGGTATGAACCCGAATATTCACCCCAAATCGCTGAATTCAGCGAATTGAACAAGTAGGTCAACGGAGTGAACTCGGACATATCGAGGTTGCCAAACTTCACAAGCGCAAATGCCTCGCCAAGGCGAGCACGGGCACTGCCTTCGTCCTTGTAAATCACTTTAACGCGAGGCTCCAAGTCCTTGGCGCCGATGCGTCCAAGGCCCTCTGCCGCCAAGCCACGCATGGTTCCATCGCCATTGTCGAGGTTTAACTCGAAGGCTCCCTTGCTCTGTGGTAGGGCAATCATCGCGATTGCGGCAAAGGCCGCAGTTCGACCCTTTGGGGTGCGCCCACGCATAAATACTTCAGTGAGGTCAGGCAATGCGGCCTCATTTCGGTAGACACCATTCAATGCAATTGCCTTGTTCTGGATCTTCTCGTTGAAATCGCGAACGAGAAAGACGGTCTCGTTCGCGGCGAGCTTGCTGCCGCAGATCTCGATGGCGCGCAGTGCGGCCAGCATCATCGCATCGTCCTTTGACCTTAAGAGGGGATAGAGATCAGGCAGCGCAGCACTGGCGCGTAAGGTTCCCAGCGCGTTGGAGGCCTGGAGCTTTGCCTCGCGGTTCGCGCTATTGAGCAGGACTTTGCGGATCGTAGCAATATCCTCAGGTCTCGCCGTTACGAATGGATCGATGACCGGCTGCTCGTCATTGGAGTGCATGATCTTGCTGCTCACCGCACCGATCTTGGCTTTCGTGCCCTGTTTGACATAACCCGGCTTGTAGAAGTTGACAATACCGGCGACAGCCAAGCGTTGGATCTCTGCTGAGCCATCCTCACAACTGGTGCGAAGGGCGTCTGCGGCGCTCACCCCGCCAACCTGAATCAGGGCCTCAGTCGCGGCAAGGCGCACGCTGACGTCTGGGTCTCGCTGGTAGGCAGAGATACCGATTACCGACGTTTGCCCTTGCTTGGCGAGTGCTTCGATATTCTTGATTTTGTCTTTTGGACGGTCTTGTGCGCCAAGCTCCATGCAAAGGAGACTGACGACCAAGAAGTGTTTAGCGAACGAATTCCAGTTGAACACGGGTTGGAATCAATCCTAGCTCATGTCCTTTGTCGAGGAGTATTTGAGCGGCGCGGGGGATGAGCTCTCCACAATCTTCTGTGAAGTGGTTGACGTACATACCGACAAATTTCTCAGCAAGTGGTGCCTCCATATCGCGGGCAAATTGCATGGCGTAATTGAGGGCTTCTTCCTGGTTATCAAGCGCATAGCGAATGCTCTCCCTCATCAGGCGGCAGCACTCGCTCTTAATCTCTGGCGGAAGGTCGCGGCGGATGGCATTCGCCCCCAGCGGCAATGGCAAATCATAGGCTTTCTTCCACCATGCGCCAAGGTCGAGTAGCTTGTGAAAGCCGCCCCTGCCGTAGGTCAACTGAGCTTCATGAATTACAAGGCCAGCGTCGGCGTGCTTCTGGGTGACTGCGTCCAGGATCTGGTCGAATGGCACAAAGACAGCTTCAAAGTCAGGTTGAAAGATGCGCATGGCGAGATAGGCCGTGGTCATTTTCCCAGGAATGGCGATCCTTTTCCCCTTGAGATCCTCCGGTGCCAATGGCGTGTTTGCAACGACGACCGGCCCATAGCCGTCGCCTACACTGGACCCGGAAGCCATGAGTTGATACTTGTCGGCTACATAGGGAAAGGCGTGATAGGAGATGGCAGTCAAGTCATATTGCCCGACCATTGCTGCCTGGTTCAACAGCTCGATGTCACACAGCTTGTGACTGAAATTGACGAGGGGACTGCGCAATTTCCGGGTAGCCAGCGCATAAAACATGTAGGCGTCGTCTGAATCTGGGCTATGAGCGCAGACGATCTCCCGGGGTAAGGTTTCTTCCATGAGGGTAACCCTCAGTCTACCAAAGAGCGGCTTTGATCTAGGAGATTTGAGAGAGCGGACGCATCTCAAGATCCAACTGGCGGATGGCTTCGTGAAGGCGCTGTAAGTTCTCGGCAGCACCAGAGAGGTTGCCAATTCGCCCCTGACGTTCTAATTCATAGGCTTCTCTTACAACAGCGTCGGCACCAAAGTTGGCAACAGCACCCTTGAGGGTGTGAGCGGCCCGTTCCAAGTCTTGCGAGGAGCCCATTTGGACAGCGTTGTCGATGGCGCTAAGGCTTGTCGGGTAATCGTCAAGAAAAATCTTGACCAACTCTACAAGTAGCTCCTCATCATCGCCCACTCGGGCCAAGGCTGCTTTTCTGTCGAATTGATGTGCTGGCACTTCTCGGTCTCAAATACCTAATCGCCCAAAAGCGCACTAACTTTACGCCAGTTGCGGCTTATCGCGATTTTAGTAGTTCTTGTACTGCCAGTACTAGCGTATAGGGAGAGAAAGGCTTCTGCAAGGTCAATTCGCCATCGCCGCCCGACTCGTTGACGTAGCCGGAGATGTAGATGACCTTGATCTCGGGATGGATGATGCGAACCAGCAGAGCGAGATTGCGCCCCTCTCCCTGCTTCAACTCGAGGTCGGTGATGAGCAGATCGAGTTTGGTCTCACTTCGGGCGAGGTCGAGAGCTCCTTCTTCTGTGGCTGATTCGAGCACCTGAAAGTGGCGCTGATCAAGCACGCGTCGAATGAGCGAACGGACGCCGTCTTCGTCTTCGACCAGCAGAATTCTGCCTGCCTTGGGCGTTGGGGCCATAGCAGAAGGGGCGGTTGCGAGCGGGTCATGAAAGAGGGGGACTTGGATGGCGAACCTGGTGCCCTGCTCCAACTCGCTAGTGACCTCGATGGTGCCCTCCCAACTGCGGACAATTTCATCTACGAGCGATAAGCCAATGCCGGTGCCTTTACCGGGGTCTTTGGTAGTAAAGAAGGGTTCGAAGATCCGGGGCAGCAATTCATTTGGGATGCCGATGCCTGTGTCCTCAATGATGAGGCGAACGGTGCCTGCCAGAACGGTGGTGCGAACTACGATCCTGCCTCCGATGGGCATGGCATCGCGGGCGTTGACGATGAGGTTGAGCAGCACCTGCTCCATCTGGCTCTCGTTAGCGAATACGAGGCACGATGCGTCGCTCAGTTCGAATTCGAGCAGGACCGTTTCCCCGAGCAGCCGCATCAGCATATTGCGCATCTGGCGTAGCATCGCATTAATATCGATGCCCTTGCTCTCGACGCTTTTTTTGCGGGCAAAGGCCAACAACTGTTTGGTAAGGGCAGAGGCACGTTCGGAGGCGCGAAGGATCTCATGCGCGCTTTCTTTGGCGCTGCCGCTGAGGTCGGGTTCCTCCAGCAGCATCCGCGTGTAGCCTTCGATCACCATCAGCATGTTATTGAAATCATGCACGACGTTGCCCGCGAGGCGACCAAGGGTTTCCAGCTTGCGGCGTTGTTGCTCGAGTTCGAGATTATCAGCACTCATCTTGCTGTACAATCATAGCTTCTAGTCTTAGATTCGAGGAGGTGAGATCTTCGCGATCAACTTTGTTCGCGACCTCATACATTCGACCAAGCCTCTGACGATGTCGCTTATGGCGGCTCCCAGGGGCGGACTTACGGCGGCGCACGACATAGCCAGAAGAGCCGCTGCGGGTGTCCTTGCGCTCACGTTTCCTGACGACTGTCGCATTTGCCGCACCCGCCTGACTGGTTTCCCCCTTTACCCTCTCTGTCCTTCCTGCATTTCTTATCCTGAACCCCTTTCTGCCGAAGCCTTTTGTAGCCAGTGCCATGCCCCTTTTTTGTCCGAGGCCGCGCTTGATCTGGACGGTCGTTGTCGGCTATGCCGTTCGGGCCTCACTGAGTTTGATGCCCTTTATTGCGTAGGCGCGTATGAGGGGCGACTCCGCGAGTTGATTCACTTGTTCAAGTACACGCCTATGGAACGATTGTCCCGGCCATTGGGTGCGTTTCTGAGAACGGGGCTGCCGTCTGAGGCAACCTTTGACATGATTGTGCCGATGCCACTGCATCGGAACAAGCAGAGGGAACGTGGCTTTAATCAAGCGGCCTTACTCGCGCAGGAAGTGGCGAGAGTGGCTTCATTGCCGTTGGAGCTCGCCGTGACTCGAAGTCGCGACACAGCGCCGCAATCGGGACTCACGGGCAACCAGCGGCGCAAAAATGTGCGCGATGCCTTTGCCGTAAAAGATCCAGCCCGAATCGCGGGCAAACGAATTCTACTTGTGGACGATGTCGTTACCACTGGCGCGTCCGCCAACTCTTGCGCTCTTGCCCTCAAGCAGGCAGGTGCGTCCTTTGTCGCCGTATTGGCTCTGGCCCGTGCTGATCGCAGGATTAGTGCAGGACCGGAGGCAGCCATTGCCCACATGCAGTTTGCTTAAGGAGTCGCCCGATGACCGAAAGAATGCTCGAACGCCACACTGTTGGCAGTCATAGTAATGCCAGCCATAGCCCAGTCTCCCACAGCCCGGGCAGACCGGAGCGAGGTGCTGCCGACCGTTTGCACAAACCAGTGCTGGTGCTCAACGCCAGTTTTGAGCCGATCAATGTCTGCGCGGCGCGGCGCGCGCTGGTGTTGATCCTCAAGGGGGTTGCCAGTGCGGAGGAGCACTCGCAACTGCATGTGCATTCCACTCGCAGTGCGCTGCGCCTGCCCAGCGTCATTAGGCTGCATGACTACCGTCGAATCCCGCAACAGACACGATCACTATCGCGCAAGAACATTCTGATGCGCGATAAGTACACCTGCCAATATTGCTTGAAGGTGATGCCAGCAGGAGAACTTACACTGGACCACGTGATGCCGAGATCACGCGGAGGCCCGAGCACGTGGGAGAACCTGGTGGCATGCTGCCATCCCTGCAATAACCGCAAGGGGAACAGGACGCCAGAGGAAGCGAAGTTCAGCCTGTTGAAGCCACCAAAGCCATTCAGCCTGCATACCTCACGGCATCTAATGCGGCTGCTGGCGCGCAGCGACGAGCAGTGGCGCAAGTATTTGTTTTACTAGGCTTTGGGTGAAGCGTCGGCGGGCTTCTCGGCAGGCTTCTCTTTAGGCTTGCCAGCAGGAGCCTGTATCTTAACCGGACTCATGATGATATGAGCGTTGCGGCCTTCGAGCTTTGGCTGCCCTTCAACCGTGCCAAGTTCTTTCAGATCCTCAGCGAAACGCAGAAGCAGCTTCTTACCCAAGTCGACGTGAGCGATCTCACGGCCACGGAACTGAACTACAGCCTTGACGCGGTTTCCTTCTTTGAGGAAGCGCATGGCATTGTTTTTCTTGAACTCGTAATCGTGGTCGTCGGTATTGGGACGGAATTTAACTTCCTTGACCTGGATGACGTGCTGCTTCTTCTTGGCATCGTGGGTCTTCTTCTTTTGCTCATACTGCCACTGTCCATAGTCCATAGCCTTTGCTACGGGGGGCTCAGCAGTTGGTGAGACTAGAATCAGATCGAGGCCGAGTTCTTGCGCGCGGCGAATCGCTGCAGCAGTGGGCATCACTTCGACTTGGCCATCCGGGAAAACAGCGCGAACTTCCTTTACACGGATAGCTTCGTTAACATTTTCGCGAATCTTCGGTAAGCGCCTAAACGGGGGTCTATTATTTGGAAACATGCGCTTAGCGGTTGAGGCAGGGTAGTCCCTGCGAGCAGATACAATTCATCACTATTGGCAATGCTAGCAGAATTTGAGCTCGCTTGATCCTGTGGTTTCAGTTGACAGTTCGAAGAGGGAGGCAGAAGCAACCCTAAGGCCGCGCTTTAGTACCTCGCCATCGGTACCGCGCGCTATCCCCCAAAAGTACTAGTGACATAGGACTATTTCCCCATAGCTTGACTCCTCCGATCCCCCTACAATCGGCATACTGGCATAGCCTTTATGATCAAAAAAGTTAGTCCCGGCGTTTGGCTACTCATGGTAGCTGTGTTTGTGTCGACGATTGGAGCCACTTGCTTTGCGTGGTATTTCCTGCGGAGTTCTGAATCCCGCAGGGCAGAGAAGATGTTATCCAGTGCGTCTGAGACGATGCAGGACCGCGTCCAGGCGGAATTGGATCTTGAGTCCAATTCGGTGTTGCGACTGGCCTCGAAGTGGCAAGTCCGGCCTGACATGAGTCGACCGGAGTGGGACTACGACGTAAAGCAAATTCTTGAGGATCACCCCAGTCTCTTGGCGTTAGGGTGGATCGAGAACCAGGACGAAAATACCGAGGGCAAGAAGCCGGAAGATATCGTGCGCGACTGGGCTGTGACCTGGGCATTGCCTGCGATCTACGAGCCAGCGGTGCTGAAACTGCATGGGCTTGTGAAGCAGAATCGGATATCGCTGCTGGCGAGTGTGATCAAAGACCGCAGGATGAAGATCACGGATGCGATCTATGTTGCCGACCGCGGAAAGGCTTTTGCCGCTTATGCCCCAAGTATCGTAAACGGGAATGTAAAGGGTGCCATCATGGGCGTGTTTCACTTGCAGATCCTGTTGGACTCGGTGTTTGACCGAATACTCTCGAGTGACTACTCCATCCAAATTCTGGACGGCTATCAACCGATTTACTCACGTGGCAAGCCTAAGAACAAGGTTATTGACTGGGAATACGACGGGAACATGAAAGTCTTTGGGTCAGACTGGCAAATGCGGCTGTGGCCCAATCCGGACACCCAAAAAGAAAATGAGCGATTGGCGTGGATGATCCTCAGTGGTGGCATCGTGCTTTCGTTCCTGCTGACAGGGCTTGTGTGGTTTGCCGCGAGCCGGGGCGAGGTCAGTTCTGTGTCAGTGGTCCCTGAGAAGAAGGGTGAGCCGGGAGAAGTGCGCCGAAAGATTGAAGACCGATTGCGCGTCTGGGAAGCTGCCGTTTCCAATGTCGGCGAAGCTGTTTTTGTGGCAGAATCTGAAATTGTGATGGGCACTGGCACGCCGATCCTGTTTGTGAATGAGGCGTTCACCACTTTGACAGGATACACATCGGGTGAGGTTGTCGGTAAGACGCCGAAGATGTTGATGAATAACGACGGCGCGACGAAAACTGCAGAAGCGATGAGAGAGGCGATGAACAAGAATCAGCCGATGGCAGCTCGCTTTTCGATTTCACGCAAGGCGATGGATCCGGTTGATGTCGAGATGCGCCTGCGGCCAGTCGTGGACGGGATGAGCCGAACATCTCATTGGGTTGTGCTGTTGAAGAAGGTGGAGGAGACAGTAGCTGCCGCTGTAGTCGCGCCGGTAGTTGCTGCGGCACCCGAGGTGCGGACCGAGATCGTCAAGGAATACGTCACCGAATACGTCACCGAGTATGTGACGGAATATGTAAAAGAGTATGTGCCGGAGATCCGGACCGAAATCAAGACGGTCTACGTGGAAGTGCCCGTGCCGGGGGCTGCGATTGCATCTCCTGTGATGAGCACTGCCAAATTGCTGGAGGCGCTGCTGGCGGACACGCCGCTGGCGGTTCAGGTCCTCGATCATGAAGGCACGGTGTTGAGCTGGAATGGGCTGGCAGAAGTGGCGACCGGTTGGTCTGCAGTTGAACTGCTGGGCAAGCCGAGCCCAATCCAAGTGAAGGTCCCCGAAGCGGGCTTCTGGCATCGCCAGACTATGAAAGCCAAGCACAAGGATGGCAAGCGGCTGGACCTGAGTGTATGGACTGCGCCATTGCGGGATCCTCAGGATGAAGCTGCTCCGGTGACGCGCTGGATGAGCTTCATGGCCGATGTAACCAGCGAAAACCTGGCGCAGGAAGATCTGGCGCAACGGGAATCGAACTTCCGTGCGCTGGTTGAAAATGCATCTGACATCCTGGCTGTTTTGGATCTCGACTCGACCCTGCAGTACATCAACCCGGCAGTGCAGCAAGTGCTTGGATTCAGGCCCGATGAATTGATTGGAGCCAAGGCACTGGAACTGATCCAGGCGGGAGAAGCGCCAGCGGTGCGACAGGCACTTGATGAGGCGGCCAAGGGGAACAAGCCGAGCCTTCCGCAGACGATGCATATGCGCCATCAGGACGGGTCGATGCGTGAAATCGAAAGCGTAATCAACCTGATCCAGGGAACGAATCTGGCCATGATGAGCGCACGCGATGTCACGAATCGCAAGCGGGCTGAGGTGCCCGAAATTTCGCCCGCGTGGTTCTTGAATTCCGTGCAGGACGCGATTGTCACTTACGACACAGAATCGCGTGTTGTCTGGATGAACCGTTCCGCCGAGGATCTGTATGACCTGACTGCGGCTTTGGCGCAGGGTAAAACATTGAGCGAACTTTTGCCGGATTGGCTCCAGGTGCCCAGCCGCGAGTATATCCGGGAGGCACTGGATACGGCAGGATTCTGGAAGGGAGAAGTATCGAACTTCTCGCACACGGGCCGTGAGATTGTGCAGGATGTTTCGGTGACCGCCACCTACGACGGCGAAAACCGGCGCATCGGTGCGGTTGCGATTCATCGCGACATCACCGAGAAGAAGTCGGCGATCGATGCGCTCAACGTAGACGAGAAAACGAAAACTTTAACCGCGCTGGGCAACAGCGATGGACTGTGGGATTGGAACCTGCGCAACGACGACGTTTACTTCTCGCCGCGCTGGAAAGAGATGCTGGGCTACGAAGACGAAGACATCGCGGGCGACGTCGGCGAATGGTACATGATGGTTCACCCGGATGACCTGACGCTGCTGCGGAACAAGGTGGCTAATCACTTGAAGGGGCAGTCTGAGCACCTTGAGGCTGAGTATCGAATTCGAAATAAGTCTGGAGATTATCGCTGGATGATGACGCGGGCGATGGCCATGCGCAATCCGGTTGGCGAGGCGGTACGACTGGTGGGATTGCAGATGGATATCCATGAGCAGAAGGACATGGATGAGCAGTTGTTGTTTGAGGCGTTCCACGATTCCATCACCGGCCTGGCGAATCGAGCACTCTTTCTGGACCGCGTGAATGGACAGTTGTCAAAGGTAGTAGATGCCAAGCCGTTTAGTGTTGCGTTCCTCGACCTTGAACACTTTGCCCAGGTGAACGAGGCGCTTGGCACCCGCGGCGGCGATAAGGCACTGGCCGAAGCAGGGCGGAGAATCGTTGAATCTCTGCCGAAGGATAGCTTTGTCGCGCGACACGGCAGCGATGAATTTGTAGCGCTAGTGCATACGGCAGATCAAAAGAAACTTCACGATCTAGGTGAGCTTTTGCGCGCCCAGATGTCCAAGCCTTTTGAATTTCTGGGTAAGACGGTCAGCTTCCGGCTCAACGTCGGGTTTGCGCCTAGCCTGGGCCGAACCTACGTGGGAGGCGAAGCGATGGTGCAAGATGCTTCGAGGGCAATGGCTGCTAGCAAGGCAGGCAAAACGGAATCTACCGTATTTACGCCGGAACTGGCGGCGATCGTCGCGCCAGTCGTGGCGAGCGTGGATCTGGATGGGGCACAATTGCTGGCGGAGCAGATGCGCAGCGGTTTGAAGAATGGCGAATTCCGCGTTTTCTATCACCCGATTGTGATGCTGGACACAGGCGAAATCGCTGGCGTGGAAGCGTTGATTCGCTGGCAGCACCCAGAGCGCGGGCTGATGACGCCAGGCGAGTTTCTCGGAGTGGCTGAAACCTCGGGCTTTATTCTCGACCTGGATCGCTGGATGATGAAGGAAGCCGTTGCAAAAGCAGCAGAATTGAATGAGCGCTTCAAGCGCGCCGAACCGCTTGTTCTCACTGTTAATCTATCGAGCTTGCATTTTGTGGAAGAAGATTTCACAAA
The DNA here is from genome assembly GCA_038206015.1 of Bryobacterales bacterium. GTDB lineage: Bacteria > Acidobacteriota > Terriglobia > Bryobacterales > Bryobacteraceae > Bryobacter. Next base: position 35,634 of record JBBRBI010000013.1, on the reverse strand, counting down.
TCAGCTGGAAGCAATCCTGCTCGATTCGAACGTCAACCCGCGTTACATTCGGATTGAGTTGAGTGAGAAGGTAGCGCTGCACAGTTCAGAATCGGAGACTATGCTGCGTAATCTCGGACGCCTGCGAGTGCAGCTGAACGTGGACGACTATCATGATTCCGCAGAAGGGCTGGCACAGTTTTCGCGTCTGCCGATTGATCGCATAAAGCTAGATCGAAGTCTGATTCGCGGGTTGGCAAATGAACGCAATCTCGCGAAGGTGCGCGGCATCATTGAGGAGGCTAAGTTGCAAAACCTGATCGTAGTTGCCGAAGGCGTCGAGACGCTGGAGCAACTAGCTGTATTGCGCGAACTGAAGTGCCATTTGGCGCAGGGCTTCTACTTTACGAAACCGGCATCGGCCAACGATACTGAAAAGCTACTTGCCCGCAGTCCACGCTGGTAGGCCATACTGGTTCAGGATGGCTATCAGTCAAGAACTGCTCGAAATATTGATTTGCCCTGCTTGCCGGGGCGACCTGCAACTGAAGCAGGACGGCTCTGGCTTGAAGTGCCTTGCCTGCAAACGCGTCTACCCGATCCGCGATGACATTCCGGTCATGCTGGTGGACGAAGCGAAAATCGAAGAGTAGGCAATGTCCAGCGTGCTCGAGCGCTTGCCGAAGAGCTCGCGTGTGGCGATCATCCGCCTACGTTCGCTAGGCGACTGTGTGTTGGCGACGCCAGCAATTCATTTGCTCAAATCGCACCGGCCGGATCTGAAGCTCTCAGTGGTGGTTGAGTCGCGCTTTGTCCCTTTGTTTGAAGAAAATCCGGACATCGACGACCTCATCATGCCAAGCGCTTCGCTGCTGCGGAGCTGGAATCCTGCCCTCACGATAAACCTGCATGGCGGCACGCGAAGCCTCGTGCTGAGTGCTTTTTCAATGGCGCGCTATCGCGCGGGGTTTGGGCACTATCGTTATGCCATGGCCTACAACGTGCGTATCCCTCGGGCTCAGGAGATCCTGGGCGAGGAGCGCATTATCCATACGGCGGAACATGCGGCGGCGGCGATGTTTCATCTGGGTGTACCCGTGCAAACTGTCCCGCGCGCGAGACTATTTAGTGCCAAGCGATGGCGTGAGGGCTCTTATGCGGTGATTCATCCCTATGCCTCGTCTCCAGAGAAGGCATGGCCGGCTCGGCGATTTCTGGAGGTGGCTGAGTTTGTACGTAAGGCATTACAGCTTGAGCCGATTTTCATTGGCGGACCTGGTGATGATCCTGTGCCGTTTCAGCCTTGGCCGGTGGAGATATCGGCAGACCTGCGCAAGTCGAAATCGTTGATGGCCTCGGCATCACTTTTCTTTGGTAACGACAGTGGCCCTGCGCACATGGCTGCGGCCTTTGGCGTTCCGGTGGGCGTCTTGTACGGCCCGTCAAACCCGACGATCTGGGCACCCTGGCGGACCGAATCGCAAGTGTTGCACTCAGCGGGTGGCATGGACGGGATCAGCACGACACAGGCTGTCGAAGCGCTGGCAAAGCTCAAAGTGACTGCATGAAGCGCGTAATCAAGTTGGGGTTGCACTACTGGCCCGTGTTGCTGGCGTCGGTGTTTTTCATGGCCCTGGTGGGCTTATGCCAAGCGGCGATGGCGCTGCTGATCAAGCCGCTTTTCGATCGGGTGCTAAATCCAAGTCTGGCGAAGTCTCCGATCCTGATTACGACGATTCCGTTCCTCAATAAGCCCGTGTATCTCGACTGGTTTGTCCCTTCGCAAATCGAACAGGTTTGGACGATGGTGGCTTTTGCGATCCTCGCTGTTTTTGCGATCAAGGGGATCAGTGACTACATCGGAAACTACCTGGTGAGTTATGTCGGGTTTCGATCAGTGACGGATCTGCGACAGCGGGTGTTTGAGCATGTACTTCGCCAGGATGCGAGCTTCTTTGAGGTGAACTCAACGGGGCGGCTGATGTCGTCGATCATGAACGACATCGAAAAGATCCAGGTGGCGATTTCTCAGATGATGGCGGATTGGCTGCGGCAGACATTTTCGGCGATCGGGCTGCTGTGCGTATTGGTTGGGCATGACTGGAAGCTTGCGCTGTTCTCGCTAACCGTATTGCCGTTTGTGCTGGTGCCGACGGCACGCCTGGGCAAGCGCATTCGCCGGACAACGCGCAGTGCGCAGGATGACGCGGCGCAACTTAATCATATTTTGCAGGAAGCGATTACCGGCCAACAGGTGGTGCGCAGTTTTAATGCAGAGGCTGCGGAGGCGGAGCGATTCAAGGCGGCGGCTTTGTTGTTGCGCCAATCGAATTTGCGCTATGTCGCACAGCAGGCAATGCCTTCGCCGATCATCGAGTTTTTGGGAGCGCTGACGATTGTTGGATTGCTGAGCTACGCACGCACACAGATCCAGGCGGGTTCGATGACTGCCGGTGAGTTCACCAGCTTTGTGATCGCGCTGATGATGCTTTATGAACCAGTAAAGCGGCTGACTGGAATCCACAATATCTTCCAACAGGCGACAGGGTCGGCGCAGCGGGTGTTTGAGTATCTCGACCTTGCCCCGAGCGTCGCGGACAAAGAGGATGCGAAGGTGCTGCCCAGCTTCAAGGAAGCGATCCGGTTTGAGGGTCTCCGCTTTCGCTATCCGACGTCAGCTGAGGGCCAGCCTGACATCCTCAAGGGCATTGACCTGATCGTGCAAGCTGGACAAATCGTCGCCTTGGCGGGGCCGAGCGGTGCGGGCAAGACGACGCTGGCATCGTTGGTGCCGCGCCTTTACGATCCAAGTGGCGGGCGCATTACGATTGATGGAGTCGATTTGCGCGACGTGACGATGAACAGCCTTCGAGCGCAGATTGCGACTGTTGCTCAGGACACCTTCTTGTTTGACGACACGGTGGCAAATAATATCCGCTATGGACGGCCGGAAGCCTCGATGACTGAAGTGGAGCATGCGGCTCGAGTGGCGATTGCCGAAGAATTCATCTTGAGGATGCCGGACAGCTATCAAACGCGGATTGGAGAGCGAGGAGTAAAGCTGAGCGGTGGCCAGCGCCAGCGCCTGGCCATCGCGCGTGCGGTACTTCGCAATGCGCCAATTCTCATTCTGGATGAGGCAACATCGCATCTCGATGCTGAGTCGGAAGTGCTCGTGCAGCAGGCCTTGGCGAACTTGATGGCCCAGCGCACTGTCATCGTGATCGCACATCGCCTTTCTACCATTCGGCGGGCGGATCGCATCTTGGTTCTGGATCGGGGGGAGATCGTGCAAAGCGGTACGCACGTCGAACTGTTAGGCCAGGGCGGCTTGTATGCGAGATTGCATGAGCTTCAATTTCAAGAATCGGGTACGCTGGGAACCGCATGAGTATACGCAGCATGACTGGCTACGCCCGAGTTCGCCGTTCGCTTTCCATCGGGGAATTGACGCTATCGATCAAGACGGTGAACCACCGTGCTCTCGACCTGCACTTTCACATGAGTGGCTACTTTGATCCGATCGAGGGAGCGATGCGGAATGCCGCAAGGGCTCACGTAGCGCGCGGCCATGTCGATATTCGCTGCTCGCTGATTCGGGAGGCAAGCGAGCAGGGCTTGAAAGTAAACCGTAAGCTGCTGGCGGCCTACTGCGAGCTGTTTGCTTCTGTTGAGAAGGAATTTGCAGAGGTGGGCAAGCCGAATCTGAATGAAGCATTGCGGCTTCCGGGAATGTTGATTGAGTCGCGTGAGGACGAACTGCCGGAGGAATTGCAGCAGGCGATTCTTGAGACGCTAGAGACGGCTTTGAGTGAACTGAATACACAGCGCGAGCGCGAAGGCTTGGCCCTGGCCCGGCAAATGGGTGAGTACAACGCGAATATTCGCGCGCGGGCAGATGAGGTTCGGGGCGTGCGTGGCGAGATCCTGCCGGTTTTGAAGCAACGGATTGAGGCTAAGATTGCAGACTTGCTGGGGGGGCAGGGGATTGAGCCAGCGCGCCTGGCTCAAGAGGCAGCATTCCTTGCAGACCGGGGGGACGTTGAAGAAGAAGTGACGCGGTTGCTGACGCATTGCGCACATCTGGATTCTTTGCTGACAAAAGGCGGAGAGGCTGGCAAGAAGATCGACTTCCTTTTGCAGGAGATGAATCGCGAGACGAATACGATTTTGTCGAAGTCAAACAACGCGGGTGAGCTTGGATTAAAGATCACGGAGATCGGCTTGGCCGTGAAGACGGATATCGAACGGATACGTGAGCAGTCGCTCAATCTGGAATAGGCTGAACAACCGGGCCCGAAGTGCGAGATACTTAAAGCTATGGCTGAAGCGAAACTTGCTACGCGTATCAATCCGAATTTCGTCATCCCTGATGATCCAGAACTTTCGACCTACCGCTTCATCATCGTCGCGGCCAAGCGGGCTCGGCAATTGCAGGCAGGACAGCGTTCCTTTTTGCCCACCATGTCGCGTAAGCCGACCGTAGTGGCGATGGAAGAAACGCGCCGCGGCTTGGTGCAGTATCACATCGCGGGAGCCGTCGAACCCGCCGTCGAAGAAGAATCCTAGATCTCCATGCGGTCGGAAGGCGATCGGGCACCTCGCGTCATTCTGGGAATTGGCGGAGGGATCGCGGCCTATAAATCGGCTGAGCTGGCGAGACTACTGGTGCAGCGCGGCTGTCGAGTACAACCGGTAATGACCGCTGCGGCCACCGAGTTCATCACTCCGCTAACCCTAGCTTCCCTTACACATACCAAAGTCATCACCAATCTGTTTGCGGGCCGTGATGACGCAGGATCTGTTCTATCCAGCGCCATCGAGCACATTGATGTTGCTCTCGAAAATGACCTGCTGGTGGTTGCTCCGGCGACAGCCAGCCTGATGGCTCAGTTTGCTCACGGCCTTGCCGGAGATTTTCTGACTACCATGCATTTGGCGTTTACCGGGCCGATTCTATTGGCACCGGCGATGAACACCAACATGTGGAACCATGCTGCCACCCAAACGAATTTGATGATCTTGCGCGAGCGCGGCTATTCGATCATTGGACCGGGGGCTGGAGACTTGGCCTGCGGTATGGTGGGTGCCGGTCGCATGGCAGAGCCGCTGGAAATTGCCGACGCCGTCATGGCAACCATCAATGGCCGTCGCGATCTTGCGGGTGAGACGATTCTGATCACTGCCGGACCTACGCAGGAAGCGATTGATCCAGTGCGGACGATCACCAACCGCAGCTCTGGCAAGATGGGTTATGCGATCGCCGGAAATGCGGCAGCGCGCGGGGCAAAGGTAATTCTAGTGAGTGGCCCGGTGGCGATTGCGGCACCCCCTGGTGTTGAAACGGTGCGCGTGGAATCTGCCGAAGACATGAAGATGGCCGTTCTGAAGCGGTTGGATGCTGCAACCGTATTTATTGGCGTTGCTGCTGTGGCTGACTATCGTCCAGCCAATCCGTCGGATCAAAAGCTGAAGAAGACGTCCGCTCGGTTATCGATCGAACTCGAACCGACCAGTGACATTCTTGCTGAAGTGGGGCAACGCAAGAAGGACCGAATTGTCATTGGTTTTGCCGCCGAAACGCAAAATCTCTTGGCCGAGGCGAGGCGTAAGCTGACAGCTAAGAATTGCGACATGATTGTTGCAAACCTTGTCGGGACGGGCGGTACGGGCTTTGAGAGCGATGAAAATGAGGTGCTCCTGGTTACAGGGGCTGGTGAGCCCATCGCGATCGACAAAGCACCCAAGACCGCGATAGCCGCATTGATTCTGGACCAGATTGCTATGCTGCGTCTCAAGAGCGTGGGGCTGCGCGCCGGCCGCTAAGTCAATGACTGCCGAACAAATCCGTCAGTACCTGGAATATTATCGGGACATCGGGATTACTCATTTGAACTTGAGCGGGATCCCGATTCCGATGGTTGCGGCTATACCAGCACCAGCGACTCAGGCTTTACAGGCCCCGCAGATGCCGCAGATAGATCAGGCTCCCAAAGTACCCAAAATGGATTTAGCTCTACCAACACTAGCGCCCGAAGGCGATACCCTTGCTCGAATCCGCGAGGATATCGGCGATTGCAAACGCTGCGGCCTGTGCCAAACTCGCAACTCGATCGTATTTGGTTCTGGCAATGAGCGAGCCAAGCTGGTTTTTGTTGGCGAGGCCCCTGGTGCCGATGAAGATGAGCAGGGTCTGCCATTTGTCGGACGAGCAGGTCAGTTGTTGACGCAGATGATCGATGGCACTGCGGCGAAAGACAGCCTGCCGCTGCGCCGCGAGGATTGTTACATCTGCAATGTCGTCAAGTGCAGGCCACCGGAGAATCGCACCCCGCTACCGGATGAGATGGAGATCTGCGGCCAGTTCCTGTTTCGTCAATTGATGAGCATGCAACCCAAGGCAATTTGCGCCCTTGGAGCAACAGCGGCCAAGGCGCTGCTGAATTCGAAAGAGAGCGTGACCAAGATGCGGGGCAAGTGGCATCGCTGGAACGGCATCCCACTGCTGGTGACCTACCATCCCTCGTATCTTCTGCGAGCCTATAACGTGGAAGCTAAGAAAGAGGCGTGGGGCGATCTGCGTAAACTCTTCCACTACGTCCTTGATGACACCAAGGTAGATCCGGAATAACGCGATGCCTGCTGGACTGTTCTTAAGCATCGAAGGGATTGATGGCAGCGGCAAATCGACTCAGCTGCAGCTCTTGAAGGCGAAGCTGAGCAAGCTTGGCATCGCCTACCTGCTGAACCGCGAACCGGGCGGCTCGGAGGTGGGTCGGCAGATTCGTCAGATTCTACTGCGGCCCGGCAACCCGGTATCCCCGACAGCCGAGCTACTTTTGTACTTTGCCAATCGGGCGCAGAACGTCGATGAACAGATCCGCCCTGCGCTGGCTGCTGGCTCGCTGGTGATCTCCGATCGGTATACCGATTCCACACTCGCCTACCAAGGGGCGGCGCGAGGTCTGGGGCAGGCACTTGTGCGGCAGCTACACGAGATCGCCTGCCGGGGCACCGAGCCTTCGTTGACGCTCTACTTGCGCATTCGGCCCGAGGTGAGCGCAGAGCGGTTGCGTCGACAGGCCAAGGACCGGCTGGAATCGGAGGGTCCCGGGTTTCATCAGGCTGTCTTTGACGCCTATGAAATGTTGGCTGCGGCCAACCCGCACCGCATCGCAGCGGTGGACGGGGAGCGGGATGCGGGCCTAATTGCTGAGGAGATCTGGAAGATTGTGTCGGGTCGCCTAAGCAAGGAAGGCGTGGCATGATCAGTAATTTCTTTGGCAATCCGACGGCGGTCGAAACTTTGACAGAGATGTTGGCGACGGGCCGCATTCCGCAAACCATATTGTTGTCGGGGCCTGGCGGAGTGGGGAAGGCCACTTTGGTGCGGCGCTTTGCCTCCGTGATTCTTGATGCCACGTCGGCCGATCTGGCTAAGATCGAGAACGACGATCTTTTCTTGTCGCACAACATCGAGATGCTGGCTGAGCGCGAAAAACTGGCCAGCGACAAGCGCAGCGATGACCCGCTGATGCTGTCCACTCACACCGATTTTGTGACTTTCGCCCCTGACGGCCCACTGCGGCAAGTCTCGATCCAACAGATGCGGCTTTTGAAGGATCAGGCCCGGCTCAAGCCGTCTCGCGGCAAGCGGCGGGTCTTCCTCATCGATCAGATCGATCGAGCCAATGAGCAGGCCGCCAATTCGTTATTGAAGGTTCTTGAGGAACCACCAGAGCACCTGCTGATTTTCATGACGGCCGAGAATGCCTACGACCTGCTCCCGACGATTCGGTCACGCTCAGTGAGCATCAGTTTGAATCGATTGGCAGAGCCTGAGTTGGAGACCTTTTTGGGTTCGCGTGGTCTCGATCAGCCTGCGCGTCGTGCGCGTTTGGGAAACGGCTCACCGGGTCTTGCTGCATCGATTGATCTGGAAGCCTTTGACCGGCGTCGGGCGGCAATGTTGAATCTGCTTGAAGTCGCTAGTCGGCGGGCACCATTTGGGTCGTGGCTCAAGAACGTCGATTCGATCACGGCGTCCAAATCAGAGAAGCTTGACGCCTACCTGGAAGTGCTGTACCTGCTACTTGAAGATATTTTGCTGCTGGCCCATGGCTTTGAGCAGATTCGTAATCCCGACATTGGTCGGCAGTTGCGCGCCATTGCCGATGCCGTGGGTCTGGTCTGGTTGCGGCGGGCTGTTTATCTCACCGACGAGATGGCCCGGTTGTTGCGGCGCAACATCCAGAAGGGCATCGCGCTGGACGCTTTTGCCATCGAATTGCGCGATATGGTCCCAACCGGTTAATTCCATTTTTGGAATAAAGATATAATCCTATTAATTCGTAAGGAGCTTTCATTTGGATACACCGATCCGTCGTAGTTTGCGCGCACCACTCTCCGAGACCAGAGAGAAGTCGAGTTCGACTTCAAAGTCGTCATCGTCAGTCGCGCCCAAGAAACAAATCCCGCCGGACCAGACGAACGCGGAAAATTTTTATTACGTCAAGCAGATGAACACCAAGACGCCGATGGTGATTGTGCTCACGGATGGCGAAGTCCTTCACGGCATCATTGAGTGGTACGACAAGGGTTCGCTAAAGGTGAATCGCGATGGTGACCCGAATCTCCTCGTGTACAAATCCTGTATCAAGTACATGTACAAGGACGAGGACGACGACGACTAATCCGTAATCGTCACTGAGTATTTTTCATATCGAGGCGGTACTGTCGGCGGATCCCCGCCCGCTCGTAGCGTCTTTTTTCATCTTCGGTCTCGGGGATGACTTGCGCGACGCGGATCTTGCCCCCCTTGCCATCGACGGCAACAAAAGTGAGGTAGGCCGAAGTCGTGTGGCGGATCTCACCGGTCATCAGATTCTCGACAAAGACCTTGACGCCCACTTCCATCGAAGTATTCCAGGCGCGGTTGACGGCGCTGCGTACGATGACCAGTTCGCCGATCTGAACAGGGTGGAGAAAGCTCATCGAGTCCACTGACGCGGTCACAACCGGGGCCCGTGCGTGGCGACTTGCGGCGATGGCAGCGCCGATGTCGACGAGATGCATCAACCGACCACCGATCAGATAACCGAGCGGATTTGCATCGTTGGGCAGGGCGAGTTCTGATGTCTCGGACATGCTCTCGCTGACTCTGCGTCCTTCAGTGGGCACTTGATTCGTTGCTTCGAGTTTCCAGCCTGACATTTCTCGACGCTACCATGAGTACAGTGTCCAACCGAATCGAATCGCTTCAGAATATGCTGACCCAGTCCCCAGGGGACAGCCGCCTGCGCTACATGCTGGCCAATGAGTTCAAAAATGCTGGAGAGCTGGATCGGGCTGTTTCGGAATATCGCGCGATCCTGGCCGCTGATTCCGCCTATGGCCCCGCTTACTACCATGGGGGGCAAGCACTGGAGAAGCTAAACCTGTTGGACGAAGCGCGGGCGATGTATGCGGATGGGATCGTGGCGACCGGCAAGTCCGGGGACAGCCACACACGTGGCGAGCTTGAAGCGGCCCTGTCGATCCTTGGCTAGGGCGCAGTTGCGGCCAAGCTAGCGGCCTCTGTAGGTGCGACTGGTGCTTCATGTGGGCGCACGCGTTGCTGCTTGGTCCCGGGGTCGAGGTAGTCAAGACCGAGCTTCCGTCGGACGCCCTCTTCGATGGCACCACGCATGACAGGGGCACCGTCCAGTGTTTCGCGCGCCTGTTCTCGTCCCTGACCCAGTCGTTGATCACCAAAGCTAAGCCAGGAGCCGGCCTTCTGAATGACGCCGCTATCCACGCCCGCGTCGACAAGTTCGCCCAGTCGATCAATGCCGTGGCCGAAGCGCAGCTCAAATTCAACTTCCCGAAACGGCGCGGCCATCTTGTTCTTGACGACTTTGACCTTGACTCGATTACCGCGGATTACATCGCCGTCTTTGACCGTGCCGATCTTGCGAACATCGAGGCGGACTGAGGCGAAGAATTTGAGTGCCCGGCCGCCCGTGGTCGTCTCCGGACTGCCAAACATGACCCCAATCTTCTCGCGGATCTGATTGATGAAGATGATCGTACAGCCGCTGTTGGCGGCCAAGCCGGTGAGCTTTCGCAATGCCTGCGACATCAGGCGGGCGTGGACACCGACAAAGGCGTCGCCCATTTCGCCGTCGAGCTCAGCCTTGGGCACGAGCGCCGCGACGCTGTCGAGCACGACGACGTCGATCTGACCGGAGGAGACCATGGCCTGCACGATGTCGAGGGCTTGTTCTCCGTAGTCCGGCTGCGATAGTAGAACGCGATCCGGATCGATTCCCAACCGGGCTGCGTAGCCGGCGTCGAGGGCATGCTCGACATCGACAAAGGCCGCGTAACCGCCGAGCTTCTGCGTTTCGGAGATGGCGTGCAAGGCGAGGGTTGTTTTGCCTGAGGATTCCGGACCGTAGATCTCGACGATGCGCCCACGCGGCAGGCCGCCGCAGCCGAGAGCATGGTCTAGCAGCAGCGATCCCGTGGGAATCACAGGGACAGATTCAGCGGAGCGGGAGCCAAGAACTACGACGGTACCAGCTCCGATTTTCTTCTCGATTTGTTGGGCGATTAACGCCAGTGGGGACAGTGTTCGGGCACTCACGGTGGTTTAGTGGCGCAAGTCGGAAAAATCTCTCAAGAATTGATGAGCCTCGTCGAAAAGAGCAGGTAGAAGAGCGCAGTTTCCAATTATGAGTCTTACGCCATTAACCTTTTCAGGCATCAGCCCGTATTCTTCGGACTTTCAATCCATACTCACGCGAGTGACAACGGTCGCGTCGTTTCCGCTCAACCAGTTGAAGAATGAGCAATCCGACATTGCGGTCAAGCGACAACTGACAACAGAACTGAACAGTAGCGTGAAGCTGTTTGGGGAGAAGATCGCGGCGCTCAAAGAGGTTGCCGCAAACCGCGGAGTCTCGGCCAGTAGCTCCAATTCGTCGAAGCTCTCCGTTGACTCTGTGAACACCGACACGCTGACGACCTACAACTTTACTGATGTGAGCTCGATTGCTACTGCTGCTTCAGAAACGTCAAACATCGCCTATGCGGATTCGACAGCAACTACCGTTTCGGCCAGTGGGAGCGTGCGGCTGAGTGTGGGGACGGCAAACTTTGACTTCAGCCTGGCGGCTGACCAGAACAACCTTGTTGGCTTGCGAAACAAGATCAACTCGCTCAACTCGGGGGCGACAGCGACGATTTTAACTGTTGACGGGACAACGAATTACCTGAGTGTGACGGCCAACGGGGCGGGCGCAAAAGCACTGAGTTTGCATGAGGACCCAACTGGGGCCAATACCAATCTGCTGACGAGTACAAATCAGGGCAGTAATTTGAACTTCAAGCTCAACGGAGTGGCGGTGACTCGTACATCGAATCAGGTCAACGACCTCATTCCCGGCGTGACCTTTAGCCTGAAACAAACGACAGTCGCCAACGAAACGCTCTCAATCGGCCTGTCGAGCGACCGCACAAAATTGTCGGATGGCATCAGTAATTTCGTCGATGCTTACAATGCGCTGCAGTCCAAGGTGGGTGATCAGGTTGGTAAATCAGCGGGGCTGCTGAGCGGTGACTTTTTGGTCCGAGAAGCGCAAGATATCTTACGCAAGTCTTCCAGTTTTGGCCTGGCAGATGGAACGGTGAAGAGTTGGTCAGATTTAGGCGTTTCCTTCTCGTCCGCAGGAAAGATCAGTTTCGACTTCAAGCAATTCAATGCCCTGAGTGAGTCAAAACTGCGGGATGGCTTTGCATTTTTCAAAGATACGACTGGCCTTGGCGCCTTGTCCAGCAGCACTGACGGATTCAGTCAAGATGTAACGGGTCTGGCGCAGATCCAACTGGCGCAATACGACCGCACTGATTCTCGTCTGAAGGAGCAAATCTCCCACTTCGAAGATCGCATCGACCTCTTGCGGCAGACTTATCTACAAAAATTGCAACAGGCTGATGCCCTGCTAGGCGGGTTGGAATCACAAAAGAACCAAGTCACTGCCTCGGTGAACAGCCTCAATCTGGCGCTTTACGGAAAGCAGAGCTAGCTTGGCTAAAGCTGTCCATCACGACGCCGCTGTCTATCAAGACGTCAGCGGTGGCGGATACACCCTTGCCCTTAGCCTCGCCCAGCTCCTACAACTTGACGAGGAGTCCTTTGACGCTGCTGGACCCAAACTCCCTGAACCAGATCTACTCGCTTTGCGCGAGGTGCTGATCGCGGAGATTGTGCACTGCTGCGAAGTGGTGCCGGTCGACATCGCCCTCCACATGGAATCGCTCCGTCAGCTGGCATTGAGAAGCGCACTGATCCACTCTCGCTGGAACACGCGGCGAGACGAGATGGCAAAAATAATGATGGAGTCGCTTGAGGGAGCAGAAACACAACTGCGGCAGCTACGTTCCTTTCAGGAACCGACTGCCGCAGATGCATCCCTCCTTGACCGCTTGGCCTAGGCCAAATCGTTCAGAGCTTTTTTGACGTCGCGAATTACACTGGCCCAATCACCAACCATCGGCTGGCGGAAGAGTCGCATCGACGGGTACCAGGGCGAATCCTCCCGATGCAAGAGCCAGCGCCAGTCTGGAGCGTATGGGAGCAAGGTCCAGACTGGCTTCCCGAGCGCGCCGGCTAGATGTGCCACGGCCGTGTCAACAGAGATAACCAAATCCAGGCCGAGAATGGCAGCCGCTGTTTCCCCAAAATCAGCCAGTAGCGGGGAGAGATCCACGACGCCCTCGGGTGCTTTGCCGCGCGCGATGCCTTTTTGGAGGCCCACAAACTGTATGCCAGGCGTATCGAGAAGCGACCCGAGAGCACCCAGCGGCAACGAGCGATTTCGATCATTACGATGGTTTGGGTTGCCCTGCCAGACAATCCCTACGCGGCGGCCCTTCATTGGCAGTTCGGCAAAGACACGGTGCCAGTTTGCCCTGCGATGTGAATCCACTGACAAATAGGGGATCTCCTGCGGGATGGTTTCCAAACGCGTCTGGAAACAGTAGGCAAGGCTGGGTAAGGGCACCTGCCAGTCCACGGCTTCAAGATCATCGATGTGACTGCTGCAGCGATCCAGGGCTGGGATGGAGGCTAGTAGTGGTTGAATCGCGGGTTGGCAATAGACCTGCACCCGCATCCCAGCTTTTTGCAAAATTCGCAGGTACCGCGCGAACTGGATTGTATCTCCAAATCCCTGCTCAGCATGGACAAGGATGCTCTCTCCGATGCGGAGCTTCCCTGTCCAGCGCGGGATCTTCCAGTCCCGTTTTTCGATGTGGTCAAGATCACGCTGCACGAGCCGGTGTTCGTATCCGGCCCAGCCACGGGCGAAGTCGCCCATAAGCAGAGACGCAATGCCGAGGTTCATCGGAGCTTCGCGGTGTGACGCGTGGATGGCCAAGGTCTCCTGGTACTCGTTCTGGGCCTGTGCAAGGCGATTCAGCTTTAAGTAGCAGTTTCCCAGGTTGTTGTGTACTTCGCTGAAACCTGGGTCGATTGCGATCAAGCGTTCATTGATCGAGACTGCTTCCTGCAATCGTTCTTCCTCTTGGAGGAGAACCGCAAAGTTATAGAGGGCGTCGCGATAGTCAGGTTTGGCAAGCAAGGCTCTGCGGTAACAGACTTCGGCAGCACTCAGATCGGCTGCGGCCACTTCAAGCATTCCCAGGTTGTTCCAGGCCTCGGCATACATCGGATGAATTGAGATTGCTTGTTCGTATGCGTGACGGGCTTGGTCGGGGCGGCTCTGAAGGGCTCGGGTAACACCCAGATTGAACCAGGCTTCGGCATGGCGCGGAGATTGCGCTACGAGGAGTTCGTAGTTCTTAGCTGCCTGGTCGTTGTCCCCTTGGAGATGGAGCAGGTTGGCGAAGGCCCAACGCAAATCTTCGCTGGATGGCTGGCTGACAAGCGCTTGTCCGATACAGGCTGAGGCCCTGCGGTAGTCGCCAATCCGGGCAAAGGCCTCACCGAGGTGAGCGCAATAGCGAGGTGTGGCACCATCCAGGTGAATTGCTTTGGTGAAGAGATCGATTGCTTCGCTGGCCGATTGGTGGTCGAGAGCAATCATGCCCAATGCATCATAAGCAGCGCCGTCATTCGGATTTTGCTCTAAGCGCTGGAGGAGTTGTTCTCCATGAGTTTCAAGCATAGCTTCGGTCATTGTGTTTTCTCCTTTCGTTTGTAGACGGAAACTCCCACACAGCCAGACCAGTAGGGGCTGGCTGTGTGGGAGCGAAATCCGACTTCAGTGAGCTAGGTCTCTAAGGCCTAACCACGGAGGAGGCTGAGAACCTGCTGCGGTGCCGAGTTCGCCTGTGCAAGGGCGGCGATACCGGCCTGCAACTGGATCTGGGCCTTGGACAGGTTAGCCGCTTCTTGAGCAAGATCCGCGTCACGGATCCGGCTCTCGCTGGCGGCGAGATTAGTCAGCTGGCTCTGTGCCAGGTTGACGGCAAAGCTGAACTGATTCTGACCTCGACCGACAACGGCTTGAGCGGTACTCAGAGAGGATATGGCGCTGGCAAGGGCAGTTACAGCGCTTTCAGCTGCCGCCTGGGTGTCGATGGTGCTGTTGGCACCGGTGCCGACCACAGCCGACTTGTCGATTCCGCCGGTGGGCTGAGTGAAGCCCGTGCCACTGGCAGTAGAGCCGATGCCGACTTCAAAGCCTTTGACAGTGCTCAAGAAGCGAATCTTTTCTGCTCCGCCAGTATTTTCCTTGACGGCGAAGACGCGCTTGAGCGTAGCGTTGTTGGACTGTTGCAGCGTATCGTTGATCGCCTTGACGGCATCATCGATTGTTCGGCCATTGCGGCTGGTCGCATCATTGCGCAGCGTGATGCTCAAGCTCTGCTTGACGCCCGTCGAATCGCTGGCCGTGACACTGACCTGTTGGTCGTCACCGCCGTAAGCGATGCCGCTGAAGGCGAGCGAAGTGGTGGAATCGGCACCGCCAGCGTTGATTGTCGCGCTGGTTGCCGATGCCCCTTGGGCTGTCGTCCCCGTGTAGGTGGATCCGTTGACTCCAAAGCCCAGATCCAAGCTGGAGGCGCTGAAAGCCGAGACTCTGAAGAAGGTGTCGTTGTTGGAGGCCAGCTTCAATTGGTTGCTGCCATCCAGGGTTGCCTGGAGGCCAGCGCTGCGCAATTCGGTGTCGGCCGAAATCTGCGTGTTGATCTGATCGACCACGTTCTGACGGATGGCGGCGACCGTGTTACCGGTGGAAGATTGATTGGCGGTGAGGCCCAGGTCGCTCAGCGTTGCTGCAGCCGATGCGGCACTCACGATAACTGTGTTTGCACCTTGTGCAGTGCGGATGCGGAGTTTGGTCGTGGCACCAGCTCCGGTCAATTCAGCAGTTCCATTTGCGCCCAGCGCAGTGTTGATGGCGGCTACGGCCACGTTCAACGTAGCACCATTCGCGATCGAGGCTGTGTAGTTTGAGCCGTTCACGCTCAAGACCAGGTTGCCTGTCACCGCGCCGATTACACCTGTACCCAAGGGGCGGGATATACCGGTCACGCTGCCACGGTCGGCCAACTGAGTCACGGTGAGGGCGTTGCCCGAACTGGCCCCGCCATTCAGTGAGATTTGCAAAGTCGATGTTTGCGCTGCGCCCGATAGGTCAAAGGTCGGCGTCAGTGCCGCGCTGCCCGTGATCGTCGAGTAGTCGAAGGCTGCGCTGGCATCGGCATTGAAAGAGCCAAACCCTAGTTTGTTTTGGCTGTCACCGGTGACCGAAACCTGAAAGGTCTCGCCGCTGGCGCTCTGGAAGACCAGATTGTCGCCGCTGCTCGCCGAGCTTAAAGTGATTCCTGCAGCCTGCAACGAGCTGTTGTTGGCTACGCGGCTGGCAAGATCAGTGAGCACGCTGGAGACTGTGGTTGTGCCCGCAACGGTCGCATTGAGTGAGATGTCGATTGGGCTGTCCAGACCGCCACCCTGCACGCGAACCTTGATGTTGTCGGTTGTCAGGATCGTGTTGGTGTTGGAAACGGTGCTCGCAGTCAAGCCCAAAAGCGTGTAGGAGTCGTTGGCAGCCGTGTTGACCGCGACGCTGTCGCCAGCCTTGGTAGCCGTCAGCACGATCTTATTGTTGAAGACGCTGGCGCTGACTTTGTTGGCCAAAGTGCCGGCTGCGATCTGAGTATTAATGTCCGCAGCAACCTGGTTTTTGGTCTGCAGGACGCCCGCCGTCAAAGTTAGCGAGGCTGTCGTGCCACCTACAGTCAGGTTGATGGTGTCATTGGAGCCAGTCACCACGGATGAAGTTGTGGCAGTGTCGGTGCCGACGACATTTGCGCCGCCGGGAACCGCGCCTGCGCCCTGGACCCGAGTTTTCACATCCGCACCGGTCGAGGCGTCGGCCGCCGTTACCGCCGTGGTGCTCAGGCCAAGATTGGTCGCCAGCGTAGTGCTCGTAATCGCTACCTGCGAGGTCGCCGAATTACCCTTCGATTTGATCACTACCTGATTGCCGTCGAGGTAAGCGGACGCCTTATCAGAGAAAGTGGTCTGCGCGTTGAGTTGTGCGACGATCGAACCCTTCGAGGTTGCACCATTCGCGCCGTTATCGGCAACTGTGACGCTGAAGGCCGATCCGCCGTCAACCGCCAAGGTGAGAGTCAGTGCGGCGTTCGTATTCACGCTTACTGCCGTATCAGACCCAGTGAGCGTCGCATTGCGCTCAGTCTTGCCCAGCAAAGCATTCGCTGTGCGGTCCCCTGCTTCTACCTGAAATGCTGTCGTAGGCGAGTTGAAGGCCAACTGCTGGCGGCCTGAGGAATCGGTCACAACCGAGGCCTTGATGTTCGCATTCTTTAACGCTGTCGCCGCTTGTGTGCCCGCAGTTGCCGCAGTGTCAATTGCACTGTTTACGCGCGCCACAAGGTCTGAAGTGCTACCCACGGCGTTGGTGTTGACATTGATATTGACGCCACCTCCACCGAAACCCGGGCCACGCAATGTGAACCTTGTCGTATTGGAGGCCGTCTCGGAATTTGTATTTGTCGTATTCGCTAGAATCGTCGCGAGGCTCGTGGTCGAAGAACCAGTGCCAATGTCCGTTGCGTCGACACCTTTAGCCTGCACGCCCTTCAACCCCAAACTCTGCGAGTCTACCGTTGAATTACTTAGATCGATCGATGCCGAACCGTTGGAAATCGCGGAGATTCCATTCGATGTCTTGCCGCCGCCGATGAATACGGACAGCGAACGTGCAAAATCGCCACCTGTGTTCAGGCCGATGGCCTGCGCCTGGCGGTCAACTTCCTGCAGCACGGTCGAAAATTCGCTGTTCAGTACAGCGCGCGAACCGGTGAATGTACCGGTTGCTGACTGTGTAGCCAAGGTGCGCGCACGGTCGAGGAGCTTTGAGATATTGTTGATGCCGCCATCGACAATCTGCAATTGGCTCAAGCCGTCGTTCGCATTGCGGATACCTTGGGTCAGCACCGCCTGGTCACTTCGCAGTCCATTCGCAATGGCCAGGCCGGCTGCGTCGTCGCCCGAGCTGACAATGCGCAAACCGCTGGTGACTCGATTGATCGTCTTGCCCTGAAAATCCTGGCTGTTGTTGATGTTGTTTTGCGCCTGCAAGGACGCAATGTTGATGTTCGATGAAAATGACATAATTCACTCCTTTGTGTTTCAACTTCTGGAGATCCTCTCCGGAAGAGTGGCTTTCCACCACCTCGGCTAAATCGCTGACAGGGTTCTTATCGGTGCGGTGACTTCGGCCTTGATAAAGAAAAATACCCTAGCGTCAAAGACTCTAGTCTTTGCTGGGAGATGGAAATAGGCGAAGCCGCTTCAATGTATCTGCAACTGCGGCCGCCTCGGCGTCCCTTGCCGATTCCAGATTCGTGTCGCGCGTCGCGGCAATCTCGCGGCGCAGGATCGCAGTCTCCCGAGGCGCACGAATCCCGATCTTTACTTGATTGCCTTCGATTTCCAGGATGTCTACCTCGATCGAGTCGCCAATCAAAAAGCCCTCGCCCTGACGCCGGCGGATCACGAGCATACTGGCTGCCCCTCTCCGACGCAAGCTTCAAATATTGGCTGGCGCGCAGAATATCGTGCGTCTTCCCGAATTGACTGCACACCCAGACCCACGTCACGCCGCAATACCAGCGGACCCAGCAGGTTTGCCGTCGGCGCCTCCGGACGGCTGAAACACAGAATCGCCAGCCATTCGAGCCTCATTCCCGCACTTGCTCCCTCGGTCGGCATTGCCAATAGATCACGATCTGAGCGGGACAGCGCACCCTCATAACGCGGCGAGACTAACGACATCGGCGCGCATACAAATGACAAGCCTGGCTTCTGAACGCTTTGCAGAAACTTCAGGGGAACGCTTTCTTCTACCTCAATTAGCAGAAATTCGTGCTCTTCCTCAAAGCCCGGAAGCCCGGCAGGAAATTCCATGATTTCCTGATCCTCGAATCGAATCGTGCCGAAGCGGGTCGTCTCAATACATTTCATCGCAGATCTTATCGACCCGGTCCGACCCAAGTATGAATGGATAGGAGAAGAATCAGCGAATCGCGGCGCGCTTCAACCGATCAACAATGCCCGCCCAATCAGCGCCCTCGGGGGCCTGCTCGACGGCGAGCCAATCCCATCCCTCTTCATCCTGCCGATGGAGGGTATCGTACAGAACGCGGGCATAATCACTGGGTTCGTGTGGCATTGAAACCGCATGCTCGGCCAACCCTGGTGCTGTCAGGAATAGGTAGACCCCTCGCCCAGTGGGCGGCAGGCCCTCGCTCCCGCGCACGATATGTAGAGGAGTCCGTGGCGAATAGTGCTTCTCGTGCATGCCTGGTGAGGCGTGAGCGCCAGCCCCAGTGTTGAGTGAAGTTTCGAGCACGCCAATCGGCCCGATGCAGTTTTCAATCTCCGTTCGGGTGATCATTCCGGGCCGCAGCAAGAGGGGCAGTTCCTGCGCCAAGCTCAAGACCGTCGATTCAATCCCCACCTGCGACGGCCCGCCGGCGAGAATCAGATCCACCGCAGCACCCAATCCACTCTCGACATGTAGCGCGCTGGTTGGAGACAGCCGGGTAAATCGATTTGCACTGGGTGCCGCAATCGGCACACCTGCCTGCTCGATCAACGCAAGTGCGATTGGATGCGCCGGCATCCTCAGCCCTACGGTCCCCAGACCCGCAGTCAGATCGAGAGGCACCCGATCACTTTTGGGCAATACCAGAGTCAACGGTCCGGGCCAGAAGCGCCTCGCCAGGACCTCCGCCTTGTCCGGCCAGTCAATGACCAGATCGCGGGCCATCGCGAGGCTCGACACATGAACGATAAGAGGAGAGCTGCGCGGACGTTGCTTGATCTCATAGATACGAGCGATGGCGACCGGGTCCAGCGCGTTCGCCCCGAGTCCGTAAACGGTCTCCGTCGGAAAGGCAACAACACCGCCTTGCCGCAAGAGTGCAGCCCCACGGGCGATTAGTTCGGGCGTGGTCTCCACGTTAATCCGGCAACTCGTCCTTGCCGTCGCCGACCGTCTTGCCCGTCTTTTTATAGACCAGCCAGGCATGCATGAACCCATCGATATCGCCGTCCAGTGCGCGGTCCACATCGCCTACCGACAACTTCGTGCGATGGTCTTTGATCATCCGATAGGGTGCCAATACGTAGCTGCGAATCTGACTGCCGAAGTTGATGTCGGCCTTGGAGTCCTCGCTCTTCTTGTCCTCAACGCGACGCTTCTCAGTTTCATGCTCAAACATTCGCGCCTTCAACTGCTTCATCGCGCTGGCGCGGTTTTTGTGCTGGGATCGCTCGTTCTGGCACTGTACGACGATGCCAGTTGGAATGTGGGTCATGCGCACTGCGCTCTCAGTACGATTGACGTGCTGGCCGCCAGCACCAGAGGCGCGAAACACGTCGGTCCGAACGTCCTCGGGCTTGATCTCGATCTTGATCTCGTCATCGATCAGCGGATAGACGTAGACGCTGGCGAAGCTGGTGTGCCGCCGCGCGTTTGCATCGAATGGCGAAATACGAACAAGTCGGTGAACGCCAATTTCACTCGCCAGCAGACCGTAAACGTTCTCTCCCTCCACTTCAATCGTGACGCTCTTGATACCCGCGCCATCGCCTTCCAATTGGTCCGTAATGACAGTCGTGAAGTGTTTACGCTCGGCCCACCTCAGATACATACGCATCAGCATTTCTGCCCAGTCCTGGCTCTCAGTGCCGCCAGCGCCGGGATGGATGTTCAGGATTGCGCCGAGGCGGTCCTGCTCGCCGGACAACAACATCGCCGTCTCCAACTGCGCAAGTTCCTGGCGGAAAGTGCCAAACTCGCCGTTGAGCATGGTCGCGACGTCTTCGCCTTCCCTCGCCAGTTCGATCAACGCGGCAATGTCGGAATTCATTGTGGCGATGCGTACATCCTGGGCCAGCGACTCTTCGAGTCGCTTCCGCTTCTGCATCGTCTCCTGGCTCTTCTCCGGGTTGTTCCAGAAATCCGGATCGGAGATTACGCGTTCAATTTCGTCGAGTTGGGTTTTTTTCTTGGGGGAGTCAAAGATAGCTCCGCACAGAATCTGCTTGCTGGCGGAGCTGTTCGTACTCCCGCTCGATTTCTTCGAGGGTCATAAACTTTTATTTTCCCACGCTCTCGCCATCCGCGCTGTGATCTGGGTAAAGGCCAGGCGGATGAGGCTTATAGCCCATCCATTGTGTTTGCCCAATGTAGCTAAGCCGGTAGCCTTCCACCGTATGCGATTTGAGCATCTCAAGGAGCGGCTCCGGGGCGGCTTCGAGGACGCCTGTCATTTGGGCGCGATCCAGGGCCGCCAGCGGCTGCGAGAAAGTTTTTTGCGCAATCCGGTCCAACTCAACCAGCGCACTCTCAAGAGCCTTGCGAACCGGCGCGACGTGGTAGGCAACAAGGTCCATATACTGACTGACCCGTGCGTCGTGTGCCCCGCCTGAGTGTGCATCGGCGGGGATGATCAGATCGGCTAACACGTCGAGAATCCTATTCTGCTGCGGGGTGAAGACTTGCAGTTTGTATGCGTCGGTCGATACCAGCGCGGGCCGATGATGTTCGTGTTGCGCGCTGGCGACACTGGCAGCGGCAAGGATGGGAAACAGTTCACGTCGATCGATTGTCATGGCTCCTAGATCTCCTTCCGTCGCATTTTGTCGGCAAGAAGTTCACTCATGCGCCAACTCAACGCGATGTTGGTGAGGGTCGGATTTTTCTCCGGGTAGTGCGGGAAAATACTCGCGTCGCCGATAAAAAGATTCGGTATGTCGTGCGACTGACATTCGCGATTTACGACACTTGTCTTTCGATCTGTACCCATCTTTGCCGTGCCCACCCAGTGGTTTGAGTCGATGACGAGATCTTCGTTCCGCACCTTGCCTGGCGTCGAGAGGACTTCCCCTCCGCCAGCGCGAATGACCTCTTCGCACACATTCACGACGTCCTGTGCCATTGCCAGATCGGAATCCTCATAGTGCAAATGAATCCGCGGCATCGGAACTCCAAAGCGGTCTTTCCGGTCTGGATCCAGGTCCATGAATTTGTTTGGACTAATCAACAGAGAACCCTGCATGTTCATTCCTGCATGGCAGACGTTTTTGCGCAGCAACTCTTGCTTGAATGCCGTCCCAAAGCCTTTCTCATTTCTGTATGTCAATCGCTGGGGTGCCATGCCCCCACCACATTGCACCTGATAGGTACCTTCATAGTTCGGGTTTGGCTTATCCCAGTTGATGCCCGTCAACAGCGAGTGATAGTATCCGGTGCCAGCGTCGTCGGAGCGGTCACGTCCGGCCAGTTGCGGGAAGAGCCCGAGAACCGTAACGCCAAAATGACTGGTCAGATTGCGCCCCACCTGGCCGGAAGAATTCGCAAGTCCATTCGGGAACTCTTTCGTCCGGTTGTTCAGCAGCACTCGCGCCGTCTCCACTGCGCTGCACGAGAGAACCAGAGTAAGGCAATCGAGCTTCTCGATTTGGCCGGTCGTCAAAGTGTATTCGATGCCGGATACGCGATTCGCCTCGCGACCCATTAGGATCCGCGTGAGCGTGGCATCGGTGAAAACGGTCAGGTTGCCAGTCTTCAACGCGCGCGGAATCGGTGTATTGGCCGACGTATATTTTGAGTCGATTGGGCAACCGCCACAGTTGCCGCAATACTGACAAATTGCACGTCCCGATGAGTGTTTCTCGGTTACCATCGCTTTGCGCAACGCAATGAAATCCATCACTCGGCCCTGCCTCTTCAGCCGCTTCACGCCGCGTCGCAGCAGGGACTCTCCGGCCCGCATCGGCACTGGTGCGATGTATTCCCCGTCGGGCATGTTGGACAGTCCGTCTTTGTATCCATAGACGCCCATGAATCGTTCCGCCCTCGAATAGTAGGGCGCCACTTCCTCATACGAGATCGGCCACTTCTGAAAATCAAGCGGCCCAAAGCGCAACGTATGCCCGGCCCAGCAAAGGCTGCGACCCCCAAGTGCCTTGAGCAGTCCATGCGCCGGCCGGTCGCCGACCGGGGTGAAATGATCCTGCTCGCGATAGTCCCAGGCAGAATCGAAGCCGCCGGATTTGCCCTCCGCAAGTCTGCGGGCCAGCAGATCCAACGGGGGCATGTCGCGGCCATAGTCCTTACCGGCCACTAATCTTCTGCCCGCTTCAATCAGAGCAACCCTCAAGCCTCGCGAGGCGAGCGAGTACGCAGCGATCCCGCCACCAGGACCACTACCAACCACAATGGCGTCATAGACCATGGCGCCATTGTATCGACAGGATGAATGACCCGAGGGAATCATCTCGGCGATAATAAAATCAGGATCTGAACTATTCATGAAACATTTTTTTATTCTGCTTGCTCTGGGATGCTCATGTAGCCTTTTGAGTCAAAGCAAAGAGGAAAGTCGGCTCAAAGCAGCGGGTGATGTACTGCACGAAATCATGCAGATGAAAGATAAGGCTATTCCGCAGGACTTGCTCGACAAGAGTGAATGCGCCATTGTGATTCCCGGGATGAAAAAAGGGGCGTTCATCTTTGGCGGCAAGTATGGCAAGGGCTTCTTTACCTGTCGCAAGTCCGACGGAATGGGATGGGGTCCTCCGGCATCCGTTACGGCCGAAGGAGGCAGTTTTGGTTTTCAGGTTGGCGGCAGCGAGAGCGATGTCGTTCTCCTGGTTATGAACAAAAAGGGGGCACAGCGTCTCCTTACAAGTCAGTTCAAGCTAGGCGGAGAAGCAAGCGTGGCCGCAGGTCCGGTCGGGCGGACTTCCAGCGCCCAGACCGACGCGATGTTGACGGCCGAGATATTGAGCTACTCGCGCAGCCGCGGCATTTTTGCTGGCTTGTCACTCGAAGGTTCCACTTTGCGCCAGGACCTTGCTGCAAACAAAGAACTCTATGGAAAGACCATGACAAATAAGGAAATCATTGATGGCGATCCCAATCCGCCTTCAGCATCAAAGTTACTCCTTGCAGATTTGAATAAGTATTCGCCTCATAAAGTCAAATAAGTAAACAACTCGATACAACGGGCGATAATCACAAGTATGCGTATATTGATGAAAACCGCAGGGTTGCTCGCAGTGCTTTGTTTTGGCTCGTGCTCACCTAGATTGAACGAAGAGAAGGCTCGCCCTAAATTCGCGAGAGATGCTCATTCGTATGCCAATCCCGGCGAAGCCTTTGTGACGCACCTTGATCTGTTACTACGTGTTGATTTCGAAAAGAAAGTGCTCTCTGGATCGGTTACGCATACCGTTTCTGGCAAGGGCCGTCTAGTCCTGGATTCAAAAGACCTAACCATCTTTAAGACCGAGACGTCGATTGATGGACAGAATTTCCGACCGGTCGAGTTCAAGCTGGGGAACAAAGACAAAATCCTCGGATCTCCCCTTGAGATTCCCCTAGCCGAGGGTACGAAATTCGTCCGCGTATCCTATGACACCAGTCCATCGGCAGCGGCGCTTCAATGGCTTAGCGCTCAACAAACAGCTGGCAAGACGGCCCCATTTCTTTACACGCAGGGTGAGCCAATTCTTACGCGGAGCTGGATTCCTCTTCAGGACTCCCCGTCAATCCGAATTACTTATAAAGCAAAGATTCAGACGCAACCGAACTTCTTTGCAGTGATGAGTGCCCCCAACGACCAGCGCACGGCCGCACCTACCGGCGAATACATTTTCGACATGACGCAATCGATCCCTCCTTACCTGATTGCAATGGCCGTGGGTGAAATCCAATTTCGGCTAATTGGGGGACGCACAGGTGTCTATACCGAAAAGGTAATGCTGGATTCGGCGAACAAGGAGTTTGAAGACCTGAACTCAATGGTACAGGCCGCCGAGCAACTACTCGGTTCTTATCGATGGGATCGCTATGACGTTCTCGTTCTTCCGCCCGCTTTCCCCTACGGTGGAATGGAAAATCCCCGCCTGACGTTTGCAACGCCAACCATTATTGCTGGCGACAAGAGCCTCGTGTCCGTGATCTCACATGAACTGGCGCATAGCTGGAGCGGTAATCTTGTAACCAATGCTACTTGGAGTGATTTCTGGCTTAATGAGGGTTTTACAACCTATGTGGAGCGGCGAGTCCAGGAGGTCTTGTTTGGGCGTCAGCGAAGCGAGATGGAGTTCGCCGTCGAGATTGGTGAATTGAAACAGGAAATGGCGAAGCTTCCAGAAAAGGATCAGATTCTCCATGTAGACCTGACTGGACGTGATCCAGAGGATGGGTTCACGCTCGTCCCCTATGTGAAGGGTGCCCTGCTGTTGCGGGCTATCGAAGAGGCGGTAGGGCGTGAAGTCTTCGATGGGTTTCTTCGCGCGTATTTCGACCACTTTGCTTTTCAGAGCATCACGACGGAAAGTTTTGAGAATTTTGTCAAGCAGAAGCTCCCGGACCTAAAGCTGGATCTGAAGGAATGGATCTACAAGCCGGGCTTGCCTTCATCGACACCCAAGGTTGGTTCCTACCTCTTGGCCGAGGTGGACGGAGAGCTTGAAAAGTGGCGAGCCGGAAAGCCGATCCGAACCCTTGATTGGGGGCCGCAACAATGGCTGCATTTCTTGCGTGGTCTACCCTCTTCGTTGAGTATTGAACAGATGGCCGCACTCGACAAGCAGTACCGGATCACCAAGGCAGTTAATAGTGAAATCCTGGATGCCTGGTTGATTCTAGGCATCCGCCACAAGTATCTTCCGGCTCAACCCAGGCTCGAGGTATTCCTCCAAACCGTCGGGCGCCAGAAATTTATCAAGCCGCTTTATGCAGAGCTTGCCAAAACGCCCGAGGGCAAAATGAGAGCTAAAGCGCTCTTTGCCAAGAACAAGGCAAACTACCATCCGGCCGCCGCTTCGGTTATAGAAGCCTTACTTGCGAAGTAGAAATTGACCAACGTACAGGACGTCGATGCCGCTTGAATAGAAGCTGCGTACGGCGTCGCGCGGATTGCAAACCAACGCATCCCCGAAGAGATTGAAGCTGGTGTTGTAGAGAACTGGCAATCCCGTTGACTCGCCAGCGGCACTAAGCAGCCGATGGAAGAGTGGATTTTCATCCCGGTCTACGACATGCAGGCGAATGCCTGCTTCCCCGAGCAGGGCCGGAGCAAACCGTTCGCGATATTCAGGACGCACCGTCGCAATGCTGGCGAGGTTGCGCGCATTCGGGCCAAACGTGAAATAGCGATCAGCGTGCTCAGCCGGAACCGAGGCTGCAAACTTGCGAAATGCCTCGCGGTGCTTGATAAAGCTATTGAGATTCTCGGTGGCGTAGGGGTCTAGCGGAGAGGCAAGGATGCTGCGATTGCCGAGCGCACGCGGGCCAAATTCCATTCGATCCTGAAACCAGGCGAGGATTCGATGGTCTTTAAGATCCTTGAGCGCCGATTCAATCAGATCGGTGGTGGTCAGCAGAAACTTCGGGCTCAGCTTGCAATTCTCGAGTACCTTTTTGATTTCCTCTGCATTATAGGCAGGCCCTAGTGCCAGGCTCCGAAGCGGCTTGCGCAGCCCTCTGGATCCCAACTGTCCCAAGTAAGCAGCCCCGAGCGCTGTCCCCGCGTTGCCCGCTGCCGGTTGCACAAATACATTTTCAAAGTTCCCGGAAGTCTCCAGAGCCCGCACCAGCATTGCGTTGAATGCGACTCCGCCGGCAAGGCAAAGATTATTGCCAGTGCCCGCCATCGAGATTGCGCAATTCTCGACAGCCCGCTGCAACCCGGAGGCAATGTGCGACCGCAGCGCCTCCGGCGGGGCCTCTCCGTCGGCCAAGCCGAGTGCCTTATAAAACAGACTGCTGAACCCGCCCGCGCCCATGCGGTCGCGATCAAAATAGGCTCGGTCGAGATCAGGCCATCCACTTCGCGCGCTGCCTAGAATCGATTCGAACAAGCTGACAAATCGCGTGTCGCCGGTCGCCGACATCCATTGGACCTTGTGCTCGTCAGCCCGCGCGCGGAATCCTAGAAATTCAGTAACGCGGCCATAGATGTCGCCAAGGGAATCGGGGAAGTACGACTCGCGCTCCAAGTCCAGGCGGTCCAGGCTGGCCTTCCAGCGCGAAGAGCAGCGCAGGTCCCCCGCCCGGTCCAGCGTGAGCACTGTGGCCTCTTCGAAGCCCGAAGCGTAGTACGCGCTCGAGGCATGAGCCGTGTGGTGATCGACAATGAGGAGCCGGGCGCTCGGGAATATCTGCTTCACCCGCAAACTGAGCAGGCTATCGGGAGAAGTCCCCAGTGGCCGGGCGATCGAGACCACGTCGATGTTGGCCGAACTCACTTTGGCAATGGCCAGCGTTGTCTCGATAGCCTCGATTGGCAATGTGCCGCTATCGTGTCGGCGGCCAAGCTTCTTCTGTTCCACCGCTGCGACGATCTGCCCGTCCTCCGCCAGAGCGCAAGCTGCGTCATCCCACAATCCACCAAGCCCAATCGTCTTCATACGCGGCGAAGCCTCTCGATGGAGCGCTCACGGCCTAAAGCCGTAAACACATGAAATGCGCTCGGCCCCACCGGTTGCCCAGTCAGAGCTGCCCGTGATCCGTTTATCAGTACACCGGCCTTGAGCCCGCGCTCTTCGGCGAGCTTGCGCAACTCCACCTCGATTGAGGCTTCAGTGAATTCCAATGTGGCAGCAAGCCTGTCGCCCAATTCGATTAGCGCCTCTCGTCCCCCGGCAATATTCAAATTTTCCAAGGCCTTCGGAGTTGTCTCGTAGTCGTCCACAAAGTAAGCGCGGGCGAGCTGAGCAAAGTCGTTCAACGTCGTCAGCCGTGTTCTCAAAGTATCGACGACACTCGAAAACTCAGCCTCAGTATACGGGATCGGCAAACCGGCATTCGTGATGCGCTCACCCACCATCGGGGCCAATTCTTCGATTGCCATAGAGCGTAGATGCTGCGAATTTAACCAATGTGCCTTGGGGTCAATCGGGTCCGCCTCGCTAAAGTTGACGACGGCGTTGGAGCGATTGACGCCTTCAAACGAAAAAACATCGATCAGTTCCTGGCGCGACATCTGCTCACGATTGTCCTTGGGGCTCCAACCAAGCAGGCAGAGAAAATTGATATAGGCTTGCGGTAGAAAGCCCGCCGCCGCGTAGGTCATGACGCTCACCACCGGCCCGTGCTTGCGCTTGGATAGCTTTGCGCCGTCGGGGGCAACCAGCAGCGGAAGATGAGCAAAAATCGGAATTGGCGCGGCAAGCGCCTCAAAAATTAGTAAATGCTTAAACGTATTTGAGAGATGATCCTGGCCGCGAATCACATGCGAGATCTTAAGGTCGATGTCGTCCGCGCAGGACGCCATGTGATAGGTGGGCATCCCGTTCGACCGAAGCAAAGCAAAGTCCTCAATATCATTCACGCTCTTGGACTGTGTCGCATACACGGCATCTGGAAACTTGATGTAGCGCGGGGCATCACGGGGCACGCGAAAACGCAGGACGAACGGCTCGCCGGCATCGGCGCGGCGTTGCGATTCCTCCGGGCTGATATTCCGGGCATCCTGATTGAAGAGCCACGGCCCGCTCGACTCGCCCCGGTCTTCATCCCCCTGATGCGCCGGGGTGAAGTCCCGATATGCGTGGCCGTTGGCGAAGATCTGCCATGCCAGTTTTTGATGTAGGTCCAATCGCTCGCTCTGTCGATAGAATTCGTCCCACGTGAGCCCGAGCCATTTTAGCCCGTCAAAGATGGAATTGAGCGAAGCTTCAGTATTGCGCTCGACGTCGGTATCGTCGATGCGCAGAATCATCGTGCCTTGATTGTGGCGCGCATAGAGCCAATTAAAAATGAAGGTTCTAGCGCTGCCAATGTGGAGATAACCCGTAGGCGACGGGGCGAAGCGAACTCGAGGTATCAAACGCTCAGGATAGCATCGGCGGAGTGCTCGAAAGCCTCGCAAACAGGCTCTCCAGTTGCGCGGGCGAGAGTTGCTCTGCCCGCAACTGTGCCTCGGGCTGGGCCTCGACGATTTCCTTGCCGTAGTAGGCCGCAAGGTTATTGCGCAGCATTTTTCGTTTGTGTAAAAACGCACGTCCGGCAAATTCCAGAAAACGCTTGGAGTAAACCGGGTCGAAGACCTTCGGCTCAAGGAGAATGACGGCGGATTCAACTTTTGGCGGAGGTGCAAATGCCGCAGCTGGCACCGTAAACAGCACGGTGGCCTTTGCGTGAATTTGCGTCATGACACTCAAATAACCGTAGTCGCGCGAACCCTGGGTCGCCGCCATGCGAAGTGCCACTTCTTTTTGCACCAGAAACACCGCGCGCTTCCAGGCTCCGGTCGCGGCAAATACCCGGGTCGCGATCGGCGAACTGATGTAGTACGGCAGATTGCCAGCAATCACGCAAGGGGCAAAGCGGCTTAGATCG
This sequence comes from Bryobacterales bacterium, assembly GCA_038206015.1. Classification (GTDB taxonomy): domain Bacteria; phylum Acidobacteriota; class Terriglobia; order Bryobacterales; family Bryobacteraceae; genus Bryobacter. The sequence continues at coordinate 6,748 of JBBRBI010000013.1, read as the reverse complement.
CTGTCGAGAATATCCTGCTGCACCACCTCAAGGCGGGCTTCGTTAGGAAAGTTGCGCGCCATACTCGCCACCATCGATGGGTCCAGTTCGATTGCCGTAAGACGATCTGTGCGTTCGAGCAGGTATTTTGTGAGCGCGCCACGTCCGGGGCCAATCTCGACGACGTGGGCCTCACGTTCGGGACATGCCGCCTCAGCGATGCGCCGCAGCACTGTCAGATCCCTCAAGAAATGTTGGCCAAACTTACGGGGCAACTTAGCCTTTTACCGTCATCGCTGACGCACCACGTCGCAAGCTGATGCGCAGCTTCGATGGAATGGCCTGGCCAAAGCTCGTCGCAGGAGTGAACTCGGTAAACAGGAGCGTTCGCTCTACGCTGCGGCGCACTTCAATATTCAGTTCCGGGTTCCCGGAGACGACCCGGTAATCCGCGATGCGCCCCTGGTCGCTGACCGATACTTCGATTTCGGCATCGGCAGTTGGGGGCTCAAAAGGAGCCAGCTTCTTTGCCGTTGCCTCGGTGTACAGAGCCGTTGGCCGGTCGGCCATCAAGCTATTGGCCCTTACTGGATAGGTTTCGACAAACATCACAAATATCAACATCGCGGCGGCCAGTCCGCCCGCGCAGGGCACGGCGAAGGGCCGCATCATGTTGGCCTTCCAAAGCTCGAAAGCGTTCGTCATTCGCACGACGAAGATCGGTGCATTGGCCCATTTCTGGCGACGTGCCGCTTCCTTGCTCGCCGTGATCTTTAACTGCATGTGAATCTCTGCGCTCACCCTGCGATGGGGTAGGGCACGGAGCAACTTGCGGACTTCATTTTTGGAGTTTTCCTGGTTCATGTGATTCCTCCTTTAGGACTGTTCCGAAGCGGTTTGAGTAGACCAGGCGAACCCTTGATTCGGTTCCAGCTTGGCAGCAAGTTGCACGCGTAAGGCCTCTCGCCCCCGCAAAATTCTTGACTTCACCGTACCCATGGAAATCTGCAGAACCTCTGCGATCTCGTCATAGTTCAGGTCTTCGATGTCCCGCAGCACAACTGCAGATCGAAACACAGGATTAATCCTCGTTAGCGCATCTTCAACGAGCGCCCGTGTCTCGTGATCGGCCGTCACATCAAAGGGGGAGCGGCAACGGTCTGGGAGAATGTCGATCAAGCCCCGGCAATCCTCGTCCTCAGCGGCCAAACTCACGTCATTCTTCTTGTGCCGACTGAACCAGCGTCTGTGATTGTAGGCCTCGTTCACCGCGATCCGGTAGATCCAGGTCTTCAATGTCGACTTGCCCTGGAAGTGATTGAGGTTTCGATACACCTTCAAAAACACTTCCTGAACGACGTCGGGCGCATCCGCATTTTGATTTAACAGCCGATAGACCAGACTGTAGACGGAATCCTCATAGCTGCGCAGCAGCTCTTCAAATGCGTCGGCTTCGCCCTGGCGTAAACGTTCCACCAACAACGCATCCTTAAACAACTGCGCTGATGCTTCAACGTTCGCGTTTCCAAACCCTAGACTGTTCTCGGCCATCCTCGGCCTCCTAATAGGGATTTTACCCCTCTGTCGAGTATGGACACCAGCTTAGCTCCTTTGGTTCCTGCTAACTTCGTCTCATGTTGGATTGGCGGAATGAAGCAGATCGCCTCTGTGGGCAGATCGGGACAGAAAAAATGCGCGAGGCAAGCACACAGCTCAGCAATGCCTATCGCGAAGCGCGCGACACTCGCTCGGCACGCCTGGACGGCGACCTCCTCGTTGCTGCCTATTTGGCCGTGCGCTTTCCGGCAACGATGGCTGCTGCCAGCGCCGCAGCCGCATCAGTCGCATCGTCCATCGAGTCCCGCGTCGCAGATTCAGAGTACGAGCCTCAATCCCTGCTCGATTTGGGCGCGGGCTGCGGTGCAGGCACTCTCGCGTTGCGGGATATCTGGCCGTCGCTATCCAAAGTGACTGCGATCGAGCAAGTTCCCGCCATGGTGAAAATGGGCAAACAGATTCTCCCAGGTGCGACCTGGACTACGGCCTCAATCGAGTCGATTCCAGAGCTGCCTATGCATGATATCGTCCTGCTTAGCTACGCGCTTAGCGAAGCTAAAGGCCTACCCATCGAGCGCGCATGGCAAGCCACAGGTCAACTGCTGCTAATCGTGGAACCAGGCACCCCCCGAGGCTTTGAGACGATTCTCGATGCCCGAAAGCGCCTCATTGCTGCTGGCGCATCCATCGTTGCGCCCTGCCCTTCACACTTAGCTTGCCCAGCGGCCAGCCCCGACTGGTGCCACTTCTCCGCACGTCTCAATCGCAGCGTTCTCCATAAGCGTCTCAAGGGCGGCACCCTTGGCTACGAAGACGAGAAATACAGCTATGTCGCCGCCTGGCGCGGCGATCTTAGCCCCGGCTCCCCTCGTGTGATCCGACATCCGCTCATTGAGCCAGGCCGCATCCAAGTGGAGGTTTGTGAACCGCCCGGTCGCGGCACGCTCGTCGCCACCAAGCGCGACAAAGATCGGTTCCGCGTATTCCGAAAGACCCGCTGGGGAGACGAGCTGGATCGTGGTCAGGACCCGAGCTACGCCCCTAAGATCGCGCCTTCGACGTAACCGCGTCAAAGGTGACTCGCGCGCTTTTGCGATAGGCAATGTTGCACAAGTGCGCAGCCGCAGCGGCATAGTGGCCTTCCTCGGCATTCTCGCGACTCGGCTTTGAGTTCAGGATCGAATCGATGAAATGCCAGTTGTGGGACTGCCCACGCTCTATGAGAATCTCCTTCGGTGACACCCGCTCTGGCTGGGTCTCACTCGCAAACTTCGCCAGATACTCATCCCGCAATCGCTTCGGGAAGTTCGCGCTGCCATAGAACTGTGCCTCATTCGCCTTGGGTTCAGGGATCAACGTCAATCGGCTCGATTCAACCTGCAAGGTGCCTTGATCGCCCATGATCAGGATGCCTTTCGGCTGAAATGAGTTCGCCTGAGTCACGTACACGTCCACCAGAAATCCCTCTGGATATTCGAGCAGGCTGTTCATGATGTCGGGCACAGTCCGCCCGTCCTTCCAACGGAAGATGCCGCCTTGCGATACCGCGGACTTCGGTGCCTTGGCTCCCATCACCTCATGCATTTGGGTCAGTTGATGGACGAATAAATCGCCGGCGACGCCAGCGGAAAAGTCCCACCAGCATCGCCATCGGAAAAAGAAGGCTGGATCAAACGGACGCTTTGACGCGCGCCCCAAAAACTTCGCCCAGTCGATTGTCTTCTCCGATGCATCCGGCGGTATCGGGTAGACCCAGGCACCCTCAGCGTTATTGCGATGGTTCCCCATCCGGATCATGTTTACTTTGCCCAGCGCGCCAGAGGCAACCAACTCCTTCGCCTTCGCCGTCAATGCTGAGGTCTTCGCCTGGCTGCCAACCTGCAAGACCTTGCCACTCGCCTTGACCGCCGCAATGATCCGAGGACCCTCCGCGATCGACCAGGTCATCGGCTTCTCAACATAGACGTGCTTGCCGGCCGCCAGAGCATCGAGCGTAATCCGTTCATGCCAGTGATCAGGCGTCGCGATCACAACGGCGTCGATGTCTTTGTTGTCGAGTAATCGCCGGTAGTCTTTTGAGCTTTGGATCGGACCCTCCAACTGCTCCTTCACTCGTTCGATGCAGCCGTCATAAAGGTCAGCTACGGCCACGCCCCGTGCTCCTGGCACGGCCTTGAATTCGTCAATCAATTGCTTGCCGCGGATACCGCTACCGATGAAGCCCAAAGTGACGGTGTCTTTGGTGGTGGCCGCTGGCGCAGCCCCTCGAAGCGAGAATATAGTCGCCGATGAGGCGAGCAGAGTGCGGCGTGTGACAGGCATGCGACTAGACTAACGAATTGGGACCGCTATTTGTAAAAGTAAACCCGCGCGACAATGTTGCCATCATCGCCAACCAAGGCGGGCTGCCCTCCGGTAGCGTCTTTTCGAACGGCCTGGCAACGCGCGAAACGATTCCGCAAGCGCACAAGGTCACGCTTGAAGATCTTTCGGCGGGCTCGCCCATCCTGCGTTACGGCCAGGTGATCGGACGGCTCAAGCGCGATCTCGCAGCCGGATCGTGGGTCCGCGAGGACTTCCTCGACATGCCGGACGCGCCCGACCTAGACTCCTTGTCGCTGGCTACGGAAGTCCCGTCGCCCTTGCCTCCTCTGGACGGCTATAACTTCGAAGGCTATCGCAACGGTGACGGAAGCGTTGGAACCAAGAACATCCTCGGCATCACCACCACCGTTCAGTGCGTCGCGCCCACCGTCGAATACGCAATCCGCCGTATCAAGGCCGAATTGCTGCCGCGCTTCCCCAATGTTGATGACGCTGTCGCCATCACCCACAGCTATGGATGTGGCGTGGCGATCGACGCCCCCGGTGCCTCAATTCCCATCGCGACGCTCGGCCACATCAGCCGCCATGCCAACATCGCTGGCACCCCCCTCGTTGTCAGCCTGGGTTGCGAGAAAATGCAGCCCATCCGCTTGCTGCCCAACTTCGATGTCCAACCGAACTTGATTCGCTTGCAGGACCACAATGGCTTTGGCGAAATTGTCTCGACAATCATGCTTGCGGCCGAGCGCCGCCTCACAGAACTCGACCGCCGACGTCGAGAGAATCTTCCCGCAGCTGAACTGATCGTGGGTCTGCAGTGCGGCGGCAGCGATGCCTTCTCTGGAGTCACCTGCAACCCGGCAGTGGGCTTTGCCGCCGACCTTTTGGTCCGCGCTGGTGCCACCGTTCTCTTCAGCGAAGTGAGTGAAGTCCGCGACGGAGTTCACTTGCTCACGCCACGCTGTGCTACGCCAGAAGTTGCTCTCGATTTGATTCGTGAGATGCGCTGGTTCGACGAATATCTTGCGCGCGGCTATGCCGACCGCAGCGCCAACACAACTCCCGGCAATAAGCGCGGCGGGCTCGTCAACATTGTCGAAAAGAGCCTCGGCAGCATCGCCAAATCGGGCACCAGTGCCATTTCCGCCGTCGCCACGCATGGGCAAAAAGTGAAATCCAAGGGCCTGATCTTCGCTGCAACTCCGGCAAGCGATTTCATCTGCGGCACACAGCAGCTCGCCTCGATGAACATGCATGTTTTCACCACCGGTGAAGGCACGCCCTATGGCTTGGCGCTTGCGCCCGTCATCAAGGTCTCATCTCAATCCGCACTCGCCAACCGCTGGCACGACCTGATCGACCTGGATGCCGGGCGCATCGCCACTGGCGAAGCCACGATCGAGAGCATCGGCTGGGACCTCTTCCATTTGATCCTCGAAGTCGCCAGTGGCCGCAAGAAGACCTGGGCAGACCACTGGGGCCTGCACAATGCCCTGGCACCCTTCAATCCCGGCCCTGTTACCTAAAACACGAATCGCAATTGGAATTCGATGATGCGGCCCCCAGGATCATTGGCTCCAGACAGCGGCAGGACCCCAAAAAGAAGTTCACATCGTTACAACTCCAGCGTCGCCCGAACTCGACTGGCCGTTCGCCGATGGCCAGCCGAAAGACACTTGCGGCGTGAGTGTCGAGTAACTGGATTCCGTTGTCGAAGAACGGCGGGGGCGCTCTTGGCATCCCCTCTACTGCTGGGCTGGAATTGGCTTTGTTTCTAAGTTTTTATCAGGTCTTTGGCCTCTTGGGGTATGTGCAGGCCGTGGCGCTCGACCGCTTCGATGATGGCGCGGTTGAATTCTTCGAGCGAGATGTCGACATCGGGGGCCGGGTAGTCCTGCCGTTTGGATGGCGGGGGCATTTCTTTCTCGATTTGGGTCTGTTCCTCAATTTCGATTGGTTCGGCGGCGGGGACTTGGCGGAACCAGACCAGCATCTCGATGGTTTTGCGGATCTTGTTGGGGAGACGGTCAATTTCGCGGCTTAGGATTTCGAGAGCGCGGCTGGATTGGGTTTGTTTCTCAAAAGCCAGCGCGTAGCGGCTGTCGGTGTCGGGGTCGACGACGAACTTCTCTTTGAGATCGAGGTACATGTCTTCTGCCTGGTTGTCGATGAGCGCCAGGTAGTGGGTTTGAGCGCGGAGGAAACGGGTCTGGAGAGTGGCCAGTTGTTGGACGAGGATGTGCTCGGTGGGGGTGACGGGGCAGTACTCGCCCTGGAGATCGGTGAGCAGTGTTTTGACGAAATCGTGATCTTCGTTGAAGAGGTTGATACGGGTGTCGGAATAGAGGCCATGCTTGAGGGCGTTGGATGCGATGCGACGCTTGCCGGCCTCCGTTCGGGGACCTGTGGAGTGCTGCGCGTTGGCGCGATTGGCGGCGATTTGGGCTTGGGATGCCATGACTGCTGATTACCTGCTTTCTGTGGTTGATTGCGGAGCTTTCCGCGATAGACAAGGTAGCAGGGCGGGGGGCGGAGTTGAACGCTGTTCAACGCGGAAACGGCTTTTTTATTGAGTTTTTGGCTGAGAAAATAGTTGAAAAAAGCCGTGAACGATAAAGTTCTCATCGGCGAGGGCGGGGGGGCGCAAGCCCTCTCGATCAACAACCCTGATAGCGAAGATTCTTGTCCGTTGTCAAAAGCACATCGTACCAGGCCTCCTCGGCAACGGCGATCGGGTCGCCGTTCTGTGTCGCCGCAACGTGAGAAGTTCCTAAGTGAGCAAAGTAGAAAGTTCCTATTTTGCTTAGGTGAGCCAATGGTGATTGGCACAAGAACAGGAGCGGATGACAATGAGCGAGAAGGAACGCGATTGGCTGAAAGTGTTGCA
>JBBRBI010000012.1:0-87035 GCA_038206015.1 Bryobacterales bacterium | reverse complement strand
CACGCCCCATGTCATGCAAGGCGTCCCCCGCTTTGGCCGCCAGTCCACGAACCCCCAAGCCCATGTCCCTAACACCATCAACTCGCGCTTGAATCTCTCCAAGACTCTCAACCGCCACAACCTCAGAATGGGCTATGAATTCCTCCTCTTGCACATCCTTGTCGACGATACCAACCCGCTCTATGGCATAGACGGCTACGGCGGTTTCTTCTCCCGCCTCCCTGGCCAAAACCTCGGCACACTCGCCGGTGCCAGCGCCAACACCGTCCACTCGCTGGCCGATTTCTACTTTGGCTCGCGCAGTTCCTACCAGCTTGCCACCCAAGTCCAGGCCAACGCCCGCCAGCAGGCTCACTGGTTCTATATTCAAGACGACTTCAAGGTCAACTCCAAGCTCACCTTGAACCTCGGCCTCCGCTACGAACTCACCACGCCCAACTACGACGCCGACAACAAGCTCGCCAACTTCGACCCCGCACAGAGTAAGCTCATCCTGGCCAGCAGCGGCAGTATTGAGAACCGCACGCTCCAACGCCAGACCTGGAATAACTTCGCCCCCCGCCTTGGCGCAGCCTACCAGCTCAACTCCAAGACGGTCATCCGCTCCGGTTACGGCTTTGGTTGGAACTACTGGAATCGCATGGCATCGGCCGAGTACCTCAACACCAACGCCCCGTTCGTCACCCGCTTCTCCACGCTCAACAGCGCCGCTCAACTTGGCAACGTCTGCGTAGGGAATAACTTCGCCAACTGTTTCCGTACCCGTGAGCAGGGCTACCCAGTCAACCCACCTTCCAACGTCATTCTCCACATCGACCGCAACACCCCCTGGGGCTATGTGCAGAACTGGCACGTCACCATCCAGCGCAAGCTGTTCAAAGACACTCTTCTCGACATTGCCTACGTCGGCAACCGCGCCGACCGCTTGCCCATCCTCGGCGACTTGAACCAAGCGCGTCCGATCACCGTCGCCGAGATCGCGGCTGGCCAAACCACGGGCGGCACGCTTCTGGCCCGCCGTCCCTTCCAAGGCTTCGGTAACATCACCGCCGTTCTCCCATTGGCATTCTCGAACTACAACTCCTTCCAGGCCAAGTTTGAGCATCGCGGCCCCTGGGTCACCATCCTCAATGCCTTCACCTACGGCAAGGCCATCGATACGGTCGGCCAGGTGCTGGAAAACAACGGTGGCGGCAGCCCCAATCCGCAGGACATCCGCAACGTCGGCAACGACAAGGGTGCCTCCAGCTTCGACCAACGCTGGAACAACACCACCAGCTTCGTGCTCGATATCCCGTTCGGCAAGGGTCGCAAGTTCGGCAGGAGCATGCCCACAGTGCTGGACTATGCCATCGGCGGCTGGCAAGCCAGCTCGATCATCAACACGCAAAGCGGCCTCGCGCTCAACCTGCGCTATCCGGACGCTTCCGGCATCCTGTCCGACGGACAGCCGGACTTCCTCGGCAACGTCGCTCTCCGCCCGAACATTATCAATGGTTCCATCGGCATCCTCGCTCCGGACTCCGAGCGCAGCTACCAGAACTACTTCAACCGTGCCAACCTCGCAGTCCCGCCGGTAACAGCTCCGTTCGGCAATCTGGGCCGCAACACGGCCTACGGGTTTCCGCTCTACCAAACGGACTTCGTTCTGGCCAAGAGCTTCGCGATGCCGTTCCTCAATGAAAGCTCGCGGCTGCAGTTCCGCAGCGAGTTCTATAACCTTTTCAACAAAACGAACTTCCTGTCGCCCGAGATCAACCTGGCGAGCGGCAACTTCGGCCGTGTCGGCGCGACAGCCGATCCCCGCTTCATCCAATTCGCCCTCAAGCTGATCTTCTGAACTAAGATCCACACCGCCAAGAGCCAGAAAAAGCCTCCCCGCCAGGGGAGGCTTTTTCTTTTCATCGCTACCCCGACCTTGCGATCAGCCACCGATCTTGTCCCACCCAGCCAACGCGGCTGCGTTTTCGGCACCGGCAACCTGCGCATTGCCGATAGGAAAGAGGCACCGGAACAACTTTCGCGACACCGCTCAGCGGCGGAACATTTCAGCAAGTATTGCCGAGATATCAGCTGCGGCGCTTGCCGAGACCGCTCCCAGTCTGCGAATCATCCGCATCCGCGACACGGCGTGCGACTGGTCTAGCGCAATCTGTCCGGTCTTCCCTTGGAATTTCAGTTTTACTCGGAAAGGGAAAGGGCGGACGGTGGACGTCATGGGCGCGACTATCACGGTGAGGAGTTCGTGATTTAGTTCGTCCGGGGAAATCACAACGCAAGGACGCGTCTTTTGAATTTCCGCCCCCACGACCGGATCGAGCGCGACCAGCCAAATTTCATCGCGGAGTGGTCTGCTTACCACGTCCACTCGTCGCCGGCGAACTTATGCTCGGGAATGCCTTCGAGCAGTAATTCGTCGTTGGCAATCCCTTTTCGGGCAATCACCAGAGCTTCCTGCCATCCTTCGCGGGGCTTCCTGTCTCGCGCGAGGATCACCCGGCCTTCCTCGATCTTCATGTCGATTTTTTCGCCGAAACCACATTGATCGATAATTGATTTGGGGATTCGAACTCCACGAGAGTTCCCTATACGAATGAGTTCGACTTGCATTCAATTTGTCCTTGTAATTACATTGTACCCACTTGCGATTGAATGCCCAAGCTTAAGGCAGCTTCGTCCCAGGCAAGGTTCCGGGCTTCCATTCCGGCGCGTTCAGGCCGTTCAAGTCGTACATCGTCCTGCCGCCCTTCAACGTCAACTCGGTCGTCAAGCGCTGGTCGCCCATGACTTTTTGCGCGCGGTTATCGAGATAGCCGTAAGTCCCCTTGCTCAACCGCAACACCGCAACGTCGGCCTCTGAGCCAACACTCAGCGTCCCCAGGTCCGCCCGCTTGATTGCCTTCGCCGGGGACAGCGTAGACATGCGGATCACATCCTTCAACGGCACTCCATGAACCAGGAACTTCGACATCACATTGTTGAAGTCCTTCATCCCTTCCATCCAACTGCGCAGATGCAGGTCGGTTGAGAGCGTGTCCGGCAGAAAGCCTTCCGCTATAGCGGCCTTGGCGACAGTCCAGAAAAAGCTGCCATTGCCGTGGCCAAGATCGAAGATCACGCCGCGCTTGCGGGCCTCCCACAAGACCGGATTCATCTTGCCGCTGGGCAATTGCTCATTGCGCAGGCCGGAGTAAAGATGCGTGTAGATATCGCCGGGCCGCAGCTTCTTCATGAGTAACTCTTCGATAGTGCGTTCAGCCCGGCGAGAACCGAAGTCCACCATCACCGGAAGGTTTGCCGCCACGCCCGCCACCAGAGCCTGATCGACGGCAATCCAATTCGGCGCGCCGTAGTGAGCGGTTTTGACACCCACGACAATATCCTTGTGACGCATCGCCATCCCGGCCAGCGCCTTACCGTCCATCTCCTCGGCGTTCTGCTCGTTCTTGCTGCCAGTCATCCCCAACGAGGCGATGTTGATCAACGCCAGCACGCGGGTCTTTGACCGGTCGACGATCCGCTTCTTGAAGTCTTCGAAGTTCCTCCAGCCCGACGTGCCCGCGTCGACGATCGTCGTCACGCCGCTGCGGGGGGCGATCGCGTCGGGCATGAACGAAGTCTCGCCCGCCAACTCCGCAATGATGCCGGTGTTGGCATACACATGGGCATGAATGTCGATGAGGCCGGGAGTGACATAAAGCCCCGCTGCATCAACGATCTTGCAATCGGCTGCGGTCTCGATGGTCGCAGCCACCCGGGCAATCTTGCCGCCAGCAATCGCTACATCCATACGCCCGTCGCGAGCATTGGCCGGATCGATGACATGGCCGTTCTTGATGACAAGGTCAAAGGGGCAAGCGGCGGACAAGGCACCCAGAAGAAATGGATAGATCAAAAGAAGTCGCATCAGGGTTAGCATATCTTTAATGCCCGACGAGACACCAGTGGATTTTACGCAAACGGTTGTGGGCGTGGCCACGCCGGTGTCCTCACGCAACCATCACTCCGGCACGCATCACGAGGCGCTGGAAGGCCGCTTTCCGCCTGGCACCCTGCTCAACGGGCGCTATCGCATCATCGCGATTCTTGGCCGTGGAGGGATGGGCGAAGTGTATCGAGCCACCGACCTGACGCTGGGCCAGTCTGTCGCGCTCAAGTTTCTTCCCCATCTGGCAAGCAATGATCCCCGCTGGTTGGAGCGCTTCCACAGCGAAGTTCGGATCGCGAGGCAAGTCTCCCACCCCAACGTATGCCGGGTTTACGATATTGGCGAAAGCGATGGCCTGCCGTTCCTCTCGATGGAGTATGTCGATGGCGAAGACCTCTCCACGCTGCTGCGACGCATAGGGCGATTTCCTGCGGACAAGGCCGTCGAGATCGCCCGGAAGATCTGCGCGGGGCTTGCCGCAGCCCATGCGCGCGGTGTCATCCATCGCGATTTGAAGCCGCAGAACATCATGATTGATCGCCGTGGCGAAGTGCTGATCTGTGACTTTGGCTTGGCCGCAGTTGCCTCAGAGCTTGGCGTCGCCGACGTGCGTCAAGGCACGCCCGCGTATATGGCACCCGAACAATTGAAGGGCACCGAAGTTACGCTCCAAAGCGATATTTACGCGCTCGGCCTGGTGCTATTCGAGTTATTCACCGGACGCAAAGCTTTCTTGGGTGCAAACGTCAATGAGTTACTGAATCAGCAGGAAGCAATGTCGCTCACCAGCATGAATACGCTGGCGTCTGATATCGATCCAAGTGTCGAAAAAATCATCCGAAAGTGCCTCGACCCGGTTCCGGTTCGGCGGCCGACGAGCGCGCTGGCTGTCTCGGCCGGGCTTCCCGGTGGCGACCCCCTGGCAGCCGCTTTGGCCGCTGGCCAAACCCCCACTCCAGAGATGGTGGCCGCAAGTAAAAGCGAAGGCCTCAGCCGCCGCCTGAGCGTGCCGCTACTGGCGATCTCATTGCTTGTGCTCGCCGCCTTCCCGTATTTGCAGGGCCACATCTCGTCGCTCAACTATACGCCGCTCGACTTGGCACCGCCCGCGCTTGAGGCACGCTCCCACGAGCTGGCTGCGGCCTTCGGATACCCGGACAAGCCGCTGGACTCCATCGAATTCTTCGAGTCGCGCGACAACATCAAGACTTGGCTCGAGAAGCAAGGCGACGGTTGGCAAAAGCGCTTCCTCGCCGAGCCCACCGTCTATTACTCCTACCGTCAAAGCCAAGCCTGGTTGCCGGATAACCCCGATGGCCGCGTGCTTTGGAATCGTCCGGCCTTCGAATCGCCGGGCATGCTTCGACTGACTCTCACTTCCGCCGGCGACCTGCGCGAATTTGAAGCCGTGCCTTTTCGCCGCGAAGACACGCCCCCTTTCGACTGGGATGAGTCTCGCCTCTTTGGTGCCGTGCACTTTGACCGGTCCCAGTTCAAAGAGGCGGCGGCCTTCCGCACTCCGGCAACACCTTTCGACCGGCGAGTCACACTCCACGGGCCGCATCCGAAGCTTCCCGGCATTGAGCTTGACATCCAATACGCCACCTGGAAGGGCCGCCTCACCAGCCTCTACATCCAAGCTCCCTGGTCCCCTCCGATTCTCGAACGGCGCATTGCGCGCAGCGCGCTACAGAGCTTTCAGCAGTATTTCACCGTCCTGGCATTGATCGTCTTCCTGTTCTTTAGCGCCAATCTGGCACGAACCAATTGGGTCGGCAACCGTGCGGACCGCCGGGGTGCCCTCCGCCTTTTTGTCATCCGCATGACGATGCTGCTCGGGGCGTGGGTGTGCGGCTCCCATATCGTTCCAGACCTGCGCATGATCAATTTCATCGGCTTCGCGATTGGCGATTCGCTGCTCAGCGGCCTGATCCTTTGGCAGTTGTATCTGGCTCTGGAACCCGCGCTTCGATCTCGTTGGCCGAAATCACTGGTCACCTGGAATCGCCTGCTCTCGGGTAACTTCAGCGACCCGCAGGTCGGAGCTCACCTCTTAATGGGAGTCGGGATCGGAATCGCCGTCACTGGCGCTTTTCTCGCAAAAGATTGGATCACTTTTCAACGGACGGGGTTTGCCAACCTCAGCAACCTGGCTGATTTCTCGACTCGGGATTGGATCTCCGCCCACCTTTATGTCGCCAACAATGCACTTACGATCGGATTCCTCCTCTTCTTCACGATCTTCGGCCTGAAGGTACTGTTCCGGCGGGATCTTCCCGCGATCCTGGTCGCCGCGTTGGTCGTCTGCGTGACCAGCGGAGAACTGGCAACTTCGAAGAACCTGCTCATGGACGGCTCCTTCTATCTCTTGATCAGTCTTGGCATCGTGTTTGCGCTGGTGCGCTTCGGGCTGCTAACGACGATCGTGGCCGTGGCGGCGACCAACGCTCTGGGCCGAACGGCAAATGTAACCGACCTTACGGCTTGGTTCATGCCCTACACCGTCGCTACGCTGCTCATGCTCGCCAGCCTGGCTATTTATGCCTTTTGGCGATCCTTGGGTGGTCAGAATCTTGTCGGAGAGGACCCTCGCTAATGGACATACTTTCACTCGCACAATCCCGCATCATCGACCTTGAACAGCCGCGCTTCGCTGGCATGCCGATCCACCCGGCACACAAGCCCGGTTACTTCTACTCCCTTCATCGCCGACATAGCGATCAGACCGGCACGCCCCGCAGCAGCGCCAGCGGGATGTTGACGATGATGGAGCACACCGGCACGCACATTGACGCTCTCTCTCACCAGGCTGCTCATGGCTGTCTGCATGGCGGCGTGGATGCGGTGCAGGCAGAATCTGCGGCTGGTTTTTCCAGTCATGGCGTTGAGGAAATCCCGCCGCTTGTTCGTCGTGCTGTCTTTGCGGACCTTGCTCCCTTGGCCCCTGAGTATGAATTCACGGCCGATGATCTTGAGAGGGCGCTGGGGGCAACCAGACCCAATCCGGGGGACATCCTGCTGGTGCGCACCGGCTTTGCCAAGCTCTGGCACGATGAGGCTGCCTACCTCAAGGCTGCGGGGGCTCACAAGTCAGCGACAATCTGGGCTGCAGATCATCAGGTGTCGGCTGTAGCCGCCGACAACATGGCTTGGGATGTGCCCGGAATCGTAGACGCAGAGACTGGTGTCACACTCTTTGCACACTTTTACCTTTTGCCGCAAAAGGGCATTTACATCATCGAAAATCTGACCTTTGAAGAGCTGGCAACCACCGGCGTCAAAGAGTGTCTCTTCATTTGTCTGCCGCTCAAACTGAATGGCGCAACCGGTTCGCCGGTTCGGCCGATAGCCATCGTATAAACTCTTCGCATGAAGCGTAGAGACTTCCTCCCGGCGATTGCCGCGCCTTTGTTTAGCGCCGCTGCGCCCAAACCCAATATCATCCTCATCCTTGCCGATGATATGGGTTTCTCAGACATTGGTTGCTATGGCAGCGAGATTACAACGCCTCACCTGGACTCGCTTGCCAAAGGCGGGGTCCGATTCACAAACTTCTACAACGGTGCCCGCTGTTGCCCAACACGTGCTTCCATGCTCTCTGGCCTCTATGCCCACCAGACTGGCGTCGGGCACATGGTCGACAATGGCCGCGAGCTTCCTGGCTATACCGGCGACCTGAATCGGTCGTGTGTAACTCTTGCCGAGGCGCTCAAGTCGGGGGGCTATCAGACGCGTATGGTCGGTAAGTGGCATGTAACTCCGGTGACTAAGTCAAAAGACAACTGGCCCAACCAGCGTGGCTTCGACCATTTCTATGGCACGATCCACGGGGCCGGCTCCTACTATGACCCGGTGAGCCTGACAGAGGACAATGAGCCCGCCAAAGTCGACAAGAATTTCTACTACACCGATGCGATCGCAGCCAAGGCAACGAGCTACATCGAAGAGTGCGCGAGTCGCCGCGAGCCTTTCTTTCTCTATACGGCCTTCACGGCACCACATTGGCCAATGCACGCCGCAGAGCCCGATATCGCCAAATATCGAGCGATCTATCGCAAGGGTTGGGATGAACTGCGGACAGAGCGACACGCTCGACAGGTTGCTTCAGGACTGCTTGATCGCCGCTGGCCGCTCGCCCCTCGTGACGCCGTTGTACCCGCGTGGGCCGAGACGCCGAACAAGGCCTGGCAAGTGGAGAGGATGGCAGTCTACGCCGCCATGGTCACTCGCCTGGATCAGGGCATCGGCAGCATGATTGCCGCGCTCAAAAAGACGAAGACTCTCGACAACACGCTCATCTGCTTTCTCTCGGACAACGGTGGTTGTGCCGAAGAGTTGGGTCGGCAGATGAAGGCGCTGCATGTCCCCAAACAAACTCGCGACGGGGCTGCGATGGTCGTAGGCAATGCCCCCGAGAAAATGCCAGGCCCCGAGGACACTTATCAGAGCTATGGCATCGGCTGGGCGAACGCCTCCAACACACCCTTCCGCCTGTACAAACACTGGGTGCATGAAGGAGGCATCGCGACGCCATTCATTGCGCATTGGCCGGGGCACATCACCAAGCCAGGCTCACTCACCAATCAGCCCGGCCACTTAGTCGACTTGATGACTACATTCATGGATGCGTCAAAGACTACTTACCCCAAGACCCATGCCGGAAACAGCATCCTGCCGATGGAAGGCAGTAGCCTGTTGCCTGTGTTTCAAGGCAAAAACACCTTGTCTCGCCGTACTCTGTGCTGGGAGCACGAAGGCAACCGCGCTATCCGCGAGGGCAAGCATAAGCTGGTCTCCAAGCGCCCTGGCGGTTGGGAGTTATACGATTTGGATCAGGATCGGACGGAGTTGCACGACCTGTCCAGCGCCCAGCCTGCCGTCGTGGCGCGATTGGCCTCCAAATACGAGGACTGGGCCAAACGGGTGGGCGCAGAAGCGTGGGCCACAGTCCAGGCCGCGCCCAAGATCAGCCGCCTGTTAGACTAAAGATCTAACCCAAGATGTTCCGCTTTGAGACCGCAGGCGAGAGCCACGGCGAGTGTCTGGTAGCCACAATTACCGGCCTTCCCTCTGGCATCCCTATCTCGCTCGACAAAATTAATCGTGAATTGTGGCGCCGCCAGCAGGGCTTTGGCCGTGGTGGACGCATGAAGATTGAGACCGATACGGCTCACATCGTTTCTGGCGTCCGGCACTCCAAAACCATTGGCGCGCCCATCGCCGTAATCCTTGCCAATAAAGACTGGAAGAACTGGACGCAGTCCATGCCGGTCGAGGACTATGACGGGTCGGCTGAAAAATTCAAGGAAGTCAAGAAGCCTCGCCCTGGTCATGCCGATCTGATCGGTTGTATCAAGTACGATTTCGACGACGCCCGTTACATTCTGGAGCGCGCCAGTGCCCGCGAAACGACGGCCCGTGTTGCCGTCGGCGCGCTTGCCAAGGCCTACCTTGCGGAGTTTGGCATCGAGGTGCTCAGTCACGTCGTCGCCGTCGGCCACGAGACTTCCACATACGCAGCCACCTGGGAAGAACTGGTCACGCTGAGCCAGAGGGATGAAGTTCTGCTTGGCTGCGTTGACCCGGAGACAGAGCAGCGCTTCAAGGCCGTAGTAGATGAGGCCTATCGAACAGGCGACACAGTGGGCGGCATTTTTGAAGTGCGTGCCCATGGAGTGCCGATCGGCCTTGGTTCGCACATCACCTGGGATTCGCGCCTGGATGGAAAGCTTGCGCAGGCAATTGTCTCGATGCAGGCAGTGAAGGGCGTCGAAGTTGGCTACTCGCTCGAAGGCGCGCGCAGCTTTGGCAGCAAGGTGCAGGATACGATTCACTACGACAAGTCGGAACGCAACTTCTTCCGCGGTGCCAATCGCGCCGGGGGGCTGGAGGGTGGCATCACGAACGGCCAGGACGTCATCGTGCGTGGCCACCTGAAGCCGATCTCCACATTGCGCCGGCCACTTGAAAGTGTTGATTTGCCCACGCGGGACCCGGCCCTGGCAGCCTATGAACGCAGTGACGTTGCCGTGATTCCGGCTGCGGGAGTCATTGGCGAGGCGATGGTGGCTCTTGTCCTGGCCCAGGCCATGATCGAGAAGTTCGGCGGCGATTCGCTGCGCGAAGCGAAACGAAATTACGACAATTACCAGACGCAGGTGCGTGAGTTCTAGATGATTTACAAGATTGTGAAATACGGTGACCCGGTACTTGAACAGATGTGCGAGCCGGTTGCTGCCCATGAATTTGGAAAAGCCGAGCTGAAACAGTTTGTTGCGAATATGTTTGCGACAATGTACGCGGCCAAAGGGGTCGGCCTGGCGGCTCCGCAGGTAGGAATGACGAAGCGGATCACCGTCATTGACCCCTCCACCGGGGAGGACCCCAAGCAACGCCTGGTGTTGATTAACCCGGAGATTCTCGCCAAAGAAGGCAAGCTGACCGAGGAAGAGGGCTGCCTCAGCATCCCTGGCTTCCGCGAGCCCGTCACGCGGGCGTTGAAAACAACGGTGAAGGCGCAGGACGAGGACGGCAAGTGGTTTGAGACGACCGGAGTTGACCTGCTCAGCCGCGCCATCCAGCACGAGAACGATCATCTGGACGGGGTGCTTTTCATCAATCGTCTCAGCCCACTGAAGCGCGACATGATTCGTCGCAAGATCAGGAAGCTACAGAAGGCCGGGGAGTGGGATTAAGGGCAGTTTTTCTTGGCACGCCGCCCTTTGCCGTGCCGACGCTGAAGGCGATGGTTGAGGCTGGGCACAGCGTGGTTGCCGCTTATACGCAACCCGACCGCCCCAAGGGGCGAGGCCAGGCATTGGCGATGAGCGCCGTCAAGACGGAGGCTGTTGCGCTTGGGATCGAGGTCCGCCAGCCCGAACGAATCCGCCGCCCTGAAATCGTCGAAGAGCTTCGCGCCCTGGCCCCCGACATCATGGTGGTTGTCGGTTACGGCCAGATCATTCCCCAAACCATTATCGATATTCCGCGTTTTGGCATCGTGAACGTACACGGTTCGCTGCTGCCCAAATACCGTGGGGCGGCGCCGATCCAGTGGGCGATCGCTCATGGTGAGCGCAGCACGGGTGTCACAACGATGCAGATTAACGCCGGCCTCGATACGGGCGACATGCTACTGAAGGCTGCTACAGAAATCGAGCCTAATGAGAACGCGGTCGAACTGGGCGAGCGGCTGTCAGTGATGGGGGCGAAGCTGCTCATCGAAACCATCGCTGGACTTGAGGCTGGTAGCGTAATGCCGATCCCGCAGGACGACCGCGAAGCCACACACGCCAAAATACTCAGCAAGATGGATGGCGCCATCGATTGGTCCTGGCCTGCTCAGGTGATACACGACCGCACGCGCGGCCTCTATCCCTGGCCAGGCACGATGACGCAGTTTCGAGGCCAGACCTTGCGCCTGGTGAAGACCTGCGTTCTTGAGGACGCCACCGACAAAGAGCAGGCACGGGTGATCGGGGCCAAAGGGAGTCTGCTGGTTGCCTGTGGCAACGCCACGGTCCTTGAGTTGCTCGAAGTACAGCAGGAAGGCCGCAAGCGTGTTTCGGGCGCGGACCTGCGCAATGGCCTCCGGATCGCAGACAATGAAATTCTAGGAGATTGAGTGAGCATAGAGCTTCCCCTCGGCTATCAATACAGTGCGGTCTACGCGGGCATTCGCAAGTTTCCGAAAGATGATCTGTCACTGATCGTGAGCGATCAGCCAGCCAATGCTGCGGCTGTGTTTACGCAGAACCTTTTCGTTGCTGCGCCGGTTGAGTTGTCGCGCGAGAATCTCAAGGCTTCTGGCGGCAAGGTGAAAGCAGTGGTGATCAATGCTGGCAATGCCAATTGCGCTACTCGCAGCGGCAGGAAAGTCGCCGAGACCAGCGTGAAAGCCGTCGCCAAGCTTTTAGGCTGCGATGCTTCCTTTGTTCAGCCTTCGTCGACCGGAGTGATCGGCGTCGAACTCGATGTAAAGAAAATTACGAGTGCCCTGCCCTCGCTCTTCAGCGGCTTGGCCGCAACGCGATTTGAAGATGTCGCCCGCGCGATCATGACGACCGACCTGGTGATGAAAACCGCGCACGAGACGCTGCGGCTCAAGCAGGGCAAGGTCCAAATCGCGGGTATGACCAAGGGCTCTGGCATGATTCAGCCGAACATGGCGACGACACTCGGCTATGTGATGTGCGATGCCGCGATTGCCTCCGTCGACCTCAAGCGCATCCTCAAGCGCGCCACCGAGTTGAGCTACAACCGCCTCACTGTTGATGGCGACACGAGCACCAACGACACGGTTGTCCTGATGGCGAACGGCGCGAGTGGCGTCAAACCAAGCTCAGCGGAATTGAAACTGGTAGCTGAAGCCGTCACGCGCGTCATGCAAAGCCTGGCTGCGCAGATTGCTCGCGATGGCGAAGGGGCGAAGAAGCTGATTAGGGTACTGGTGAGCGGGGCGAAGTCGGAAGTAGACGCCGAGAAGATCGGGCGCGCGATTGCTAACTCTCCTTTGGTCAAGACGGCCATTGCCGGATCTGACCCCAATTGGGGACGCATCCTGTGCGCTGCGGGCTACTCCGGGGCGAAGTTCACTCCAACCGATGTCGACATTTATCTTCAGCGGAAGCGGGTTTGCAAGGCTGGCCTGGCAGCACCGTTTGACGAATCAGCGCTGAAGGCTAAACTGGACGCCAAAGATGTCGTCATCGATCTTCGGATCGCTGGCGGCGGCAAGGGCGCAGCCGAATTCTGGACCTGCGATTTCACCGAAGGGTACATTGAGATCAATGGCAGCTACCGGACGTAGAAGCTTTCTGGCCTTGCTTGGCTTCGCTTTGCGCGCTGAGACCAGCGACGAATTGCGCGACGTGGTGGCGCAGATGGCGACCAGTTTGAGCGCAGCAAACGAGTTGGCCTTCTTCCATCAAATCGATAAGAAGATGCCGGGCTACAACCTACTGCGGGAGCAATTGATTGGCCTGATGGGCTACGCGGAACTCAGTTCCAGCGTCGATATCAGAAGCAGCAGCGGCGATGAACAGAAGCAGACGGCTAAACTGGACTGGTATCTGAGCCTGAAATCGCGGGTCGAGCAAACCGTCACAGCCCAACGTCGCGAGACGCTGACCTTCGATTTTGAAAAGCGCGGCAAGCGTTGGATGGTGACCGGGATTGAGCCGCAAGACTTCTTTAAGGCTCCCTAGGGGACGAACTGGACGCTGCCCCACTTTTCCGGCACGTGCATATTGATGACGCCCTGCGGGCTCCAGACCCAATTGTTTTCTTTCAAACCATTTTTTTTCTTATACTTGCCATCGATAACATCAAGCATCCACTCCACCCTTGAGAAGTTTACGCGCCAGCTCTCGCCAAGCTTGGGTGCAAGCGCAGGGCGGGGGCCACGGTTGAAAGCCGACCAAGGAAAGGCGATCTCCAAGGTCCAGCCTTTATCGCGATCGCGGGGATCATTGAGGGTTCCGCGTAGCCGGACGGCAGTCTTCAGGCCGGGAATCTCCCAGCCGTCGTCGGCTTTGCCGCCATCCTTGTAGGGTTTTGGCAGGTAGAGATCCCAACCGGTATTCTTTGCGTTCATCTCGAACTCAAAGTAGTGGAGGCCGTCGCCATCGGGATCGAGAAAAACCTCGAAGTCGTGCTCGTGGAAAATGACCATGTCGTGGCGGTCGTAGGTGGCCCAGAGGTGGGGCTCTTCCAGCTCAGCAGCGATGTAGAAATAGTTGTCGTCCCAGAGCATCTTGGCCCTGGTACGGAAAATTGGCTTTGCTTTGTGCTTACCTTCGATATCGAGAAAATTGGAGGTCCAGGGGGCCCTCGCCCATTCATCAGAAGACACTAAACCATCTATTTTTAATGGTTTAGCTGATTTTTTACATGTATAAGATTTGATTTTATCGACGGAGGCAGAATCAGCCCCGGAGGCGAGCAGCAAGAAAATCGCAGGTAGCACTCTATGATCTTAACAATTGCCCTAATGCCCTTAAGGTAAAACACCGATTTGCATAGTGGCGATGAACTTCTAAGCTTGGATTAACCAGCCCTCGGAGTTCGGCCAGAATAACGCGATGACCTGCCTGTACTGCGGCAAAAAACTCGGCTTCTTCTCACGCTACAAGGACACACCGTTTTGTAGTGAGGAACATTTACGTTCGCATCAGGACGAGCTAGAGCAGGCACTGATGGAGCGGCTTGGGTCGAAAGCCTCGACGATTGCGGTGAGACCCGGCAGCGGACCGGTTCCCGTGGCGGATCGGCCGATCGGGAAGAAAATCGGCTCACCGGAGTTTGAGGCGGAAGTGTGGGAAACGAGCTCAGCTGCGAGCGATGAAAAGACCGGTTCGCGAGTTGATTCACGTGCCGAGGCCCGCGATCCGGCACCGCTCTGCGAAGAGTTGTTTGAGGACGTTCCAATGTCGAGGGCTGATCTACGCGTCGACAAACCTCAGGTGCCACTGTCGAGCTTTGCAATTATTGTGCAGGCGGACTGCTGCACGCCCTCGACGCCGGATAGAGAAGAGCCACTTGCATTGGCACTCGAGCAGAATGACCTAAGGGTTGACGCCGCCAGGGTGCCGCAAGTCGGCTGGGGAATGGAGGGCTACGGTGCTCTTCCGCAAATTAACGACGTTGAAGAGTTTGGCGAAGCCTGGCTGTTGTTTCCGGACACGGGTTCGCTCGAATTAGAGACGTATTTTGAGCCTACGGTTGATCTTGAGCCGCTTGAATACGAAGCCATTTCAGACGGGCCATTGTCTGGTGCGCAGGCGACTGGTGCTTTGGGGCAGCGGGATTCAATTGTGCCTCGACCGCGAAATCGCTATCCGTATGCGGCAAGTGAGGTTGCGTCCGCGCTCAACATTGCACCGACGCTGTCTGGTCTGCTGAATATCGTAAGTGCAGGCGATTGGGAGGCGATTGAGCCTTCCGGCGGAGGGTCGAGCTGGCCACTAGTTCCCGAGGCGCCGCAAGTTGAACCATACACGCATGTGCCGCTGTCAATCGCCGCGTTATTGAACATGACGCTTGCCACTGCTCCACATGCCACTTGGTCACAGGAGGGGGCACCGGGCAGTTTGGCGGTGCTAGCCCGTGGCCTTGCCGAAAGCGCCGGGCTTCAAACGGAATGCGCGAGCACTCCGATGGGTATGACGCCAATTCTTCCTGGCGCTGGGTCGCATCGGCCAGTACTACGGTCATGGCAGCGAAATAGTGACGAGGACCGGGTATCCCCATTGCAGTTCCCTTCCCTCTTTCAACTCGGGCCGGTGCTACCGCCGAGACCCAGAGTAATGACGAGGTAGAGCAGAGCCCCAATGTCAAACGCTGCCCGAGCCCCGAAAATTATCGAAATGCCGCTGAAGCGGCAGGCCGACGCGCACGATTCTTTTGTGCCGGCGAGTTTCCCCAGCCAATCGCCGGCCGCGATCGCTGCGCGCAAGCTCGAAGCGCTGGCACACTTTCACCTGGCTGTTGAAGAATATGCGGAGGCGCTCGACGCATTCAAGAGACTTCTGAAGCTGGTGCCGAGCCGCTCAGATCTTCTGGTACAAACGGTTGCTTGCATGGAACGGTTGGAGCGATGGGACGAAGGGGCCAGACTCCTGCAGCCTGAAGTGGAACTCCATCCGGATTGGACAGAAGCCGCTCTCGCGCTAGGAATCTGCCGCTTACATTTGAATCAACCTGGAGAGGCGCTGGAAGTGTTCCAAGGAGTGGAAAGTCGTTCCCCGGGAAATTCCGTCGCCAAAGAAGGGATCCGGGCCGCGCAGTCCCTGCTGGGCCCACCAGCAGCTCCAGACCGCCCGGAGGACTGGGAAACTCAGCTGCACGAGCTTGCGACGTCGCAAGAATGGGAGCGGCTGATTAAGGCCTGTGAGCCCTTTGTCCAGCATGGTGAACCGGCCGCACACTTTTACACCGCATACGCACTTGAACAGATGGGAAATGGCGAATTCGCGCGCGCCGACTACGAGAAGTGCCTGGAGGGCAGCCCCAACCATCGAGAGGCACGCTACAACCTTGGCTGCCTGCTGATCCAAATGGAGCAATATTCGTTGGCGTCGGATCATTTGCGTTATCTGACCAGTATCGACAGCGAGAACAGCAACGCCTGGTGGAACTACATGCTGGCGGCAGAGTTTTCACAACGGCCGGAGGAAGCTGTCGCGGCCGCGCAACGACTCATCCAGTTGGATGGGTACACGCCCGAACTTCGATTCCGGCTGGGGATCAATTGCCTTGAGGCTGGGCGGCACGAGGAAGCGGTTCGCCAATTTGGCCTGTGTTGTGATGAAAACGAATTTTGGACAGAGGCGCGGATCAATCTTGGGCTTGCGTTGCAGCGAATCGGAAATTTCGATCAAGCGCGGGCGATACTGGAAAACGCTTTTCGGGAGCAGCCAGCAAGTCAGGAGGCCGCTGAAGCGATTATCGGCCTGGAGATCGAAGTGGGTCGGCTGGACCAAGCTATTTCGATTTTCGAGACGCTCCAGAGCCGTGGGATTCAGTTGGCTACGATCGGCTTCCGGATCGCTCGGGCGCTGGAAGCTCGCGACGAGATTCCGGCAGCGCTGCACTATTACGAGCTGGCGCTGCGCGCCGAGCCGGGATACGGTGAGGCTCTGATCCAGATCGCTGCGATTTTTGAGCGGCTCGGCCAGAACGAAAAGGCCGCGCAGTGCAGATTGATGGCATTACGGCTCCAGCCGTCGATCGCGAAATCCTACTTCGAGGTAGCACAGTGATCCATAACAGCTTGACGGTTATCCTACAGGACGCCATCGGGCGCGAGCAATGTCAACAGGTGATCCTCGTCACCAGAGTCGGGAGTCTTGTCGCATCGGCCGGAAAAGATGCCAAACCTTTGGCTCAGTCGCTAGGGCCGATCATCTCGGCGGTCTTTGGGACCGGGCGGGAACTGGGCCGATTGCTGGGAGCGGGGGAACAATCGTTCCAGTTGCAGCGCGGCAGACGTCAAGACCTTCTGCTTTACCCGATGCCTAGCGGCATGGTGCTTGCGGCCACGTTTCCGGGGCAGGTTGATGAGGATCGTGCGCTGTCTGTCGCCGATCACCTCGTCGGTCAGATCGAAGCACGCACTCCGTCAACGTATCCGCAATCGAGTGGACTCACGCTTAGTCTGGAATTGCACGACGAAGCCGTGAGTTTTTTAGATCAGGTATTCCGCTCAGCGGCTTGATACGAAAAAACCTTAGTTTACAAGCGCCTAACAAATCCGAGGGGTAGCCTCACAGATTCCAAACACTGAGGAGTTCCAATCACTAGTGAACCTCTATGCACAAACGACTGCTACTTTTTTCGCTTGCCTGCGCCGCAAGCCTAAGCGCTCAGACTGAACCTGGATTACGCCGGGGGCCGTCGTCAACCGGCAGTCCGTTGAGTGGGCTGAGCGCTACTGAACTTGCCTTATTCGAAAAGGGCAAAGCTGCATTTGACGAAATTGACGATGTCGCCAAAGGTCTGGGTCCACGCTTCAATCTCGATGGATGTGGGGGGTGTCATTCCCAACCGAGACTTGGCGGCACGAGCCCACGAATCAACCCACAAATGGCTGTTGCAACGAAGATGGGGGCTCTGAATCGAATCCCCAGCTTTCTTAAAGCCGACGGCCCGGCACTTGTCGCCCGCCGCCGTCGTAACCCCGACGGGTCAACGGATGGCGGGGTGCATAACCTGTTCGTGATTACCGGACGCACCGACGCTCCGGCCACGTGTCGGGTGCAGCAACCGGATTTCTCGAACATGAATAACTTCAGCCTGCGAATCCCGACGCCAACATTCGGATTGGGTCTGATCGAGTCGATTCCTGATTTTGCCCTGCGTGCCAACCTCGCAGCCAATGGAGATCGCAAGCGCCTTTTCGGAATCGGCGGTCGCTTCAACACGAATGGCAATGACGGCACGATTACGCGCTTCGGCTGGAAGGCTCAGAACAAGTCGCTGGGAATCTTTGCCGGCGAGGCATACAACGTCGAGGTTGGGGTAACCAATGACTTGTTTCCGCAGGATCGAGAAGAGGATCCGGCCTGCAATCAGACTGGAGGGCCTGAGTCGGCGTCCGATCTGCAGACGGGCGAGCGTTCGGATCTTGAGCTGTTCACCTACTTCATGCGCTTTCTCGCAGCGCCCCAGCCAGCGGCAGCGAATCCAAGCATCAATCTCGGTCGAGCTGCATTTGAAAGCGTAGGCTGTGCGCTATGCCACACGCCGACGTTGAGGAGTGGAACGTCCACATTTGCCGCCCTCAACAACAAGGAGGTCGCGCTGTATTCAGACCTTGCACTGCACCGAATGGGACAGGGTCTGGCCGATGGGATCAACCAGGGAGTTGCGCTGGGGGATGAGTATCGGACAGCTCCACTGTGGGGACTTGGCGAACGGATCTTTTTTCTGCACGATGGCCGCAGTCGCGACCTTGTGGAGACGATCAGGATGCACGATAGTCCAGGATCAGAGGCGCATAACGTGGTTCGACTATTTGAGGCCCTGTCAGCCGACCAGAAGCGCGATCTACTGGTATTCTTGCGGTCGCTCTAGCAGTGACGGCAAGCACCAGCAGTAAAACTCTCATACTATCTTTACTACGATGCAGACAATAATTCGCTCCAGGAAATCACTTTGGCGGCTTGCGAGTTCAGTACTTTTTGCCGCAGCAATCGCCCCGGCCCAAGCTCCTATTCCTTCGATGGAGGTGCGTCGGGCATCCGGCAAAATTGCTATCGACGGCAAGCTGAATGAAGATGCCTGGAAGGCGGCCCAGGCTGTGACATTTGAGTTTCCGTGGGACAAACAAACGGGTGCGAAACAGAAGACTACGGCTCGGCTGCTATGGGACGACCAATACCTGTACATCTCCTACGAATGCGAGGATACAGACATCACTGCGCACTTTGAGAAGCGCGACGACCCAACTTATCGCGACGATGCGGTTGAAGCCTTCATCAACCCACGTCCGTCGCAGACCGATGTGTACTTTGGCTTTGAAATGAATGCTCGCGCCGTGATGTATGACTATGTCTACTTTCAGTCGATGTATCTGCTGAAGCGACTGAATCTGGAAGGTGTGTTGCTGGCGACCAATATCGAGGGCACCCTCAATGCGAGTGGAGACAAAGATAAGGGTTGGACGCTGGAATTTGCAATTCCATTTGCCGAGTTCGAGGGCTTTGCGCAGAGCCTGCCGCCGAAGGCAGGCGAAAGCTGGACGATCAACCTCAATCGCTGGGACGGTACGGAGCCCAACCGGCGGCTAAGCCAGTGGAGCAACTCGCTGCTGGCCCAGCCGAATCCTCATAGCGCGAAGCGCTTTGGGACGATGACGTTTGTTGCGACTCCGGTTGCTACCCCGGTTGTTACTCAACCCAAACCGTAACGACGGCGGTTGTGCGGTTGGGGCCGATCTGAACAAGGATGTCATTGGCCCCGGACTTGGTAAGCGGAGGCAACTTGACGTTCATCTGGATCACACCTTGAACGAGACCGGGCGCGTTTCCGGCGTATTGAACTGAGGTTGGCTGGCCGTTGATCGTCGCCAGAGATTGGAGGTTCAAGCTGGAGATTCCGCTTGAGACTTGACCATCCTGCCCGGCTGGAGTCATGGAACCGCCACCTGTCATGTAAAGCACGACGACGCTTTCCTTTGCCGCACGGTTGGACGATGTGTTTATCGAGCCGTTCTCGTTGAGAATCGCGCCCGGACCTTGGCCGCTGCTATCCACAGTGAAGATGGCCGGCTTGGATGCCAACAGAGGAAGCAGGAAGGGCGTTGACTGGAAGCCCACATACTCGACAACCACGCGTACGGACTTCTTGCTGGAAAGACCGAACGGCGCAATCGCGCTGAGCTGATTTGCCGAGGTGTAAATCATCGGAGCAGCTACACCGTCGAACAGCACCCGAGTGCCGGCGAGCAGCGTCGGCACGGCATTGTTGACGAGCGCGAAGCTAGTCAAGGTCTGCGGGCCAAGGGTGCCGCCAAAGATCGTCAACAATTCGCCGGGAGCGATGCCGGTGGCACCATAGCTAGCCGCGCTCGTGATTGCGTTGATCACAGGCGAACCGGGAGCACCGACGCTGATGCCAAAATATGCCAAAGCGGTCGAAGAGTTAGTATCGCCAGCCCTCACGGTGAAGAAGCTCGTGCCTTGGATGGTGGGAGTGCCAGTGATCTGACCATTCAGCGGATTCAGGTTCAACCCGATCGGCAGAGAACCAGAGCTAATGACCCAATTATAGGGAGCACTACCGCCAGCGGCGGTCAGGGTTTGACTGTATGGCGCACCAGCTGAGCCTCCCGGCAGGCCCGGAGTTGTGACACTGAAATTGCCACCGGTAATGCCTATGGTCAGCGCGAGATTGCTGCGGAAACCACTTCCGTCTGTCGCGATGAGGCCGAAGGTAAACTCACCCGAAGTCGTCGGGGTGCCGGAAAAGCTGCCGCTAGAACTCAGGGTGACGCCTGTTGGCAGATTACCGAGGGCATTGCCATTCAGAGCATAGGTAAAGGGCGGTCGGCCAAGGCTTGGTACCGGGGCCTGCGCGGAGTAAGCGTTACCGACACTACCCTGCACCAGACTGGTAGCACCGGCCACGGTGATTGTGAGTGTCGCCTCAGCGCTGCTGTTAGCGACATCGCTAACGCGCACTGTAAAGCGGTAAGTACCCTGGGCGAGCAAGAGTCCATTCAAATTGCCGTTAGGATCGAGGCGCAACCCGTTCGGTATCGGACCAACCGGGATGGACCAAGTGTAGGGCTCGCGACCACCAGTGGCGGACAAGGTAAATGCGTAGGGGAAGTAGAGAATTCCCGTGGGGGGCGCAAGCGCACTGATGCTGATCTGAGTTGTGTCGTTTGTAATCGAGACGGTATAGGTTGCATCGGCAGTCTGCGAAGTACTGTCGGCGACACGAACCGTGAAGGTGTAAGAACCGGCTGTTGTAGGCGTGCCGGCCAAGGTGCCGCTACTGGGGTTGACGAGCAGACCCGGAGGCAGGAAACCTGTAAGAACTGAGAAGACATAAGGGGATGTACCGCCAGTGACGAGGATTGCCTGGCTGTAAGCTTGGCTCGTAAAGCCGGGAGGAAGAGAAAGCGTCGTGATGGTGGGGCCGCCCGCGCTGACAAGCATGGTGAAAGTGGCCTGAGTTGTCAGGTTCTGCGCGTCAGTAGCACGCACGGAAAAGGTGTAATTGCCGGTAGCCTGGGGCGTGCCCGATACTACGCCCGTCTGAGAGACGCTGATCCCTGGAGGTGGGAAACCAGAATTGATTGTAGCGAGCAGATCAAAGCGGATCGGCTGTGTGCCGCCGGTTGTCTGCAGGGTCTGGCTGTAAGCTTGATTCACACGGGCGGCAGGCAGGCTGGTTGTTGTGATCTGAAACGCGCCTGCGGTGACAGTTAGAGACAGGTTGGTCAACGAAGAGGCGGAGGCTGAATCCTGCACGCGGAAGGTTAGAGTAAAGACACCGATCTGACTGGTGGTACCCAGTAGTACACCGGTTTCAGAAAATGTAATGCCCGATGGCAGAGTGCCGGAACTCAGGCTAAACGTATAGGGAGTGCTACCACCGCTAGCCTGGATCGTTTGACTATACGACTGCCCGGCGATTGCATTGGGAAGCGCGGTTGTTGTGATTTGCAGGGTTGACTGTCCGACAACGACGTTGGTCGAAAGTGTGGCGCTTGTCGCTGTCGCATCGGCTACACGGAAAACGATGGAGGTGATGCTGGGTGTCGTTGGGATGCCATAGAGCAAACCGTTTTGAGTGAGTTGCAGACCGGTCGGGAGGACACCGGAGGCGACAGAAAACTGGTAAGGTATGGCGCCGCCAGTGGCCTGAAGTTGGAAACTGAACTGCTGCCCGATGAAAGCGGTGGGAACTGAAGTGGTTGCAAAGCTAAGGAAATTGGAGCCGACCAAGATCGTAAAGGCGGCTTGAGCGGTTGCGTTGGTTGTGTCAGTTACGCGGAAAGTGACGGCATAGGTGCCGCCAACCGAGGCGACTCCAGAGAGTACGCCGGTTTGGCTGAGCGTGATGCCGTTTGGCAAGGTACCTGAGACGACGCTCCAGGTGTAGGGCAAAGTTCCGCCTGCTGCGCTCAAAGTTGAGCTGTAGAAGGAGCCCAACTGCGGATTTGGGAGCATGGTTGTGGAAACGTATAAGCCATTGGCGCTGACAACAATGCTGAGCGAAGCCTGAGTGCTGGCTCCGCCGTTATCCTGCAAGCGCACGACGAAACCAAAGTTGCCAGGAGTAGTTGGAATTCCGGTGATGGACCCTGATGGGCTCAGTGTAAGACCGGGCGGGAGCAAGCCGCTGCTCAACGAATAAGCGTAGGGAAAGGCGCCGCCAATTGCGGTTAGCGCGACGTTGTAGTTTTGGTTGATCGTGACTGCGGGCAAGCTTGTCGTCGTAATTGTCAAGGTGCCGGAAGTTACTACCGAGATGGTCTGTGTCGCGCTGGCAGTAGCACCAACGGAATCGGTTGCGCGGACAGTGAAGAAGAAAGTCCCTGGCTGCGAGGGTGCCCCGGAGATGCCACCGGCTTGAGTCATAAAGAGCCCGGAAGGCAAGCCGCCGCCAGTTATATCGAACAGATAGGGCCCGGTTCCGCCAGAGGCGGTGATTAAAGCACTATACGAAACGCCCGTGACTCCAGTGGGCAGAGCCGCCGTATTTACGGCGAGCGACGAACTATTCACCGCCAGCAAGACGGTGAAGGAAGCAGCCGGGTTCGCCTGTACACTGTCCTGAACGCGGACTACAAAGCTGTAATTGCCGCTGGCGGTCGGAGTGCCGCTGACGACACCGTTGGTGGCAACTGAGATGCCTGCAGGAAGCGCACCGCCGGTGACGGAATAGGTGTAGGGAGCGGTGCCGCCGGAAGCGCTGAGCGCTGATGAGTAGGCCTGATTCAATACAGCTGAGGGCAGCGTCGTGCTCGCAAGTGTAATGTTTGAGCTGTTGACATTGATGGTGAAGGAGGCTTGAGCCTGGTTGCCGAGGTTGTCGGTGGCGCGGACGGTGAAGGTAAAAGTTCCAACCTGATTCGGGGTTCCCGAAAGGACGCCGTTGGGGCTCAGAAACAAGCCAGAGGGCTGATTGCCTCCAGTTATAAACCACGAGTAGGGCGCAGTGCCGCCGGTTGCCTGGAACGACGCGCTATAGGTTTGATTCAAGTTGCCAGAAGGCAACTGAAGGGTTGTTATCGTCACGAGGTTACCCGAGGTGATGGTGATCGGGATGCTTGCGAGCGCGCTGACACCATTGGCATCCTGAACGCGATAAGTCGTCTGATAGGTTCCTGCAGTTGTTGGTACGCCAGCGATGCCACCGCCAGCTCCAAGCACAAGGCCAGGGGGGAGACTTCCGCTTTGCACCGTAAAGGTGTAGGGCGTGGTACCGCCACTCACGGCTAAGCTTGACGAGTAGGTCTGTCCTATTTGGCCGTTGGGCAGTGCAGTAGAGACAAAGACCAAGCCATTTGAATTCACGAGGATCGATAGGCTTGCCTGTGATATCGACAAGGTGGAATCGGTGACTCGGACGGTGAATGCGGAGTTTCCTGCGGCCAGCGGAGTGCCGCTGAGCGTTCCGTTGGTGTTGAGAGAAATTCCGTTGGGGAGGGTGCCACTAATAATCTGAAAAGTGTAGGGCTGCTGGCCGCCTGAGGCGGAGATGGAGGAATTGTAGGATTGGCTTAGTACGCCGTTTGGCAGCGAAACAGTAGTGATGCTAAGCGTGTTTGAGTTCACCGCGATCTGGAACTGAGCGGTTGCCGTGGCGCTGGTGTTGTCGGTGACGCGGACGGTGAATGGAAAGCTGCCCGATGCTTGTGGGATACCGCTGAAGACGCCACTGCTGGAGAATGAGATGCCTGCGGGGAGGGTGCCAGAGGCGATGGAGAAGGTGTAGGGTGGGGCTCCGTTGGTGGCAGTGACGTTACTGGAGTAAGTGAGGCCAAGTTGAGCGCTTGGCAATGCCTGCTGGTTGATCGCAAGTTGCGCGATGCCGATGGTGATCGATAGAGGTTTTGATGCCACGTTGTTTGCGCCATCAGCCACCGTGATTGTGAAATTAGAGGTGCCTGGCGCGGTTGGTACGCCGGAGATGATACCCCCGCTTGAAAGTGTCAGGCCGGAGGGGAGATTTCCGCTGAGGCCGAATGAGTAGGGGACGACGCCGCCCGCTGCCGTGATGGTTTGGTTGTAACCAGCCCCGACGCTCCCTGTGGGGAGGCTAGTCGTCAGGATGCTGAGTGAATTTGAGTTGACGCGAAGGCTGAAGTTCGCCTGGGCTGTACCTCCGGCACCATCAGTGACTCTAAATACGAAACTGAAAGTGCCTGCCTGGTTGGGTGAACCCAGAATTGTGCCAGTGGAGGTAAAGGTGAGCCCAGGGGGTAGATTGCCACTTCCGGACACCAGACCCCAGGAATAACCGCCCGCACCACCAGCCGCCGAAAGTGTTGTGGAGTATTGCTGGCTGACCTGTCCGTCGGGCAGCGACTGGGTGGAAATCTGCACACCTGTTGAGCTGGCGATGTTCATGACCTGAGGAAAGTCTGCCGTCGATGTGCCATCGGTTACCCGCAATGTAAAGCTGAAGTTGCCAGCAACTGTAGGCGTACCCGAGAACTGAACTTTGTTAGGGCTCACGCCGTTCATGCTCACGCCGTTCGGTAGCTGTCCGCTCAAAAAGGAAAAGCCATAGTTGGTACCCGAACCTCCCGTCGCGGTTAGCGTCGCGTTGTAGGGGCTGCCAACGGTGCCGGGGGGGACATTTTGAGGGTTAATCGAGAGCTGAGCGAAGGTGGAGAGGGTAACAAGAAATAGGGGGAGGAGGAATCGAATGAGCGGCATAATTTCCTTTAAGGAATGTACTTTGCCTTCTAAGCATAGTTCATCCTATAGACAGGAGATAGCCCCTATGAAGATGTGTTTCATCTGTTCTTTACTTGCACTTCGGATGATTGCGAGCGACTTGGAAGCGGCGCTGGAGAAGCGGATTTCCGCTGGACCGGGCAAGGTATTTCTTGCGGCAAAGAATCTCAAGACCGGCCAATCGATTCAGATTCGGGGCGCGGAGAAGGTGCGGACGGCCAGCACAATCAAGCTGCCGGTGCTGGTTGACCTGTACGCCCTTGCGGCAGAGCAGAAAGTCAGCCTCGACGAAGAATTGGTGATGAGGCAAGCCGACGTGGTATCCGGCAGCGGCGTGTTGCGGGAGCTTAGCGTCGGAACTACGTTGAAGCTGCGAGACGTAGCCAATCTGATGATCGTCGTAAGTGACAACACTGCGACCAACATTTGCATTGAGCGGATTGGGGCCGACAGCGTCAACGCGCGGATGGACGCACTTGGCCTGCCCGGTACCCGTCTGATGAGGAAGGTACGTGGAGATGGCAATCAACTGAGTGCGCCGCAGGGCTGGTCAAAGGCGGGTCTTCTTGAGAGCAACAAGCAGTATGGACTGGGGAGCACGACGTCACTGGAAATGATTTCGTTATTGGGGATGATTGAGGCGCGCAAGCTGCCGGGTTCAGCGGATATGCTGTCGATTCTGAAGCGCCAGCAGTACAACGATGGGCTGGGGCGCAAGTTAGCCGGTCTGATTGTTGCCAATAAGACCGGCGCTCTGGATCATTTGCGGAGCGATGTTGGGATTGTTTATACCAAGGGCGGGGCGATTGCTATCGCCATCACTGTAGAAGATATCCCGGAGATCGACTACGGCGAGGACAACCCAGGATTGCTGATGATCGCGGATCTGGCCAAGATCATCAGCGCGGCCTGGGGCGGCGATGGGGGACGAAATTAGATGGCTGAAACGGTCATGGCGATATCGAGTTGAGTTGTCACCCCTTGAGCGTCTGTAGCGCGGACGCTGAAGCGATAAGCACCAGCGGTTGTGGGCGTGCCACTCAGCATTCCTGAGGTGGACAGGACCAAACCCGCAGGCAGGACCCCGCTTGCCAGATCATACTTCACCTCACCATTGGCTCCAGTGGAATTGAAGTTCAGAGTGAAGGGCTGTCCGACCCTTGCCGTCGGAACGACGGGCGGAACGATTTGCAGGCCATCTCCAAGTACGTCAAAGCGGTAGCTGTTCTGGACAACGGTGCCACTGCTGTCCTGGCCCCGAACGACGATGGTGTAAGCGCCGGCGACTTTGGGTGTGCCCGCGATGTTACCCACTGGAGTGAGGAACAGGCCCAGCGGCAGCGGAGCACCGACCGAGAAGACATAGGGGCCAGAGCCTCCAGTTGCGGTGGGGACAAAGAGGTAGAACTGTCCGACGCGGGCAGCAGGAATCGACGTGAAGCTGAATTGGAGTGGGGATTGAACGGGTATCAGGGAGATGGTGGTGCTGGCGCTTGCGCCCGTGGCATCGACAACGCGGAAGGTAAGGGTGGAGCCAGAACCAGCAGCGACTGTACCGGTGATCTCACCGCTGGGGGCGAGAGTGAGGCCGGCGGGTAAGACGCCACTTGCTACGGAGAATTGATAGGGGGCAATTCCGCCAGCCGCCTGGAGAACGGCAAAGTACTGCGAACCGATATAGGGTTTCGGCAGAGTTGTGTTGGTGAAATCAAGGTTGGTGCTGCCGATCAGCACTTTGTAACTAGTCTGGTAAGTCATGCCACCCGCATCGGTAACGCGAATGACGATCGGAAAGCTACCACCAACGGTAGGTGTGCCGGAAAGGATGCCTGAACCGGATAGCGTGAGGCCCGCAGGAAGGGTGCCCGCAGCCAGTGTAAAGAGATACGGCGCGTTGCCACCTGTGGCGAGAACGCTTTGCTGGAATAGTTCGCCGATACGACCATTGATGAACGAAACGGTGGTGATCGTGAGGTTGGACGAATTGGAAGACAGGCTGAGGGTGGCCTGGGCTGTCGCACCCAAGGCATCGAGGACGCGGACGGTAAAGGTGGAAACGCCATCGGCAGTGGGCTTGCCGGTGATAGAACCGTCGGCATTCAGTTGAAGGCCGCTTAGTAATGCACCACTCGCCAAGCTGTAAGTGTAGGGAGCTCGGCCACCACTAGCAATGATCGTGGTTGAGTAAGTCTGACTGGTGCGTGCAGTGGGCAGAGCGGCGGTAACGATAGTGAGGCTGCCCGCACCGTTTACAACGATGGTAAGACTGCTGACAGTGAAGTTTCCCGCCGCATCGTCGACGCGAACGTTGACGGAGTAGGTCCCAGCAGCGCTAGGCATGCCGGAGAATACACCGGCGCGCGTCAAGCTAATGCCAGGAGGCAAAGTGCCGCTGGAGATGCTGTAAACGTAGGGCGCGGTGCCGCCAGTGGCAATCGCTGCAGTGAAGTAGTCTGTACCAACGGTCCCCGCAGGGACGCTCTGCGTGACGATGCTCAGGCTGCCTGTGCTGATCGAAAGCGCATACGTGAACAGCGAAACGGCATTGGTGGAATCGCTAACCCCGATCGTGAAGGCATAAGGGCCAGTGGCGTTGGATGTGCCGCTAAGAAGACCATCGGGCGCAAGTGACAAGCCAGACGGGAGGGCACCGCTGGCCAGGTTGAATAAGTAGGGACCGGTTCCGCCGGAGGCGAGCAGGTTAGTGGCGTAGGGAACATTCAGTTGCCCGTTGGGGAGGGAGAGGGGGGCCAAAGCGATCGCAGACGCGTTTACGTTCAGCGTGTAGTTGAGAAGGAACGCCGCATTGGCGCTATCGGTGGCGCGGATACTGAGGTTATTGACCCCAGCGGCGGTTGGGGTGCCCGCAAGGACGCCCGCCGAAGTCAAAGTCAGGCCTGAAGGCAGTGTCCCGGCAACTAACTGGAAAGTGTACGGAGAAGTTCCGCCAAAGCCGGACAGTGTTGCCGAATAAGGCTGATTCAGGCGCGCCGAGGGTATGGCATTGGTGTTGACACTGAAGCCTGGTGAGTTGATGAAAATTGTCAACGCCTGTTCTGCGGTGCGGGCGTTGGCGTCCGTAGCGCGGATCGTGACTTGATAGATTCCTGCGGCTGTGGGGGCGCCGGAGATGTTTCCGTTTTGCGCAAGGATCAGGCCTGCGGGCAAAGTGCCGCCAACGAGAGTGTAGCCATAAGGACTTGCGCCATTGATCGCAGAGACCGTGCCAGTGTAGGCGGACCCGACTTGACCGGCGGGTAAGCCACCGCCGCTGAATGATAGCCCTGAATTAGCGACACTAAGCGACAAAGACTTTTGGGTTAATTGGCCGCCAGCGTCCTGGGCGAGAAGCGTGAAGCTATACGAGCCTGGGGCAGTGGGCGTGCCAGTGATGGATCCAGTAGAGGTTAGCTGCAGACCGGGGGGGAGCGAGCCACTAAAGACCGAAATGGTTAGAGGTGACGTACCGCCGGTGGTCACAATATCGGAAGAGTAAATTTGGCCTACGGCGGCGGAGGGGAGGGTCGTTGTGACGATGGAAAAGGCGGAGCTATTGACGTAGAGAGTGAAGTTCTGGGTAGCAGTCTGCAGGTTGGCATCGATGGCTTTTATTGTGAATTGGTAAGTGCCTGCGGTAGACGCGGAACTGCTGAGCAAACCCGTAGCCGAGAGAGTGAGGCTGGGAGGCAGAGAGCCGCCTGAGATGAGAAATACCACGGGCGCCGTGCCGCCGACAGATGTTAGTTGTTGGTTATAAGCCACGCCAGTCTGCGCCGAGGGCAGGGCCTGGTCATTAATCTTGAATTGTCCCGAGGCTATGACTAGAGAGTATGAGGCCTGAGCGCTTTGAGTGGCCGCATCCGTTACGCGAACGACAAACGCATAGGTGCCAGCAACCATTGGCGTGCCCGAGAGAAGGCCGTCCGAAGACAAACTAAGCCCGACCGGCAAGACTCCTGAGCTAACGGAGTATGCATACGGGGCGGTGCCACCAGCAGCCGTCAGTACCTGACTGTAGGCGCTGCCTACGGCACCGCTGACAATCGAGGTGTTATTGATCGCGAGCGTGTTTGCAGTGACATTGAGAGTGGTGGCGGATGTGAAGTTGACGCCGTTTTTGTCGGTGACCCGGAAGGTGATGGGGAAAGTGCCAGCAACCAGAGAATTGCCTGCGATTTTTCCAGTTGCATCGAGAGTCAAGCCAAGAGGTAGCGCACCGCCGCCAGGGAAGAGGTCGAAGGAATAGGGCTGTGATCCACCTTGGGCGACTAATTGGAAGGCATATGGATTGCCTCGAGAGGCAATGGGGAGGTCAGTGAAGGAGATTTGCAGACCGTTGGTATTGTTAACGCGGAGCGTTAGATCAGAAGCACCGCTGGCGGCGAGGCTGTCGATTGCCCGGACAGCAAAGCGGAAAGAACCGGATTGGGTGGGAGTGCCAGTGAGGACACCTGCCGGGGAAAGCGTCAAGCCGGCGGGGATTACACCGGAAACGACGAGGAAGGTGTAAGGCGCGCTGCCACCGCTGGCGACGAGACTGTAGGTGTAGCTTTGGCCGAGGGCACCATCAGGGGGCGCAGAGCCAGTAAGTGAGACGGCACCGAAACCGACCGAGGAGACTACAAGCAGGAGAGTGCTCAAGAATAGGCCGCGCGAGGCAGAGTGAGGCAATCGAGTTGGAAGGCTTTCGTGTGACATTCTAGGGGTTAGAATGACCGCAGCCCAGACTGTTACAGTTGGCTGGGGAATTGGGCTAAGTGGCAGGCACCCTTAACTAGCAAGCACCTTGTCCAGCGAAGTCGCCTGGGCGTCCTTCTTGACCATGCCTTCAAGGAAGTTGGAGATAAAGTCGCGGACATCGCCGTCGGCTGGGGCTCGGATCACAGTCCAATCAATAGCAACGGGGATCGTGATTTCTCGGCCCTCATGCTGGGAGGCGAAGATGATGCGCTCCCCGGCCAGCCTTCGCAGAATCGCCCGGTGGAAGTCGAGATCAAGATTTTGAGCATCAATGACCACCAGGCACTCGTCGGCGAAAGGGCTAATGTCATGGGCCGATGGCCAGCGCACCAGGAGAATTTGGATCACATGATTAACGAGCCGGTCGGCGATGGCATCGCCGTAGCGGGCCCGAATCGCCTGCACCTTGCGCACTCGAAGGATAGAAACAGCAGGACCACTTGAAAACACCTGTGGCACGGTGGCACGCAAAGTAGAAACGGAGCGCGTCATCTGGGATAGCTGCTGCATCAAGTCGCCCTGAGTGTCGTTGTGGGCCTTGCGGGCGCCGGCGAGCTCAGCGCGCATGCCAACCAGGCAGGCGTCAAGGTGGCTGCGTAGGGCGTGAATATCGTCGAGAGTATGACCGGCCTGAAATTGAGCGCGAATGTGCTCCATCTTGTCGAGGAAGTCGTCTTGCGAACCTGAACTTCGGTGTAAGAGGGTAGCCAGCGCACGGATACTGGTGGCGAGATCCAAGCCAAGGGAATCGATACAGAGCGTCAAACTGCGGAAGTATTGTTGGATCGATGTGGACGCTTTTTCACCGGCTAGGCTCACTTGTGGCTCTGGGGCTTTTCCGGTGAGTGCTGTCAATAGCGCTCCCAGGTCGGCAGAGAGCGACGCATTGGTTAGGCTCTGGGCGCGAATCGCATTTTGTTGTAAAGACTGAACGACAAGCGACAGCGAGCGAACGGGCAAGTCGATGCTCGTCGGCGTGGATTTGGAGGATTGGAATATAGACAGCAAGTGAAGTATTAACCCTTGCTTTCTCTTCGGTCAGATCGAGAGCTTTGATAATGTTTTAGAGACGTGACAACAACTTCTTCTTCCCCAATGAACGCAATCTCGGAATTGAACGACCGGAGGCGCTGGACAATTCTGGCCCTGCTTTGCATCGGATTTATGGTCGCGTATTTTGATCGGGTAAACCTTTCTGTGGCACTAGCCGACAAGGAGGGCTTCCTCAGCTTTTTCAAACTCAGCAATGCAGATCGGGGGCTGTTGAACAGCGCTTTCTTCTGGAGCTATGCGCTGTTGCAGATACCGGCGGGCTGGCTGGTGGATCGATATGGCGTCAAATGGACTTACGCGGCGGGCTTTCTGCTGTGGAGTGTTACGGCCGCCGCGACGGCGCTGGTGGGTACTTTTCAGACGTTGTTTCTACTACGTATCCTGCTGGGGGTGGGCGAAAGCGTCGTGACGCCGGCGGCGATGCGCTGGATTCGTTTCAATTTTGAAGAGAGCAGACGGGGGACTGCCGTCGGAATCCTGATGGCGGCGGCGAAGGTTGGGCCGGCGCTGGGCGCTGTTCTTGCCACAAAGCTGCTGGGCGCGCTTGGATGGCAAATGATGTTTCTCATCATCGGAGTGGGGAGTATGTTCTGGCTGGTGCCCTGGGTTTTTCTGATGAAGAACGACGACCTGGCTCGCGAAGAACAGGCCAAGCAGGCTGACGGTGGCAAGCAGATCAGCTTTGCGACGGTGATGGCAAGCCCGGTAATTTGGGGCACCATTGTTGGAACTTTTTGCTATCAGTACTTTGTTTACTTTGCTCTGACCTGGATGCCGGCGTACTTTAAGGAATCCTTCAAGATGTCGCTGAACGACAGTGGCATTTTTACGGGTGCGAGTTTTCTCTGCATGGCGGTGGTGGCGACGCTGGCGGGCTTTGCGGCGGATGCACTCATCGCCAAAGGGCACGATGCAGTGATGGTGCGCCGGAGCTTTACCGTTGCAGGCTTTTTGACCGCCGCTGCGGGACTGGTGGGTGCGCTGAATACGCCGCCGGAGATCGCGATGTGGATGGTGATCGCGTCATTGGGCGGGCTGGGGCTGACGACTGCAAACTACTGGGCGCTGACGCAGACGCTGATCCCCGGAGCTGCCGTCGGGCGCATTGTTGGTGTTCAGAATTGTGCGGCCAACGTACCCGGCATCGTCGCGCCGCTGCTGACGGCCTGGCTGATCGAGACAACCGGCGGGTACAGGGGCGCGATCATGGCGGTGCTGTTCTTTCTTTGCCTGGGCGTGACGATGTACCTGACGGTGATCAATCGCAAGTATGCGCCGAAGGCCGTTTAGCGAACTGTAAATAGCGGATTGTTGCTGGTGACGCCGCCGACCGTGAGAATCACCGGATAGGTACCCGGTGTCAAGGCGGGGACAGTCGCGTTGATCTGGAGCAGACCTACGGAGCCGGGGGTCAGGCCCAGGAAGCCGATGGTCGCAGCGCGGCCACCGATGGTGAGGCTGGAAGCGGCACGAGGACGGCTGAGCGGAGCGGCGGACGCGGCAGCGCCAGAGGCAACTGCGTTATCGAGCGCGCCGAGGCCGACGCCATAGATGACCACCGTCCGCCCCGCAGCTTCGCCCGATCCAGCAGCATTGATCGACCCGTCCTGGTTCACCGCCACCAAGCGGTTGTTTCCGTAGACGAGAAGGCCAGGAGAGGTTGCATTCACCGTAATGCTGGACGGGTTGGAAGCAGTCCCGGAAGTTTGGACGACAACGCTGGCCGCACCGATTGCCGTCTCATAGGGCATTTGGAAATTGATCTGCGTCGGGCTGATGTAGAACAGCGGTGCGCTGCGGCCGTTGACCAGGACGCTGGTGGCGACGACGGAAGTGGGCAGTGGGACGGACGAAGCCCCGCCGGAGCCGGACGACAGATTCGATCCGAAAATACTGACGAGTGAACCGGGGGAGAGACTTGGCAGATAGCTGGCCAAATTGACGACGCCGCCGCTGGAAATGGCGGGGATGGCGGCTGAGCCGAAGATATTTTCGCGCCAAAAGACGAGGCCGGCAGCGATGTCAGCGCCAGAACGCTGGGACTGATCGTAGAGGATGAGCAGCTCTTCGCCATTGCCGAGTTGCATGTCAGGAGAGTCGGGTTGCTGATTGATCACGCGGGTGCCCTGTGGAGCGCAGGTCTTCCAATTTACGAGGTCATTGCTGCGGCTGAGCTTAGGGCCGCCGCAGAGGGTACCGCCATCGTTGCCGCCTACGATCGGGGCGACCATGGATCCGTTGCCCTTGGAGTCGACTGTAAGGGCGAAGGGCCAACCCATCCCATTGCCGCCGTCCTGAGGGATCAGCGCTCGGCGGCTCCAGGTGGCACCTGCATCGTTGGAACGGTAGAACCAATTGTTCTCTCCATAGAAATACTGATTATCGAAACCACCATCGAGTAGAATCCGAGGGTTGTTGCCGGTGAAAGTGAGCGCAATGCCGTTGGAGTCGCCGAGCATACTTCGCTCGACAACCGAGCGTGAGCCATCGACCTTGGCAAGGTAAAGAATCGTGTTGCTCTCGGCGGCGGCGTAGGCGTAGAAGACGTTGCCCGACGAGTCGGTCTCCATGTCGTAAAAGGGATTGACATCAGGGTCGCCGGGAACGGGAGTGGAGATAGCCCAAGAGCTAACGGCGGTCGAAATTGAACCGCGGCGCAGGCGCAGGTTGCTGTTCTGCGTGTAAAGGAGATAGCCAGTGCCGTTGACGATAGCCAAATGGGGCTCTCTAAGAGTGTTGTTTCCGGGTGCCAAAGTAGAGCGGCTCCAGGAGACGCCGGTATTTGAAGAGTAGAAAAGATCGATACCACCGGTGGCGTTGTTATCGGTGGCGACAGCGAGGGCCCCAGTCACAGCGTCGCGGGCGAAGCCGACGCGGGCCTTGGTAGTGTACCGTTCGACGGTGAAGAGCTTGATCGGAGTGGTCCACTTGTAATTGAGCCGGTCCCACCGAATGAAATAAACGCCGTTATTGACCTCACCGGGGTTGTTCTGGTCGGTACGCACGTAGGCGATCATGGGATCGCCGTTGCCGTCGACAATCATGCGAGTGCCGCGGCCGAGGTTGATTTCAGCGAAGTCCGTCGAGGGATAAGGCACTACCGTGTTGAAGCCGAACGGAGGAGGGCCAACTGTGAACTCGGCAGAGTTAGCCGCGCCGACGCTGATCCGGTAAGTGTACGTCTCCCAGCCAGTGATTGAGGTATCTGTATAGGGCGTTGTGGCTGTGGTGGAGAGAGCGCTGTAGCTGCCTGTCTGGGTCTTTCGCTCAACGCTTACCTGTTGGCTGCCAACCCAGGAGAGTTGCACCTGGCGACTGGAGGCAGAAACAATCCTGAAGCTGCCGGGCAGTTGGGCGAAGGCGCTAATCGCGAGTATGAAAAAGGTCGAAATGAATTTCATGCTTCAGTATACAACCGTGAAGTCAGGGCGAAATTTCAGTGATGCGACGCAAAAAAACAAGGGCCCAAACCTTTAGAGGTTTGGGCCCTTTTGGGTGAATCGGAGCTAACTTAGAACGAGTACTTGACGCCCATCTCGGCGGCAAAGGACTTAGGGACGATGGCGGAGGCGCCTGCGTAATAGCCGTTCGGCGTGCCAAAGGCGCTGGACTGGATGCTATTGACGTAGGAGTTGCCGAAGTTGGCACGATTGGTCAAGTTGAAGAACTGAGCCAAAAACTCAACCCTCTGTCGTTCTTTGAAGACGAAGAACTTGGACACGCGCAAGTCAAGTTGGAAGAATGGCTGCCCACGAACAGTGTTGTAATCGAGGACCTTCTTTGTGCCGTCGGCAATGCCGGCGCGGATGTTAGCCGCACTGGTGCTCTTATTGGCAAGGACGTTCAATGGTTCGTTAACGTTGATCACCGCCCGGTTGGCACCGTTGCTACCGCCTTGACCGGTCCAGGTGGAACCGTGAACGATCGAGTAGGGCTTGGGCGTGGCGGCAATGAGGATCGGCGCAACTTGGATGCCGAAGGGCAGGCTTATGATGCCGGTGACGGTGGCGCGATGACGCTCATCGTTTGGCGCTGAGCCAAAATCGCTGAGGGCAAAAATATTGCGCGCGTCCGAGGCGCTGTTGTTAAAGGCGGCGGGGCCACCGATGTAGGCAACGGCCTTTGAGAAAACGTAGTTGGAGTTAAGCGAGATCCGCTTGGTCATCCGGCGGCGGTAGCTCAAATTGAGAGCATCGTAACGCGAGCGCCCGATGGAACTCTCGACGACGATCTGGGCAAGGCGGGGTAGGCCGGCGGCGGTGAATGCAGCGTCGAACACACGGCTGTTGCCAAGCTCCGGACGGATGTAGTTGATGTTCTGACGCTTGGCTTCGCGCAGGCCGAGCACCTTGATGACTTCGGCTTCAAACACATTGTTGGCGTCAATCTGCCAAGCGTACCCGACATTCCATTGGTGGTTGTAAGGGTTGGCGAAAGTGGGGTCGACCAAGCGACCGACGGAGCCATTGCCGAGTTTCGTCGACGGCGTGCCAACCGAGGGTAGCGGATCTACGCCGTAGCGGAATTCACCAAGTGGGCGGCCCGTCGAAGAAACGATATCCGACTTGGGGTCCTGGAAGCCAGGGCTAGTGATCGACAAGGTCTGTGTGAAGACCGTGTCGTTGGCCTGCTGTTCCATGAAGAGCGGGATGTTCTGGAAAGTCTGCCCGTAGTAGACACCGTAACCGCCGCGCAGAATGTGCGTACCCTTGCCGGTGAGATCGTAGGCAAAGCCGACGCGGGGGCTGAAGTTGTTCATGTCCGTCTTGGGGAGGCCGCCGGCCCAGGGGGAGCCGATCGCTTTCAGATTCTGATAGGTGCGGCTGGAGCCTTGCACATTAGCGCCCTGCAGATTGACGTCGACGTCCCAGCGGATGCCCAGGTTCAGAGTGAGGCGGCGCGAGACCTTAAAGTCGTCCTGAAAATAGACGCCAAACATCTTTGCTTCCTTACTTTCGAAGTAAGGGTTGCCCGAGGAGCCGCTCATTGCGCTGATGATGCCGGGGGTGGCGAAGCCTTGGGGGAACTTTACCTTGTCGCCGAGGATCTGACTGGGTAGGAACAAGAAGGTGAGGTTGAGCGTGGAGGGCGTCTGGAAGAAGCCGCCCAGCTTGGGCACGTTCACGAAGTCAAAGCCCGTCTTGAAGGTATGCTTACCCATCGTGTAGGAGAAGTCGTCGCGGAACTGCCACTTCTTCTGGTAGCTCTGCTGCGGAACATTGCCGTTAGTGCCAAAGTAAATGCCGCCAGGGAAGGCAAGCTGCGGGACCTTGGTCTCGGAATCGATCAAGTTGTTCCAGTATTGGAAGCCAGCGGTGAAGCTATTGACCGAACGGGCCGAGACCACGCTGGCCAGCGTTGCGTTGGCGAGAATGAGCTGGTTGGTAGTGAAGTTGCCAGCGCTCAAATCGTTCAGGTTGTTGCTCTGGTCGTTCTGACCCCTGTTCGCCTGGTTCGAGTAGGTGACAAAGAAGTTGTGATTGTTGTTGATACGGTGATCGAGGCGACCGGTGTAGCGCTGATCGCGATACGGAGTCGGGATCGATGCGGCGGGCTTAGCGCCGAGGTTAGTCACGAGGTTTAATTCCGACAGTGCTGAGCCGGTAACGCTAATGGCTGTCTCCTCACGCTGTCGCTCCAGAGCGAAGAACACAAAGGTCTTGTCCTTCTTGATCGGCGCGCCGATGGAGCCGCCGTAGATCTGGCGGGAAAACGCGGGTGTCGGCGAGTTGCTCTGCTTCGAGAAA
Organism: Bryobacterales bacterium; assembly: GCA_038206015.1. Taxonomy (GTDB): domain Bacteria; phylum Acidobacteriota; class Terriglobia; order Bryobacterales; family Bryobacteraceae; genus Bryobacter. The sequence continues at coordinate 50,646 of JBBRBI010000012.1, read as the reverse complement.
TAATCGTTCGCGTTGAGAGCCACGTCGCGGAAGTTGCCGAACAGCGAACCGTGAATCTGGTTACCGCCAGACTTGGTCACTACGCTCACCGCCGCGCCTTCGCTGCGGCCATTAGCGGCCGAGAAGCGCTGCGACGAAATATTGAACTCCTCGATGGCTTCCATCGGGAGCTGCATCACAGGGCCGCCGACAGTGTTGTCCTTGTTGTCGATGCCGTTGATGGTGTAGTTGATATTTCGACCGGCGCTGCCGTTGATTCCGACTACCGCAACACGGTTCTTGGTGGGGTCATAGGAGTTGACGAGTTTTACGCCTGGAGCCAGAATCGCGAGGTTCGCGAAATCGCGACCGTTGACTGGGAGGGCTTGCACTTCCTTGGGCGAGATTGCCAGGGAGACGTCGGTCTTAACAACGTCGAGCAGCGGTGCGGCTTCGGCATTAACCGTGATCGTTTCTGCCTGAGTCTTCGGCTGCAGAGAGACAGGATAAGTTGTCACGCGGCCGATAACGACCTGGGCATTCTTGATCTCGACGCGGGCAAAACCGGAAGCCTCGACCGTAATGGTGTAGTTTCCAGACGAAACCTGATCGAAGCGATAGTTGCCGCCATTGTCAGACGTCGTCTCACGAACCGTTCCGGTGGCGGAACTAACGGCTTTAATCTTTGCGTTTGGCACGCCGGAGCCGGAGGCGTCCGTAACAATACCTTCAATCGTACCGGTCACCGACGTTTGCGCAAAAGCGGCAAACGGCGACCCCATCAGAAGCAACGAACATAAGAGTCCAAGAGTTTTCATCAATTCTTTCCCTTAAACCTTTCCCTGAATTTATTTGGGCATCACTTTATATAATGCTGACCTATACCTTTCATGATGCCACTAATTACGACTTCAATCAATTAATCGGCACGGTAACCAGACTGCAAGGCTCGGGCTGAAGCGGCAAGCCGATTGGGCCGAAGTGGCTACAATCTTCCTATGCGCGTACTGATTCTCACCATGATGGTAGGCCTGCTGGGCGGGCAAGGCCCAATCTACGATCTGATCATTACAAATGCCCGAGTTGTGGACGGAACGGGCGCTCCGTGGCACTTCGGGGATTTGGCGGTATTGGACGGGCGAATCGTGAGGGTCACCCCGCGCGGCATGCTGGCTCAAACGGCGGCTCGATCAAAGGTGAATGGCGGGGGGAAGTTGGTGCTGGCGCCTGGCTTTATCGACATCCAGTCTCACTCGCGCTTTGCCTTGTTGCAGGGCGACGGGCGGGTGGTAAGTAAGATATCGCAAGGTATAACGACCGAGATCATGGGCGAAGGCAGCTCCAACGCACCGGCCAACGCTAAGACAGTGACCGAGGGGGAGACGCAGTTTGATGGGCCTCACGGCTTTGATCACTGGTTGCAGGCGATGAAGGCGCATGGGGCGAGCGTGAACTTTGGTTCATACGTCGGGCAATCGACCTTGCGCTCCTACGCGATGGGCATGGCGGCGGGACGGGCGAACCGGGCGGAGTTGGATGCAATGAAATCTGCGATGCGCGAGGCAATGGAGGACGGCGCGCTGGGCTTGGCGAGCGCGTTGATCTATCCACCGGGCGGATATTCGGGCACCGAAGAACTTATCGAGATCGCCAAGGCGATGGCGCCCTTTGGCGGAACCTACATTACGCATATGCGAAGCGAGGCGGACGACATCTTCCCCGCCCTGGACGAAGCAATTCGCATCGGAAAAGAGGCGCATGTGCCAGTCGAAATCTACCACTTGAAAATGGCGGGTAAGTCGAATTGGGGGAGGTCCGGGGAGCTGTTGGCCGTAATTGATAAGGCACGGGCGGCGGGCGTGGATTTACAGGCGAACATGTACCCGTACACGGCGGGCGGGACGGGATTGAGTGCTTGCGTGCCCCCTTGGGCGGCTGAAGATGGCAAGTTGTTCGACAACATCGTTGTGCCCGAAATTCGCGCGAGGATCCTCTCGGAAATGCAGAGCGCCAAGACGAGTTGGGAGAATCTGTGCGGCGCTGCGGGGCCGGAGGGAGTTATGGTCCTCGAAGTGAAGAAACCGGAGAATCTGGCCTTTGCGGGAAAGCGGCTTAGTGAGATCGCAGCGGTGAAGGGCAAGAACTGGGCGGAGGCGGCGCTGGAGCTGCTGGCGAGCGAGCAGCAGCGGATTGGGACGGTATTTTTCCTGATGAGCGATGAGAATGTTGAAGCTAAGCTCAAGCAGCCCTGGATGAAATTTGGCACGGACGCAGGCGGCGCAGACCCGGATGCACCGACAGGCTTGGTGCACCCGCGAAGCTACGGAACAATGACTCAGATCCTTGGGCACTATGTGCGGGGGCGCAAGGCATTGGGCCTTGAAGACGCCGTGCGCAAGATGACGTCGGCGACGGCGTTGCGGCTAGGCATCCTTGATCGAGGGCTATTGAAACCTGGGATGAAGGCGGATCTGGTGCTTTTCGACCCGGAGACGGTGGGTTCGCCTGCGACCTATGAAAAGCCTCACCAGCTATCGACGGGGATAACTGCCGTCTACGTGAATGGTGTGGCCGTGTGGAAGGATGGCAAGCATACGGGAGAAAAGCCGGGGGAGATCGTGCGCGGGCTCGGTTACGGCAAGGCGAAGGAGCTCAGTTATGACCTCGTGTATCTGAATGCGAAGATCGTCGACGGCACGGGTGCGGGTTGGTATTACGGGGATCTGGCGGTGAAGGATGGCAAGATTGCAGCGATGACTTTGCCGGGATTGCTGGGTAGCGTGAGGGCGTCGCAGATTATCGACACCAAGGGAATGGTGCTGGCGCCAGGCTTCATCGACATACAGTCCCATTCGCGCGAGGCATTGCTAACAGGCGATGGTCGACTGGTATCGAAGATTACACAAGGAATCACGAGCGAAATCATGGGCGAGGGCTGGAGCAACGCACCGGCCAATGAAAAGACAGGCGATCAGGCGGACCCAAAATTCGCTGGCGCGCACGGCTTTGACCGCTGGTTGCGGGCGATGGAGACACATGGCGGGTCGGCGAACTTCGGATCATTTGTGGGTGGCGGGACGATCCGTGCGTTTGGCAAGGGATTTGCGATGGGTGAGGCCAGTGAGGCCGAGTTGAACGCAATGAAAGGCGCGCTAAAAGAGGCGATGACTGACGGTGCTTTTGGAATGGCCACGGCGTTGATTTACCCGCCAGGATCGTATGCATCGACGGCGGAATTGGTTGCCTTGGCCAAGACAATGGCGCCACTGGGAGGGCTGTACATTTCGCACATTCGCTCTGAGGCAGAGAAGTTACTTGAGGCGCTGGCGGAGACGGCGGAGATCAGCAGCAAGGGCGGGGTGCCGGCAGAGGTTTATCATTTGAAGGCGGCGGGCCGGAGCTATTGGAAGCTGATGAATCCGGCCATCGATTTTCTGAATGCAGCGCGGGCCGGGGGCGTCGACATTCAGGCCAACCTCTATCCCTATGAAGCATCGGGAACGGCGCTTACGGCAATGTTGCCAGACTGGACGGCGGCGGATGGCAAGCTGTGGGCGAACCTTGATGATGCCGACCTGCGCAAGAAAATCGTCGCTGAGATGTTGCGCGATAACAAGGGGCGTGACCCGGACCTGGTGCAGCCGATTGGGATTCGCAAGCCGGAGAACCAGAAGTATCGGGGCCAACGGCTAAACAAGATCGCAGAGCAGATGAAGCTGCCCTGGCCCGAAGCCGTGATTGCGCTGTTGCGCAGTGAGCGACAAACGGTTTCAACGATCTATTACACAATCAACGAGACGAACATCGCCAACCAGTTGAAGCAGCCGTGGATCAAGATTGCGACCGATGCCGGTGGAACGGACCCCGCAACAGCCAAGGGTGCCGTGCATCCGCGAACTTACGGCACCTATCCGCGTGTGCTGGGGCTATACGTGCGAGAGTTGAAAACGATTGGCCTGGAAGACGCCATCTTTAAGATGAGCGGTGCTGTGGCTACCCGGCTGTCGCTACACAACAGGGGCATCCTGCGCCCTGGCATGGCCGCTGATCTGGTGTTGTTCCATCCAGAAACCGTGAAGGATTTGGCGACTTTTGAGAAGCCAAATCAGATATCGACGGGCATTCGCCAAGTGGTGGTGAATGGCATCGTGGTGGCCAACGATGGTATCCACACCGGGGCCAAGCCGGGCAAGCTTCTGCGTGGGCCGGGCTATGTGCAGTAATTCGTAACGCGATTGTCGCGAGGTATTCTCAGATCTGCCATGATTGCTTGCTAGGATCTCACTTATGTCTGCCATTATTTCTCGCTTGCTCCCATTGGTGTGCCTCGCCGCACCCTTGTTCTCACAGACTCAACTCCTGACGATTCTGCTGCCTGAAAAGACGCGACTGCTGGAAGATCAGCGCGTAGATCTGGTGTTGGAAGTCCGAAATGTAACAGCGCCGACTGGACTCAAGGTGACGGTCAATGGCCGAGACATTACATCGCAATTCACCGGGCCGGTGGCCGTTGATCTCGACTGCGATGGCAAGTCAGACAGTGTGTACCGCGCCAATCTGCAGGGCTTTACAGAGATTGGCGCTGTGCGTCTCGAAGCAAGCGTTACCAGCGGTGCCAACCTGTTAACGCACATCAAAGACGTTCTCGTATACGAATTTAAGCCGGGCAGCTTGCGCAAGAATGTGGTGCTCTTCATTGGTGACGCAATGGGCCAGACCTACCGAGACGCCGCACGTCTAGTAGGGCGCTCAGTTGAGACAACGCCGGGGGTGTCGGGCATGCGCGAGGGTATCTTCGACAACCTGCTGGAAATGGACAAGATGCCAGTAACGGGCTCAGTGATGACTTACAGCTCCGATAACGTGGTACCTGACTCGGCAAATACAGCCGCAGCTTGGTCGATCGGAAACAAGACCTACAACAATGCCTTGGGCGTATTCGCCGACGGAACCGACTGCCGGTGGCGCCAGACCGGCGTTAACATGGCCAACTTTGAATCCCTCACCGACAACCCGCGCGTCGAGACCTTGTGGGAATACCTGAAGCGCAAGCAAAACTACCGTACCGGCATCGTCAGCACAGCCGATGTGACGGACGCGACACCCGCTGGCGAAGGATCACATGTGGCGCATCGCGGCACCCGCAACGAAGTTTCCCGGCAATTCCTCGAAAATCCCTTCCTCAACGGCCTGCCTGCATTCGACGTCATTCTGGGCGGTGGTCATAACCAATTTCAGGCGGCTTACCGCACCGACAAGCGAGATCTAATCAGCGAGTTCAGGGCAAAGGGCTACTCGTATGTGTCCACCTCAACCTCGCTGAAAGGCATTGATGCATCTGTGGGCAAATTACTTGGCCTGTTCCGCTCTGGCAACAACCCTACGCTTGCTTCCTCTGGCGTAACTTCCAGCCCGGACGGCAACATGAATGTCGCCTATGACAAGCTTCGGCTGCTTCGCCCCGGTAGCGAACCCGAAGTGAACTTTGGAGGATTCACAGACCAGCCGATGCTAGACCTAATGACCGAAAAGGCGATTGCCGTATTGGCGGGGCCCAATGGCGACCAGCCCTTCATTCTGATGGTCGAAGGCGCGTCGATCGATAAGCAGTCGCATCCAAATCACGCTGCGGGCACGATCTGGGACACGATCGAGTTGGACAAGAGTGTAGGTGTGGCCCGCAAGTTCCTCGCTGGCCGCGAGGAACTCGACACGCTGGTGGTGGTGGGCGCAGACCACGACCAGTCGATGCAGATCCTGGGTGTTACCTCAATGAGCGACTCAGATTTATCGGACCGCAACGGAACGACCATCACGATACCAGCGGGCATTGGGACACAGACGATGAAAGTCTTCAATGACTCAAACGCCAACGTGCGCGCCGCTTACAACTATGTCAACGGTAGCGATTCAGCCAACTCAACGGGCCCTGCAGGGCCGCCCTCTCCAAAGCGATTCACCGGGTCCGGTTTCCCGAATTACATTGATGCTGATGGCGATGGCTATCCAGAGAACAAGGTCAGTGCTGCCAAAGGAAACATCCGCTTGGTTGTCGGCTACCGCACCGGCGATCACACGGGATCGAACGTGCCTGTATCGGCCGAGGGTGCCGGGGCGCTGCTGTTTACAGGAACGATGGACCAGACAGACCTGATGTTCAAGATGGCCACCGCCATCGCAATCGACACCAAAGTTATGGACGAAGCGGTAAAGCAACTGAGCTCCGAGAAGTTGCCGCAGACTTTCGGTAAACAGTAAGTGCTAATCGGGATCCTAATACTGGCGCTTGCCGCAGAGAATTCATCCTCTCTGCGACATCCGATTTTGGAATTCAAGCTGGACGAAAGCCCGCAACAATTGATGGCGCGCTTTGATCGGCCGCCGCAGACGTCGCGCGGGCGCGGCTACGAGATGTTGCTGTTTCACGCCCTGGCACCAGTGAGCATAGAGCCGGGCCTGCCCCTCGATTGGGCTGCGGCGGTGGCAAGCTCCAGTTGCGAAGGCAAGTACGCCTACTCGTTCTACATCAGCGACGGCGGCCAGATCCAAAGCGTGTTGCATCAACCGGATCGCCCCGTGCCGCTGGGCTACTTTTTCCCGGTGGGAAAATTCCGGGATTACGAAGTGCGTAACTCCTCCGGGTATACATTCCGGTACCGCGTGCGGACACTTGAAAACGGCTTGCTGCTGGTGGCCACTCTGTTGCAGCCGGACGCCAAACTCATGGACCAAGTGGTACTCATCCGCGTATCGGCGCTAACTGCAGCGTTCCCGTTGTTACACTTGCAGCCGTAGTTCGACAATTAGGCCCATGGGCTCACGATTGCGGATGGACACGGTACCCCCGCAAGCCTCAATGCTGCTTTTGACGATAGCCAAGCCCAGGCCAGTTCCGCCAGCCTGCGGCGTGCGAGCGGCGTCGAGCCGATAGAATGGCGCGAAGACCTTTTCGAGTTCCGCCTCAGGCAATCCAAGCCCACTATCGGCCACGCAAATCCAGACCTGATTTACTTCCCTGCCCCAGGTGATTTCGACAGGGCCGCCTGCACCTGCATAGCGCAGAGCGTTGCGAATGAGATTCGCCACCGACCAGCCGAGATACTCCTCATCGGCGCGGGCAAAGATGTCAACCGCACCAGTCATTCGGACGTCTTCACCCGAGACAACCTCGCGACGAACCGCTTTCTCAATCACTGAGGCAACATCAACATCAACAAGTGCGCGACGCATGCCTTCAATACCGGCCTTCGAGAATACGAGCAGCTCATTGACCAGCCGCGCCATATGTTGCACTTCCTCATTGAGATCGGCCAGTTGGTCTTTTTGCGACTCGGGGATTTCGCGCTCGATGATGCCTAGAGCCCATTGAGTGCGGGCGATGGGCGACGAGAGCTCATGAGCGATGCCCCCTAGAAAGCGCTTCTGGCCGGTTACAAAGTCAGACAACTTGAGCGCCAGTGTCTCAATCGACCCGCTGAGACGACCCAGTTCGTCATGACGATCACTCTTGGCTGCGAGGTTAAACTTACCTTCGGCAATTTGTTCTGTGGCCTTGGTGAGCACTCCGATCTCTTTGGTCAGGGCGTGAATGAATGGGAGCCAGCAAAGGGCTGTGATCCCCAATACAGCGAGCATAACGGTGACCCAAGTGGGCCAATCTATGAAGAGCGTGTTTCCAAATAGCGTGGGCGAATTGAGGAGCAGCGTGGCGCGAAAATCTTCGTGCGTGACCGGGTCGCGAGAAGGAACGCGAAGGCCGACCCAATAGCTTCCATCGACGTGTTCCACGAAAAGCCCATTTCGCCCTTCCGGGCCTGCGCGTCTCGGGGGAGGAGGTCGGCGGTCGCGAGGGGGCGGACGATCTGGCGGCGGACCGCCACGCAGGCGAGAAGCGACCTCACGTGGCAGCGTAAGCTCCGGCCCAGCCATCTGCCGTCCTTCATTTTCGAAGAGGAGGAACTTCACGTCATAAAGTTCGGAGTAATGCGCCAAAACGGCATCGCCTGCCGCCCTGCTTGAAGTCTCCGAGACCTCGAGCGCAATGAGACGCCCCACCGCCAGGAGACGGTCGCGAGCAGGGTTGAGAACAATGTCAGTGACGCCACCACGAAACTGCAGCCCCGCCAAGGCCAGGAACAGAGCGCCCAGCAGAAGGAAATTCAAGAGCGCCAACAACAGGATTTGCACCGACAAGCGGAATCGTGTCATTCAAAGATCTCGCTTCCGGGTTTGAGTAACATGTACCCAGCACTGCGGATGGTTTGAATGTAGCGGGGAGCGCGGGAATCGTCGCCGAGCTTTTTGCGTAAAGACGAGATATGCACATCAATGGAGCGATCAAAAACTTCAAAATCGCGATCTGCAACTTCGAGAAGGAGTTGCTCGCGAGTGCGGACACGACCAGCACAACGGGCCAAGGAAAGCAGGACATCGAACTCGACTGGTGTAAGGACCATCGCCTGCCCCTGAAGTCTGGCGCTACGCGTCTCTGGATCAACGATCAGGTCACCTACCTCGATGGCAGGTTGCGGCGCGGTGAGTGCGGCGGCGTTCGTGACCCGCGAGCGGCGAATCACGCTGCGTAGCCGGGCAAGAAGTTCACGCGTCGAGAAAGTTTTCGGCAGATAGTCGTCCGCACCGAGTTCCAGGCCAACGATACGGTCCTGCTCTTCTCCGAGCCCAGTGAGCATAATGACAGGGACGTTGGACTTGACTCGGAGTCGGCGGAGGAATTCGAAGCCGTCGAATTCGGGGAGCATGACGTCGAGAATGATTGCATCGTAGCTTTGCTCAAAGGCCTTGCGAAGACCTTCTGGGCCCGTGTGGGCAAGGGTCACGAGATAGCCCATCGGCTCAAGATAGGTCTTGATCAGTCGGCAGAGTTTGGTATCGTCATCGACCAAGAGCAGAGGCGTCGTCAAAGTTGTCCCTACCTAGGTGTACAGGAGATTGGGCCTGCGCTGCTGGGCGTTTACCATCGCTTAACAAAACTCCCCGTCGCGCTCACACAAGCTTGACAGCATGCCATCATGCTGACAGTGTGATGAAACCCTCAATACTCTTTTCTCTATTCGCGATTCTTGGAATGGCCCAGCCGCCTGGCGGACCGCCCGGTGGCGGCGGAATGCAGCAAGGCGATGGTATCTGGCTGCGCAACGCTTACTACGGAGAATTGGTCACCTTTGACCCGTGTTTTGCGCACCAACCTGGCAACGGCCAGCACCACAATCACGTGAACCCGATTTGCCTGCGCTTCCAGCTTGGCGACAATGTGCAGTTGCAACGGAAGAGTCGCGAGGGCACGATTTACGCAGAGAAGGTGGCACCGTGGACGCACTCCCCGATCCTGGGATGGTCATTCGACGGCTATCCGATTTACGGCCCCTACGGTTATGGCGATGCGGCTAGTGCAAAGAGCGAGGTGAGGAGGATCCGTAGCGGATTCCGACTGCGTAACATTACTGCGCGGACAAGCATCCCGGATTGGACATTGCCATTGCATGCTGGTGTGTCGCAAACCTTATCGCCCGCCCAATATGGCCCCGCCATTTCCGCCGAGTTTCCGCTGGGGCGCTATAACGAAGACTACGAGCATGTCCCGGCCATCGGAGATCTGGACATTTACAATGGCCGCTTTGCAGTTACACCAGATTTTCCAGCTGGAACATACGCTTACTACGTGACGATCGAAAGCGATGGGACGCCTGCCTTTCCTTACATCTTCAGTGGGCAATACTATGGGACCGCTTCTGGCGGAAACGCCCAGAATGTGACGAGCGCCGCAACGGAGTATGTCCGTAACGGCGTGCTCGTATCGACGCCTTCAACAGTGCCGCAGCTCGCGGCATGGGTTACGACGAACTCTTTGCAGAGCGCAACCGCGATCACAGGGTTCGACCCTGCAAATGGCGCACAGACAACCTGGCCAATCGGCACACCCAGCGGAGCACGAGTTTCTGGTGGCGTGAGCGTAGCAACACCCGCCGAAGTTCAGCGCGTGCGCTACACGGATACTTTAGTGTTTGTGAATTCCAACAACCTCGCTGGCTATGTGATGGGGCCTTGGTTCGACCCTCAGTTCTCCGGTGGGGTCTTTGGGAACTTCCCGAGCTCACAAAATAGTCAATTCCAGCTTCCACGAAGTCCTGCGGTTGCGATGACAAAGACGGCCACTAGTATGGGCGCGGTGGGCGTCATGGTGAATGGCGTGTCGGTATTCAACGCCCTCGATGGTGCCAGCTATCGCAATGCTAGTGGCGCAGACGCTGGGGGTGGAGGCGTTGCGGCGATCGCATCCAATTCATCCACTGCATCGGGCGAGCGCGGGCCGATGGCCCCCGGTTCGCTGGTCAGCGCCTACAGTCTGTTTGGAGCGGTGTTGTCGACTTCAACGGTGTCGGCGTCATCAGCCGCCTGGCCGCTGACGCTTGGTGGTACAACAGTGACTGTCAAAGACGTCAATAGCGTGGAGCGAAAGGCCGAGATCAACTACGCGGCCCCCGGTCAGGTGAACTACCGAATTCCACCGGACACGGCGCCGGGCCTTGGATCAGTTATGTTTACCGCGAATGGGAAGACGTATACGTCGAACATCAATGTCGCCGCCGCCTATCCGAACCTGTTTATCGCCGATGCAACTGCAGCGGCCGCCGCAACACTTTTGCGAGTGCGGGGGATAACGCAGACACCGGAATCGATCACCGGGCCCATCGATCTTGGGCCAGCAACGGATCAGGTCTATTTGATCGCCTACGGCACCGGCCGCGGCATGGGCGCAAATCTGGTTACCACAGCGACCATCGGAGGAGTGGCGGTGGACGTATTGTACTCTGGCGCACAGGGCGTCTACCCAGGGTTGGACCAGTTCAATCTGGCAATCCCACGGGCATTGATTGGCAGGGGCAAAGTGGATGTGGTTGTGACGGTAGCCGGCAAGATCTCAAACCCGGTGAACATAACGATCCAGTAAGTCATGCAAGATATCGCATCAGTCTTCTTGAGCGTATGGTTTCTCCACCCAAACGCTGGAAACCCGGCGCTGCCGGAGAGCTTGCGCCGAGTGTTGCCTGGAGTGCATGCTGTGGTGGATGCCGGGCAGAACTGGGAAGTGCGTTCGGCTGGCATCAGTCTCGATTCGTTTGGCGCTTTGGAGGCAAATGCCTATGAAGCGCCAATGGGGCCGAAGCAGTTCGTGTTTACAATTCCGAAAGTGGCGCGTGTGGCAGAGGCTTCGGTGCAAACGCCGCTTGGAGTGATTGGAGCTTTCGTCAACGGGAAGCCGATTTACAACGCGATCTCGACGGTAAGTTACAACGGCCAGGGTATCTGGCACCGCGATGCCGTGCGCGAAAATGGCGCGAGCGGAAATTTTCTTACGAAGCTTTTGAGTGGTAGCGGCAAGCACCCGCCCATCATCGGCTATGCACTGGATGGCTATCCGATTTATGGGCCCTTTGCAGCGGGCGCGATGCGGTCCAGCTATCGACCGCGACGCATCACTGAGCGGACTAGTCTGCCCGATGGAATCAAGCTCGCGCCCGGCCAATATGGGCCTCCAGTTTCTGCCGACGAGCCGCTGGGGAGTTTTGTTGAAGACTTTGAGTACGTTGCAGGTTTCGGTGATCTTGACGCGCATAATGGGCGATTTGGGGCAACGCCGGAATTCCCCAAGGGAACTTATGCGTACTACCTGAGCGCGACGGCACAGGGAGAATTGAGTTATCCGTATCTCGTTGGTCCGAGTTACTATGGCATTTTTTTGATGGGTCCGCCGAAGGAACTTCGCTTTGCAGTGAAGGGGCCAGACGGCAGGAATCAACGATTCCCGGAGATCGTGCATGAGAAGCCTATGCATTTGATCCTGGTGTCGGACGATATGCAGGACTTCATGCATGTACACCCGGAACTTGGCGCGGACGAACAGTTTGGAATCACGCCCATTTTCCCGCGCGCGACGCGTTGGCATGCTTTTGCCCAATCGACACCAGCCGGCGGGGTGAGCCAAGTGGAGCATCGCATGATTGAAGTGAAAACTGGTAGGGCTCGAACGCAAGCACCGCCACCAACAATTAAGGTCAACATCGAAGTGCCGACCTTAGAGACCGGTACGGACCTGCGCATCCGCTTTGTATTGAGCGACGTCACCACCGGCGAGCCCGTAAATGACCTCGAACGATACTTGGGAGCGTGGGGGCATTTCATTATGATCAGCCAAGACAAGAAGAGCTTCATCCACGCGCATCCGATGGAGCCCACCGGCATTCACGATCACACAATGCCGTTGGGGCCAAGCCCCTCAACGATTGAGATTGTTACAGGCTTTGACAAGCCGGGCCGTTACCGCCTGTGGGCACAGTTTCAACGCGGGGGGACGGAGGTGAACGTCCCCTTTTGGCTGGATGTTGTGGCGGGGGGCGCGCTGCGGTCGAAGGAGATCCCGAAAGGGGCGACGCTGGTTACAGTGTCCACTCAAGGCTACACTCCGGCAGAAATTGTCGCGAAAGCCGGCGAGACACTCCGACTGGCATTCCGACGGGAAGGCAATGCGAATTGTGGGGGCACCGTAGTCTTCCCCGAGCTTGGAATCAGCCGCGACCTGCCCGCGGGTGAGGTCGTCTTAGTGGTGCTGCCCGCGATGAAAACCGGCACCTATCGCTTCAGCTGTGGGATGGGAATGTACAAGGGCGCAGTCGTTGTGCGCACACAATAACTACGCCCTGGACAACTTACTCGACCCTAGCTATTCGCGCGGCAGCGAGCCGCTCAGCCACATACCCTGTGGCGTAGCCGTCGGTCCACCACGAGCGCCCATCGGTGCCGAACGCATCACCCGGAAAGCGACTGCATCGCCGGGCTTCAACATCGACTGAATCTTCTTCAGCTCGTCGACATTCGTCACCGGCTGCCGATTGATCGAGACAATCACATCCCGCTCCATCATCCCGATCTCTTCAGCGAAGCTGTTTGGCACAACCCGCGTCACCTGCACGCCCGTTTTATCGGCGGACGTCGAAGGCAGATTGGTGATCATGATGCCAAATTGTGCGGTCTGCTGCGCTTTTGGCATGACTGGCTCCTCGGGCCTGCGCCCGTTGCCGACGATTGGATTGAGGGCGTATAGCTGAGCGCGATCTTCGATCGCCACATCAAACTTCATCCTTTTGCCCTGACGGTCTACTTCGAGAGCCGCTTTGGAGCCAACCGGAAGCTCGCTGACCTTCGCGATCAAGTCGTCGCCCGTCTTCACCGCGCTGCCATTCACACTGATGATGATGTCTTCCACCTTCAGGCCGGCACGGGCGGAAGGACCGTCGTCCACGACGACCGTTATCGGCACGCCGCCGTCGAGCTTAAACGCCTTCATCAGCGTGGGGTCAACCGCTCTATCAAACTGCACGCCGATGCTGCCGCGCGTCACCCTTCCTGCGCTGATGAGCTGGTTATAGACTTTAACCGCCATGTTGATTGGCAAGGCAAAACCGATGCCCTCATAGCCGCCGGTGCGAGTCGCGATCATTGTGTTGATGCCAATTACCTCGCCCAGTGAATTGAGGAGAGGACCGCCGCTATTGCCAGGGTTGATTGCCGCGTCCGTCTGAATGAAGCGCTGGAAGGCCTGTGCGCCAGCGAAGTCGCGCCCCTTGGCGCTTACAATACCAGCAGTTACAGTGGCGTCCAGGCCGAAGGGAGAACCGATCGCGATTGCCCAATCGCCCACTTGTACCGCCTCACTGTTGCCCACCTTCAAGGGCGTTAACGTAGCACCCGCAACAATCTTGATCACAGCGAGATCGGTCTCTTTGTCGAAACCGATAACTCTCGCTTTGTAGTCGCTGGTGTCGCCGTGTAGTTTTACCGTAATCTTGTCAGCACCGTCAACCACGTGGAAGTTGGTGATGATGTAGCCATTCTTGTCGACAATGAAACCGCTGCCAGTACCGGTTCGCTTGGGTGCCGGGCCCATGCCCTGGCCCTGCGGGCCATTGCGAAAGAAGCGGCGGAACATGTCTGCCTGCGGATCTTCATCCTCGCCTTCCTCCTGCTGTTGTGGGCGAGCACCTCGACGCGGTGCGGCGGCAGCGGCCTGCTTGCCCTCGTCGACAGTCGTAATGTGCACAACGGAGTTCTCGGCTCGCTTGGCCAGCTTGGCAAAATCGTTTTGCAACTGCACGGGGCTGGGGATCACGAGCGGGGTTGCATCTGGTGCCACCTGCTCTCGCCCTGCCTTTACGCCCGTGGTCAGCAAGGTGCCGATCATGATTCCAATGGACAACGTGACAAGCAGCATACTGAATCCCAGGAATCGCTGTTCCCGCATTCTGCTGAAGATTTTCATTTCTGTTTTCCTAATCCTTCTATTGAAGACTTCTACTTATTACTATGCTAACTCTGCACCCTGGGTTTCAATTCCGCGAGGATAATTGCGATGAAAACCAAAGCGCCGCCAACCCAGCCGCTCAGCGTCAAGCGCTCGCCTAGCCAGAAGTAGCTAGCCAGGCCGGCAAAAACCGGTTCCGTCGCAAATACCAGAGCTGCCCGCGAGGCTGTCGTGTTGCGCTGCCCCCAGCTTTGCAGCAAAAAGGCGAGCACCGTTGCACCCGCGATTGTGATCGCAAGCGCCCACAGCAAACGCGGTGTCCAGTTTACAAATTCCGGACCCGCGACGCCAAGCCCCGCACCACAAGCCGCGATAATGGCCGTCACAGCAATCTGCAACCAAGCCAGCCAGGCAAAACCAGAAGCGCTGGCGAAATGCTTCACCATCACAATCTGAAACGAGAACACGATTGCGCAACCAATTGTCAGAACGTCACCAAGGTTGATCGTTAGACTCGCTGGGTCAAAGCTCATCAACGCGATTCCCAGGCTGGCCAAAGCCACCGCAATTCGTTCCCGCCACCCAGTCCTGTCCCCATAGACGTAGGCCGCAACAAAAGGTACCAACGGGATGTAAAGCGATGTCAGGAATCCGCTATTGGCGGCGGACGTGTATTTCAGCCCGACCGTCTGCAGGATCATCCCAAAACCCAATAGGCAGCCAGTGGCGAGGCCGCCGAGTAGTACGCGACGGGTCGGCTTTGGGCAAAACAGAAGCAGCGGAGCCATCAACAGCGCAGCGATGCCGAATCGGATCGCCAGGTAAAGAACAGGGCTGACATCGCGCAGCGCGTCCTTCACAACGACGAAAGTGCTACCCCAGACGATCGCCGCAATCGCGAGTGCGATTTCAGCTTTGGTTCGCTGGCTCACGCGGCCCGTAATAGATGGCAGAGCGCCAGATAGATGCGGCGAAGGCCCAATTCCCGCCCCTCAGGGTGATACCATTCGCCCTCAGTATGAGCCCCGCCGCCAGATCCACCCGCACCAATCGACACAGCCTCAAGGCCCATCGATAGCGGAATGTTGGCGTCTGTTGAGGCGCAGTCCAAGCGCGAAGCGATGCCGAGGTATTCGTCCACAGAGCGCATCGATTGGAAGAGCCGAGAATCCTCAGCCAGCCGACCGCCGGGCCGCGACCCAATCTCGCGAATCTTCGCTGTCATTCGACCCACCCCACGCAGCGCCGCAACCCGCTCATTCTCCGCCATCATTGCGCGCTCCGTGCAATCGGTAAGCAACTCAGCCAACTCACCTAGTACCTCGGTGCTCTCGCTGCGCAGGTCAAGCTTGGCACGCGCGCTTGCAGGGATCGAATTGATGCTGGTGCCGCCATCGATCAAGCTGAAATTGGCGGTGCTGCGACCATATCGCGTGTGTAGAAAACCTGCTCGTCGGGCATGGCAATCGAGAAAGTCAGCAATCGTTTTGCTGATCGCGTGAACAGCATTGGGATTTGCTGAGTCACTCCAACTGTGGCCGCCAGGCCCGTTAAAGACAATCTCAAAACGACGGCTGCCAAGAGCCTGCGTTGTAAGGTGTTCCACGCCCGGGCCATCCAGCACAAGAAACGCCTGGATACGTTCGGCAAGACTGCTTTGTCGGCAAAGGTAGCGCATCCCACTGAGATTGCCTTCGCCCTCTTCACCAACATTTGCAACCAACATCAGCCCGGTCGGGTTCTGCGGCGATTTATGCAAAGCGTACTGCCTTGCGATGGAGAGCAGGCCAGCGAGACCAGCGCCATTGTCAGCGACGCCGGGGCCATTGAATCGCCCGTCTGGACCCACACGAATTTCATTGCCGACGCGCGGAGCCAGCACCGTGTCCAGATGCGCGGTCACAGCCACCCAAGGGCCACGCGCTTCATCGGGACGCGTCGCAATCACGTTGCCCGCCTTATCTAAACGGGCTTCGTAACCCAGAGCCTCAAGCTGCTCAATCATCCACAGTGCGCGCTTCTCTTCAAAGAAAGTAGGGGCGGCAACGCGGCAAAGTTCGAGGTGCTTCTCGTTGGTCCAGATACGATCTCGACCAAATTGGCGGAGCGCATCTGCGACGACGCCTTGCTGGGCTAGATCCTTAAGTCCTTTAGCGGCTCGAAACATCTTGGGGGGCAGATTCCATGATCCCACGCCAGGCCTTAGCGATAGACAGACGTATCGGGATGATAGCTGCGCCAGTCGAACCAATAGTCTTTGATCACCGCGACTGGCGTCAGACACTGGCCAATCTTCGGCCCCCGAATCGCGCAGCCTTTGAAATTCCACTCGCTGCCACTTTCGGCATCCATGATCAACGCTCCGTCCTGGCGATAGAAATCGCCGGGGGCACTAAAGCCGCGCACGGACCTTGAATCCGGCCCAAGCACCAGCAAAATGGGTTTGCCACCGAGCGAGTCTTGAATCAGTTTCTGGCTGCTGAGCTTGGTCATCGGGTAGGCACGACTGGAATTGCCGATCTGGATGCCCACCATCAGTTCACGCGGACCGATACCAGTCTGTTTCGTATCAACAACGGTCCGGGTCTTCGCCATCAAGCGCTCCCAATCTTTTTTCGCGTATTTCCCCTGGAACTCTGCAACCGGCAGCATAGCCGTACCGGCAGGGCTCTCCTGTCGCCACAAACCAAAGCTCAATTCATCCCAATGTATGAATGAGAGTTGCTTGCCTTTCAGCGGCCCAGAAATCGCCTGACCACTGATTTGCTGCCAGTAAGAGCCAGTCTCCTCATCCCGCATCAGAAAATTCTGATTGTTGATTCCTGCCAGGCGGAAGGTCAATGTCTTGCCGTCAATCTCGCGCCCCCACACCAGACCGGTGTGACAAAGCGTTCAATAGGTAGCGACGATTGGCACGCCACCAATGCGGTCATTGACGATGTGATGGTAGGCCAACATTCGAACCGGATAGGCACGAGCCTCGGTCCCCAGATTGACGGCCAGTACCATATCGTCATCCTCAATGCCTGCCTCTTTGGCAGCTGCAAATGCCGGGTTTAGCACGGGATGGAACATGATCTCAAAGATATTGACGAAGCTGAGCACTGCGGCGGCAATCGGGAGTATTGCAAAGCCGATCGCTTGCCACTGGCGGCTTCGCCAGGCCAGCACAACTGCCAACATCGCGCAAATACTGGCCACCCATGGGCCCCAGTGGCGGAGCCACAATGCCAACTGCAAGTTCGTCGCGCTCTGCGAACGAAATGGCTGGATGATGAACATCGGAATCGCGACCACCGCCAAGACGATGACCAGCAAAATCAGCATCGCGTAAATTGTGTGCCTCAACCTCATCGTCGTCATCCTAAACTAACAGTTTCCCCCCTTTGAGACTGCTCCTAAAACTACTGCCCGGCTTTGGACCAACCGCCGTCGGCATGTTCCTGTTTGGTCACCTGTGCGGCATGGCCGTGCTCAACGGCTATATACAGGTGCGCAGCGGCCTTAGCTTGCCTCAGTTTGGCCTGGTGCTGGCGACTGGGGCGGTGACGGCGCTGGCCGTCAATCTTTATCTGAGAAAAAGCGGGAAACGCTTGTCTGGCGGCTTGGGGTTGCTGCTGCTCGCGGTGGCCGTCTGGTTGCCCGTACTGGCTCAAGGACTGGTGCCGCTGTTGATCGCGTATTCACTCCAGGGAGCAGCATCGCGTATAGCACTGGCGGGGTTGTATCGCGCCATTACGTCGATACAACGCGATAGCGAGCCCTTAGGCCTTTCGTTCAACTCAACTCTCATCCTCGAATCGTGCGCCGGGTTTGGCCTGGGTGAGTCGTTTCTCGTAAATGCGTGGTTGACCGATGTCACATCTCAAGCCACCTACGCTGCCTCGTTGGCGTTGATGCTGGGCCTGCCAATCGGCCTGTGGCTGCGAGGAAGACTGCCAGCATGGAAGTCAACAGGCGTAACGCATGTTGCTGCGACTTGGCCTACAAAGACGCCGATCAGCCTGGCATTCACCGCATATTGCGCTGAGGTGTTTACGATAACGCAGGCGACGGCATGGTCAGGGGTTCTGGCAACGTCAATGCAGTTGGGTAGCCGCCAAATCTCAGCGCTGATGGCGGCGGGCCTGTTGTCTGGCGTGTTCTGGATCGTCGTGGGAACAGTTCGCTTTTCAGCCGGATGCGCGGCTGGATTAAACCTCGCTCGCGTTGTATTGGCAGGCAACGTCCTCTGCATTGGCGCAGTCCTGGGCGCAATGGCGCAACCAGACAACGCCGTTTGGATGTTGATCTGTTACGCATTGCTAGGAGCGGGCATCGCCTGCTTTGTACCCTTTGCGCTCCAGATCATTTCGGCACATGAGCGCGCTGGAGAACTGGCAGACTGGATGGCCCTGCTCGGGCCCATCATGGGCGTCGCAGTGCATTTGATCACCGGCAACTTCGCACCCTATCGCGAATACTTTGCACTGGCCGCGCTCAGCCTCACGCTGGCAAACGGGTTGTACAACGCGTTCCGTCCTAAATAAAAATGCCCCTGTCTGATCGCGCTTTTGGCACCGAACAGACAGGGGGCTTTACCGGAGAGGAAAACCGATAGACTACTTAACTTTTTTCGGCGGTACGATCGCGTCCTTGACGGCCTTAGCCACGCGGAACTTGACGACCTTCTTGGCCGGAATCTTGATGGTTGCGCCGGTGGCAGGGTTACGACCCGTGCGAGCCTTGCGCTCTTGGCGAACCAGCTTGCCGATACCCGGCAGGGTGGCTTCACCAATCTTCTTGGTTTCGCGAACTGCGATCTCTGCGTAGGCAACGATGAATTCCTTCGCTACCTTGTTGGAGAGACCCATTTTCTCCGCGAGTTCCTTAATCAACTGTGATTGTGTCATCCGATCAGCCATTGAACGTGCTCCTTATCGATCTATCCAACTATTACTACTTCGGAGCCAAAACATTTCTTCAAAAAAATGTTTCAGCCTCAAGCGCACCCTCATCATACGGGACTTTTTACAACGATGTAAAGAGAAAAGATATGCAAAAGGCCCATTAAATGGGCCTTTTTTCGTCTAGAGGGCATTGGAATGCCTATTTTTAGGGCAAACAGGATCGAAGCTCTACGTTTTAGCCGCTTTTGCAGCCTTCGCGGGAGTCTCGGGCGATGCCTCCGGAGCCTCGATTTTGGGTGCCAAACCCAGGACTTTTCGTAATTCGACATCGAGTGAAGCCATTGCGTCCGGATGATCCTTCAAGAACTGACGGGCGTTCTCCCGTCCCTGTCCAATGCGCTCACCCTTATAGCTGTACCAACTGCCCGACTTTTCAACCAGGTTTTGCGCGACTCCAATGTCAATCAGGTCGCCCTCGACGCTGATTCCCAGGCCGTACATAATGTCGAACTCGGCCTCGCGAAACGGCGGTGCAACTTTATTCTTGACAACTTTTACCTTGGTCCGGTTACCGACAACCACGTCGCCATCCTTGATCGCGCTGATGCGGCGGATATCCAGGCGAACGCTGGCGTAAAACTTCAACGCGCGGCCACCCGAGGTGGTCTCCGGGCTACCAAACATTACGCCGATCTTTTCGCGAATCTGGTTGATGAACACCAGACAGGTATTGGACTTGGAAACATTACCGGTAAGCTTGCGCATCGCCTGTGACATCAGGCGCGCCTGAATGCCAACAAAGGTATCGCCCATCTCACCATCAAGTTCAGCCTTGGGCACGAGTGCCGCAACCGAGTCGACCACCAGAATATCGATCGAACCCGACTGGATCAGCGTGCTTGCGATCTCGAGCGCCTGTTCTGCATAGTCTGGCTGCGACACCAGCAAATTCTCAGTATCTACACCCAAAGCATGGGCGTAGATTGGGTCGAGCGCATGCTCTACGTCGATAAACGCGGCAATGCCTCCAGCCAACTGGGCCTGGGCGACGCATTGCAGCGCGACCGTAGTCTTACCCGAAGACTCGGGCCCAAACACCTCGATGATGCGCCCGCGCGGCAAGCCACCGATGCCCAGCGCATAGTCCAGCGAGATCGATCCCGTAGAGATCGATTGCACCTGAACCATCGCTTCGGTTGCACCGAGGCGAGTGATGGAGCCCTTTCCAAACTGCTTCTCAATTTGCCCCAGCGTTGCCGCCAGTGCTCGGAATTTTTCGTGCTCAGCCATAGGAATCACGAGTATAACCTAGAATTGTTCAGGGGGCGATTAAAAAGCGAAGATGTTTGTCGGTCGCCTTGCTGATTCCGATCCTCGGGGTCACCTGAACTCGCGCGTCGTCGATCCGTTTACCCTCGTGAATGCGCAAATCGCCGCCGGTCAAATCAGTACCGTAGTGACTCAGATCAATGCCCATCCCGCGCGTCAGTCGACCCGGCCCCGTCCATTCCCCGGCAGCGCGAATGAGCACACAACCAGGTGTGTCCTCCGGCTCGACGACGACGTTGAGCATATAGTGCAGCCCATAGTTGAGATAAACGTAGGCATGTCCTGGTGGACCAAATATCACCGACGTCCTCTTGGTCCGCCCGGCGTAGGCATGCGCTGCAGGGTCACCGGTTGGCAGGTAGGCCTCCGTCTCGCGGATCATCGCAGCCTTGTCCCCCAGAACGAGCCACATGCCCAGCAACTCGCGAGCGACAAGAATTGTGTCCCTTGAAAAGAAGTTACGATTTAAGATCGTGCCAAACTCGCTTCGGCTCTTTACTGGCTTTGCCATCGAATATCCTGTCCGCCGCAATCTGGAGCTGGTGCTCGAACATCTGCGGCCGCTGGCTCCGGTCCAGTGGAGCCCCAATGACAATTTTCACATTACAACCAAATTCATCGGCGCATGGGACCTGGATCGGCTCGATGAGTTGAAGCGTGCGCTTGCAGCGGTGGCCAGGCCGGGACCAATTGCCGTTGGCGTTGGCGGCTTTGGCTGGTACCCCAACCCGCATCAGCCGCGAGTGCTCTTCACAGGGGTAAGAGCGCCGGAGTCTCTGCTCACGCTCGCACACAACATCGAAGAAGCCTGCGAATCGCTCGGGCTCCCTCGAGAGCAACGCGCATACTCTCCGCACCTGACAATTGCAAGGATCAAAGGGGCGAGCACGAATCTTGTAGCTTTGCGTCAGGCAATTGCGCAACTGCCCAGTGCCGAGTTTGGCAACAGTACAGCAACCAAATTTCTTCTTTATAAGAGCGAGCCCGGCGAGGCCGCCAGCACTTACAGCGTGATCGGAGAGTTTCCACTTTGAACAGTCTCATTGCGACGGCCGGTTGGGTTCTTCCCGTCTGCTTTCTACTGGGCAGCCTGCCCTTTGGTGCCTGGATCGTGCGCTGGCGCACGGGCGAGGATGTCACTCAGCTAGGTAGCGGCAACATGGGTGCAACGAACGTCCTGCGCACTAGCGGCAAACTGGCTGGCCTGCTAACGCTCGCGTTGGACATTGGCAAGGGCGTACTTGCCGTGTGGCTCGCAGACCGATTCACTGACGGCAACGTCGCGGTAATGTCAGCAGCGGCTGTGGCGGTAATGCTTGGCCACGGCTTCTCTCCGTTCATGAAATTCAAGGGAGGAAAGGCGGTAGCCAGCTTTGCCGGCGCTTTCGCTTATCTGGTGCCGCTGCCCTTCTTCTGCATCGCGATTTTGTTCATCGCGATCGTCGGCTATAGCCGCTACATATCATTGGGCTCGGTTTGCGGCGCATTCTTCTTTCCGCTGGCGGTGTGGATGATTCTGCACCCTGCTTGGCCCGTCCTCCTGGCCTCGCTCGTTGCTTCAACCTTCATCATCTGGCGTCATCAATCCAACATCGAACGCCTGCGCCTAGGCACGGAAAACCAGTTTCAATGGCGCAAGTAGAACTGACAATACTTGGTGGAGGAAGCTGGGGCACCGCATTGGCAATCGTGCTGGCCCCCCGCTTTGAGCGGATCCATTTGTGGGTACATTCTGAAGAATTAGCCCAGCGTATGGAACAGTCGCGAATCAACGATGTTTACCTCCCAGGCTTCGTGTTGCCAGCCAATGTACACGCATCATCGCAACTCACTGTCGCGCCCTGGGTGTTGAGCGTCGTACCGTCCCGGCATCTGCGCCACGTGCTAACAACAGTGGCCACTCAAGCCACCGCGCCAATATCCTTCATCAGCGCAACAAAGGGTATCGAGGCGGGCAGCTTTCTGAGAATGTCCGAGATCGGGCAGCAGTGCTTTGGGGCCAGGTTGACCAACGCGCCCGCCGTGCTGACCGGCCCAACTTTCGCCCGCGAGATCGCAGCAGGCGAGCCTGCCGCAATCGTCATCGCGAGCGAGGATGAAGCCTTTGCCCGCGAGATACAAGTGGGCTTCGCGGTGGGCAACCTGCGGTTTTACACAAACACCGATATTGTTGGCGCGGAACTCGCGGCCGCCCTCAAGAACATCATCGCGATTGCGGCTGGCGCAGTTGAGGGCCTGAGTCTTGGGAGCAATTCCACAGCTGCGCTCATCACCCGCGGCCTCGCTGAAATCACTCGCCTGGTGATTGCCTGCGGTGGACGGGCCGAGACAGTCGCCGGCCTTGCGGGCCTTGGCGATCTCGTGCTCACCTGCACGGGCCAACTGAGCCGTAACCGCCGCGTCGGGATCGAACTGGCAAAGGGGCGTTCCTTGAACGACATCGTGGCCTCGACCCCCATGGTGGCCGAAGGCGTCGCGACATGCTCTGTTGCCTTACAACTGGCTGCCAGTGAGGGCGTGGAACTTCCCATTACTCAAGCCGTGAAAGCCATGCTCGATGGCATACCCGCCTCCAACGTACTCGGGCTGCTTGTGGCACGCGCAGCACGAGCGGAATAACTCGAAGGCGGTGCGATGATGAGTGCAGGATGCGGAGTTGCCTAATCTTGCTGGGTATCGCGGGGCTTGCCCATGGTCAGATGCTGTTGCCTGTCGGCAGTAAACGGGCCCTTGAGATGGCCAAGTACTTCGAAGAAGATCAGAAGGCGGCGCAGAAGCAATCCGGCAAGCTGGTGTGCACCATCCGCCCCTACCCTGCCCGGCTGTCTTTCAACTTTCAGTTCTGGA
Source organism: Bryobacterales bacterium (assembly GCA_038206015.1). Classification (GTDB taxonomy): domain Bacteria; phylum Acidobacteriota; class Terriglobia; order Bryobacterales; family Bryobacteraceae; genus Bryobacter. The sequence goes on along the minus strand of JBBRBI010000012.1, from coordinate 27,285 downwards.
CGGGTTTCGATATCGTGGTCCCGGCCATACAGTTTGCCAATGGTGGTCGAGATCGGCCAATGGTAATCGCTGTCCAAGTCGCACCGCGCGGCGCATCCAAAGAGAAATCGTATCTGTACACGCGGGCTGGCCTTCCCCGGCGTATCCCCGCAAAATTCTGGGAGACCAAGGGAGTTGAGATCACCCTCGGCGGCGGCTTCGTCGTGGGCCCGGGCAAGTACGATGTGACCTTGCTTTTGGCCGACTCGTTGGGTCGAAGCTGCAGCAAGACCTGGAGCGTTGAGGCCAAGAAACTCGACCTGCCGACACAGTTCGCCCCTGGCGTAGTTGCTGAGAGCGGCCAGGAGAGCTGGAAAGGGATCGTTGGCGGCAAGGGCAAGCTTAGCGTCTACATTCACGCCGCACCCCTGATGCGACGCAGGATCATGACGAAGCTTTCGCCGTGGGATCGCAATCTCCTGCTCAGCTCGCTTACCAGCCTGCTGGATGTTGGCGGCTTCGGCCAGGCTCGCGTCACTGTCTTTGACTTCGACGGGCGTCGCGTTCTGTTTGAGAGCGAAAATTTTGGCGCGGCGGATTATGACCGGCTGGTGGACGTACTGCGCGATTTGAGCTTTGGCACCGTATCGATGAAAACGCTGCAGGGGGCCAACGAGGGCGAATTTCTGGAGGCCATGATGCGCAAGGAGATTGAGCAAGCGGAAGCCAGCAATGCTGTAGTTTTCCTCGGACCGTCCTGGCGCTGGGGCGACAAACTTTCTCCGTTGCTTAGAGAGCAAAGGGCGCAGTTGGCACCCACCTATTACGTCGCGCTCACCCCCTGGGTGATTGACACTACAGACCTGCTGGAGAAGTTCGTCAAGGCTGGCCCAAGGGGTCGAGTGCTGCCAGTATTTCAGGCGCAAGACCTCGCAAAAGCAATTCGTGAAATTCGCGACAAACGAAATGTGATTCAATGATGAGCTTGGTATGAATAATACTTGGTCGCAAAATTACGAGATGTTTGGACTAGGCTTATGGGGCAGCGCACTCGTAGCTGCAATTCCCATATTTGTCCTGCTGCTGATGCTGGGCGTATTGCGAAAACCCGCCTGGATGGCCGCCGTGTGCGGACTGGCCTCAGCACTGCTGGTTGCGCTCTTTGGCTATGGGATGCCCGCCAGCATGGCCATTGCCAGTGTCGGATACGGCGCGGCCTTCGCCCTGTTTCCAATCTCATGGATCATCGTTTGGGCCATCGTCCTCTACCGGCTAACCCTCGTCACCGGAAAATTTGAAACGATTAAGGACTCAATCGCCTCGCTGACTGGCGAGCGACCACTCCAGGCATTATTGATTGCATTTGCCTTCGGTGCCTTCATTGAAGGCGCAGCTGGCTTTGGCACGCCGGTCGCCGTTGCCGCCGCCATGCTCGTGGGTGTGGGCTTTGGAGCCTTTGAGGCTTCCGCCATTTGCCTATTGGCCAACACCGCGCCAGTCGCCTTCGGTTCGATCGGCATCCCGGTTGTAACTCTGGCGGGCATCACGGGCCTGCCGCTGGCGGAACTCAGCGGCCAGGTAGGACGCATCTGCGCCCCTGTATCTTTCATCATCCCTGCCTACTTGATTGCGGCTACAGAGGGTATCCCGACGATGCGCCGCGTTCTTTTCCCCGCCCTGCTCTGCGGGGGCGCTTTTGCCAGCGTGCAATTTGCCGTATCCAACTATCTCGGCGCTCAGCTTGTCGACATCCTCAGTTCGCTTAGCGCAATCTTTGCCTTACTTCTCTACCTGGTGCTGAAGAAGAACAGCAAGATGAATCTTCCCTGGGGCGAAGTCCTTCACGCGTGGAGCCCCTATCTCCTGCTGGTCGGTTGTGTCCTGCTATGGGGCTATGAGCCGATTTCCAAAGCTCTGCTATCCACCGCGATCAAAATCGAATGGCCCGGCCTGCACAATCTGGTCTTGCGGATGCCGCCAGTGATGACCAAAGCCAGCCCATATGCAGCGGTTTTTAACTTCAACTTCCTGGCTGCCTCCGGCACCTCGTGCATGGTTGCAGCGATCCTGAGTGCAATCGTACTGGGAGTCAAGCCCCTGCAATTTCTTGTCGTCATCAAAGAAAGCCTCTTGCAACTGCGCCTTCCAACGATGACGGTTTGCAGTGTTCTGGGTATGGCATTCCTGATGAATTACTCAGGTTCAACCGGCACGCTCGGATTGGCCTTTGCCGCGACAGGAGTGCTCTTCCCCTTCTTCAGCGCCTTGCTTGGCTGGCTGGGTGTGTTCCTCACGGGCAGCGACACCAGCGCCAACGCATTATTTGGCAACCTACAGGTCGTTACCGCAGGCAAGCTTGGGTTGGACCCCGTGCTGATGGCCTCAGCCAACTCATCGGGTGGCGTGATGGGCAAGATGATCTCATTGCAGACGATTGCTGTGGCCGCCGCAGCCACCAAGATGTCCACCGCCGATCAAGCCAGACTCTTCCGTTTCACGTTCAAGCACAGCATCCTGCTGGCCAGCGTGATCGGCGCAATTACCTTCCTCTATTCGAAGCTCTAATTCACGGCTTGATCTCAAAATCGATTGATCTCACCGAGAACTGCTGTTTCTTGGGCGCGTCAATGTCATGCACGGCGACCTGAAGTACATACTCGCCCGCTGCCGTCGCAGCACCAAGCTGCATATTGCCTTCGATTGAGAAGCGCGATCCCTCGCTGCCGCCCTTAGGCTGAAAGGGCGTCTTTTTGCCCGTAAAGATGACTTTCCCATCGCGGAAAAGTACAACCTGCGTCTCCAGGTTCGGTATGCTCTTTTCTTTACTCACCCTGGCATTGTAAATGTACGCTGCATAGGCAAGCTTGGAGCCAGGCTTGATGATGCGCCGGGCCGGGCCGCCCGCCACATCGCTGCGCTCCATCCAACCCAGACTCGACAGAGCAAGGTCAGACATCGCCAGGCGCTTGTTCTTAAGATCGGGAACTTCGATAAATTGCGCTGACGAGCCGGTCTTCTTCGACGTCTGGTCCATGATTGCCGCCCGCAACTGATACGGTCCTGGCTTCTTGACCGCAATATCGAGTTCCTGAAGCATCCCGTCACGCATGACCGACTTAAATGCCTCGCCGCGCACCTTGATCGTATGCGTCTTGGACACGGTCTCTACTTGACGACCGAACTCGTCGAACAACATCACCAGCTCGTCGATAGTAGTTTGATTCCAGGGAGTCTGACTCTTGTCGTCTTTGTCTGCTGCGACCTCAGTGTAAGTAAACTCAGAGGCGTCGATGTGTAGTAGCGTGCGCAGGAACGAGCCCCGTTTTTCATCATCCACAAACAGCGGCGTCATCTTGAGCGGAACCTCCACAGATCGAAACGGCGAAACCATCGCGTGCGCCATTGGGTTCACGGACTTGGGTAAACGCTGCTCATCGGTTGCCCCGTAGAGGCCCCGCCGGTAACGCACCTTCAATCCGGATCGCTTCAATTTCACATGCAGATCGTGATAGACGTCCCCTCCTGCCTTGGCCTTCTCAAAGGTCGCATCGTCCGGCTGGAAGGCCACCAGATAATATCCCTCCTGATCATCGAGAGCCGCTTTCAGAGCATCGCCAAGATCGTTGGTATTTCTATAAAAGATGCCGCCTGTCTCTTCGGCCAGCATCGCCATGCCATCCTGGGACAGATCAAAATCCATCTGGCGCTGTCGCGTCTGACCCAGCGACTTGCGAATGTCTCCCGAAGGCTGGTCGGCGGCCGTCATTCCTGTGTAGACAAGGCCGCGCGGGTCTATCGTATACAAAACAACGCCGGAGCGATTGGACAAATCGGCCAGGTTGCGGATCGCGGCCAGAGTCCGGTCACGGGTGCCCCCCTGGGCCCCTGGCATCTGTTGCATCTGGGCTGACATGCCGGGGTTGGTCATCGAACGTGGAGTGTCGACCAGTTGCACGCTTTCAGAAAACAACACAAGTGACTTGCGTCCGGGTAATTCGCGCAGACCTTGTACAACGAAATTTGCCGACGATAACATCCCTGCGGTAACTATGTCCTGGCGTACCCGGTCGTTGATATCCTCGCGAATCCGCTGCTCCATTGCTTGTTCGGCCAGCGTTGGGTCACTTTCATTTGGGTTGTTCGTCATGGGCGCGAGCGAGTCAACCGAGTTGATGCCACGAAATTTTGTGCGATCGATAGCTAACAGAATCTGGCGCTTGTCGGAGGTGAATTGCTGCAGCATCCCCAGACCGGAAGAGGAACGGAACAAAGCCACCAGGTCTCCCGGCTGGATACTCTGCTCTACAAACTTGCGCAAAGCGGCCTTCGCAAAAAAGCTACTGCTGAAAGACATACTCAGGTCATCGATCAGCAGCGCAATCGTACGGCGCACATCCTGGGCGCGCAACTGTTTTACCGGCAGCGGAGCAGACGGCATCTCGGCCATAGCCTTGTCTGGGGACTTCTCCACCGCTGCGACTCCGACTCGCTGTCCCGGAACAAAGATCACGCTCTTGATGGCCTGCCGCTTACCGTTGCGCGATACTTCAAAATCCGCAGCGGTCAAATCGGGCACATGCCTGCCAGACTTGTCCGTTACAGTGACGTCCAACTGGACCAAATTTACATTGACTCGAATCGTATCGTCGCCGCCCTGATCAAGGGCCAGCATGATCAAAATACCGACGAACTTCATCACTAGATTGTATGGCCTGGGGTCAGAGGCAAAACTCGGGTATCAATTTGACGTGAAAATTGTTACCGGCGGGCGAGCGCTCATCGGCACTTCACCAAACAAGCCCCGGATCAACGCGCTTTCGCTCGTAACCACAGTGGAGAAAGTCGCCACCGATGCAGCCACCTGCGGAAAGCGCCGCAACACATAGGGACTACCCACCGCGCAAAGCACCACCGGAACAGGCTTGCTCAACAAAGCATCCACAAAGACTTGAAAATTGGGAGCCAGCGCGACATCACCGCGAAATGACGCAGAGACGACGAATGCCGCCACGACAACAACCGAACATGGCTCAAGTTGCCTTGCAGACTCTGCAAGATCGTCAGCCGATAAGGTCGGGTCCAGCCACATCGTCTTCATCCTGGGAGCACGCGCCAGCGCCTCTTCAATGATTCGCTTCCCCGAGTTCGACTGCCGCCCCTCTGACAGCGTAACCAAACACGCCGTCGCCGGTGTGCGCAGCGGCAGGATGCCGTTGTCGTTCTTGATCGTCGCCAATGCCTTCTCCGCAACCGACTGCGCCAGATCTGCAAATTCAGGCGAATCGACCTGTTCGCTGATCTCCTCCAGGTTTACCAGTCGATTCTGCATCAGGCCCAGACGATGCTTGGCGTTCAGGATCTTGACGACGCTCTGGTGCAGACGATCATGCGAGATGCGGCCCGACGCCACAGCATCCATCACGCCACGGATCGCAACATCAGCATTGGACGGGATCAGCAGCACGTCTACACCAGCCTCAATCGCCCGGACAGCTGCCTCGCCCCCTGGAAACTGCTTGATCAAGCCTTGCATATCCATGGCGTCCGTAATCGCCAATCCCTCAAAGCCCAGTTCTTTGCGCAGGAGTCCGGTCATGATCTTTGCCGAGACCGTCGCCGGCAGTTCCTGATCCTCAAGCGCCGGCACCGACAAATGGCCAGTCATGATTCCATCGACATTGGCGGCAATCGCCGCCTTGAAAGGAACCAGTTCCAGACGATCCAATCGTTCGCGATCCCCGGTAATTCGCGCCAATCCGATATGTGTGTCAGTCGCCGTATCGCCGTGCCCGGGAAAGTGCTTGACCGTGACCAGGATGCCGTCGCGCTTGGACTCGTGGGCCCCTTCGATAAATGCCTTGACATGGGCCGCCACCCGCGCCGGATCTTCACCAAAGCTGCGAGTGTTGATGATCGGGTTGTCCGGATTGTTGTTCACATCAGCCACTGGCGCAAACACCCAGTGAAATCCAATGGCGCGGGCTTCCCGGGCGGTGGCTGCTCCAGTCCGACGGGTCGCCACAAGATCATTGGCGGCACCATAGGCCATTGCGTGCGGAAACTTGGTTGTATTCGATATACGCATCGAAGCACCACGCTCGAAATCCCCACCGACAATCAGTGGCAGCTTTGCTTCCTTCTGCATCCGATTGAGAAAGGCCGCAACAGCAACTGGTTCCGCTTGCCGTACCTGTCCGTTCTGAACGCGATTTAACAGGATCAATCCACCCACTCCGGTCTGCTTGACGAGACGAAGGAATTCCTGATACTCACGGCGCTTTCGCGAGGGGTTGTCGCCGTAGAAGGGAATCATGACCATCTGAGCGACCATCTCGCGCGTCGTCAACTTGCGCATCAGCAGCTTCACTTCAGTGGAAGTATTGCGGGGGAATTGAATGGGGCTCACTACCGGCAGTGGCCGCGCTTTGGTCGCAGCTTTGGTCGTAACTGTCTTTTTTGCTCGTGCGACAGCGGTGCGGGTTTGGCCGGGTGCGGAAAGACGCAGAAGTCCCAGGAAAGCTAAGAATGCTGATAGTGAGATCCGTTTCAAGTTCTCACTATAACGTCTCAATTGGAACCGTCAGCCGAGCCTACCCAGCCTTGTGCTTTGTGGCCGAAGCTTTGATGGTTTGTTTGGCGGGCAGCTTACGAGTTGCCTTGCGGTTCAACAGTCGCTTCACGGTGCTGAGCATGACTTGCACTTCGTTCGCACTTTTCTGCACGATCGCGTCCGCACCGATCTTGTCTTCGCTCATCCCGGAGCTGTCGGCAAAGCCAGACAGCAAAATGATCGGGGAGGGAAAGTCGGCTTCACGCAATCGCCGAATCAACTCGAGGCCATCCATTTTGGGCATCTTCCAATCCGTGACCACAAGATCGATACTCTGATTCTCGGTCGCAGCCAAGGTCTCTATCGCAGTCAATGCCTCTTGCCCATTCAGCGCGGTGACCACGGTGTAACCGATCTCTTGCAGCACCGCACGGCGAGCGGCCAAACCCATCTTGTTGTCGTCCACGAGCAGGATCGTCGTTGGGGTTGTTGCGGCGGCTGACTTAACGATTCTCATGCAGACCATTGCAAGGTAGCAGAGAACTTTTCAGCGCGTCAAATGATTTTCTATGCCTCTGATTCGGCACAAGTTTGGGTTCTTGACATCTGTCCCAAAGCCCGTGGAAAATTTATTCCACTTCGCGGGGAGCGGTGTATCCAGCTTTAGCAACGATCTGATATTTGATCGGCTTGTTCTTCTCGTCAACGATGCGCAGCGGTTCATTCGTTTGCGGATTGATCAGCTCGACGCGCAATTTTCGGAATTTGCCGTCCTTCGCCTGATTCGTGGGCGCAAAGGTCAAAGAATATTGATTCCGCATCGCCTGATGAATCGCCCCATAGATGCTGGGGAACTCTCCAAAAAAGCGGGGGAAGAAGCTCATGCCGCCAGACTCCTTGGCAAAAGTCCGCATCTGATTGTCGGCTTGCAGGAAGTCCAGCCGCTGAATCGCGCCCATTCCCCCGCGTGCGTCCACCATCTCGCGCAGTGCCTGCATGATCCCGATCGCATACATTGGCACTCCGGCCGTCTGAATCTTCTTACGTGCCTGATCGAAGGTCTGTCTCGAAAACGTATCGATGCCCGATGCGATGACAACCATCGCCTTTCGGCCTTCGATCTCGCTCATTCGCTCTGCGGTATCCGTGATGGCGTCGTAAAGATTCGATTCACTAAAGGCCGCAATGCGCAAACGCTGCATCGCTTCATATGCTTTTCGCTTATCCGTTGAGAAGTCGCTCAGGATTTCCGGCCTCAAGTCGTAGGCCACTACCGCGACGTAGTCTTCCGGCTTTAGCGTCTCAAGAAAACCGTAGGACGCCTGCAGCGTCTCGTACCAACTGCTGCTCCAATATTGCTGGAACAGGTTAGAGAATTCGATTACCATGCAGATCGTCATCGGTGCCTCGCCCATCGCAAAATTGGAAACCTTCTGCGGCACGTTGTCTTCCAGCACCCGGAAGTTCCCAGCCGGAATGTTGGGGATGAACCGACCCTTGTTGTCCAATACAGAGACATCGACATTGACGTTTGTAGAGTCGGTGCGGAAGGTAGGCAATCCGTCAGGCAACTCAGCCTGGCCCTTCTTGTTCAATTTCGAAGGAATTTTCGGCAGCTCTGCCTCAACCTGCGTTTCTTTGTCGCCTGCCTTTTTGCGAGGCTTGGCGACGGTCTCGCCGCTCTCCTTCTTGGGGCCGCTTTGAGCTCGAGCTGGCTGACCCGAGCCGAGCACGGCTACCGTAAGGGCGACAGACATTAGCCACAAGCTAAGCCGAGCCCCGATAATCCGCCCAATCACCGTTGAAGACTTTTCTTGCATCACTATGACCCTCACTCTATCGCAGACAATGTATCGCAGACGCTGTATCGCACACACAACTACTGCCTTAGTGGACGCGCGGGTCGTCCTTACGGTTCTGTTTAGACATGTAGACTTGAAATTTTTTCCTCGCACGACGAAGTCGGTACTCGCGCCATGCCTCGTAGGCACCAGCCAACAGCGATGCATTACTGGGTCGACTGCGACTCATCTGCCGCTTGCCCAACTCCGTCTTGATCAACAGGTAGCCCACCAGCATGCCACCCAGATGCGCGATGTGACTGACGCCGCTGTTGACTTGCAACGAGCTCAAAAAGGTGATCGCCCCAACGATCATCACCATATATTTCGCCTTGATCGGGAACAGAAAACTCATCAGGACGGTCGTGTCGGGGAACAGCATGCCAAAGGCCAGGAGCAGTCCAAAGATCGCACCACTGGCACCGATCGTCGGGATGAACTGGGTATTCGTCAAGTAACCGCCGAGGATGACGCAGATCCCTGATCCCACTCCGCACGCAAAGTAGTAACGAAGAAAGCGCTCCGTACCCCAGGTTTGTTCCAGCGTCTTGCCAAACATGAACAACGCCAGCATGTTAAAGAGAATATGGCCGAAGCCGTTGGGATCGTGCAGAAACAGATATGTCAGGGGCTGCCAGACATAGAGCCGCCCAACAACCTGTTCAGGGATCAACCGTAACGGCGCAAACAGACCACTAAAGCCGAAGATCACCGACAGAAAGTAAACGACAAAGATCGCAGTGTTGCTGATCAACAGAAACTTCACCCCTGGCGGGATGGACATAGATGGCGAGGATGAGTAAGAAGATCCGCCCGGATATCGCATGTTCAGTAGACGTCGCAGGCCGCCCTGCTAACTCAACAATATCAAAGGCACCTAGACTTCTGCGAAGTTCTTCTCAAACGATGCGCCCAGCGCAAACATTACAGCACCCAATCCCGTCCAGAGCTGCCAGTGCGAACTAAACCCGTTCGCAAATACAAATTGCGAAGTCCAGCCCGCATCGGACCCGATGCTCCATAACGCGAGTAAAAAAGCTGCCGTCGAGGCTGGCTTCAATAGAAAGACCCAAAGGTCCAGGACCTGCCGAAAATCTTCATTCAGATGAATCTCGGGCAGAACCAAACTTGGAATCGGCTTCACCAAAACTTTGACGCACATATGAAATAACCCCTACTGCCACTTCTGATTGCAATTCACATGCCAATAGTCGCGATCCTTGCTTCCTGTTAGAAAAGGCGTAAAATTTCCACAATTCAGATCAATCAACGCCTGGATTCGCGAAAAAAATACCCAACTGAGCGACCCGAGAGACAAAAACGCCGCCTCTATGCAAGAAGCGGCGTTCCAAACAGAATTGGGTCAACTTCCTGCGGCGATACCTACTTGCGAGGCTCCATCACCTTGGGTGTAGACAAATAGCCCACGATCACGTCCTTCTTGACTTGATTCACTACGAGCTCGTAGGGCTGTCGCGCTTTCGAAGTCAGGAATTGTACAGGCTCGTTCGACGTCTTGTCCTTCTTCTCGACAACCTGATCGTCGACTGTCACTTCGATCGTATAGCGATTCTTTTTGGGGTCGGTCTTCTTCAGCATCACCATGATGTCTCCAACTCGGGTCGGGGTTTTAGTCTTACCCAGGTTGAATTCAAAATAATTGCGCTCGCCAAGCCGTTTCAGTGCTTCCAGCTCTTTGCCATTGGTAGCGATATAGCCGCTCTGCACTCCCAGGTCGCCGGTCACCTTGGTCAGATTCGCGATCGTCTTCTCAAGTTCGGACCTCGTGTTGGAGACGTCCGTTTTCACCGCAGAGACTTCAGTCTTCACAGCATTCACGTTGGTTTCAGCCACAGCGGAAGCCTCGCCCACCTTCTGCGTAATCTCGGTGGAAAGCTGCTCTTTAACCTTGCGCTGTTCAGTTTCAAGGCGGGTAACCATTTGAGCTACCTTGCTGTCTGCCTCCACTTTGGCCTGGCCCACTGCCATGGCCGCCTGACGCCGTGCGGTCTCAAGCTGCTCCTGGAGCGCTTCAAGATTACGACGGCTGGTTTGGGTCGTCGCAGTCGCCGTCTGGCGCACATCACTCAGCTTTTCCTCGGTCTGTATGTTGACCTTGTCCATTTCGCCCCGCAGCTTGTCCAACTGGAGGAACAACCATACGTTGGAGGCCAGCAACGCGATCACCGCGCCAAACAGGATTGGGATCTTTAGCCCGCCTCCTCCACTGCCCGCCACTGGGGGCTGTCCCATGTTCATATCCGACATGTCTTGATTCTCCTTGTTGGCTCAATTTACCAGATTCAGGCAGAGCCGCCATTAGTGCCGGTTAATAATCGCCGGCGAAAAGGGCAACCACTCTTGCTTTGGCGCACCCGCCTCAAAACATGCCCGGCAGCGCGCCTCGTACAAATCGGCAGCACCTACAACAATTAGATCCGCGCTATCGAAAAGCCGTTGCGTTTGTTTTGCAGGATTACCACACCTCATGCAAATCGCTAATGTCTTGGTGATGCTCTCCGCCATTGCCAGCAAGTCCGGGATCGGGGGAAAGGGTCGGCCCATGTAATCTGTATCGAGCCCCGCAACAATCACTCGCTTCCCCGAGTCAGCTAACTGATTGCACACCTCCACCAGCCCCGGCCCCATAAAATTGGCCTCGTCAACACCAATCACCTGCGTCCGCCAATCCAATTTTTTCAAGATGTCGTCTGCGCCGCTAACGGTAGTCGAACCAAGCCGTTGATCGCTGTGGCTGACGATTTCTTCCTTCGAATAGCGGTCGTCCATCTCCGGCTTGAACACCTGCACCCGCCGCCGCGCAATCATCGCTCTGCGCAGCCGCCGAATCAGTTCCTCGCTCTTGCCCGAAAACATGGGGCCACACACAACTTCGATCCAACCCATGTTGCCTGCCAAAAAGTCCATACGGGATAGTGTTACATGTTGGACTGTGCAGCATCGATTCATAGAGCAGGAATTAATGGATTCCGTCCCCGACGAAGTGGCCGCGATCAATCTCGCCGACATCGCGCGCATCAACCGTCTCACCGGTGCCAGCCGCCATTTGATCGCTTCGCTTCGCCGCCGCTTTGCCAATCACGACCATTTCCGATTTCTCGATGTCGGCGCCGCAACTGGCGATCTGGCCCTTGCCGTCAGGTCAGCCTTTCCCAACTCCAAGGTCTTTTGCCTGGATCTCCAATTTCGAAACCTGCGCGGCGCGCCACCGCCTCAAATTCAGGCCGACGCCTTTGCGCTGCCTTTTCCAAACGATAGCTTCGACGTTGTCCACTCTTCGCTGTTCCTGCACCACTTCGACAATACAGCGGCAGGCCGCTTGATCGTTGAGATGCAACGCGTCAGCAGCGCGCTATTGCTAATTCAGGACCTCCACCGCCATTGGCTCGCCTATTACTTTCTGCCTGTGACATCCTCTGTCTTTGGTTGGCATCCAATCACTGTCAGCGACGGAATGAAGAGCGTTGCCGCAGCTTGGCGGCGGTCCGAATTAGAGCTACTGCTTACCCAACTAGATTTACTCTCCCAAGCAAAAATTACCTGGCATTTCCCCTCGTTTCGCTATTTCATCGCCATTTCTAGTACTAAATAGGTAGATTTTACTGTCGCGCGCATTTTTTTTGTTGCACGCAAAATATTCATCTGAGAGAATCAAGCGAAGTTTTTTTGCGGTCCTCACCTCCGGAGGACTGCTCCAGTCAGGAGACAGACAACAGTGGAAAAAGAAAAAGGTAAAGTGAAGTGGTTCAACAACGCGAAGGGCTTCGGCTTCATTCAGCGTTCCACCGGCGAGGATGTATTCGTACATTTTTCGGCGATCGCGATGAATGGCTATCGCTCACTAGATGAAGGCCTTGACGTAGAGTTTGAGGTAAAGCAAGGTCCTAAGGGACTGATGGCGGAAAACGTCATGCGTGCCGATTAACACATACCTTTAGACGCTCTCAAAAACGGCCATCCTGCCCCGGATGGCCGTTTTTGCTTTGCCTAAAGGGGCTAAGGCACCATCCCAATGGTCGTCACCGCCACAGAACTTGGCCGCCGCGCATCGTGAAACAGGCGCTGCGTCGCTTTCACGAAATCTGTCGCCTTCGTCGTCGGGACATCCCCAAATCGCTGCGGATTCAAGTCGACAAGCGGGAACCAACTGCTCTGCACCTGCACCATCACCCGATGCCCGCGGCGGAATACATGGCAGACGTCCGGCATGGCGAAATTCACCTCAAACAACTTACCGGGTTCGATTGCTTTGGGCTTCTCAAAGCTCTCCCGAAACTTGGCTCGAAACGGCTCGCCTCGCAGCAACTGCTGATAGCCGCCCTGCTCCGGATAATCATCGGGATACACGTCGATCAGCTTCACCACAAAGTCACCATCAGTCGCGCTCGACGTAAGGAATAATTGCGGCTTCAGCGGCCCGGCCACGATCAAGTCCTCCTCCAATGTTTCACTTACATAGCTCAAGACATCTGGGCGCCCGGTCGCAAATCGCTGGTCGCCAACCATATACGCCTGCGACATGCCCTGCGTGATGTACCCTACAAATGGCACCGGCTTGGCCGGATCGCTGACGTACTCATCGAAACTCTCACTCTGTGTCGGCGGCGAGAAACTCAACTTCCCCCCTGCTTGGAAGTAAAATTTCTTCGCCTCGCCCCTCGGCGGCCAGACGTCAAAGTTACGCCATCGATTGCTGCCCGTCTCAAACATGATCGCCCGGCTCAGCTTGGGGTCAGCCGCCCCTTTCAAATGGAACTCGAAGAACGGAAACTCGACTTTCTCCTGAAACCACGGTGAGTTCTTCTGATGGAACCCAACACTGCCCAACTTGTCGCCATCGCCCCTCGCCCACCCACCATGGACCCACGGGCCCATCACCAGCGTATGCGTGGTCCCAGGGCTCTGCTTCTCAATTGCCGCGTCCAGTCGCAATGGCCCCTGAAGGTCCTCCGCGTCAAACCATCCCCCCACCGTCAGCACGGCTGGCGAGATGTTCTTCACATGCTGCGCCAGATTGCGTGACTTCCAGAACTCATCGTAAGTTGTATGCGAGATCAAGTCCGTCCAATAGGCGCTTTCCCGCTTGAAGTATTTCTCATCGGCATTCGCCAGCGGTCCCATCCGCTTGTAGAAGTCATACCCGTCGGGCGTCCCAAATTCGATCTGCCGGGCATTGCGATCCGGCAACTCAGGCTCAGACTTCTTCTTGCCAAATCCGGTGTAGAAGCCGAAGTTAGCGGTCAGATAAAACGCACCGTTGTGATAGGCGTCGTCCCCCATAAAGAGATCGATGATCGGAGCCTGCGGACTGGCGGCCTTCAGCGCCGGATGCGCCTCCAGCATGCCTGCAGCTGCATAAAAGCCAGGGTAAGAGATCCCCACGATGCCAGCCTTGCCATTGTTGCCCTTGACGTTCTTCAAAAGCCACTCGATCGTGTCGTAGGTATCGGTGGACTCATCTGTGTCCGCTGGCCCGCGCTTCACTGCCCGATGCGGCGTCATTTCGACAAACTCGCCTTCGCTCAAGAATCGTCCCCTCACGTCCTGGTAAACAAAAATGTAGCCGCTCGAGACATAGCGCTCGTTCGGCCCCAGGTTGCCGCGATACTTGTCCACACCGTAGGGCGCGCAACTGTAAGGGGTCCGGCTTAATAAAAATGGATAGGCCTTGAGCGGTTCCTTGGGCACATAGACTGCCGTGAACAGCCGTTTTCCGTCACGCATCGGCACTCGGTGCTCGTATTTTGTGTAGTTCGCCTTGACATAAACCGCAAGTTCCTGCGGCGTCATGGGCTTTTGCGCCGACAGCCCAATCTGAAAAAGAAGCAATAAAACAACCAAAGGCATACCGCTCATTATAGAATCGCGGGATGCTTGGTTCTTTGTTCTATGAAGTGGCAGCCGAATTTATTGGCACGATGATCATCCTCTTGTTCGGCGGCGGCGTCGTCGCCATGACCCAACTTTTTGGAACCGGGACGCCCGGCGAGGTCGTCAATGGCGGCTTTACCAACATCACCCTGGGCTGGGGATTGGCGGTGATGATGGGTGTCGCAGTGAGCGCCAAGATCAGCGGAGGACACCTCAACCCAGCCGTCACAATATCGCTCGCCATCTTCCGTGGCTTCTCCTGGGCCAAGGTCGGCCCCTACCTCCTGGCGCAATTCAGCGGGGCCTTCGTGGGTGCGGCGCTGGTTTACCTCAACTACCGCCCGGCCTTTCTCGCCCAGGACCCCGGTCTTGAGCACTCGGCTGGCATCTTCACCACGTTCCCCCAATTCCCCGACCTGCCGCTGGCTGGCTTCATCGATCAGTTCCTCGGCACCGCACTCCTGCTGTTTTTGGTCATGGCTCTGACGGACGACAACAATCTCCAGGCGCCAAGCTGGTTGAGCCCCATGCTGGTCGGCTTGATTGTCGTTGCCATCGGCATGAGCTTTGGTGGCATGCACGGCTACGCCATTAACCCAGCCCGTGATTTTGGTCCCCGCCTCTTCACCGTCCTCGCTGGCTTCAAGAACAACGGACTTACCGAGGGCAGCACGGTCTGGCTCATCCCGATCTTCGCACCCATCCTCGGCGGTATCGTGGGAACAGCAGCTTACGACTTCACAATCCGCCGCGCGCTCTAGTTCAATCCAAGAATGCAATCCAATAACGAAATCTGGCTCCTCCGTCATGGCGAGACTGCCTGGAGCCTCAGCGGCCAACACACCGGCTGGACGGACATCCCGCTCACCCCCGTTGGCGAAGATCAGGCTCGGGCTCTCGGCGTCGCCATGGCAAAGCATCCCTTTGCTGCCGTCTGGGCCAGCCCCTTGCAGCGCGCCCTTAAAACCTGCGAGCTCGCAGGCTATCTTGAGCAATCCGTCAAACAGGACGATCTTCGCGAGTGGAACTACGGCCAGGCCGAAGGTCGCACCGCAACTGATATGCGCAAGGAAATTCCCGACTGGACCATCTGGACCCACGGTGCACCCGGTGGCGAATTGATCGATGAAGTCTATTTACGCGCAGGCAGGATTCTGTCTAAAGCCGCTGAAGTCGCGGGAGATGTTGCCCTCTTTGCCCATGGGCACATGCTACGGCTCATCGCGGCCCACTACCTCGGCCTTCCGCCCCTCGATTCCCGCTTGTTTGCCCTCAACACGGCCACCATCTCGGTGCTCGGTTGGGAGAACGGCCGCCGGGTGATTCGCCGCTGGAATCAGCCTACAAGCTAAGCTTGCGGTGCTCCACCATGATGCAAAGGTCCATGACGACCAATAGACCACCCGCGCGCCCAATCGCTGCAGCCTCTTCGCTTACAATTCCCGATTGCAGCCACAAACATTTTGCGCCGATAGCAACAGCCTCGGCCGCAATTGGCGGCGTCTGATCGGCACGACGAAACACATTCACAATGTCCACCGGCACGGGAATTTCCCCCAGTGCAGCGTACGATTTCTCCCCCAGCACTTCCACCTCGCGCGGATTCACCGGTATCACGCGGTAGCCATAGCGTTGTAGGGCCTGTGCGATGCCGTAGCTCGGTTTATCCGGGTCACCTGAGAGTCCAACCACGGCAATCGTCTTTGCGTCGCGCAGGATCGCCTCAATCGTCATTCCCTCAATCGTCAACGTCGAGATCCTGATCCATCTTCAGCAATCGCTTGAACTTCGACACCTCTTGCGCAGTCAAGTGCCGCATCTGCCCGGGCTTCAGCGTCGCCAACTCCAGAAAACCAATCTTGACGCGCTTAAGCTTCTCAACCAGAAAGCCAAAATGCTTAAACATCATGCGGATCTGATTCTGACGTCCCTCGGTCAGCTGCACTTCGTACCAGGGATTCTCTGAGCGGTTCAACAGCTTCAGCCCCGCCGGTTTCGTCTTCTTGCCATGCAGCGGAACCCCGGTGCGGAAAGTCTCCATCTGCTTCTCATCGAGAGAACCGGTAACCTTCACTACGTAGGTCTTGACGATGTTATTCCGCTTACTCATGATGCGGTTGGCAAACTCGCCATCGTTGGTAAACAGCAACAACCCTTCGCTGTGATAATCGAGGCGCCCCACCGGGTACACACGCTCTTTTGCCCCACGCAGCAGGTCCGCGACGGTCTTTCGGCGTTGCGGGTCACTCATTGTTGTGACAACTTCATGCGGCTTATTCAGCGCAAGATACAGCATCCGCTCCGGCTTGTGCAGTAACTTGCCGTCTACCTTGATGTGGTCGCTGTCCAGGTCGGCTTTCGTGCCCAGCGTCGTCACAATCTTGCCGTTTACTTTGACCCGTCCTTCGAGAATGTATTCCTCGGACTTGCGTCGACTGGCAATGCCAGCCTGCGCGAGAATTTTTTGCAATCGCTCTTCAGCCAATGAATTTCCGTCCGATCAGGCGCTCTCGGCGCTTTCAACTATGGGTTCTACGATGACTTCCTCAGGCGCAGTTTGCGGCCCCTTGGCCTCTGCAATGGGCATGAGGTCGTCGTCCATCGCCAAACGACGTAGCTCTTCAAATTCCTTCAAGGTCGGCAATTCCTTCAGATCCTTCAAGCCAAACTGCAATAGAAACTCGGGTGTCGTCTTGTACAGCACCGGCTTGCCCACCACGTCCTTGCGTCCCGCCGTTGTGATCAACTTGCGATCCAGGAGCGGCTTCAGGCTGCCAACACCCTGCGTGCCGCGAATTTGCGCAATCTCCGGCGCCGTCACTGGCTGCTTATAGGCAATGATGCAAAGCGTCTCAACTGCCGCCTGTGACAGCTTCAGTGGCTGCTTTTGGCTATGGAAGAATTGCCGCAACGCCTCGTCGTACTCCGGCTTGGTTCCAAAATAATATCCACCCGCCTTGGAGTGAATCTGAAATCCGTGCTCGGCCTTTTCATAAAGTTCGGTCAACTCCCCGATCAGCTTCTCCACCAGGGCCGGCTCGCGCCCCAGTCCTTTGGCGATGTCGGCTACCGTCATCGGTCCTTCCGTTACGTAAAGAATCGACGCGATCATCGGCTTGAGTTCGTCCTCTTCCGTAATCGTGTGGCTCTCTTCGACAAATTGTTCAACGTCGTAAACGGCTTCAACCACTTCCACCAACGACGCTTCAACTACAGGGTTCTGTTCTTCCATCTCTTCTTCGTTATGTTCTTACTTGTATTCTTTTTCTACGGCTTCAAGGTCAGCTTCCTTCGGGAAAGCCTCCGCAAAACCCTGGCCTCGCGCCAGCACAATCTCGCCAAAGATCTCGTCCTGCACCAGGTCGAGAGCCTGCCGCTTCACCATCTCCAAAATCGCCAGAAACAGGCAAATCATCGCCCTTCGGCTCTTTTGATTCTCAAACAATTCCCTGGCACTGAAACGCTGACCAGTGGCCACGCGCTCAAAAATGCCGTGCAACTGCTGGATCATCTCCGGAACAGTTACATCCTCGCCGACGATCTCATAGATCGGACGGTTTTTCGCCCTGTCCAACACCGACTCCAGCGTCTTTACCAGGTCAAAAAGCGTGACCGACAGCCCTGGGTCCTGCTCGGCTCCCATCAGGCGATCCACCTGCGGGTTCGTCCAGATGGCCTCTTCAATTTGACGCTTTTGCTCAAGCATCTGCGCAGCGCCCTTAAAGCGCTCGTGTTCGATAAGCCGATCGACGAGTTCCTGGCGAGGATCCTCTTCTGGCATCAGTTTCTCAAGTTCAGGGTCGCGCGGTAATAGCAGTTTGCTCTTGATATGGATCAAGGTCGCCGCCATGTACACGAATTCCGAACTCAATTCGATATCCATCGCCATGGCTTCCTGCATGTATGCCAGATACTGAGAAGTGATCTTGGCGATGGGAATGTCGTAGATGTCGATCTGGTGTTTGCGGATCAGATCGAGCAAGAGGTCGAGCGGGCCCTCGTACTGCTGAAGTTGAATTTGAAACGAGGACACTACCTCTGTAAAATACCACGGACGGGCACTCTGGCCGCATTTACCCTACAGCGGCGGCCCCTGCGGCTTCTTGTCTTTCTTAGGGTCTACCGGCGGCGCTCCCTTGAAACTTAGCGTCACAACAACGCTGTGATTTTCGCGGTCGATGTCGGTCGCACTCTTGGTATCCCCGAGATTGTCAAAAACCCCATCCTCGCGCAGCTTATTCAGGAAAACATCCGGATACTCAGGGTTAAACGAAGCGCCTTTCTTCATCCCCCAGAGCTTGCGTACCTCTGGTTCTGAGATGAGATCCAAACCTTTGACCACCAGGCGCTCAAACACGTATTTCTGACCCGCATCCATCGAAAAGTCCATATCGACAGCCTTGCGCTCTTCATTGATCGTCCTCTTGCCGGTCACTTTCGCATCCAGATACCCATTGCGCTTGATCGCCATCTCCATCCTGCGCCGCCCCGCATCGACCTCCCCCATGTTCGCGGTCACACCCTGGCGAAAACCACCGATACGCAACCAGTCATCCGTTCGCCCATCCACCTCTTCGATGCGAATCTCCCCGAGCATGTACTCTTCTCCCTCTTCAACCGTCACCTTCAAATCGAGGCCGCTGACTTCCTTCTCTTTGGCGGGTGTCGCCATGATTTTGGGAAAAGCCACCTTCAACCGCCCCCGAGCCTCATACATCGGTCGAATCTTGATATCGAGAATGTCGCGAAACTCCGCCTCGCGATACACCACACCCACGGCTGCGCTGGAAACTGGCGGTCGCAAATCTTCTGAATTCAGCAGCTTGTTGCCCGTAAAATCGACGGTGTTGATCGTCGGCAGCACTCGTTTTGGCCGAAACATCGCCACCAGATTGCCCTTCTCGTCCGATGCCAACTGTCCACGAATCCAGTCCCCGGCCGCCGTAACATTCAGCGCCCGATTCAGCTCAACCTCATAGCGCAGCAGCACTTCCTGAGTCGCCGGAATCTTGTCGCCAAATAGCGGGTCGATCTTCTTCAGGATCGCCTTGGCCTGGTCTGTTTTGGCCGGGATATCTTCAAACGCGACCGGGTAAAACACTGTCACTTCCGTGATCTCCCACTCCAGCGCATAGCCCTGGTCGCGCGGTTCGTAGCGATAACCGACTTTGTCAAAATAGCCACAGGTGAGCAGTTTCTGCATCGCCGCGTCCATCTCGCTTGGCTTCACTGTCGCACCAGGCAGAATCCCTGCGAAGGCCACTACCTGTTCCGCCTTGAGAATCTTGTTGCCCTTTACGATCACCGCCCGCACCGGATAGGACGCGTTCGGCGATTGGGCTGCGCAAACCATCGCAATGCTCGCCACCAACATTTGCCAATTCATATGCTTAGTTTCTATTCTCACCGACGATTGAATTGCAATTTTCGTTCCATGGCTCCTCAAGCCCACTTGATACACTGAAGAAGCCACATGTCCTACGACGTTGTTATCATCGGCAGCGGCCCAGGCGGCTACTCAGCCGCCGTACGAGCCGGCCAATATGGTCTAAAGACCGCAATCATAGAAAAATCCCCCAAACTCGGCGGCACCTGCCTCCATGTGGGTTGCGTGCCCACCAAGGCCCTCCTCCACAGCGCCGGCGTTTGGGACTACTTCATGCATCCTGAAGAGGAAGGCATCTCCTGCCAAGCCCCCGTGCTGCATTTTCCAAACGTGATTGACCGCAAGGCCAAGATCGTTTCCAAGCACGCCAAAGGCATCGAGTTCCTCATGAAGAAGAACAAAGTCGAGGTCATTGCCGGCTACGGCAAGCTCCTTGGCGGCGGCAAGATCGAAGTCTCCAACAATGGGCAGACTCAGATTATCGAGGCGAAGAACATCATCATCGCCACGGGTTCAGAAGCCCGCATGATTCCCAATCTGCAAGCCCAATCCCCGCGCATCCTCACCAATATCGAGATCCTGGAACTTCCCAGCGTCCCCAAGTCGCTCGGCATCATCGGCGCAGGCGCGGTTGGCGCAGAATTCGCCAGCATTTTCCGGCGCTTTGGCAGTGAAGTCAGCATCTTCGAAATGATGCCCCGCATGGTCCCGGTAGAAGACGAAGAAGTATCCAAAGAATTGGAGCGCTGCTTCAAGAAAATTGGGATTCGCATTGAAACCGGTGCCAAAGTCGAGAACATCGTCGCTGGCCCTAACAGTGTCCAATTCACCGCTACCCTCGCCAACGGCAAACAGGAGCAAGTCGAAGTCGAAAGCCTGCTCATCGCCGTCGGTCGCAAGCCAAATACCGAAAACATTGGTCTCGATAAGATCAAGGCCGAAGTGGACCGCGGCTTCATCAAGGTGGACGGCTTCCAAATGACCGCCGAGCCAAACGTCTATGCCATTGGCGATATCGTCGCCGGCACCCCGCAACTGGCGCACGTCGCAACGGCCGAAGGCTTGGTCGCCATTGCTCACATTGCCGGAGCCGAAGTCAGGCCCATCCGCCGCAACACCATCCCCGGTGCCACTTATACCGATCCCGGCATCGGCAGTGTCGGACTCACAGAGACCCAGGCCCGCGCCCAGGGTTACAAAGTCAAGGTTGGCAAGTTCCCCTTCGCCGCTAATTCCAAGGCCTCCATCAGCGGACATCACGAGGGCTTTGTCAAAGTCGTCGCCGACGAAACCTTCGGAGAAATCCTCGGCGTCCACATCATTGGCCACCATGGCTATGAGTTGATCGCTGAAGCAGTCGTCGCGATGGAAGCAGAAGCCACCGTCGAGATGATGATGAGTACGATTCACGCGCATCCCACGCTTTATGAAGCCGTCGGAGAAGCCTTTAGTGCCGTCTACGGAATGGCGATCAATGCCTGATCTGGACGTCATCGACCTCGGCCTGCGTCCCTGGGGCGAAGCCTGGTCGATCCAACAGGATCTCGTCGAGCGGCGCAAGTCAGGCCTCGCGCCCGATACGCTGCTCTTTGTCGAGCACCCGCATGTAATCACGATGGGCCGCAATTCAAGCGAATCCAATATTCTCGCCGGTCGCGACCTGCTGGCCCGCCTGGGCATTGAAATTCACGAAGCCAATCGTGGCGGCGACGTCACCTACCATGGCCCCGGCCAGCTGGTGGGCTATCCGATTTTCGATCTCACCAACTGGAACAAGGATGTGCGCGCCTATGTTCAGGCCATCGAGCAGGCGGTCATCCGCACGCTTGCTGGTTTCAATATCATCGCTCACACTCGCGACGGCAAAGAGACGGGCGTCTACGTGATGTTACCCAACGGCACCCCCGCCAAGATCTGCGCGCTCGGCGTTCACATCTCACGCTGGGTCACCTCGCATGGCTTTGCATTGAACATCGATACAGACCTCGGCTACTTTCAGCACATCGTGCCGTGCGGCCTCACGCTGCCCGTCACCTCGATGCGAGCGCTCGGAGTCAGCGCCAGTCGGCATGAAGTGATTGGCGTTTTGACCCGCCATATCGCCGAGATCTTCCACCACACACGACACACACCGTGTACTGATTTTTTTACTGAACCCTTACAGGAGACCGTTGCATGCCTGATGTCGTAATGCCCCAAATGGGCGAGTCGATCGTCGAAGGAACTCTTACCCGCTGGCTCAAGAAGCCCGGTGATCGAGTTGAGCGCGACGAGCCGCTTTTTGAAATTTCCACCGACAAAGTGGACACAGAAATTCCGTCGCCTTCGGCCGGCATTCTCTCTGAGGTGCTGGTGCAGGAGGGCGCTACAGTCTCGATCAATACGATCGTGGCCCGCATCAGTAGTGGGGAGGCGGCCGCAGCAGCACCACCACCAGCACCAGCGCCAGTCGCAGCAGCGCCTGCGCCGGTCGCGGCCCCGCCCCCAGCTCCGGCCCCGCCACCCGCTCCGGTCGCGCCACCCGCCTCTGTTGTCGCCGCCCCTGTTGCACCGGCCCCGGTTCAACAGGCTACTGAAGCAGACTCGATCAATGGACCTCTCTCTCCGCTGGTCCGCAAGATGGCCCGCGAGTTCAACATTGATCTCGCCCGCATCCCCGGCACCGGTGCCGGTGGTCGCATCACCAAGCAGGACGTCGAGTCGCACATGCAGAGCCAGGCGAACCAGACCATCGCCAGCGTGGCAGCACCAGTGGCAGCCGCAGCACCAGTGGCAGCATCCGCCGCCGCCTCCATCCCGCCGCCTCCCGCCGGTGCAGTTCCCCCCAAGACCCGCGTCGAACCCATGAGCATCATGCGCCGCAAGATTGCCGAGCACATGGTCAAGTCGCAGGTAACTTCCGTCCACGTCACCACCGTGCACAAAGTCGATATGACCAAGGTCGCTAAGCTTCGCGCCAAGCATAAGGATGAGTTCTCCGCCCGTTATGGCTTCGGTCTCACCTTTCTGCCCTTCATCGCCCGCGCGGCTGTCGAAGCCCTCCGCGCCTTCCCGCTCCTGAATGCCTCGATCGAGGGTGACAACATCATCTTCCATAACGAGATCAACCTCGGCATCGCCGTCGCCCTCGACGGTGGCCTTGGCCTGATCGTGCCCGTCATCAAGCATGCCGATGAGATGAATCTCGTCGGCCTCCAGCGCGGCATCGTCGATCTTGCCAATCGCGCTCGCAGCAAGCAGTTGAAGCCAGACGAAATCTCCGGCGGTACCTTTGCGCTCACCAATTTCGGCAGCTTCGGCAGTATCTTTGCCACTCCGATCATCAACCAGCCCAATGTCGGTATTCTCGGCATCGGCGCAGTTGAGAAGGTCCCGGTCGTGATCGACGACATGATCGCAATCCGCAGCCAGGCTCACCTCGCCCTCACCTTCGACCATCGCCTGGTCGACGGGGCCCTCGCCGATCAGTTCTGCCAGAAGATCAAATCGATCCTCGAGAACTTCAGCGAGCAAGTCCTGTAAGATAAAGACGATCAAAGCGAAGAATGGCCAGCCGCGACACCGCGAGCTGGCCATTTTTCATTCCACTAAGAATATCGGAATCGCCAAGAACTGTCATTCGGCGAATAGCCGTTGGATTCTCGAACCACGACGAAGCTTACGCACCATCCCTGTGGGGTCCCCCTGCTCCGGTAAATCTTTGGAAGCGCCGACAAACTCGACCATCACTTTCAGGCGTTCGACAGGCGTACTGAGATAGCTCTCACGCACAGCCTCGCCCACTAGCTCTGACATCGTTTTACGGTCAGCCTTGGCGCGCGCATTAAGGACAGCCCAAAGGGCGTCTTCCAAATAGAGATGGATCCGTCTCATACCAATTAGAATACTTCGACTAGCGAGGCGCAGACCCCAGCGCAAAGCCCACCAGCTCGTCCCCTAGCGGCCCTGGGAAAAAGCTTCCCCCGCCCGCCGCCACCACGACAAACTCCTTGCCGTCTGTCGGCCTCGTGTAGGTCATCGGCGTCGCGTACACGCTCGCTTTCATCGGCATCTCCCACAGCGTCTGGCCACTAGAAGCGTCAAAAGCTCGAAACGTCGAGTCCGCCGTCCCCCCAATAAACACCACCCCCGAGGCAAGTGAAATCGACCCGCCCAGTCCATAAGCCCCCGTCTTATCAAAGCCCTTAGCCTTGGCCTGCGGCAGCTCACCCAACGGCACCCGCCACCGCACCTCGCCCGTATCCACATCGATCGCATTCAGCGTGTTCCAGGGAGGCAGCGTGCACGGCACCAGGTCTTTGGTCGCAAATCGGGCATGCGTGCCTGGCGATTCACGAACCCACTTGCCACCCTTCTGCACCATCTTGCCGACGATCCCCAGTTCATTGCTATTCACAAACAGCAATCGCCGCTCGGCGTCGTAAGACCCGCCACTCCAGGTCCCCCCACCCAAGGTCCCCGGCAACATCAACGTATACTTGGCTGTTTCCCACGGCACAAAGATTCCGGCATTCCCCACCTGCTCATACAATGCGCGACACTCCGCCGCCCACTCCGCCGTCAGCGTATTCAGATCACTGATCGCAAACGATGTCCGCGCCAGCGGCTGAGGCTTCACAGGAAACGGCTGCGTCGGCCAAGCCACCTCGCCCGGCACATCACTCTTGCCTACACTCCGCTCTTCGCTGCCAAATACCGGCGCGCCCGTCCGCCGATCCAGAAACCACACAAAGCCCATCTTCGTCACCTGCGCCAGCGCGGGCACCGTCTTCCCTTCCCGCTTCAACTCCATCAACACAGGCTTTGCTGGTAAATCGTAATCCCAAAGATCGTGGTGAACCAACTGCCGGTGCCACCGCAACTTCCCAGTCTTCCCATCGAGAGCCACAACGCTATTGGCATAAAGATTCGCACCCACCCGGTCACCGCCATAAAAGTCATAACTCGCGCTACCCGCAGGGCAATACACCGCGCCTTCCTTTTCGTCACTTACACACTGCCCCCAAACGTTCACCCCGGTCCTGCCCACGCGGGACCCCGCCGCCCAGGTCTCAGCCCCAGGCTCCCCATCCTTCGGCAAGGTATGGAACTCCCACGCCTGCTTGCCATCGCTCTGCCGCCATGCCCGAATCATCCCCTCCGGCCCCTCGCTCACCGCCTCGGGCAATTCCCCACCGGTAATCACAAAATCGCCAAACACCGTCGGCGGCATGTTCTGCGACAGATGCCCGGCATGCAATCCTGCGCGCAAATCGGTCTCCCAGAGCTTCTCTCCATTCTTCGCCAGCAGGCAAATCAACTTGCCATCGGGCGTCCCATAAAACAGCCGCCCCTTCGCATACGCTGCGCCCCAACTGCGGCGAGTCTCCCCCGCGCGCGCCACCTTCCAAATCTCCTTGCCCGTATACGGATCAACAGCAATCGCCGACCCCTTCGGCGTCACGATAAACAACTTGCCCTCCGCCATTACTGGCGTTGCGGCAAAGCCCGGTCGTCGCCCACCCGTGTCTGCACCATTCTCGCCATGCGAGTAGCGCCACGCCACCGCCAGCTTCTTCACACTCACCGGGTCAATCTTCTGTCCCCAGGCAACACAACCCAGCAAAGCTAACGTGGCGATAAAACGGGCCATTCGGTCTGCACTCCTCTTGCTCTCAATCTCGCCTGAAAGGCATCTCGCAGCTTCACATCGTTCCGGATCTTCCGAGGTGCTTCACCCGTGCGCAATGCCTCAGCCGCCAGCGCCCCCGCGCTTTCGCCAATGTTCCACTCAACTGGATGCAAGCGGTAGCAACCGTTTGTAATATGAGTAACTCCAAGGTTCTTCGCCCCGGCCAGCAGATTCTCAAGCCGCTTTGGAATCAGCGCCCCCATCGGAATCTGAAACGGCAGTGAACTTACATCAATATAGTTATCGCCGCCGCTCGATGGATGTAAGTCAATTCGATAACTACCTGTGCCGACGCTATCGGTAAACTTCTCAGCCCCAGCCGCCCCGCGCAGCGCGGTGGACACATGCTGCTCCAACACCGTGAACTCCGCCTCAATGCGCCTGCTCTCGCGAATGTACGGATACATCGCCAATCCATCTTCGGTCCCCGCCTGATCGTGCCGCAAACGCAAACCCGGCCATCCCGCCTTACCATCCGCTCGCGGTGCTTCCTTCTGCATCCAATACAACAGTGACAGGCTCAACTGCTTGCCCCCGCGTAAATGCTTAGCCGCTTCAGTCTCACTCACGCCATGCAAATTCCCCAGCCAATAGTCATTCTGCGGCCAATTCACCAGACTGATGTCCGCATCCTTGTCCCAATTCACGTAATTCTTGCGACGCCGAATCCGCCGGTACAGCCACAAATTCAACGGCCCACCAGCCGAGCCTTCATCCTGCCGCGGATCAAAACTCACATTCCGTTTCGCCAGCGTCACCGGATTACTCATCTCCCAACTCAGCAGCTTCCCCGGCCACGCAGGCTTCATCGCCGGCACATAGTTGCGCCAGAACCCATAATCTTCGGGCTTGTCGATAACGTGATCCTCGCCCTCGCGATACTCCATCGCAAAGCACACCGTAAACGACTGTATGTTATCCGGTTGCGCCTTCTCCGGCGCACTCGGCTCTCCGGTCTTCGCACGGCTTTCAAACCCCGTCACAAACTCGCATTTAGCCAGCGGCAACAGATCGCCCTGCTCTGTCCCATCGATAAAATACGGCGCGCTAATCGTAACCCGATGCTTCTCCTGCATATGTTCGACGGTCACCGCACGCAACCGGTCTCCCACCACATCTGCGGCCACCGGTCGAAACTCCGTCAGCAACGTCAACTGTCCGCTGGCAACATACGGCGCCAGCATCGCCTCCAGCACTGCCAGCGACACCCGGGGCTCATGCGTAATCCCACTCACGCTCCCCCCTCCAGGATTGAACGGCACTCTCGCGCGCGCCTCTTCCGTCAATTGAAAGTTCGCTCGGTAATAAGCCCGCACGGCCTCCCGATATCCTCGAAACATTCGCGTCCCGCCAAACATCTCAATCCACGGATGTTCATCCGGCGGCACCAGTTGCGAGGTCAACTGCCCACCCACCCAACGACACTCTTCGGTCATGACAACGCGTCGGCCTTCGCGCAATGCCCCGAGCGCAGCCGCGCAACCTCCCGTCCCACCGCCAATCACGGCAACCTCTGTGTAAAGTTCTTTGGCTCGGGTGCTGGTCGCAAGCGCAGAAGTGGCGGCGAAAGAGATCGCCGCCACCGTTTCAACAAATTGTCTTCGTTTCATGGGCAATTCCCATCATGCCACCAGAACCGCTGTTAGCGACTCAGGCGAATCAGAGAAGCGGCAATTTGGGCAAACAAACCGGCCAACTGCGCCGGATCGGTTGTCGCCATCCACATACCCTTTTGCTGGTTCGCGTTGAAGTAAGGATTGTTGTAGGCGGCTACCGTTCCATTGTCGAAAACAATCGGCTTGATTTGCTCCACATTGGCCACGACCTGCAGGAAGTCCCGGTCCACCACGCCCTCGTTGCCCATCAGATAAATCGTGTCAATCCGGATGTTAAACGTTGTGTCGCTCCGAATCTTGTTGGCACAAGCAACAGTGCTGTTCATCGCAGCTACCGGATAGGGATTTGG